>NZ_JAIRBA010000002.1 GCF_022008365.1 Aequorivita vitellina
ATTTTTCTGATGCAATAACAATTCTTCCATTAATATCCATAATGGAAACGGAATCGAAATTATTGGTTTCAGATTGAATAATCAGTTTGTCTTGAGCGGGATTTGGATAAATAACCAATTCAGCCAAACTATTCTCATTTACTGACAATATTTGACTGGAGAAATAGGAAATAAAGCCAGCAAAGGTTTCATATTGGAAATAGTCTATTCCGTCGTTTCCTGTATATAAAGTACAGCCCAAAGGCGGATTGCGATACATTAGGTCATATAATACATAACCAACGGATCCGGGCGGGCAATTACTTTCATCCTGTTGATAGTTTTGTGCTTGCAACTTAAAATCATAATCCTCCCCATTTCCCAAAATAAAATCTCCACTTATTAAAGCACAGCCTTCAATCCCCGTATATGTAAAATCTGGGTTTATGGTAAATTGTGGAGGATTGGGGCCTGGATAAAAAACCGGATCGCCAAGATCTACTTCAGTCATATATAAATACCAAGTTTGAAATAACCTTGTATCTGGCACTGGAGCTGGCTCTGTGCTAAAATATGCCCAATTGTAGTCAGGATCCCTCAGTGATAGGTATTTATAACCGTTTCTTTCATTGTAATAATAGGTGAAGGTTTTAGATTCGAGATTTTGGGTGGTTAAAATCTCATAAAAATAAAGGTCTTCGTAATAACAATTTGGCTCCACACAATCGTTTAACGTGACGCCGTAAGAATGAAGCGTTAATGAATTACCATTAAAATTTGCTCCAGCATTCAGCACATTTGAAATACCTTCAGCTTCTAAAACATAACTGTTTGGAAGATCGTAAAAGGCCACAGTTGGGGTTTCTCCATTTGGGGTGAAAAAAAGATCATTTGTTTCAATAAATTTTAAATTGAAAGTCTCGTTCAGCAATCCTGCTGGCTGAGCAAAAGAAGTCAGGATCGAAAAACAGATGGCGAAAAGAAGTATAAGTTTTTTCATAACTGAAAGATTAGTAATTAAATATACTAAAATTTCAGCTTTAATCTTTAAGTGTCTTACGAATTTCCCGATTTAAAAAATAACCTGTTACAAGGGTTGAAAGTACATCTGCGGCAGGAAAGGAAATCCAAACTCCGAGCTCTCCAAAGTAATGTGGCAGTATAAAAATTAATGGAATAAAGAAGAATCCTTGTCGCGTTAAAGTAAGTAGTAAAGCAGGAACAGCTTTTCCAATGGCCTGAAAATACGCCGAGCCAATCAACTGAATTGCAATAACGGGCGTTGCTGCAAAAACCCATCGCATATAATACGGTGTTTTAGAAAGTATGTTGGGATCATTTGTAAACACTGAAACAATTGCTTCGGGAAAAATCATTATTACGGTAAAAATGACGAGTCCCAAACCACCCGCATACAGGATTGCCTTGTTGATACTTTCGCGAACCCGCTGAAATTTATGTGCACCATAATTATAACCTGCAATTGGTAAAAATCCTTGCGTAACCCCTAAAACAGGGAAGAGTGCAAACATCAACATTCTGGCGATGATGCCGTAAGATGCGACCGAAGACTCGCCCCCTATATCGAATAAAATATTGTTCATTAAAAGATAGGTGACGCTTACAACGGCCTGTCTGGCTAAGGTTACAAAACCTAGTGCCGACATTTCTTTTAAAATAGAAAAATCTAATCCAAAGTGGGGTAGACTAATTTGCAATTCAGATTTATCGCTTAAAAAGAACCAAAGTACATATAGAAAACACAAACCATACGAAATGGTTGTAGCCCAAGCGGCACCTGCCATTCCCATATCTAATTGATAAATTAAAATATAGTCTAAAAGTAGATTCCCAACGGAGGGGATTATCATGGCAATCATGGCGAACTTGGGTTTACCTTCGGCGCGAATTACGTTGTTTCCCATCATACAAAGCGCCAAAAGTGGCACCCCGTAAAGTACAATACGGTAATAGATTTTTGCAGGTTCAAAAATATCACCCTTACCACCGAATGCGGGAATAAGTTCGTTTATAAAAATTAAACCAAAAACCACCATTGCCGTAGTAAGCAACAGTGTTAATGTAATTTGATTGCCAAAAGTTTTTAGCGCACGCGCTTTGTTGTTGGCTCCTAAAGCACGCGAAATAATTGAAGAACCGCCAATACCAATTGCCATCCCAAGTGCAGCAATAAAGAAAGAAACTGGTAAAACAACATTAATTGCAGCAATGGCAATAGAGCCAATCCAGTTGCCCACAAAAATAGTATCCACCAATATATTTAGCGACATCACCAAAATACCGATGGAAGCTGGAACGGCTTGTTTAATTAATAAACTTCCAATGGAATCGGTTCCTAAAGCGGCGGATTTATTGTTCATTGTTTATTATTATTTTCTATTTCTTACAAATTGAATTTTAGCTTAATAAAAAATAACAATAGTTAATATAGAATAATTAAGCGATTGCTGTTTTTACATCGACGATGCGCCATTGATCTATCCATCCTGTCAAAACTTCGGCCCAGTCATCGCGGTCGTTTAAGCATGGAATAACTGTAAATTCTTTTCCGCCAGCTTCGTGGAATATTTCTTCTCCTTCCATTGCAATTTCTTCCAAAGTTTCTAAACAGTCGCTTACAAATGCGGGTGTAACGATTGCCATTTTTTTAGTTCCTTCCAATCCTAAACGCTCAATGGTTCTGTCTGTTGGGGGTTTTAACCACGGATCGAAACCCAAACGCGATTGAAACGCATTGGAGTAGGTGCCGGGTTTCAAATTCAGTTTGTCGGCAACTAAAGCAGTGGTTTTAAAACATTGATGGCGATAGCAAAATTGGTGTGCTGGCGATTCTGTTACACAACAGCTACCGTCAATTTTACAATGACTTTTTGTTATGTCTCGCTTGTAAATATGTCTTTCTGGAACGCCGTGATAGCTGAACAAAAGATGTTCGTAGTCTAAACCTTCCAGTTTTTCGGCTATACTTCTTGACAGTACTTCAATGTACTCCGGCTTGTTGTAAAATGCAGGAAGTGATGTAATTTCTAATTGTGGAAAATACTTCTTTTTAAGCTCTTCAACTTTCACATCAATAGTTTCGGTAGTTGCCATTGCAAACTGTGGATAAAGTGGAATAGTCAAAACTTCATCTACGCCTTGATCCACTAATTCCTGTAATCCTTTTTTTAGCGTCATACTGCCGTAACGCATTGCTAATGCTACCGGAATAGTGGTTTTATCTTGAATTTTTTTCTGTAGTCTTTCAGAAAGGACAATAAGCGGCGAGCCCTCGTCCCACCAAATTTTCTGATACGCTTCAGCAGATTTTTTAGGGCGTGTATTTAAAATAATGCCTCGAACAATAAATGAACGCAACCAAAACGGCACGTCGATTACCCGAGGGTCCATCAAAAACTCATCGAGGTATTTTTTAACATCTTTGGGGTCGGTGCTGTCTGGCGAACCGAGATTTACAAGGAGGACTCCTTTCATAGCAGAAAAATTTTTCGCAAAAATACTCTTTTAAAATACAATGCTCAAAAAGCGTGGTATTTAATAACAATGGAGCTATTTTGTTTATTTATGTATTCAGCCCCATCAAAAACTTCTTGGGTGTGGTGCCAAATTTCTTTTTAAAAGCAGCAATAAAATGACTGGCGGCGCTGTAACCCACTTTCAATCCTACCTCGTTCACGTTATGCGAACCTGTTGCTAAAAGTTGGCGGGCTACCTCCATTTTATAATCAAATAAAAAACTGAAAACCGAATCGCCATAAATTTGCTTAAAACCTTCCTTTAACTTGTTTAGCGGCAAGTTTATTTCGTCTGCCAATTGCTGTAAAGTGGGTGGTTCGGTCATTCGGTTAATCATAATTTGCTTCGCCCTTTTTATTTTTGAAACATTGTCTTCATCTGCTAAAAACGGACATTGTTCCACATCGACATCTGAAGGTCTATTAAAATAAAGACTTAGCAATTCGTATGCTTTCGCCTTAAAATAAAGGGGTTTTATAGTGGGATGCAAATTGTAATTCATCAATTGGTTCAACACAATTGCCATTGATGGCGAAATACGCGCGTCTTTATAATATTTGCGATCTTTATTTTCTTCACTTAAAAAGGTTATATAATTAGCTTCAGTAGAAAAAAGACTGTGAAACTTATTAATAGGAAGCAAAACCGAAAGTACCCACGAATTGGGGTTTAACGACAAATCTAGTGGCAAATCGCGCTGTGGATTATAAAGTAATAACGAATTTCCTTCCTGAATTGGTAGCTTGTAATTTCCTTCATTAAAAACAAAAGAAGCCGATCCTTTTATACAAAAGTGAAACTGAATAAAATTAGAGCTCACCTCCCGCTTAAAAGTTTGATTTTCATTGCTTTCGTTATTGAATTTTAAAATGAAAAACCCTGATTCTATTGTTGTTTCTTTATAAAAACCTTGAGCGACATTTTTTTGTAATTCCATATCGTTTTTAAAATAATTCTATTTAGAATTGTTCTAAATAAAAAACTGTTGAACTTGGTTGGAAACCGCGAATTTAGGGCAAAAGTATGATAAAAGTCATTTTTTAGTTATTTTTAACAGACATCGACATAAAAGATACCGCTGGCGTTACTTTTTAAAAAACAATGCACTTACATTTGCTTTGTTTTTATATGAAATGTCCAACTACAAAATTTAAGTTAACCAAAAGAAATGCTTTGGACGTTGCATTTCTTTTCAGCCGGAGTCTTAGCATTCCAATTTCTCAAATATAATCTGTGAATGAAAACTAATTTGAAGACTTATTCTGGGGAAGGCCTCGAAGGTAATTTTTATGCCATTGGCCTTAACTACAAAAAAGCAGATGCCGAAATTCGTGGCCATTTTAGCATTGACGATATTGCGAAAGAAAAAATATTGGTGCAGGCCAAAGCAGATGGAATTCCTTCTCTTACCGTAATTTCTACCTGTAACCGCACCGAACTTTACGGGTTTGCCCAGCACCCATACCAACTTATAAAATTACTTTGCGAGCACACCAACGGTACTGTTGAAGCGTTTGAAAAAGTAGCGTATATTTATAAAAATCGCGATGCCGTTTCGCACCTCTTCACGGTAGGAACCGGCCTTGACAGCCAAATATTGGGCGATTTTGAAATCATTAGCCAATTGCGCAATGCTTTCCGTGAGTCGAAAAAACACGAGATGATTAATCCGTTTATGGAACGACTTGCCAATGCGGTTATTCAGGCTAGTAAACGTATAAAAAATGAAACTGGAATTTCTTCTGGTGCTACTTCCGTCAGTTTTGCGGCAGTGCAATATATTATGTCGCATGTGCCACACATTTCTGAAAAAAACATTTTGCTTTTCGGAACTGGGAAAATTGGTAGAAATACCTGCGAAAACTTAATAAAACACACCAAAAACGATCATATAACTCTTATTAATCGCACAAAGGAAAAAGCTGAAAAAGTTGCGGGAAAATTCAATTTAGTAGTTAAAGATTACGCCGATATTCAGAGTGAAATTGCCCAAGCCGATGTGCTTATTGTGGCTACTGGCGCACAGTTACCCACCATTTCGCAGGAACTTTTGTATCTAAAAAGACCGTTACTTATTTTAGATCTTTCTATTCCCAAAAATGTTTCAGACGATGTGTTAGAAAATGAATTTGTGACCTTGGTGCACATGGACGAACTTTCAGCATTAACCGATCATACTTTGGAGCAACGCGCGGCACAACTTCCGCTTGCGAAAAGAATTATAGCTGAAATTGAAAAAGATTTTAACAAGTGGGCAGATCACAGAAAATATGCGCCGACCATAAATGCTTTAAAAAATAAACTGGTTGAAATTAAAGCGGGTGAAATAGACTATCAGCGCAAAAAAATTGACGGTTTTAACGAAGAGCAAGCCCAGATTATCAGTGACCGACTTATTCAAAAAATTACTACTCATTTCGCCAACCACTTAAAAGGTGAAGAAGGTTCCGCCGAAAGTATAGAACTTATACGAAGAGTTTTCCAACTTGAAACTGCCTAATCTTGAAAAAAACAATCCGAATTGGTACCCGCGACAGTGAACTTGCACTTTGGCAAGCCAATACTGTACAAGCTAAACTAGAAAGTTTAGGTTATAGCACACAACTCGTTCCCGTAAAATCTGTTGGCGATCTTGTACTAGACAAGCCACTTTATGAAATGGGCATCACTGGTATTTTTACCAAAACCTTAGATGTTGCTATGATAAATGGCACCGTAGATATTGCTGTGCACAGCATGAAAGATGTACCCACCCAATTGCCCAACGGCATTGTGCAAACAGCCGTTTTGGAACGCGCAACTTCGCACGATGTTTTGGTGAGAAACCACGAAATTGATTTTGAAAAACCAAGCGTAATTGCCACCGGAAGTTTAAGGCGTCAAGCGCAGTGGCTTAACAGATATCCAAACCATCAAGTTGTAGATTTACGCGGAAACGTTAACACCCGTCTTCAAAAGTTAAAAGACAATAAATGGGAAGGTGCAATTTTTGCGAAAGCCGGATTGGAACGCTTAGGATTTATTAAAGGCGAACAAGTAAAAAGTCCTGCTTTTGAAGGAAAAGCAGATGTTTTAGATTGGATGCTTCCCGCGCCAGCTCAAGGCGCAATGGTAATTGTGGCTTTAGAAAACGATGATTTTTGTAAAGAAGCAACTTCAAAGTTGAACAATGCTGCTTCCGAAATTTGTACGCATATTGAACGTGAGTTTTTACGAAAATTGGAAGGCGGTTGTTCAGCTCCTATTGGCGCTTTCGCAGAAATAATTGGCGATGAGGTGCTCTTTAAAGGATGTCTTTTCTCCTTAGATGGCAAGACAAAACTAGAAATTGAAAGGAAAGTTTTAACATCGAAATACAAAGGTTTTGGAAAGGATTGTGCTACTTTTATTCTAAATAATGGTGGAACTAAACTCATGCTTTCCATAAAAGAACAAATGAAATGAGCCTTTGGAAAAAAACGAGTCTGACGAACATCGTCGTTTGGTTTTTGGACCTTGGCTTGTTGGCTTTTTTAATTTTCGACTTTGGTTTTGAAAACTTTCAAGATTTTAGAAAATACAAACTCATTGTCCTACCCAGTTTATTGTTGGCGCTTATTGCTTTTAACTCCTACAAATATTACAAATACAGAAAAGATTCCGAAGTAAACCGAAGCAGTAGAATTAGCCTATTAATTCTTTTGTTGCTAATTGTGCTGGAAATAATAATGATTTCGGCTAATTACGAAACATCACTCGTTGAAACATTCTTTAACGCGCGTTACGTTATAGAATACGGGTTGCTGTTTTACTTCTTTATTCGGCTTACCTTACTGCTTCGAAGAGTTTACAGTATGTATTTTAACCCTGCCATTCTTTTTGTTGGCAGTTTTGCAATTATAGCCTTAGCTGGCACTTTTTTGCTAATGCTTCCAAGTGCCACTACGCACGGAATTACTTTTACCGATGCACTTTTTACGGCAACTAGCGCTACTGCAGTTACGGGCCTAATTGTACTTGATACTGCCAAAGATTTTACACCTTTCGGGCAATCAATAATTATGGTGCTTTTTCAAATTGGTGGCTTGGGAATGCTAACTTTCACTTCGTTCTTTGCTTATTTTTTTAAAAGTGGTGCTTCGTTTAAAGAAAGCCTGTATATGAAAGATATTTTAGGCCACGACAAATTGAACAGCGTCATGCGAACCGTGATGCAGATTGTGGTGTTTTCATTGATTTTGGAAGGCATCGGCGCCTTCTTAATTTATCAATCTCTGTCTCATATAGATTCCTATAGTAGCAGAGGATTTTTTGCAGTTTTTCACGCTATTTCGGCATATTGTAACGCAGGGTTTTCACTAGCTTCAGATGGGTTAATGGACACGGGACTTCGTTTTAACTACTACATGCAGTGGGTGCTAATGGGGCTTATAATTTTTGGTGGACTTGGGTATCATATTGCTTACAACGTGATTCAATATTTTAAAAAATTTGTAACCAATATTTTCAGTAAAAGAGACGACCGTTTATTTATTTCGCGGGTTATTAATCTAAATACTAAAATTGTTCTTTACACAACATTAATTCTAATTGTTGCCGGAACAACCTTCTTTCTATTTTCGGAACAACAAACTAATCTTTTACCACATACAACGGCATTCGGAAAATTTACCACCGCTATGTTTTCTTCGGTAACATCACGTACCGCTGGTTTTAGCACGGTAGATATGACTAATTTTACCATTCCAGGCGTATTGTTTATGATTTTTTTAATGTGGATTGGAGCATCGCCAGCGTCAACCGGGGGTGGTATTAAAACCTCTACATTTGCACTGGCTACCTTAAATATTTTCGCCATCGCGCGCGATAAAAAATACATAGAAATAGGAACTCGCAGAATTGCTGTTGAAGCAGTACATCGCGCGTTTGCCATTATTTCCATCTCTTTGGGAAGCATAGGGATGGGTGTACTATTATTGCTTATTTTTAACCCTGAATTTTCGCTGCTACAGATTGCTTTTGAAGTGTTTTCTGCCTTTTCAACCGTAGGGCTTTCTATGGGAATCACTTCCCAACTTTCTGAATACAGCAAATACGTTGTTATATTTTTAATGTTTTTTGGAAGAATTGGCTTGCTTAACTTAATGATTGGTTTGTTAAAAAGTGTAGCAAAAACCGATTATACCTATCCCGAAGAAAACATTTTAATAAACTAAATTCAACGAATTTTTTATAAAAAAGAATCAATATGAAGGTAGTAGTTATAGGACTTGGAAATTTTGGGATGTCCCTAGCCATTCATCTTTCAAACACCGGCAACGAGGTGATAGGAGCAGATCACGACCTCGAAAAAATTGAACAAATAAAAGACAAAGTAGCACACGCAGTAGCCATAGACGCTACTAATGAAAGTGCCTATCAAGCGCTGCCACTAAACAATGCAGATTTGGCTATTATTGCTATTGGTCAGAAAAATGGCGCCTCTATTATGAGTACCGCTATTTTAAAAAAACTCACTAAAGCAAAAATAATTTCACGTTCCGCATCTGCTTTGGAAGACACGATTTTGGAAGCGATGGGGGTAGATCAAATTATTCATCCGGAGCAGGAATACGCAGAACGTTTCACCAAAAAAATAAATTTAAAAGGAAGTATAGACAACTTTGAAATTGACGATGAATACTTGGTTTCAGAAATAGAAGTTTCTAAAACTTTGGTTGGAAAGACAATTCAGGAATTAGATTTTCGCAAAAAATTCAACTTAAATATTATAACTATTATTCGAAAAAAACAGCATACCAATTTATTGGGTAGACCCGTTCAAAAACGTGAAGTCGTTGGGCTTCCCACGCCAGATATGGTTTTTCAGCACGGAGATATATTGGCTGTTTTTGGAAGAGATGCAGATATAAAAAAATACTTAAAAAACCATGCCGACGGTTTTAGCAACTAAAAAATTAAAAGAAAATCAAAGGTCACTTCTGCTTAATGCGGATGTCTCTTTGGTGGAATACAACGCCATAAAAATTGAATTTGTGCCTTTTACAATTCCTAAAAATATAGTGAACGCTATTTTTACGAGTCAAAATGGGGTGAATTCTTTTTTCGCGAGTGTGCGTTCAAACAATGCCACTTCACCAGTTATAAATTCTATTAAAAATTGTTTTTGCGTTGGCGAAAAAACAAAAGCACTTTTGGAAGAAAATGGTTTAAAAGTGATGAAAATGACCGAATACGCTTCGGAATTGTCTGAATATTTGGTAAAAAATCATAAAAACGACACCTTTCATTTTTTCTGCGGAAATATTAGAAGCGAAGAAATTCCTTCAAAATTGAAAGAAAATAACATTTCATTTAAAGAAATAGAAGTGTATAGAACCGCGTTAAACCCTAAAAAAATTGAAAGACAGTTTGACGCAATTTTGTTTTTTAGCCCGAGTGGCGTTCGAAGCTTTATTTCAGAAAACAAAATTAATAACAGCGCAGCCATCTGCATAGGAACAACAACTGCTTCCGAAGCAAAAAAATATACAGAAAATGTGGTGATATCAAACACTACAACCGTAGAAAGCGTAATTGCAAAAGCGGTAAAAATATTAAATAACGAATGACTGGATTGAGGGCAGAAGAGTAATACGTACACCTCGCAACTGCAATCAAAGAGACAAAAACTAATGCTATGATTAAAAACGATTTATTTTTAAAGGCCCTTCGCGGCGAAACTGTTGAAAGACCCCCAGTTTGGATGATGCGCCAAGCCGGAAGATATTTACCGGAATTTCAAGAAATAAAGGCGAAATACGACTTTTTTACACGCTGCCAAACGCCGGAACTTGCCAGTGAAATTACCGTGCAACCCATTCGCAGATACGGGATGGATGCGGCAATTTTGTTTAGCGACATCTTGGTAATTCCGCAAGCAATGAATATTCACGTAGAAATGAAACCAAATTTTGGTCCGTGGGTGCCAGACCCAATTCGTTCACAAAAAGATTTGGAACGCGTAATTGTTCCAGATATAAATGAAACACTTGGTTACGTTATGGACGCCATAAAAATGACCAAAGAAAAGTTGAATGACGAAGTTCCTCTAATTGGTTTTGCAGGTAGCCCGTGGACTATTTTATGTTATTGTGTGCAGGGCCAAGGCAGTAAAAATTTCGACAAAGCAAAAGAGTTTTGTTTTACCCAACCCGCTGCAGCACACGAGTTGCTTCAGAAAATAACCGATACTACAATTTTATATTTAAAGGAAAAAGTAAAAGCGGGCGTAAATGCCGTGCAGGTTTTTGACAGTTGGGGCGGCATGTTATCGCCAGTAGATTATCAAGAATTTAGCTGGCAATATATACAACAGATTATAGATGCATTAAAGGGCGAAACACCTGTAATTGCCTTCGGAAAGGGATGCTGGTTTGCCTTAGATACTATGGCAAAAAGTGGCGCTTCGGCATTGGGTGTAGATTGGACTTGTTCGCCAAGAAATGCCCGTTATTTAACTGGCGGCAATATTACTTTGCAAGGAAATTTTGATCCCACACGTCTTTTTAGTCCGCCATCGGAAATAAAGAAAATGGTAAAGCAGATGATAGATGCATTTGGAAAAGATAAATATATTGTGAATTTAGGTCACGGTATTTTACCAAATATTCCGCTGGAAAATGCAGGTGCTTTTATTGAAGCAGTGAAGGAATACAAACAAGATTAGATGCTTTGGCGGATTTTTAAGAAGCTGGATTTTATGCAGCTTTTCGGCTTGTTTTGGTTGTTTCTAAAAAATCCTGTTTATGCGTTACCCACTATTTTTGCTACAAAACGATGTATGAATATTGCGTATCGCGAATACGGAAGTAAGCATCATTTAAGCAATAAAGCAAACGCATTTAGACATGCGCTTTGGGTTGTTTTAATAATCAAAAGATGCTTAAAATGGCGCGACAACGAAGAAAAAGTTAAGACGTGGGCGAAAGCATTTACCGATTGGCACGAAGATTTTTCGCCCAACGAAGCTTTGGAACGCACTATGGATTTGCACAATAATGCGGTGGGAGTTATTCTTTTTGAAAAAATAAAAGATAAAAGTGAAGCAGAAATTGTTTCCTTTTTAAAACGAAAAGCTTCGGAAGCAGTGCAAATTAAAACTGTGAACGACGTTGAGAATATTGAGACAGATTTAATTTACATAGTATGATTTGTCCGTTCGAGCGCAGTCGAGAACTCCGTCTCGACTGCGCTCGACCAGACAGAAGTTTGACCAATGATAAAAAACATTCTAAAAGGAATAAAAGCTTACACAGGAACTTTCAATCTCATCAATAAACTTGGGCTTTGGAAGTACTTTGGCGTGCCAATGGCCATCAGTTTTTTTACTGCTGTATTAATTGGATTTTCGGCTTGGGGTTTGAGTGATAATCTGGGGGCATTCATTTCAAAAATATGGTTTTGGGAATGGGGTGCAGAAACTTTTAGAACAATCAGCGAATTTATTGGAGCACTTATAATTATTGCTTTTGGACTTATAATTTACCGCCACGTTGTAATGGCATTAAGCGCACCGTTTATGAGCCCAGTTTCAGAAAAAATTGAAAAGCATCTTTTTGGAACAAACCATTCGCACAGGAATACTTCAAACGCAGCACAGCTATGGCGTGGCGTTCGAATAAACGTTCGGAATTTAGTAATGGAGTTATTGCTTACAATTCCAATAATTTTGATAGGTTTTATACCTGTAATAGGAATTATTTCGTCGGTGCTTTTGTTTTTGGTGCAGTGCTATTACGCAGGCTTTGGAAACATGGATTACACGTTGGAACGGCATTATAAATATTCGGAGAGCATTCAATTTGTGCGCGCAAATCGGGGTTTGGCAATAGGCAATGGCATTGTTTTTATGCTCATGCTTTTAATTCCCGTTGTGGGAATAATTTTAGTTTTACCACTTTCAGTAACAGCGGCTAGTACCGAGACTTTAAGAGTTTTGGAAAATTCGAAGGCAATAAAAAGAAATATTCAATGAAAAAACAATTTGTAGCATATATAAAAAATTTGCAAAACGAAATCACTTCAGCTTTGGAAGAAATTGACGGGAAAGCAACGTTTAAAGAAGATAAATGGAAACGTGACGAAGGAGGCGGTGGCCAAACCCGGGTAATTGAAAACGGAGCTGTTTTTGAAAAAGGCGGCGTAAACATCAGTGAAGTGCACGGAAAATTACCCGAAAGCATGCAGCAATATTTTGGTGTAAAAGACGCCGATTTCTTCGCTTGTGGATTGAGTTTAGTACTTCACCCAAAAAGTCCGATGGTGCCAACAGTGCATGCAAACTGGCGCTATTTTGAAATGTACGATTCCGAAGGAAATATCGTGGATAGTTGGTTTGGCGGCGGACAAGATTTAACGCCCTATTATTTGTTTGAAGAAGATGCAATACATTTTCATCAAATATGCAAAACCGCTTGCGATAAGCACAATCCAGCGTTTTACGAAACTTATAAAAAACGGTGCGACGAATATTTTTGGAACACACATCGCAATGAAGCGCGTGGCATTGGCGGCTTATTCTTCGATTATTTGAAAGAAACTGATACCATGAAAATGCAAGATTGGTATAACTTTGTAACCGAAATTGGCAACAGCTTTTTAGATTGCTATCTTCCCATAGTTGAAAAAAGAAAGGATATTTTATATACCGAAGAAAACAGAAATTGGCAGGAAATTCGTCGCGGACGTTATGTTGAATTCAATTTGGTTCACGATAAAGGAACGCTTTTCGGATTGAGAACCAATGGCAGAATTGAAAGTATTTTGATGAGTTTGCCACCACACGTGCAATGGAAATACGATCATCATCCAGAAAAAGGAAGTGAAGAAGAGAAGCTTGTTGAGGTTCTGGAGAATCCAAAAAATTGGGTGAAAAGTTAAAAGTTTACAGCTTAAAGTTTACAGCATGGTTGATTATAGAAATTATATAGTTTGGCAAAAATCACATAGATTAGTCATTGATATATATAAAACCACTGCTTCATTTCCTAAAAGCGAACAATTTAACTTTACCTCACAAATTAACAGGGCGGCGCTGTCAATTCCAATAAATATTGTTGAAGGTTGTGGTCGAGAAACTCAAAAGGAATTAGTAAGGTTTTTATATATTTCCTCAGGTTCTGCACACGAATTAGAATATTTAATTCAAGCTGCTACCGAACTCAATTTTATTGACTCCAATGAATCTTTAAAATTACTATCAGAAGTTGCTGAAATAAAAAAAATGCTTTACGCATTAATTCAAACAATAAAAAAACAACTCTAAAAGCTTTATGCTTTAAGCTGTTAACTTTAAACTAGAAATATGTACCCGTTAAGAAGAAACCGAAGATTGCGAACCAATGAAAGTATGCGAAGCTTGGTTCGCGAAACTATCATTAGCCCAAACGACTTTATAGCGCCACTTTTTGTGGTGGAAGGAAAGGGCGTAAAAGAAGAAATTGCTTCCATGCCCAATTATTTTAGACTGAGTTTAGATTTGCTTGAAAAGGAAGTAAAGGAACTATGGAAACTTGGTTTAAAATCTGTTTTGCTTTTTGTAAAAGTGGATGATAAGCTGAAAGACAATACTGGTAAAGAAGCATTAAACCCTGATGGTTTGATGCAGCGAGCCATAAAAACAGTGAAAAATGCAGTGCCAGAAATGATTGTAATGACTGATGTGGCTATGGATCCTTTTTCCAATTTTGGTCACGATGGAATTGTTTCTGAAGGACAAATTCTTAATGACGACACCAATGCAGTTTTAGCAGAAATGTCGTTAAGTCACGCCATGGCTGGTGCCGATGTTGTTGCGCCCAGCGATATGATGGACGGTCGCATTTTTGAAATACGAACACTTTTAGAAGACGAAGGTTTCTTCAATACGGGAATTATGGCCTACAGTGCAAAATATGCTTCAGCTTTTTACGGCCCTTTCCGCAATGCGTTGGACTCAGCCCCAGTAGATGTAAAGGATATTCCGAAGGATAAAAAAACCTATCAAATGGATTTTGCAAACCGCGAAGAAGCTATCCGCGAAACTATAATGGATATTGACGAAGGCGCCGATATTGTGATGGTAAAACCCGGACTGTGCTATTTAGATATTGTTCGCGAAATTAAGGATGCTGTAAACGTTCCTGTGGCGGTGTATCAAGTTAGTGGCGAATATGCAATGCTAAAAGCTGCCGCAGAAAAAGGGTGGCTAGATCACGATGCTGTAATGATGGAGCAAATTACCGCAATAAAAAGAGCGGGTGCGTCACTTATTGCCAGCTATTTTGCAAAAGATGTTGCGAAACTGATTAATTAGCAAAATTTTATTACATCGGATGCATATTTCGAATACATTTGTGCTGTGAAACACATCGAAAAACATATCGATAGACTTTTCATTTCTATTGCCATCTTTTTGGTTTTCGGAAATGTGGTTTTTGCTCATGAAGCTATTACAATTAATAGCCAATTGGCCGTTCTATCTGAGCTTCAAGATGAAGACCAAGGTAAACCATTTGTTTTTGATGCAATTTCTGTTGGCGAAGTTTCGCAGACTGTTTCGCAGAATGAATATTTAGGTTTAGATTTGGGGGGAGCGTTTGTAACGCACCAAAACCTTCCGTTTGCCCATGTTTCGTTAAACTACAAATGTTATTACGCTTCAAAAGACAAGCGAGAGCTTATCTTTAAGCATCTGTTTCCATTCCATTTTTTTTGGTGAGTTTTTGATGGTTCTTCAGCTTGTTTAATTACTTATTCAAGCATTTACTTATTCAAATTTATTCACTTAAAAATTTATTTATCATGGAATTAAACACAACCCTAGTTGGGGTAGTTATACTATTATTAGTTTTTGTGCCAATTATATATTTAGTTATTAAAACTACAGGGAAAGAAAAGAAAATTAGAAAGGCTATTTCGCAACTTTCGCTGAACAATGGTATTCAATTAAAAAACATCGATTTTATTGGCAATTGCATTATTGCCGTGGATGAAAATTCTAAGAAACTAATCTATTCTTCAAAATCTAATCCAACGGCAGATTTTAAGATTATCGATATGACAGAAATGAAGGATTGCCGTGCTAAAAGTATAAAACAATCTGACAAAATCCTTGATTGGGTAGGGTTGGAGTTTGTTGCAAAAACGGGCCGGTTCGAAATTCCTTTCTATATTGAAACAAACGACGAAGAATTCACAAAAGATCCCTATGTATGTTTGCAAGATGCCAAACGCTGGGAAATCACTTTAAAACCGTTGCTTAAAGCTTCGTAATAAATTGTATTATACTACAAACCGCCCCTTATGGCGGTTTTTTTATGTAATTAACAAAGTGTTGCACTTAAAAATTGTTATAAATCTTTATTTTAGATGAAAATTATCTCAGCTACTTATGACATTATTAATCGTCTATGCATTTATCTCTATTTTCATTTCTTTTTTGTGCTCCATTTTAGAAGCGGCGCTGCTAAGCTTTACACCCACTTATCTGCGAATGAAAACTACTGAAGGAAAATCGTATGCCACTTCATTAACTAATTTTAAAAAGGATATTGACAAACCTTTAATAGCCATTCTCACTTTAAATACCATTGCCCATACAGTTGGTGCAATTTTGGTGGGAGTGCAAGCCGAAAAACTTCCTTTTAAAGTTGAAATTTTAGGCATGAATATAGTTGGAATAGTTTCAGCTATAATGACGATTCTAATTCTAATAGTCTCTGAAATTATCCCTAAAACTATTGGCGCTACCTATTGGAAAAAGTTAGGGTCGTTTACAGCTCTTTTTTTAAAACTAATTATTTTTCCCTTAAAATATACCGGTATTCTTTGGATACTTATGCTCGTAACGCGCATGGTTGGCAAATCTGCTCACGTGAGCACTATGAGCCGCGAAGAATTTATGGCAATAACCGATGCCGCCGAAGAAGAAGGGGTTTTTGAAGAAAACGAAACAACCGTAATTAAAAACTTGCTGGTGTTTAAAAGTGTACACGCAAAAGATGTAATGACGCCTTTTACCGTGGTTACTTTAGAAGATGAAACAAAAAGTCTCGAAGCTTTTCACCAAAACCATAAAAGTCTGCGTTTTTCGCGCATCCCGGTATATAAAGATAAATCGCACAACATTACAGGATTTGTACTTCGCGATGATGTGCTTGAAGAAATTGTGGAAGATCGCGGCGATAAATTGTTGAGCGACTTAAAACGGGAAATTTTTGTGGTTTCGGCCGAAAAACCAATCCCCGAACTCTTTGAAACCTTCATAAAACAACGGGTGCATATTGCCTCTGTTGTTGACGATTTTGGAAATACCATTGGCGTGGTGACAATGGAAGATATTATTGAAACCCTTTTGGGGCTCGAAATTATGGACGAGAGCGACAGTATTGAAGATATGCAACTACAAGCCCGTAAAAACTGGGAAAAACGTGCCAAACGAATGGGTATTCAAATAAATGAAGATATTCTAAAAAAGGATGAGGAGAAAGACCAATAATGAAAAGGGTTTTTATACAATCACCAATTGGAGTTTTGGAGCTAAAAGGAAATGCTGAAAGGCTTACATCTGTACTTTTTAAGGATGCTGAAACGGTTACTAATCCTAAAAAAATTCCGAATGAATTAATAGATGCAGTTGTTCAACTTCAGGAGTATTTTGATGGAGAACGGAAGAAATTCAATTTAAAACTTTCTCCGGAAGGAACCGATTTTCAAAAGCGAGTTTGGCAACAATTACAGGAAATACCTTTCGGAAAAACTATGAGCTACCAACAAATGGCGAACCAACTCGGCAATCCAAAAGTAATTCGAGCGGCAGCTTCAGCAAATGGGAAAAACCCGATTTCTATAATTATTCCGTGTCATCGAGTTATTGGAAGCGACGGATTGCTCACGGGTTATGCGGGCGGACTTCACCGTAAAAAGTGGTTGTTGGAACACGAAAATCCCTCGCCACAGCAAACTTTGTTTTAGATGAAAAAGTTTAAGAAATTCTTGAAGTGGTTTTTGGCACTAGTGTTTGTTTTAGTAATTGGCCTTTACATTACTGGCTACGGCTATATTTTTAAAGGGGTTTGGGTAGTTTATCTTCACGGGCACACGACTGCTTATATTGATGATTTTAAATTTTTTGAATCTGAAAAAATTCCCGCAAGTACCAATCCACAGCCTTGGCCTATTTATAAAAATTACAACTCCGTTGAAGCTACGCAAACGCTTTCAAAGACGAACAATTCGTTGGGAACGATTGCTTTTTTAATCATTAAGAATGATAGTATTTGGTTTGAAGAATATTTTGAAGGCTTCGGAAAAAACTCGCAAACCAACTCTTTTTCTATGGCGAAGAGTATTACTTCTGCTTTACTGGGGAAGGCTATTGATGATGGTTTTATAAAAAGTTTGAAGCAACCCGTTAGCGATTTTTACCCGCAGTATGCAAATACTGGTTTAACAGTGGGCGATCTTTCCTCAATGGCTTCGGGATTGGATTGGGATGAATCCTACTCCAATCCTTTTGGAATGACGGCGCGCGCTTATTACGACGCTAATTTGGCTGAAACTATTTTAAAGTTAAAAGTAGTTGAAAAACCGGGTGAAAGCTTCAAATATTTAAGCGGAAACACACAGCTTTTGGCGATGGTTATCCAGAAATCACTTCAAAATGCAAGTATGGATTTAAGTGAATATTTACAGGAAAGCTTTTGGCAACCCATGGGTTTTGAACAACCCGCACTTTGGCAAATTGACGATAAAAAGAACAGATTGGTAAAAGCTTATTGCTGTATTGGAAGTAATGCGCGGGATTTTGCGCGCTTTGGAAAACTCTATAAAGATTACGGCAAGTGGAATGACGCGCAAATTTTGGATTCTGCTTTTGTAGCGAAATCTATTACGCCGAGATTTCCGAAAAGTCCAGAATATGGCTATGGGTTTTGGTTAAGCGATTTTTTAGAGAAGCACATTTTTGTAATGCAGGGAATTCTCGGGCAATATGTAATCGTGATACCCGAAGATAACTTGATAATTGTGCGTTTGGGCCATCAACGAGGAAGTAAAAATGGAATGCCTTTTAGTTCAGATTTTTATGTTTATGTGGATGAAGTATACAAGATGCTTGGTGAAAATCAATAATTTTACGTAGCTTTAAGCATCTTCCCGATTGTAAATTTCGAAATATGATTAAGCGTATTAATCTGGAACACATCCTTTTTTTGGATATTGAAACCGTTCCGCAGCAAGAACATTTTAACGACCTTGACGATACTTCAAAAACACTTTGGGAACTGAAAAGCAAGTACCAACGCAAAGACGATATTTCGGCAGAAGACTTTTACGAACGCGCCGGTATTTGGGCGGAGTTTGGTTTAATAGTCTGCATTTCGGTAGGTTATTTTGTGTTAAGGGGCGACGTTCGCAATTTTCGCGTTACCAGTTTTCACGGCGATGAAGTGAAAATTCTGAAGGATTTTAAAACCCTGCTTGAAACACATTTCAACAAGCCGCATCATTTGCTTTGCGCACACAACGGCAAGGAATTCGACTTTCCCTATATTGCCCGAAGAATGATAATTAATGGAATAGACATTCCGTTTAAACTGGATCTCTTCGGAAAAAAGCCTTGGGAAGTTCCGCATTTAGATACGCTGGAACTTTGGAAATTCGGGGACTACAAAACCTATACTTCACTTAAATTAATGGCTCACGTTTTAGGCATTCCTTCGCCAAAAGACGATATAGACGGGAGCGAAGTGCGCAATGTTTTTTACGAAGAAAAGGATATTGACAGAATTATTATTTACTGCGAAAAGGACACCGTTACGGTTGCGCAAATTTTTTTAAGACTTCGGAATGAAGAAATTTTGGATAATGACGAAATACTTTCAGTTTAGGCCCCTTTTTTTGAAGCTAAATCTTTCGGTATGGTATTCTATCTAAAATTTAGTAGATTTACCAGCTATATTCAAAATATATTTTTATGACTAGTCTAAGATTCAATTCAAAATTATTTTTAATTCCAGTGTTTGCAGTGTCTATATTCTTTATTTCTTGTAAAGACAATAAAACCAGTGAAGAAGTAGCACCTGCAACCGTACAGGAAGCAACTCTTGAACAAAAGAAACAAGCGTTACAGAATGTAGCTCCTACTTCAAATACAAGTACCACAACAAATACTGCGGGTGGAATAAACCCTGCCCACGGACAACCGGGTCACCGTTGTGATATTCCAGTAGGTGCGCCTTTGAACGCTGCTGCGGGAAGCACAAATGCTACGCCAGCAATAAATTCGACTAATGCCGTGCCTGTTTCAACACCAGCTTCGGGAAGTGGTTTAAATCCACCTCACGGACAACCAGGACACAGATGCGATATTAAAGTAGGCGATCCGCTTTAAGAAAAACTTATTTATAAAAAACGGCCCGTTTCAATTGTGAAGCGGGCCGTTTTGTTTGTTTCAATTAATTAATTACTCTTTCACAAATCGTTTCATAAGTTTGTTCGTGTTGGTATTTACTTCAAGTATGTAAACACCGCTTTGCAAAGTTGAAACATCTAAGCTTGCCGAAAACGCACCTTTACCAACTACTTGCCCAATTACGTTATAAATAACATAATCTGCCCCAGTTGCGTTAACCAGTGAAATATTTAGCGTGTGTTTAGCAGGGTTTGGATAGATGGAAATTTCAGAATTGTTAAAACCTGTATCGCCTGTAATTCCTTGATTGACCGAATTGCTGATAATTACGGTATAATCTTCCACTTCGCCATAACTGAAGGTTTCACAAGAAGATGGATTTGAATTGTATTTCATAGAAACGCGCATTCTCGTCGCTCCTGAAAGTGCAGATGACGGCACAGTAAAACTTCCAGAGATAGAAGTAGAAGTGGTTCGGGAACGTGAATACACTTGTTCGCCAGAGTCGTTAAAATCGCCATCTTGATTGTAGTCAATCCAAACTCTATAAGCTTCACGATATTTTCTTCCAGTCCATCTTGGAGTAATGGTAATGGTGTTACTACTTCCTTTGGCTAATGTAGTGGACATACTCGTGAAATCTGCATAACCACCATTATTGCCAGAAAGATTGTTGATACTTCCTAATTGAACCCTGTCTATGTATTCGTCATTTGTATTGTTTCCATTAGAAGTACAATACGTTACAGTGTTTGAGAGTGTAGTAACATTTACCGTATTACTGAAACCAGAATTGTTGCCAGCTGCATCGTGCGCACGTACTTTAAAGGAATACGCGGTTGAAGGCGACAAACCAGTAATATTTGCTGAAGTACCCGAAACACTTCCTAAATTTGAACTGCCTTCAAAAACATCGTAACCTGTAACACCCACATTGTCTGTGGAAGCATTCCACGAAAGTGTAAGCGTTGTTTGTGTTACATTTGAAGCTGCTAAGCTAGATGGCGCGCTAGGCGCTTGGGTATCTGCACCGCCGCCGCCTAAGTTGATGGTGTAATCTTCTACTTCGCCATAACTAAATGTTTCACAAGAAGTTGGAATTCCGTTGTATTTCATAGAAACCCGCATTCTAGTTTCTCCGTCTACTGTGCCCGAGGGTACTGTAAACGTTCCGCTATTGGGAGTGTTTTTTGAAGCGGCTTTAGACCAAACCAATTCGCCGGCATCGCCAAAATCACCATCTCCGTTATAGTCAATCCACACCGCGTAACCTTCGTTCCAAGTAGACCCGGTCCAAGTTGGGGTTACAGTAATAGTGTAAGAAGAACCTTCATTTAAAGAAGTAGAAATACTCGTAAAGTCTGAATAAAACTGCGGGCCCGAAGCATTGTCAATTGTGTTTAATTGTACACGGCTAATATATTCGTCATTCACATTATTTCCTTGCGAAGTACAATAGCCGCTTCCGCCGCCACCGCCGCCATAAGCTGCGCCTACGCCAACTGCGTACCAAGCGTTTGTTGTTGCAATTTCTTCGGGGCTATCTGCACCGTATAAATCTCTAGCAGCTTGTATAGCACCGTTTCGGGCATCGCTGTACTGTGAGTTTGAGTTTAAATAAACGGTAAGATTTCTATAAGCAATTGCAGCAGCTTTATCCATTCCTAATCCGGTAACGTTATAGCTGTCTCCTTTATCGTTTGTTCCACTTTTACCTACGCTTAAAATGTAAAACCAAAAGTTTTGAACGCCAGAATTTGTATGAACACCGCCAGAATCTCCTGATCCTCCGTACCAATTTGTTCCTTGGTAGGTATCTGGATCGCCGTATGCATTGGGATTGCTCATGGAACGAAGTGCGCCACCGCTTCCGCCAGCACCAATGTCGTCACCCATTAACCAATCGTTTGAGCCAGAGGCAAATTTTTCAATTGATTCTCCAAAAATATCTGAAAACGATTCATTCAAAGCTCCAGATTGGTAACTGTAAACAAGGTTTGCTGAATACTCAGTTACGCCGTGGGTTATTTCGTGACCGCAAATATCTAGCGAAACCAATGGACCGTAATTTACACCATCGCCATCGCCATAGGTCATTCTACTGCCGTCCCAAAATGCATTTACATAATTAGATGAATAGCTAACGTACGATTTTATTACAGCTCCCGCATTATTGTATGAGTTTCTGCCGTGTTTTTGGCTGAAGTATTTATGCGTGCGTTCTGCTCCAAAATGTGCTTGAACTCCTGTTGCATTCGATGTAAAATTTGTTGAATTACTTGTAACATCAACCGCATTGTTATAATTGGTGCTGTTGTTTAAATCGAAAGTTTGAATTCCATTGCCGTCTGCAGTTTGTCGCAAACGGTACGGCCCCGAAGCATTATCTGCCGTAAATGAAACGTTTCCATTGTAAAGACTGGTTCCGGTAGCAGGCACGTTTGCGTGATGGATTCTTTTGTTTTCCATAATAAATTGCCCCGTTTTTGCGTCAATATAAACGTCGGCTCTGTAAAGAGGCGAGGTGGCATAAATGTCAAATTTGTACGCGAGCCGATTTGTTTCAGAAATATTCTCCATAGCTGGAAAAATCACCAAATCGCCCGTTGGTTTTTGATAGTTTGCCAAAGCCGCATTTACAGGATTCTGCCACATATATTTTGTGGCTCCCACGTGGGCAATGGCGCTGTTAAAAGCTTGCGATTTACTAACGTTTGGTGTTACATTAAAATCTTCAGCAATTGGAGCGTAGGCAGAATTTAAGGTTTGTACCGTGCCATTTTTGCTGCTAAGCGTAACGGTGGCAAATTCTACTTTTACACCATTAAAATACTGCTGCATTTTTTGGTGTGTAAATCCTAAAGGGTCGTGTTCTTGTTTTAGCGAAGTGAAAGAAGTGGGGGATGCTGGATTTAAAACTTCTTTGAAAATTTGTGCAGAATTTTGAAGCGAGTACGATTGTGAAGCATCAAAAACTACAAGGCTTTGATGCTGCTTGACGTTTTTCTTTTCATCGTCTTTGTTTTGGGCGGAAACAACCGCCGAAGTCCCAAAGATTAACAATGAAAATAATAATACGAAATTGTTAAAGTTTTTCATAATAATTAAGGTTAAGTGAATAAAAGGGTTTGTTGTTTTATTAAAAACATATAAAAGAACGACAATAATTGTGAAAATAAAATTTTATTCGACCAACTACTGTTAAATAAATATTCCGCCGATTATTCTATCTTTGAAATAATGAAAAATCCTCCCTTATTATCGGTTAAAGAATTATCGGTTTCCTTTGGAAATAAGAAAGGTTTCAAAGAAGTTTTGCACCGTATTTCTTTTGAAGTTTTTAAAAACGAAATCGTCGGGATTGTTGGCGAATCTGGTTCGGGAAAGTCTGTAACTTCGCTCGCAATTATGGGGTTGCTGCCCAAAAAACAGAGTGTGCTTTCGGGAACTATTTCGTTTGAAGAAAAAAATCTTTTAAAAACTTCGGAAAGGGATTTTCGAAAAATACGCGGCAGCGAAATTGCAATGATTTTTCAAGAACCGATGAGCGCTTTAAACCCATCGTTAAAATGTGGATATCAAGTTTCCGAAATACTTCAACTTCATTTAAATATGAATTCTTCGGAAGCAAAAAAAGAAACCATTTCACTTTTCAAAAAAGTGAAATTACCACGACCAGATGAAATTTTCAACAGTTACCCGCATCAAATTAGCGGCGGACAAATGCAACGGGTTATGATTGCGATGGCAATTGCATGCAAACCAAAATTGTTAATTGCAGACGAACCCACCACCGCGCTCGATGTGACGGTGCAGAAGGAGATCATTTCACTTTTAAAATCCATTCAACAGGAAACAAAAATGGCGATGCTTTTTATATCGCACGACTTAAGTTTGGTTTCCGAAATTGCCGATAGCGTAGTGGTTATGTATAAAGGAAATATCGTTGAAAATGCTACCACAACTGAGATTTTTAAAACCCCCAAAGCTGAATACACAAAAGCGTTGTTGGCCTCACGACCGGCATTGAACGTACGTTTGGCTAAATTGCCAACCATTGCTTCAATTTCTGACGAAAGTTTTAAAGCGAGGGAGGTCAAACCTGTAGAACGTGCTAAAAGACACAAAAATATTTATACCCAAAAACCAATTTTGGAGGTTGACAATTTAGAAAAATATTATTTCAGCAATGTAGGCCTCTTTGCTAGGAAGGAAATAGTGAAAGCCGTGGACAATGTTAGCTTTGCGGTTTTTGAGGGGGAAACTTTAGGGCTGGTTGGCGAATCGGGTTGCGGAAAATCTACCTTGGGTAAAACAATTCTTCAACTTGAAAAAGCTACATCCGGAAACATAAAATATCGCGGAAAGGAACTCACAAAACTTTCCACAACCGAAATACGAAATCTCCGGAAAGAAATACAAATTATTTTTCAGGATCCGTATTCATCATTAAACCCGCGTATAATGATTGGCCAAGCTTTAATGGAGCCAATGGAGGTTCATCATTTGGGAAATTCTAAAAAGGAACGCAAGAAACGCGTACTTTCGTTACTTGATAGAGTAGGGTTGGACGAGAGTTATTTTTATCGATATCCGCACGAACTTTCCGGTGGGCAGCGCCAGCGAGTGGGCATTGCACGTACTATTGTTGTGGAACCAAAACTTGTTATTTGCGACGAATCTGTTTCTGCGCTGGATATTTCGGTGCAGGCGCAAGTGCTTAATTTATTGAATGAACTAAAAAACGATTTCGGGTTTACCTATATATTTATATCGCACGATTTGGCAGTGGTAAAATATATGTCGGATCAGCTTTTGGTTATGAATAAAGGGAAGATAGAAGAATTAGGCGATGCAGACGAGATTTACGAAAACCCACAAACCGAATATACAAAAAGGTTAATAGCTGCAATTCCAAAAGGTATTTAGACAAAAAATAAAACCCGTCCTCTGAGAGAACGGGTTTTAAGAACAATCTGTGCTTATGACAGATTTGGGGCAAAAAATACCATAAAAAAGGATTGGACTGTTAAAAACATTTTTTTAAATAATGAAATGTCGTAGGTTACAATTCATGTATGTATTTTAATGATCCAACCACTTTTCTATATGAGGTTAAGCTGGTAAGATTTGGGGCTGTAAAGATGCATGTATTAGTTTATATAAACGATGAAAAGCATATAAATTCGATGAAATGCACATAACTTTAACATAATTTAAATTATTTCACCTATATTATCTTAATTGAATGTTAAATCCGCTACTGAAAAATATTATTTTCAATATTAAATAACTTTTATAAAATTGATATAACTGTATAAATACGAAAGTCAATTTCCAGTAAACCTGATTTGCTGAAATCGTTTTTTAATTTTTATAGAAACTATAGAAGAAAAATAAATGAAGCAGCGCTTTAAAAAAAAATAAAAACCCGTTCTGTCAAAAAGAACGGGTTTTGTAATAAATCTGCTTATGACAGATTTAGGGCAAAAAAACCATTAAGAGAAATCAGATTTGTAATAATACTTTTTTAGAGATGCAAAGTAGGTTGCTGTACAAACTCCAGTATTGTTTCAATGATCTGACTACTTTTATTAAATTAGGATTTGTAAGATTTGGGACTGTAAAGATGTGACTTAAATTCGACATAGACGACAAAAAGCATATATAATCGATGAAATACATTTATATTTAACATATCGATGTATTTTTAGTGCTATCTGTCTTAAAATAATGTTAAATTATTCACAGTTATAAATTTGAGAGCTCATTTTTTAAATTCACATTTAGTACAATTTATAAAACATATAAGAATTTCGGACGAGTTTGTTAAATATTTAAAAACCCGTTCTAACCTCACGAAGAACGGGTTTTAAATTATATCTGTAACTATGACAGATTTGGGGTAAAAAAACCATAAAAAAAGATCAGACTAAAAAAAACACTTTTTTAAAGAGGATAAGTACATTACGTAACAATCCAATTGTGCTTTTTAATGATCTGATTACTTTTTCCATATGAGGTTAAGTTGGTAAGATTTGGGACTGTAAAGATGCATGTATTATTTAATATAAACGACAAAACGCATATAAATTCGATGAAATGCATTAAAAATTAACATTTAAGGAGGGTTCATACTTATATCACATAAAAAAACCATGAAAATCATGGTTTTTGATAGCGTGATTTTTATTTTGTATTTAAAATTTCATCTCTGCAATCGCTCCATCTACAATTAAATCTCCCTCTGTAGCTTTTTGAATTTCTTCAACAGTTACGCCCGGAGCGCGTTCAAGCAAGTGGAATTTTCCGTCTTTAATTTCGAGAACAGCGAGATTGGTTACTATTTTTTTAACGCATTGTACGCCGGTTAAAGGAAGACTACATTCTTTTAACAGTTTTGATTCTCCTGCCCTATTGGTGTGCATCATTGCAACAATTATATTTTCTGCCGAAGCGACCAAATCCATGGCGCCGCCCATGCCTTTCACCATTTTACCGGGGATTTTCCAGTTGGCGATATCGCCATTTTGCGCAACTTCCATTGCCCCAAGTATTGTTAAATCTACGTGTTGTCCGCGAATCATTCCAAAACTCATTGCCGAATCGAAAAAGGAAGCGCCGGGAAGTGCTGTTATTGTCTGTTTTCCCGCATTGATTAAATCGGGGTCTTCTTCGCCTTCAAAAGGAAAAGGCCCCATGCCGAGTATTCCGTTTTCACTTTGAAATTCTACATTTATATCGTCGCGCACAAAATTAGCAACCAAAGTTGGAATTCCGATCCCTAAGTTAACGTAATACCTATCCTTTACTTCTTTTGCAATGCGCTGTGCTATTTGTTCTTTAGTTAAAGCCATTAGTTTCGTTTTCTAACTGTTAATTGCTCAATTCTCTTTTCAAATTTTTCTCCTTGGAAAATGCGCTGCACAAATATGCCAGGAATATGAATTTGATTGGGATCTAATTCGCCAGCAGGAACAAGTTCTTCTACTTCGGCAACCGTAATTTTTCCGGCGCCGCACATCGCTGGATTGAAATTTCTAGCAGTACCTTTAAAGATGAGGTTTCCGGCTTCGTCGCCTTTCCAAGCTTTTACGAAGGAGAAATCTGCTTTAAAAGCTTCTTCCATTACGTACATTTTTCCGTTGAATTCGCGGATTTCCTTTCCTTCCGCAACTTCGGTTCCGTAGCCCGCGGGGGTGAAAAAAGCTGGAATTCCACTTCGTGCGGCTTCGCATCGTTGTGCCAAAGTTCCCTGCGGAACCAGTTCAACCTCCATTTCGCCACTGAGCATTTGGCGTTCAAATTCAGCGTTTTCTCCTACATACGAAGAAATCATTTTCTTTATTTGATGCTTTTTCAGCAAAAGTCCGAGTCCAAAATCATCCACGCCCGCATTGTTTGAAATACAGGTAACGTTTTGGATATTTTTTCGAACCAATTCTGAAATAATATTTTCGGGAATGCCACAGAGACCGAAGCCGCCAAGCATAAAAGTCATTCCGTCTTCAATGCCTTCACAGGCTTCGCGAACGTTTGCAACTGTCTTTTTTATCATTTTTAAAATTTTCTGAAAATTACAAAATTTCAACCTATAAAAAAACCTCACAGTCTGTAAAAACAAGTGAGGTTTAACTTTAATAAAGTAGGATTAATTAGAAATCGAATTCATCTGGAATTTCCTCTACCTCCGGGTTGCCTTGGCGCCATTTAGAACAATCGGTTTCAATTGAAAGATTTGCCGGACGTTTAAAGTTACCGGTTGAAACGTCTAAATCTTCGTCTGCGTAGCAACTTTTCATATAAGTACCCCAAATAGGAAGCGCCATGGTTGCGCCTTGGCCATAACGGGTAGATCCAAAATGAGTTGCGCGATCGTCGCCACCTACCCAAACTCCAGTTACTAAATTAGGGACCATTCCCATAAACCAACCGTCACTGTTATTTTGGGTTGTCCCTGTTTTTCCGGCAATTGGGTTTTTAAAATCGTATGGATAACCAGTAATTACACTTTTATAGTAGGCGTTGTCTTTTGCCCATGTGCCTCTTAAACGCGCACCTGTACCAGACTGGGTTACCCCTTCCATTAAACTTACGGTTACATAGGCTGTTTCATTGCTAATAACGTCTTTGGTTTTGGGGACATTTTGATAAAGTACCGTCCCGTTTTTATCTTCAATTCTTTGAATTAAAATAGGTTCAATATAAACTCCTTCGTTTGCAAAAGTACTGTAAGCGCCAACCATTTCATAAACCGACAGATCTGCGGTACCCAATGCAATAGATGGAACGGCGGGCATGTTTTTGGTATCGACGCCCATCTTTTTCACCAAATCAATAACGGGTTCTGGACCAACACGGTCTATTAGTCTGGCGGTAATTGTATTTATTGAATTTGCCAGTGCGTATTTAAGTGTTACCATTCCGCCGTAGCCACCACCAGAGTTTTTAGGAGTCCACGGCTCTAATAGATGGTGTTTGCCTGCGGGAATGGTATAAAGGGTATTGGGTAAAGTATCGCAGGGCGACATATGCATTTGGTCCATAGCAGTAGCATATACAAACGGTTTAAAGGTGGAGCCTATTTGGCGTCTTCCTTTTTTTACCATATCGTATTTGTAATGTTTGTAGTCAATACCGCCAACCCAAGCTTTTACTTCGCCAGTTTGGGGGGTCATCGACATCATTGCGGCTTGCAAAAATGATTTGTGATAACGGATGGAATCCATTGGCGTCATAATAGTATCAATATCGCCTTTCCACGAAAAGACGCGCATGGGCACTTTCTTTTTAAAGCTCTTTATTATTTCTTCTTCATCCTTTCCTTGCTTTGTCATTTCGCGCCAGCGGTCGCTTTTTCGCATGGCTGAGTTCATAATATGCTCAGTTTCTTTTTCGGTAATATCGCGAAAGGGAGCGGTTTTATTTTTTTCGTTTTGCTCGTCAAAAGCTTTCTGCAGCCTGGTCATATGTGTTTTAACAGCTTGTTCGGCATATTCTTGCATTTTGCTGTCTATGGTCACGTAAACTTTTAAACCATCTTCATAAATATTGTATTTACTACCATCCGATTTTGGATGTTCCTTTATCCAATCTTCCATAAATTGGCGGGCGTATTCACGAAAATATGTTGCGCTTCCCTCGTCGTGACCTTGGGGGGTAAAATTTAAGTTTAACGGGAGCGCTTGAAGTGAATCCATTACGGTTTCTGAAATATAATTGTACTTCTCCATTTGCGCCAAAACTACGTTTCTTCGGTTGCGAACCAATTCTGGTCTTCGGTTCGGATTGAAAAGTGAAGAGTTTTTAAACATACCCACCAACATAGCAGCTTCGGCAGTTGATAGTTGCGAAGGGGGCTTGTCAAAATAAATATGTGCTGCACTCTCTATACCTACCGCTTGATTTAAAAAGTCGTACTCATTAAAGTACATAGTTATTATTTCTTCTTTTGTATAACGACGTTCTAAACGAGTGGCGATAATCCATTCTTTTATTTTTTGAAGTACTCTTTCAACTTTGTTTGAAGCGCGCTGGTCTGTAAAAAACAATTTTGCCAACTGCTGGGTGATTGTACTTGCACCGCCCCGTGAACCTAAAAATGCAATTGCGCGTACGGTACCTCTTCCGTCAATGCCCGAATGTTCGTAAAAACGTACGTCTTCGGTGGCAACTAAAGCGTTTATTAAATGATCGGGAAGGGAGTCGTAAGGTACGGGTGTTCTGTTTTCTTTATAAAATTTACCGATTGTTTTTCCGTCTGAAGAAATAATCTCAGTTGCGAGATTTTTTTCGGGATTTTCAAGGCTCGTTTCATCGGGAAGACTTCCGAAGAGGCCCCAAGAAGCAAATAGAAAGAATAATATAAATACGAGAATACACCCTGCAAATATTTTCCAAAAAGTCTTAATGTGACGGCTCACATCGCGTTGTTTCTTTTTTTTCGGAGCTGCTTTTTTTGTTGCCATA
Source organism: Aequorivita vitellina (assembly GCF_022008365.1). Taxonomy (GTDB): domain Bacteria; phylum Bacteroidota; class Bacteroidia; order Flavobacteriales; family Flavobacteriaceae; genus Aequorivita; species Aequorivita vitellina. The sequence goes on from NZ_JAIRBA010000002.1 coordinate 29,900, forward strand.
TATATGTTTACTTGATGGTGGCTTCTTCAATGCTGAAACCAACATCTGTAACGCCTTCTAGTTTTGTAACGCCTTCTACTTCGCCATTATTGCGCATTGCTTGGCCTATGGTTACCGTGTAATTTCCGGGTTCAAGAAACCTTACATTTTCTTTATACCACAGTTTGTTTTCTTTTACATCGCCAATTCCTTGACCTATCCATGAGCCGTCTGGATTTGCCATTCGGTATTCAAGTGTGTCAGTTACGGTTTTGCCGTGTGGAAAATTCATTGAAACTATTAAAAATAAATTATTAAACTTGTATTCGTTCGTATTTCTAATATTTACAAATAAATTATATTGTTTAAGCGAATCTAACTGTGGAAGGGTAAACGCGACCACTTCCTCAGCACCCCAATGGTCGTCCATTGCTCGAATTTCGCTATACACTGTATTAGATTCGCAGGAAACGAAGAAGATGGTAATCAAAAAAAATGCCAATACTTTATTCATCTTTTTTAGGCTTGCGGTTTCTGTTTTTATGGGGCCTGTTTCCTCCTTGTTTGGAAGCTTTATTTTTTGGCTTATTTCTAGGAGAATTTGCTGCAGTTACTTCAGTTTTACTTCTTTTATTTCGGCTTTTACTTCGGCGTTTTTTATTCGTTTTTTTCGGTTTATCAAAACGCGTTAGGCTGTCTTGACCCACAACATTGCCATACGGCTCTTTTTCCTCTTTTGGAGCTTCAATTATAAACTCTTCCAGTGCTATTGGTTTCTTGCCTTTTTTGTTCAGTTCAATTATTTCGTTGGCTTTTTCAACGGTTAATTCGTGCCAATTCATAAATTCCTTTTCATAAGCGTACCACAATACACCTTTAAAAATATCTATTTTTTGGCAAGTAGCGTATCCTTTTTCAGTTTGAAGTTTGGTATCTGTACTTGGGAACGATTCCAAAGCCTCCAAGTACGTATCTAGTTCATAATTTAAACAGCACTTGAGTTTTCCACATTGCCCGGCAAGTTTTTGCGGATTTAAAGAAAGTTGCTGATAACGCGCTGCGGAAGTATTTACCGAACGAAAATCTGTTAACCACGTAGAGCAACAAAGCTCGCGACCACAACTTCCAATTCCTCCCAAACGAGCGGCTTCTTGGCGGAAACCTACTTGTTTCATTTCAATTCGCGTGTTGAAAGTACGAGCAAATTCTTTAATTAGCTCACGAAAATCTACGCGCTCTTCGGCGGTGTAATAAAAAATAACTTTTGAAGCATCGCCCTGAAATTCCACATCGCTAATCTTCATTTGAAGTCCGTGGCGGATTGCAATTTCGCGCGAACGTTTTTGAACGTCGGCTTCTTTATCGCGAACGCCTTGCCAAATATCAATATCTTTTTGTGAAGCTTTTCGGTAAATTTTGGGCAATGCTTCAACTTTTAATGGAATTTTTTTCTTCTTCATTTGCACGCGAACCAATTCGCCGGTAAGCGTGATTATACCAATATCGTGTCCTGGTGCAGCTTCGGTGGCTACAATATCGCCAATGCTTAAAGTAAGATTTTCTGAATTTTGGAAGAATTCTTTTCTTCCGTTTTTAAAACGCACTTCGGCCGCATTGAAGGGTTCCATATTTGCGGGAAGTTGCATATTTGAAAGCCAGTCGAACACCGTTAGTTTGTTACAGCCATCGGTTCCGCAAGTACCATTGTTCTTGCATCCCTTTGGCTGGCCGTTGGCGCCTGTGGCACAGCTGGTACAGCCCATATTTTTTATATATAAAGCCCTTTTCCAAATGAAGAGGGACGAAAATTAAACAAAAGAGTTAATCGGTAAAGATACCAATAATTAATTACGAATTCGAAATTCAATTTTTAAAATAATGAAGTAATAATTCAGCTTTTAATCAATGGTGTCATTTCTTTTGGACTGAAAATTTATATTTAATTCTTTGTTGAAAAATTCAGTAAATTCTTCCATGGTTTCAAAACGTAAGCTGTTGTTTGGGCTAAGTGAATCTATAAACTCAAAACGATCATTATCGCCCATAAGTCTTTCCATTTTCAAAGACATCAACAATTGTGTTTCAGAATAGTTATCCAATAAAAAGGAATCCAACCTGCGTTTTATTCTAGGGACCTTCACAGAATCTTTAATTGTAAGATATAATTCTGAAATTATAGTGTCTTTAGATGCAATGCGATTAATTGCTGTAGAATCTAATTTCAGACTATCAATCAAAATGTTAAGCTTCTCTTTCTCGCCGAAACCTGGTGATTCATTTTTTTGGGAGAATGCCGAGATTGAAAATAATATTGAGAAAAACAAAAAGAATAATATGTTTTTATTACTTGTCATTTGAGGCTTTTTATGATGAAAAACAAATATAACAAATTACACAAAATCACTTTTTCACTATAATTATCACTTTTTGAACTTCAATTTTTCTGAACGCCCCTTCTTAAATATTTTGTTGCTATTCGGAATACCTTGTCGAAGCCTTTTTTGTTCTTCTTCGGGCAGGTGAATAATTTCGATACACTCCTCGCTACAACAGTTTTCCATAGCTGCTTCGCACTTTGGGCATTGAATAAAAAGCAAGTGGCAGGCTTCGTTTGCACAGTTGGTGTGCGTATCGCAAGGTTCTCCACATTGGTGGCAATGGCTAATAACATCTTCGGTAATACGCTCGCCACGGCGATGGTCGAAAACGAAATTTTTCCCGATGAATTTATTTTCCAAACCTTGGTTTTCAACTTGTCGCGCGTATTCAATAATGCCGCCTTCAAGCTGAAATACGTTTTTAAAACCTTTGTGTTTGTAGTAAGCGCTGGCTTTTTCGCAACGGATGCCGCCCGTGCAGTACATAACCAGTTTTTTATCTTCTTTGTGGTCTTTTAGGTCTTCCTCAATTATATCCAATGAATCGCGAAACGTATCTACATCTGGCGTTACGGCGTTTTTAAAATGGCCTATTTCGCTTTCGTAATGGTTTCGCATATCTACCAAAACCACGTTAGGATCTTCAATAAGTTCGTTGAATTTGGAAGCATCTACGTGAATTCCTTTGTTGGTAACGTCAAAGGTTTCGTCGTTCAATCCATCGGCAACAATCTTATCGCGCACTTTTACTTTCAGTTTTAAAAACGATTTTAAATCCTGCTCAATGGCGATGTTTAAACGCACATTTTTCAGAAAATAAATACCGTCCAGAAATTCCTTGAATTCCTTAAAGCGTTTTGCCGGAACAGATAGTTGGGCATTTATGCCTTCGTGGGCAACGTAAATACGGCCCAAAACATCCTGCTCGTGCCAAGCAATAAATAAATGATTTCTGAAAAGATGCGGATTGCCAATCTTGGCGTACTGATAAAAAGAAAGGGTAAGCCGTTCTTCGCCGGCCTGTTCCAAAAGTGTTTCCCTCTCTTTTGCACTTAATTTATTGTACAGTTGCATGCTATACTTTTTTTAGAGTGAAAAGAATTAGTTTTTGAATCCTGCAAATGTACGGGTTTTAATGAAAAAGGGGAAATCCCATACAGCAACAGGAAAAACCCCCTTAAAAAACAGGGAAAATCCTGTTTTATATCATAAAATATTAGGCTAGATTTAACAGATCGACTAACTTTAATCGAACAAAATATGAAAACTCACGCCCAGACGCTCACACGCCCACACGCCCACTTTCCCCCAGACCCACACTCCAAATGCTGAAAACTTTTATAACCATACTCTTACTGGGCTTTACAACTACCTTTTTTGCCCAAATAACCCAAATCCCAGATCCCAACTTTGAACAGGCCCTAATTGACCTCGGTATCGACAGCGATGGCATCGTTAACGGGCAAGTGTTAACAAGTGATATTGAATTTGTAACCGATCTTAATGTTGCGAGTAAAGGCATACAGGATTTAACAGGTCTTGAAGACTTTTCAGCCTTGGAAAATTTAAATGTTTCTTTTAATATGATGACCTCATTAACATTAACAAATAATATAAACCTTAAAGAATTGATTTTTAACACTAGCTTCAATCTTCTAAACATTGATATTTCTAATAATATTAATTTGGAAACGTTGCGCAGTAGTTATTCCTTACTTACCCAATTAGATCTAACAAACAACCCAAACCTTGTGGAACTAGTTCTCGGGGAGCCTTCTCCCGCGGGTAATCATTTAATAGAGTTTCTAGACTTGAGTGTACATAGCGCTTTGATTAAACTTCAATTGATAAACTTGGAATATTTAAGTATAGTCGATTTACGTTCGGGAAGCAATAACATTCTTACAGATGTATTTGTAGAATGCACTTTGGATGGCGGGTTTAACTGTGAACCCTTCCCATGTTTTATGGTAGATGATGTGGATGCAGCCCAAAACAATCAATTTCCCTATTCAGAATGGGATGTTATGGCCATCTATTCAGAGGATTGTACTGCTGGACTAAATGATAATTCTTCTTCTATATTTACCATCCATCCTAACCCCGCCAAAAACGAACTCTTTATTACTGCCCAAAACACCACAGGAAACCTAAAAATCAAAATCTTCAACATTGAAGGCAAACTATTAAGCACCCATAATTTAGAAGTTGCAAATCAAACTTCCATAGATGTTTCAAGCTTAACAAGCGGCATCTGCTTTCTAAACATAGAAGATGAAAACGGCAACACCACCATCAAAAAATTCGTAATGGAATAAATTTAAAACAATCATTAATTCTCGAACAGCCGCTATCCAAACGGCTGTTTATTTTTTTGCAACTTTGACAAAGTTTTAAACTTTGTCAAAGTTAGGGTCGTGTTTCAAACCGTTTTGGGTCAGAGCGTCCTTTGTTAACAAATATCCTACTGCCTTCCATTAAAATTTTGCCCCACGCCCAAAGAAATAGTATCTTAGCTACTTAAAATTCCATCATAAAACACACTGAAAATGAGCACTGAAAAAGACGCAAAACTAAAAGCTTTAAAGCTTACTCTCGATAAATTAGACAAGACTTACGGCAAAGGAACTGTAATGAAAATGGGCGATAGGGCCGTGGAAGATGTAGATGTAATCCCCACCGGGTCATTGGGTCTGGACGTTGCCCTTGGCGTTGGCGGTTACCCACGCGGAAGAGTTATTGAAATATACGGTCCTGAATCTTCGGGTAAAACTACACTTACGCTTCACGCAATGGCTGAGGCCCAGAAAAAAGGAGGCATAGCAGCCTTTATTGATGCAGAACACGCTTTTGATCGTGGCTATGCCGAAAAACTTGGGGTGGATGTTGAAAACCTAATAATCTCGCAACCCGACAATGGGGAGCAAGCTTTGGAAATTGCAGACAACTTAATTAGAAGTGGTGCGATAGATATAGTAGTAATTGACTCGGTTGCAGCATTAACGCCAAAAAGCGAAATTGAAGGCGAAATGGGCGACAGTAAAATGGGGCTCCACGCGCGTTTAATGAGCCAGGCACTTAGAAAACTTACGGGTTCCATCAGCAAAACAAAATGTACGGTAATCTTCATTAACCAATTGCGTGAAAAAATAGGTGTAATGTTTGGAAATCCAGAAACCACAACGGGTGGAAACGCCTTAAAATTCTACGCTTCCGTGCGTTTGGACATTCGTCGTTCTACACAAATTAAAGATACTTCTAGTACGGCAACGGGTAATAAAACACGCGTTAAAGTTGTAAAGAACAAAGTAGCACCGCCTTTCAAACAAGTAGAATTCGACATTATGTATGGCGAAGGAATCTCTAAAGTTGGTGAAATTATAGACTTGGGTGTTGATTTTGAAATAGTTAAAAAAGCGGGCTCTTGGTTTAGCTACGACGATACAAAACTAGGGCAGGGTCGCGATGCTGTAAAAACACTTCTACTAGACAATCCTGAATTGATGGACGAGTTAGAAACTAAAATTAAAGCCGCCATTGCTGCAATTAACGAATAAAAATTCAGCAATCCACGCAACCCTTTTGATACTGTGGTATCTACAAAGTGTAGGAACCTTGATTAGTACGGTTGCCCTCTAAAAAAAGAGGTATTTACAACGGAACGATAACTCACGGTACCGCATTTGACATTAGACGAGCTCATAATACAATGCAAAAAGCAGAATGCAACGGCGCAGGGCGAATTGTACAAAAAGTACAATAGCGTTCTTTTTGCCATCTGTCTTCGCTATTCGCCTAATTATACAGAGGCTGAGGACAATTTGCAGGATGCTTTTATAACCATTTTTAAAAAAGTGGAGCAGTATAATGGCAAAGGTTCTTTTGAAGGCTGGATGAAACGGGTAACCGTTAACACCGTACTTCAGAAATACCGAAAGCAACGCACTTTTGATATTGTTGATGAAGGCCAGATAGCAGATGAAGCCGAGGTTGAAATTGAAAGTGAAGAAATTCCGTTGGAATTTTTGCTGAAAATTGTGCAAGAGCTGCCAGACAGATACAGATTGGTGTTCAGTATGTATGTTATGGATGGCTATCAGCACAAAGAAATAGCAGAAATGTTAGGAATTAGCGATGGAACGTCTAAATCAAATCTAGCACGTGCCAGAGCGATTTTGAAAAATAAAATTGAAGAATATAATGCTAAAAATTATAACACTTAAAGCATTGTATGATTGTTTAGATTGAAAGAGAAAACCCCTGCTTCAGGGTTTGGGGTTTTTTTAAAAAGATTCACGCCTTCGCGGGAACTAAAGATGAAAGAAAAGAAAAACATAGACAACATTTTTAACGAAGGTTTCAAAAATTTTGAAGCCACTCCTTCGTCGCGCGTTTGGGAAAACATCCAAGCATCGTTGAAAGAGGAGAAAAAAGATCGCAAGGTTATTCCGCTATGGATTAAACTTGGCGGTGTTGCTGCGTTAATTGCATTGTTGTTAACTGTTGGCGATTCACTTTACAATTCTTCAAATTCTACTGCTCCTTCAATTTCAAATGAAAATGTAAACGAAATAGAAAATCAAATTCAGAAAGATAAATCTGAAATTGAAGATTTTAATAATGCTTCGCAAGTAGCTTCGGAAGAAACAATAATAGAAAGCAAGGCCGTTGAAACCGAAACTGCTTCAAAAACGAACACTTCAGAAAACATTACCGAAACAAAATCTTCGAATAAAGTTTTCAAAAATAATGCTGAAAAAACAAACCGCTCTGTAATTGCTTCAAACGATTCTGAAGAAAATTCGAATAAAAATGCAATTCAAAAAAACACTTCAAAAAATAATTTGGAGGAAGGAATTGCCACTTCAAAAAATATTTCTGAAAAAGTAAAAGTCGATAATATTTCAGATAAAACCCACGAGAATATTATCAGAAAAGACGACCCAATTTTTGATTCCAAAAAGGAAAACCTCGCTGTTAACAAACCTTCAAAAAAAGACTCTTCCGAAGAAAGTAGTGTTAAAACCGAGGCACAATTAGCAGAAGAGAATAAAAACAAAAAGTCAATTTTTGAAGCAATCGCTGAACAAGACGAAGAAATAATTTCAGAAAAGAAAATAAATCAAAAACCGGAGCGCCGCTGGAATATTGCACCAAACGTTGCGCCAGTTTATTATAGTAGTTTAGGCAATGGTTCTTCCATAGATCCAACTTTTGGCGACAATCCGCAGGAGGGCGATGTTAATATGAGTTATGGCGTGCAAGTGAGTTATGCACTAAATAACCGATTGAGCGTTCGCACGGGGATAAATAATGTAGATTTAAGTTATAGTACGGGGGGCATTGAGATAGGTTCAGGCCCTGTTGCACTGGCGCTGCGCACTGTAGATTACGGCGGTAGAGAAATAGTGCTTACCGCGGTTGATAAAGGTGCCTTGGCCAATGCCGCGCCATCAAATGGTTTTGGCGAAATTATGCCGAAATCTACAAAAGGAGAAGCGAGACTTATTCAAAATATAAACTATTACGAAGTGCCTGTAGAACTTAAATACGCCGTAATTGATAGCAGATTTGGCATTAATGTAATTGGAGGTTTAAGTACTTTATTTTTGGGTAATAATGAAATTTCGGTAAATGCTGATAATTTTAATAGTGTGTTGGGAGAAGCAAATAATCTCTCATCAGTAAGTTTTTCAACTAACGTAGGGCTGGGAGTGGACTACAAATTGTCCAAAAAATTTACGTTTAATATTGAACCCATGTTTAAATACCAGCTCAACCCTTATACCGATTCGGCTGTAAACTTTAAGCCATACTATTTAGGCGTTTACAGTGGATTGAGTTTCAAGTTTTAGGTTAATTTTTAGTTGAACTTGTTTGATATACTTCAAGCAAAATGATTGAGAAAACCGTTCTGCGCCATAGGACGGTTTTTTTATTTCTGCGAAGGCAGGAATCTCAAAAGTCAGTTTCACAACTAACGGTAAACGAATGTCTGGAATTTTATTTCAAAAAACTGCGTAGTATTTGGCAGCCCATTGTAATTAGGTAAAGAACCATCTTAAACCGTGGGCTGCAACAATTCACTCAAAATTACTTCGCGGGTTTCTTTTTTCAATTCTTTTCTATTTTCTAAAGTGAGTCCGGCAGTTGGTATAAGTTTGTGTATTTTCACCCGCATTTTTCCGGGCCCGCCTCTAAAAAAGGAATATGGAAAACGTTTTTTATTGTCGTGAAAAGTCATTGGTGCAATGGGAATTTGGTGTTCTATTGAAAGCCTAAAAGCACCATCTTTAAATTCGTCTAAAAGCAGTGAAAGATCCTCGGGCACACCGCCTTCGGGAAAAATGCAAACACTCAATCCTTCATCCAACCGTTTTTCGGCTCTTCGGAAAGCTTCAACGCGACTCTTTGTATTGCCGCGATCTACTAAAATACAGGTGCGTTTATAAATATATCCGAAAAGTGGAATTTTCGCCAATTCCTTTTTTCCAACAAAAACGAATGGATTTTTGGTTGCGTAAAACATCAACATTATATCGGTCATCGATGTGTGGTTGGCCACAAACATATAGCTTCTCCCTTTTTCGTATTCCACTTCGCGTTTAATAATAGGGTAACAGCCAATGCCATAAATAATAAATGCCGACCAAGTTCGCGCAACCTTAAAGAAAAGCGGGTACCAAGAATGTTTTAAAATGCTAATTATAAGAAATGGAAACAGTAAAATGGTAGCTAATGCAATTACTAAGTAGAACCAAAAACGGTAAAATGCTGCAAATATTTTTTGAAATAGTTTCATTGAAGTTCAAAAGTAACAATTTGAACGATGCAAATAAATCAAATAAAGTACCTTTGCTGAAATTTTTTAAAACAATGTCTAGAATACTCACAGGAATACAAAGCACAGGCACGCCACATCTCGGAAACCTTTTGGGAGCAATCATTCCAGCAATTGAAATGACAAACGATCCAAAAAACGATTCGTTTCTTTTTATTGCAAATATGCACTCGTTGACGCAAATTAAAAATGCCAAAACACTTCGCGAAAACACATATAGCGTCGCAGCAACTTGGTTGGCCTTTGGCTTAAACATTGAGCGTGTGGTTTTTTACCGGCAAAGTGATGTGCCACAAACCACAGAGCTAAGTTGGTATTTAAGTTGTTTTTTTCCGTTTCAGCGATTAACGTTAGCACATTCTTTTAAAGACAAAGCCGATCGTTTGGAAGATGTAAATGCAGGCCTTTTTTCGTACCCGATGCTAATGGCAGCCGACATACTTTTGTACGATGCCGAAATTGTTCCCGTTGGGAAAGACCAAATGCAACATCTTGAAATTACCCGCGATGTCGCTTCTCGTTTTCACGCACAAATGGGTGAAACTTTTGTGATGCCAACCGGAAAAGTTCACGAAGAAACAATGTATGTTCCGGGAACTGATGGCTCCAAAATGAGTAAGTCTAAAGGAAATTATATAAACATATTTTTGAACGACAAGCAACTTCGGAAGCAAGTTTTAAGTATTGAAACCGATAGCACGCCGCTGGAAGAACCCAAAAATCCTGATACTTGCAACGTTTTCGGTATTTATAAATTATTGGCTTCAAAAGAAGAAGTTGTGCAGATGCGAAAAAATTACGAAGCCGGAAACTACGGTTACGGTCACGCAAAACAAGCTTTGTTTGAATTAATAGTTGAGAAATTTTCTGAAGAGCGCAGTCGTTATAAATATTATATGGAAAACCTTCCAGAAATAGATGCTGCTTTAGCTGCCGGCGCCGAAAAGGCCCGAAAAGTTGCCGATGGCGTTTTGAAAAGAGTTCGGGAGAAAGTTGGGTATTAGCTTTGGCTTCGTTCAGCGACCAACAGTTGTTAGAATTTGTTTTAAACCAACTGAAACAACTTCCCCGGCAGTGGCCGCACAACACCTTTCAATTCCATATTCATTAAAATGCTCGCAGCTTTATAGGCCGGAATGTTGCATTCCAACGCAATGGTGTCTAACAGTTCTTTTTCTTTTTCTTTTAAAAATCGAAATATTACTTTTTCCGCTTCGTCTAATTCTACAAAGAGTTGGGTTTGCTTGGGTTTTTGGTTTTCTTTCAATTCCCAACCGAGCATATAAATAATATCTGCGGCATTTGTAAGTAAGTGCGCTTTTTGCTGTTTTATTAAATTGTTGCAGCCACGACTTTGGCTATCGGTTGCTCTTCCGGGAACGGCAAATACTTCACGGTCGTATGAATTTGCAATATCTGCTGTCACTAAACTTCCTCCTTTTTCGGCAGATTCAATAACGATGGTTGCTTCGGAAAGACCGGCGATAATTCGGTTTCGTTTTAAAAAATTATTGCGGTCGAAGGCATCACTACTCCAAAACTCTGAAATGAAACCACCATTTTCCTCGATTTTTTGAACGTATTTTTTGTGATCTTTCGGGTATATTTGATTCAGCCCGTGCGCTAAACACGCAATGTTTTGCAAGTTGTTTTCTATGGCTGCTTTGTGCGCACAAATATCAACTCCGTATGCCAAACCCGAAACAATCACTGGGTTTAACGGCGCAATTTCTTCAATTAAATTTTGACAAAATGTATTGCCATAACTCGTAATTTTACGTGTGCCAACGACGCTTATTATCTTTTTCCCTACCAAATCTATATTTCCACGGTGGAAAAAAAGTATGGGTCCATCGATGCAATGTTTTAATTTTTCGGGATAGGTTTTGTCTTTAAAATAGCGGTATTCAATATTATTTTCTTCAATAAAACGCAATTCTTCATCTGCTTGATCCAACTGTAATTTCAGATTTATTTCCTTTAACCGAATAATACCGATTCCATCAATTTTAGCGAGATTGCTTTTTTTCTCCTTAAAAACCGCTTCCGCAGAACCTAGTTTTCGCAGAAGTTTTTTTGCCGAAATATCGCCCATATTTGGTATTCGCTGTAAAGCGAGTGTATAACGCAGTTCGTTTTTCGAAAGCATAATTTAAAATTTAAAAACGGGGGAATCTTGTTAAAAATACGAAATTTTTAAGTTGTTAATAAATTACCAAAACAAAAATTGGATTGCTTTAAAAAAAGGCTAATTTTGTTTATATGCAACTTACAACCTACATATCCGATCTGCTTTATCGTTACGAATGTGTTATTATTCCTGGGTTTGGCGCATTTTTAACGCGTTACAAATCTGCACAAATTGACGAGACTTCAAATACATTTAATCCGCCTTCAAAAATTGTTTCGTTTAATAAACAATTACAGGCGAATGATGGCTTGTTTGCAAATTATGTAGCTTCGGTTGAAAAATGCAGCTATGAGACGGCTTTGCAGAGAATTCGAAATTTTACGGCTCAAATTTCCAACGAACTTGCAGACGGTAAAAATGTTGTCTTTAAAAATATTGGTGAATTCTCCCTAAATGCCGAAAAATCGTTGCAGTTTGAACCTATTCAGCAGCAAAATTACAGTACAACTGCATTTGGGTTATCGTCGTTTGTTTCGCCAAAAATAAGTCGCGAAGCGTACAAAGAAGAAGTTGCTGCATTGGAAGAAAAAGCTCCAATTCATTTTACACCTACTAGGCGAGAAGCAAAACCGTATCTTAAATACGCTGCAATTGCGGTTATTGCACTTTCAGCCATCGGTTTCGGAAGTATGAAAATGTACGAAGGTCAGGTTCAAAAGTATAATTATGCGGAACGAGAAAAGGCTAATTCGCTTGTTGAAAACCAAATTCAGGAAGCTACGTTTGTAATTGAAAATCCGCTTCCGGTGCTGAGTTTACAAGTTCCAAAACACACGGGAATTTATCACCTCGTTGCGGGTGCTTACCGTATGGAAGAAAACGCTTCTAAAAAAGTTGAACAATTACGTGAAAAGGGATACTCTCCTTTAAAAATGGATGCTAATCGCTATGGACTTCATCAAGTGCTCTATGCAAGTTTTGATGATAAAGTAGAAGCACAGCGTAAACTGCATGAAATTCAAAAAACCGAAAATGCCGATGCTTGGCTCTTGGTACAGGAAATCAAGTAGTGTTACTTTATTCAATTTTTACTTCTCCTTAATTTTATACTTAGGTATCTTTGCAAAAATTTTCACAGATGCAAGCCAAAACACCGCAACAGTCTTTAACCATTTATACCGATATGGTATTGCCCAGCGAAACAAACCCCATTGGCAATATGTTTGGGGGCGAACTTTTGGCGCGCATGGATCGTGCAGCCAGTATTGCCGCACGCCGCCACAGTCGCAGAATTGTAGTTACCGCTTCGGTAAACCACGTGGCATTTAATAAAATGATTCCGTTGGGGAGTGTGGTTACGGTCGAAGCCAAGGTTTCAAGGGCTTTTAGTAGTTCAATGGAAGTGTATATGGATGTGTTTATTGAAGATCGCGAAAGTGGCGAGCGGAGTCTTTCAAACGAAGCTATTTATACGTTTGTGGCTGTAGATGAAACTGGCAATCCCGTACGTGTTCCCGAAATTGTTCCTGAAACAGAACTTGAAAAAGCTCGATTTGAAGCTGCACTTCGAAGAAAACAATTAAGCTTAGTACTTGCTGGCAAAATGAAACCGAAAGATGCTACTGAGCTTAAAGCTTTATTTCAATAGAACAGCATTCTTTCGCAAATTGGTGATTTAGTTGGACTAAAGTGAGAGCTTTTTAGTTAAAACTTGAATATTTCATCAAAATAATGATGGCTATCATAGTGGTATTAAATATATTTGGAATCCTTTCTTGAAAATTTCGCAAGAATTTTTCTTAAGGGATTTTTTCGAATCTATTTCAAAATCTATATCAACTATGAGAAAAACTACCATTCCTTCATTTCGAAGTATCCTCATTTTATCGTTGACATTGGTGTTTACAATGTCTTTCGGTCAAAATTCAACAGACATTAATTTTCAGGGTGAAACCATTTCAATGCCTGAAAATATTGCCAATTTTCAATGGAGCCAAATGCCAGAATCTTCAAAACTGGCCAACGGTTATGTGGGTTGGGTTCAATTTTATGAAACTCCCACCCAGCAAATTCAAGATGATTTTAAAAGGAACAACTTAAAGTTATTAGAATATATTCCGCACAAAACTTATCTTTTCTATTTTCCGAATAATACTGCTGTAAGCTATTTAAGAAATAGCGGTGTGCGTACTATCGTTCCGGTGGCAGCGAGTGCAAAAATTTCTTCAACTTTAAAAAATCCGCCGTATGATAACTGGGCGATGGACGGCGATAATATTTTGGTTACGCTTCAGTTTCACAAATTTGTTGATGTTAATTATGTAATTCAGCAATTGGCGGAGCATCAAATAGCGGTAAAACAACAATACAAGGGTGCAAATAACATAGACCTTTCCATTCCAAATAATTGTTTAGAAGATTTGGCAAATATGCCTTTCGTAAAATGGGTTGAATTAATAGTGGCGCCATCTGTTAAGGATGATACGCGTGGCCGAAGCTTGCACCGCTCCAGCAATTTAGATACGCAAACTACAGCTGGAAGAAATTACACAGGTCTTGATATAGGCGTAATGTGCCGTGATGATGGTATTGTGGGACCACACATTGATTTTCAAGGAAGAATAGACAATACTATGGCAACTGGTACGGGCCAAACCCACGGCGATGGTGTTTCGGGTATTATGGCTGGAGCCGGAAATCTTAATCCGTCTAATAGAGGAATGGCCGCGGGGTCAATGCTATATGTGGTGAACTATCAGCCCAACTTTTTAGATACTCCAACTGTTTCACTTATTAATAGTGGAGATGCTGTAATTACCAATTCTTCATATAGTAACGGATGTAACGCAGGGTATACTACTATTACCCAAACGGTAGATACACAAGTAAAAACGTTACCGAATTTACAACATACTTTTTCGGCTGGAAATTCTAACAATAACAATTGTGGATATGGCGCCGGCAATCAATGGGGTAATATTACAGGTGGGCACAAACAAGGAAAAAACGTAATTGCAACTGCAAACGTATTTTTTGATGGTTCATTGGTAAATTCAAGTAGCCGTGGTCCAGCACACGATGGCCGCATTAAGCCCGATATTGCTGCTAATGGCCAAAACCAAATTTCTACTGCTGAAAATAATACGTATCAAAGTTTTGGTGGTACTTCGGGTGCTTCACCTGGAATTGCGGGTGTGGCTGCGCAGCTTTATCAAGCATATTCCGAAGCAAACGGCAATGTGTTACCACCGTCTGCACTTATTAAGGCAGCAATGCTTAACACTGCAAACGACGCCGGAAATGTAGGGCCCGATTATAAATTTGGTTGGGGAATTGTAAACGGTCTGCGCGCTGCAAAGCTTATTGAAGATAACCGTTTTCTATCTGATCAAGTTACACAGGGCAATTCAAACAACCACAACATAAATGTGCCTGCAGGAACCAAACAAGTTCGATTTATGGTTTATTGGAGTGATACTCCGGCTTCACCAGGAGCAAATCCTGCATTGGTAAACGATTTAGATTTATTGGTTACAGATCCGTCAAGCACGGTTTTAGAGCCTTTTATTTTAGATCCAACACCAAATCCGGTTACCTTGAATCTTCCTGCCACCAATGGTCCCGACCATTTAAATAATATGGAACAAGTTCTTATTAATAATCCGGCGGCGGGTAATTACACAATTAATGTTGACGGATTTAATGTTCCCGTTGGTCCTCAGGAATATTTTGTAGTTTATGAAATTATTTCAGATAACATTACAGTTACCTACCCAAATGCGGGTGAAAGTTTTGTTCCGGGCGAGACAGAATCAATTCATTGGGATGCGGTTCCTGTAAACACTACTTCAGACTTTGTACTTGAGTATTCAGTTGACAACGGAGGGAGTTGGAATGCCATTGCAACAGTGTCAAACACAACTACCAATTATGGTTGGAATGTTCCTAATTCTGTAACAGGGAGTGCTTTAATTAGGGTTAGTAACGGAGCTTCGCAAGATGTTAGCGACGAAAATTTCTCTATCGCACCATTGGTTACTGGATTACAATTAAACCAAGTTTGTCCAGATGAAGCAACCTTTGCATGGAGTGCAGTAACTGGAGCTGAATCGTATGATTTATATATTCTGGGTGATAAATATATGGAAGTAGTTGGTACTTCTGCTACCAATAGTATTACAGTTCCAATCACCGATCCAACTGAGCCAATGTGGTTTGCAGCTGTTGCAAAAAATGCAACCGATAATTGGGAAAGTAGAAGAACTATTGCTACTTATTATGCGGGTGGATTATTAAATTGTTCGTTAGCAAATGATGTGGGAATTGTTAGTAATAACGACCCGAGCGATTTCAACTTAGTTTGTAATCCTGGACCTGCAATTGTTTCGGTATTAATAATTAATACAGGTGTAGCTTCGCAAAGTAATTTTCCTGTTAGTTATCAATTAGATAGCGGATCTGTTGTAACTGAAACCTTTTCTGGAACCGTTGCTTCGGGCCAACAAGAGGTTTATGACTTTACTACTCCATTAGAAATTACAACTGCCGGCACTTATACTCTTAATGTATCTGTAGATTTAAGTGGCGATGAAAACCCGAATAACGACACAGACGCACTTACTTTTTATGCTGCCACCAGCGCCGAACAGTTAGATTATGCCGAACCATTTGATGTAAACGGAGTGCCACCAGCTGGATGGACTATTATAAATCCAGATAATGAAGATACTTGGGTTCAACGTACAACT
This sequence comes from Aequorivita vitellina, assembly GCF_022008365.1. GTDB lineage: Bacteria > Bacteroidota > Bacteroidia > Flavobacteriales > Flavobacteriaceae > Aequorivita > Aequorivita vitellina. Next base: position 45,977 of record NZ_JAIRBA010000002.1, read on the forward strand.
GTGGGTAGCGATGGCTCTCAGACGGTAACTGCTTATATAGATAACTTTGGTTATAATGGGCAAGGTGCAGAAGACAGTTTAGAAACATTGTTTATAGATTTAACAATGGCAAGCTCAGCTGCTTTAGATTTTGATTTAGCAAAAGCTCAATATTCATCTGGTTTCTCAGACGCATTTAGAGTTGATATTTCGGTTGATTGTGGCGCCACTTTCACGCAAATCTATTATAAAGATGGGCTAGATTTATCTACTGTTTCAGGATATGTAACTAGTAATTGGAGTCCTACCTCTGCTGGAGATTGGCGTACTGAAACTATTGATTTAGCTCCTTATTTGGGAGAAAATGTTCAATTTCGTTTTGTAAATATCAATGGTTATGGTAATGGTACATTTATCGATAATATTAATGTAAGCGGTGTTTTAAACGTTGTGGAAGAAGATTTTGCAAAGCTTGCAGTTTATCCAAATCCAGCTTCGAGCGAAGTATTTATTAATTTAAATAATGCTGTGCAAGACAATGTTTCCATTAGCTTATTCAACAGCTTGGGGCAACGCCTTCAAACTGTTTCAGAAAGCCAAATGGCTGGGAAAACGGTGGGTGTACTAAATGTTTCAGGGTATGCAAGCGGCGTTTATTTTATAACTATTAAAGCAGGAGAGAAGCTTGCAACCAAAAAATTGATAGTTCAATAATCAAATCAATTTATAATTCAAATTAAGAAGGGAGCCATTGCGGCTCCCTTTTTTTACATTCTATAAATCCAATCCGCTGGATTTATTTTTGTTTTATTTTGATAAATATAAAACTTTAAAACGGTTCGTCCTTCGGTTGGACTTTTGGCCACAGTGCCAATGGTTTGCTTGGTGGCAACCTTATCGCCTTTTTTCACTGTAACGGAAGCAAGATTGCTATAAACCGAAATATAATCGCCGTGTTGAATAAAGATTACCTTGTTAGCGCCTTTAATAATTTGAATAGACATAACCTGCCCTTCAAAAATAGAGCGAACTTGCTCGTTATCTGCTGTTGCAATTTCAACACCGCTACTGTTTGTGGTTACATTCGGAAACTGTGGGTGTTGATGTCTTCCAAAACTTTTTACAACCATTCCTTTTTCCACCGGCCACGGAAGTTTTCCTTTATTGCTTGTAAAACTTGCTGCTAAAGCTTTGTCTTCAGCTGTTAAGGCAAACTCTTCTGCTTTTGCAGGTTTGGTAATCACATTTTTTGTATCGGGTGAGGAAGATCCGCTGCCTTTTGCCTTCGCTGCTGCAAGTGCTTTTTCGCGGGCAATTCTATTGGCTTCTTCAATTGCAGCTCTAATAAGTTCATCTATCTGTTTGTCTATGGCATCTGCTTGTTTTTGTTTTGTTTTAATTTGTGCGGCAAACTTACTTTCGTCTTTTTTCAAAGTAGCTATCAATGTGCGTTGATCTTTTCGCTCTTCGGTTAATTGCGCTTTGGCAACTTCGTTTTCGGCTATTAGTTTTTGTTTTCTTTTCTTTTGTGAAATTAAATCTGCGTTCAGTTGTTGCAGCTCCTCTGTTTTTATTCGAATTCCTTCGCCTTGCTTTTTTCTGAATTTAGCATATTGCTTCATATATTGAACGCGTTTGTACGCCTGTAAAAAATTCTGTGAAGACAGTAAAAACATTATCCGACTCTGCTGATTTTTGCTTTTGTAAGATTTCTGAATCATCGCAGCATAATCTGCTTTCATTATTTTTAATTCTTCGCGGAGCGTACTAATTTTCTCAATATTATTATTAATATTTCGGGTAAGTAAGTTGGCTTGTTGATTGGTGACGCGAATTAAATTTTCGGTTGCCGAAATGCGTTGGTTTAAATCTTCTACCTGCGAAAGCACAGATTTTTCCTCCTTTTTTGTTTTGAAAAGAAGCGAATTTATCTGCTTTATTTCTTCAAGAATAGCTTGTCGTTTTTCTTCCAGTTGCTTCTGTTTATCTATTTGAGCAGAAACAGAAACCGAAATTATACAAACGAATAAAATAAGATATGTGCGAAACTGCTTCATTTAATTAAGTTGGATTTCTTCGTAACCTTGTGGAATTTCAAACGGGAAACTCACGTTTGCATTTACATCTATTTTTCTGTAATTGATTTCTATTTTTGTTTTTGAACCTTTTTCCGAAGTGTCTATCAATATAGTTGAAGGAAAATATTGCCGCTCAATATTTTGATAATCGCCATAACGAATACTCAACAGACGCTCCGCGCTGGGTTGGTACAGGTTTTCAGATGCAATTTTGAAATTTTCAGAATTTAAAAGCAAGGAATGTATAAAATCTTGCGGTTGTTGTTTGGGTTGTATTTTGAATTTATTCAAAGAAACTTCCGATTTATATTCTGAAGGATTTAAGGTGAAAATTGACTGTCCCAAAAGTAAATTTTGCGTTTGCTGAAAATTAATGGGTGTGCCAAGCCATTCGCCCAATAGAGCGAAATCGCCTTCAAAATAAGTTTTCCCGATGGTTTCGTAATAACTTACACTTGTTGGTGTTATTAAAACTTTGGCAACGGTAATTCCTAAAATGGAAGCTTTTATCCAAATATTTTTATCTTTTTCCATCCGAAGACTTACCGTTATACTCTGCGATTTATCTTCGGTATCGTACACCAATTGTACACGCCCGGCTAAAGTTGTAAAATCTGGAGCTGCAGCTTGGTGAGCAGAAATTACTTCTTTTGCCGAAGCACTTTCAATATTTACAATATTCTTGGCACCACCGCAGGAAGCGAGCACCAATAAAATCAATAAATAGTAGGGTTTTAGTTTCATAGAATTTTAGTTGGGCAATTTTGTTGCTGCGGCTTTTTCAGAATACATTTTTGCCTTTTCAGCATTGCCTTTTGCAGTGTACGCAAATGCGAGCTGTTTGTAAAAGTCTTGTTCCATTTTTGGGTCTTCCAAAATAAAATCTAAACCAGTTTCTAAACTTTCAATCGCAGCATTGCTGTTTTCGAGTGCATTATTAGCAACGCCGTTTAGCAAATAAAGAAGTGCTTGAGCAGGAAATATTTCGAGGCCTTCCGAACTCAGTTTTGCCGCGGCTTCATATTTTTTGAAATCAATTTGAAACAGAAGCGTATTTTTTAAAAGATTGTAATTATCGGGGTCTCGAGCGATTCCTTTTTCGTAGGCATTTAGCGCATCTTCTTTTCTATTTTTTGTGGAGTAGTAATCGCCCAGTTTTTCGTAAACGCGTCCATTTTCAACTGAAAATTGATTTACAATTTCGTTTAATTCGGACTCAAATGTGGGGTTTTCGTTCACAAACTGAATAAAATCGCCCAACACTTTATACTTGGTTTCTTTGTCAACATCTTCCGAAGAAAAAATAATTTTCATAGACTTTATAGCTTCCGAAGAATTGTCTGCATCTAAATAAAACTTGTAAAGTGCTAAATGTACCAACTGCGATTTTGGATTACTTTTTAGCAGGCTTTTAGCGGCCTCGAAAGCTTTTTCTTTGTTGCCTTGCTCGCTATAAAGAAAAATGAGGTTTAGGTATTCTTTTTCATTTTTAGGGTTGTTGTCTATCTTTTCCTCCAGATTTTCAATGGCGCCTTCGGTATTGCCCGTAGCACGATAGATTTGAGCGCGTAAGGCATTGCGAATGTCGCTTTCACCCCAATCGTCGTCTAATGCATCTAACTGTTCCAAAGCCTTGTCATATTGCTTTGTTAACGTGTAAAGGTTGGCTAAATCTTCTCTGTAATCTTCATCAAAAGCAATTAGCCGCTGTACGAGCGGAATGGATTTTTTGTATTCTTTTTGTCGGTGATATAATTCGTAAAACTGCTCTAAAACATCAAGCCTATCGCCTTGGCTTTTCAATACTTTGTTGAAATCTGCTTCGGCTTCGTCGTATTGTTTTAAATAGGTGTGGTTTTTACCCATTTCAAAATACACAACCGCTTTGTTTTCTTCACTTTTTGCAGCTTTTTCTGCTTTGTGCAAAGCAGTGAGCGCCAATTCATAATTTTCTATGCCTTTTTGTTTTAAAGCTTCAAAAAAGTATTCCTGAAAATCATCGGTAACATCACCCAATTGATCCATTGGGTTGTGGATGGAATCGTTTTTAATTTCTTGCGCGACAAATTGCTTAGGAAGAATTATCCCGAAGAGAATTAAAAATATGTATTTATGTTTTAGCTTCAAATTATATGAATCCTTTTTTCGCAGGAATTTTATTTCAATTCAGAATAATCGCCAATACTCACATTGGTAAACTTGCCATTAAAAGTAGCATAATTACCGATCATTGCGTTGTCTAAATTTGCATTCTTAATTGTTGAATTAGTTTGAATAATACTGTTTTTAATCGTGCTATCTTCAATTACCGTGCCTTCGCCAATAGAGGCGAATGGGCCAACAGTACTATTTTTTAGCGTTACATTTTTGCCTATAAAACAAGGCGCAATTATTTTTGAATTTTCATTGCAAATGTTTTCTGAAATCAACGGACTGTTTGCTTCGGAAAGAAAGCCTAACATTCGCTGATTGGTTTCTACAGTTACCTCTTTATTGCCGCAATCCATCCATTCATCAACCGTTCCGGTTTTGAAAATTTTCCCTGCAGCCATCATTCTTTTAATACCGTCGTTAATTTGATATTCGCCACCGTTGATAATGTTATTGTCTAAAACGTGCTGTAATTCATTTTTAAGTTGCGACACATCTTTAAAATAGTAAATACCTATAACGGCTTGGTCGCTTACATATTCTTCGGGTTTTTCAACTAGTTCAATTATTTCGTTCTTTTCGTTGAGGTTTACTACCCCGTAAGCTTCCGGATTTTCAACTTTTTTGGTCCAGATTACAGCATCTGCTTCTTTGTTTAAATCGAAATCGGCGCGAATTAAAGTATCGGCATACGCGATGACCGCTGATCCCGAAAGTGAATCTTTGGCGCACATTATAGCGTGGCCCGTACCTTTGGGATCAAGTTGGCGATAAATAGTAGGTTTAGCGCCTAGATTTTTAGCAAGCGCTTCAAGTTCTTTAATTACATCATCGCCGAAAAAGGCGGGATCGCCCAAAATAAAAGCGATTTCATCTATTTCTTCATTTAAAACTCCAGCAATATCTTCAACCAAACGATGAACGATTGGTTTTCCTGCAACGGGAATTAAAGGTTTTGGTACTGTAAGTGTATGTGGTCTTAAACGTGAGCCTCTCCCGGCCATTGGTACAATTATCTTCATATATATGCCCTGCCAAAGGCAGGTGTTTTATTAAATTGATTATTTATTTTAATGTGTACGCCACAAATCGCGTCTCTACAATTACTTTGTTCCAGTAGAGCCAAAACCCCCAGCACCGCGCGAAGTATCGCTCAATTCGTCTGCCTCTTCCCAAACGGCGCGTTCGTGTTTTGCAATTACTAATTGGGCAATGCGCTCGCCGTGTTCTATGGTAAAATCTTCGTTGGAAAGGTTTACTAAAATCACTCCAATTTCGCCGCGGTAATCGGCATCGATGGTTCCGGGGGAATTTAAAACCGTGACTCCTTTTTTGGCTGCCAAACCGCTTCGTGGGCGAACTTGCGCCTCATAACCAATCGGCAATTCTATAAAAAGTCCGGTTTTTACAATGGCACGCTGCAATGGTTTTAAAGTTGAAGGCGCGTCAACGTTTGCCCGCAAATCCATTCCTGCCGAAGCAATGGTTTCGTACGAAGGCAGCGGATGGTTTGATTTGTTGATTATTTTAATTTTCATATATTTTTTAATGGTTCCAATCGACTCCGCTCAGGGAACAATTACGATTATTGAACGGAGCCGAAATGATTATTTTCTAATTATTTTTAAAAATTCACTCTTTTCAGAATAAAGCATAATAGCTGCAAATACTAATATTAACGTTGTTCCTATCCAAATATTTCCGTTAAAAATGTAAAAGGAAATTGCAGCAAATACAATTGCCAACACTAAGTACGAGGCTATTTTTTTCACATCGTAAGGCACGTTATAATATTTACGGCCATAAAGATACGAAAGCACCATCATACTGCCATAGGCCGCAAGTGTTGCAATTGCGGAACCCATATAACCCATATAAGGTATTAAAATATAATTTAACACAAGTGTTACTATGGCGGCGAATGCCGAGATATATGCGCCGTATTTTGTGCGGTCCGTCACTTTATACCAAACAGAGAGGTTGTGGTAAATTCCTAAAAATAAATTTGCCAAAAGGATGAGTGGTACAATTTTTAACGCTTCCCAATATTGGCTATTCGGGATTAAAATTTGCTTGAAAATATCGATATAAACAACCACTCCCAAAAGTATTAAACACCCAAAAAGTGTAAAATATTTTGTGATGGTAGCATAGGTAGTTTTTGCGTTGCTCTCTTTAGAATGATTAAAAAAGAAGGGTTCAATCCCCAATCTAAAAGCCATCACAAAAAGCGTCATAAACATTCCCAGTTTGTAGCAAGCCGAATAAAGCCCTACTTGAACTTCGGCAATATTTTCGGGTAGTAAATATTTTAGAAGAATTCGGTCAAAAGCTTCGTTTATACTAAAAGCAATCCCAGCGAAAAGTACTGGCAATGCGTACTTCATCATTTGTTTCCAAATGGTTTTGCTGAAGCCGAAACCTATTTTAATATAAAGCGGAAGCAGCACCAACAACGTTACAGCACTCGCAATTAAATTAGCGATAAAGACATAGGCCACTTTGTTTTCGGGAAACCACAATGAATTCCAATATGCGCTGGTTTCTGCCAATTTTGGAAGGGCTAATAGGAAAAACAGATTAAAGGCGAGATTTATTACAACGTTGAAAATTTTAATTACGGCATATCGAGTAGGTTTTTCGTTAACTCGAAACCATGCAAAAGGCAAAACTACCAAAGCGTCTAAAGCTAAAATTATCAAGCCGTAGGTTACGTATTCGGATTTGAACTCTGCAATTTCGGCTATATTATTTCTAAAGAGCAATGTAATTCCTAAAAAAACGAAAGACGAAATTGTAAGAGAAGTGAGGGTCGTAGATTGCACAATTTTTTGCTGGGAAACGTTTTTGGTAATAAACCTAAAAAACGCCGTTTCCATTCCGTAGCTGAGCAGCACATTACCTAAAATAAGAAAAGCCATCACGGTTGAATAAATTCCGTATTCCTCGGGCAACAATACTTTTACATAAAGCGGCACAAGTATAACAGTCAATAAGCGCGGCAGTACAGTGGCAAGCCCGTAAATAAAAGTCTGTTTAAAAAGTTTTTTGAAAACGCTCAATAGGGTGCGGTTTTATAGCGTAAAAGTATTGAAAATATTGGGGATTGAATTAATTAAGTTATTGGATGTCAACGAAAAATCTCACCAATTTCTTTCGGAATTTTTGTAGGTCGAAATGTTTTTCCGTCTAAAAAGCACCAAAGTGTTTGCGCCTCAACAATGGTTTTGCCATCTGCAGGGCGGATAATTTTGTAGTGGCGTTCGCTTTTTACGCCGTCGTAGCTTGCAATCCAGGTTTGGGTTTCGAGTTCTTCACCTAAATAGGAAGGATTTTTATATGAAATAAAATGGTTTAAAACTACCCAAACATTTTCTGTGCGTTGGGTTTCCGAAGTTTTTGAAATCCAATGTGCTTCGGCAGCATCGAGACACCATTGTAAATAGGTTACGTTGTTAACATGGTTTAACTCGTCGATAGCTGAAGCCGGAACGGTAAAGCGCTGTTTAAAAATATCTGATTTCAAAACCCTAAAATTAATTTTGCGATTAGAAAATAGGTAAGTATTCCAAAAATATCGTTACTGGTAGTAATAAATGGACCGGTGGCTACGGCAGGGTCAATTCCTCTTTTGTCTAAAATAATAGGAATAAACGTACCAATAAGTGCGGCCAAAAGTATAACCGAAATAAGCGCCGCACCTATACTAATAGATTCTAAATAACTGGTGTGAAATACAAAATGACTTATAAGTAAAACAATTAGTGCAATAGAACAACCATTGACCAATGCCAACCCAGATTCTTTAAAAAGGCGCGCAAGAATATTGCCTTTTAAGGTATTATTTGCCAAACCTTGTACAACAATAGCACTTGATTGTACCCCTACATTACCCGCGGTTGCTTGGATAAGCGGAACAAAAATTAAAATTCGCGGAAAACTTTCTAAAATTTCCTGAAATCCAGAGATAATACTGGCAGCTCCCAAACCGCCAAACATTCCAATTAACAGCCATGGCAAGCGGGCACGGGTTTGTTTAAAAACACCGTCATCTGCCTCTACATCTTGAGAAATACCAGCAGCCATTTGGTAATCTTTTTCGGCTTCTTCTTTAATGAAATCTACAATATCATCAATGGTGATTCGTCCCACTAAAATACCGTTATCGTCCACTACGGGGATGGCTTCCAAGTCGTATTTTTGCATGATTCGCGCTACGTCTTCGGCTTCGGTGTGTACGTTTACATAATCTACTTTTGGAATATAAACTTCGCTTATATGCGCACGTCCTGGCGCTGTTAGCAAATCTTTTAAGGAGAGTCTTCCTTTTAGTTTTCCGTGTTTATCGGTTACGTAAATAGAGTGGACGCGCGTTACGTTTTCGGCTTGCCTGCGCATTTCGCGTACACAACCTGCGACGGTCCAACTCTCCTTTACACGAACAAGCTCCTTTGCCATTAAACCACCCGCAGTATCTTCGTCATAACGAAGAAGATCAACAATATCGGCAGCGTGTTCTTCGTCTTCAATGTGCCCAATTACTTGCTTTTGAACATCGTCATCCAGCTCTGCAATAATATCTGCAGCATCATCCGTGTCCATTTCATCTAGCTCGTCGGCAATTTCGGAGGGCGTAAGATTGTCTAAAATTCGCTCTCGATAATCGTCGTCTAGCTCTATTAAAACTTCACTAGTTACTTCACTATCCAGTAATTTTACAATGTACGTAGCCTCGTCTGTATTGAGTTCGTGCAGTAATTCGGCAATATCGGCAAAGTGAAATTCTTCTAAAAGTGAGGTAAGCGTTTCATCATCGTTGTTGGCAATGAGCTGTTCAACTTGCTCGATAAATTCATCTGTGAGTTGAAATTGCATCATTTTCTAATTTTTGGGTGAGTGCTATAAATTGTGAAACGGAAAGCTGTTCCGGGCGCTGGCCAAAGATAGCATCTTCTTTTATTTTATCGGAAAGATTGAAGGATTTTAAACTGTTGCGAAGCGTTTTCCGGCGTTGCTGAAAAGCGGTTTTCACTACTTTATAAAGCATTTTTTCGCTACAAGCAATTGCGAAGTTTTCTTTACGCCGAAGCCTGAGTACACCACTATCTACTTTTGGCGGGGGATTAAAAACCGTAGGCGGAACGGTAAAAAGATATTCGGCATCGTAAAATGCTTGTGCCAAAACCGATAGAATACCGTAGGCTTTGCTGCCTTCTTTTTCGCAAATGCGCTCTGCTACTTCTTTTTGAAACATTCCGGTAAATTCTGGAATTTGCTCCTTCCATTCCAACATTTTAAAAACAATTTGTGTTGAAATATTATACGGAAAATTTCCCGTTATACCGAATTGGGCTTCCCCAAAAAGCTGCGAAAGATCGTATTTTAAAAAATCGGCTTCAAGTATTTTTAGGTTTTTGTTCGGATATTTTTCTTCCAAATAGGCAATGGACTCTGTATCGAGGTCCATTGCAATTACATCAACATCTTTGTTAATAAGATATTTGGTGAGTACGCCCATTCCGGGACCTATTTCCAACACGTTTTTATAACCTTGCATCGAAAGCGTATCGCCAATTTTTTCGGCAATAACTTCATCCTTCAAAAAATGTTGGCCAAGGTGTTTTTTGGCGCGAACGGTTCCTGTGTCAGCGTTTTCTCTGAGCTTATTTGAATTTTCCTTTTTCATTTAAAAATTTACAACCTTGGTTCCTGCAAAGTACTGCGTAACTTCACTATTTATTGAAAAGTTCGTTGTGTGCTTCGCCAATAACTTCTAATTCGGTGCGGAAGGCTACAAACTTTCCTTCAAAAGGTTTGCTTTGTGCGCGCAGTTCTTCAGCATTTTCAGAAAAATATTTTTCGAGGGTTTTTTTGCTGTCGGTTGTGTATTGTACTGAATAGGTTTTGCTGCCCTTTTCTTCTTCTACCATGACCCGTGTCATTAATGCTTTTTGGAATTTTCCAGTAGCTAACATGGCGGGAATGTGTTCGGCTTTCATCCATTGGAGCCAAGTGTCATGGGCGGCCTTGTCTATATTTATTGTTACGTTGTAGATATACATATTTTTAAAATTTTAAATTTTGGGTTCTAAATTTCGAATTGAGAAAACCTACAAATTTTTTAAAACCTTGCAGGTTTGGATTAATTAATAGCATCTCCGCGCAAAGACCGATACTTTTTACGCGCTTCCACAAAATAAATACTATCGGCATAATTAAAGATAATAGCTTCGTATTGCGCCCTCGCTTTATTGGGTTGATTTAGATTTTCTTCATAAATTTTTGCAAGTCGGAAGTGGGCATTGTCGGCCAGAATATCGTCGCTGTAAAATTCAATTATTTTTAAATAGTTGGCTTCGGCTTTTGCGTATTCGTGCAGTTTTTCATATATCTGGCCTTGTTTAAGAAGGGCTTCGTCTTCAATTTTTTCACCTTTATGATTGGTTAAAATGTCTTCCAAAACGACGATGGCCTCTGTGTTTTTATCTTGAAAAGATAACAAATCTGCACGTGCGTATTTTTTAAGTGCAGTTTGGGTAGAATCTTCGAGTGAATTATCGCGAATTAACAAACTGAGTTCCATTGCGTCGTTAGCAATTAATTGCGAAGTAGATTTTTTTAACACATCTAATTGTACTTGCGCCCATTCAAAATCGCCTTTAAAATAACTGGTGCGAGCAACTTTAAAACGTGCGTCCTGCGCCAAAACGTCGTTCTGTACTTTTTTCTGAATTTGCGAATAATAAATAAGGGCTTCGTTAAATTTTTCATCAAAAACCAAAATATCTGCCAGTTCCATTTTTACACGAGCTTCCTGATAGCTAGTTAAGTTTTGTTTCACCAAAGCCTTTAAATTGTCTATTGCCAATTCTTTTTTATTTGCTTGAAAGGCTAAAAAATGGTTGTAATCTACTTGCAACAAATAGGTTTCGCGATTGCGTCCAAATTCATCTAAAAGCTTTTCAAATTTTTCTTCAATTTCGGGGTATTGTTTGGCTGTGGCGGTTTTCACCTCCATTTTCATCAAAATTTGATTGCCCTGCAACTTATTTTGCGGCGTAAATGAATTTTCAATAATGTAATTTACAATTTCCCTTCCGGCTTCGTAATCTTCATCGGCAATGGCAATATACGCGAGGTTTGTAATTCCGCTGAGGTCATCGCCAATGCGTTTGTAAATTGCTTTTTCCTGTGTAAAAGCTTTGTTGTATTCTTTTTGCTGAATAAATAACCAGCTTAATAATTGATTGTAAAGTATGTCTGGATTTTGTTGCAACCGTTGCAAAAGGGTTTTTCGCAGGAGCAAGTTAGCTTCGTTATTGGGGTCTTCAGTAGTATAAAGACTGAAATAACGCTGCGCATTTCCTTTAAATGAATTGTTCTTTTCCACAAGCCCCAGATAGCTGTTAAACATTTTTTCTAAATTGCCCTGTTCGCCGTAAATCTGCGCGAGTTGCATATTGAAATCTAATTTATCACTCAGCGCCATTGCTTTTTCATAAGCTGTAACGGCTTGGTCTAAAAGGCTATATTTTTGAAAAGTATTGCCAATACTGTAGGAGAAATTAGGGTTTTCTTCAATAGCGTTAATGGCCTTGTTATAATTTAAAGTGGCGAGTTCCGTATTATTTTGAAGCGAATAATTATAGCCTAATTCTACATAAAGTTGTGGGTAATTACGACCGGTGTTCAATTTTTCTTTTATGAGGCGTTCGGCTTCGGTAAAATTTTCTAGCTGTTGATTGCTTTGCACTACACCCATAAAATAGTCTAGCCGATATGGGTTTTCTTTATTCAGCTTTTCATAAATACGCAATGATTTTTCAAACTGGCCTTGTTCAAAATAATTTTTCGCCAATGCATCGCTCTGTGAAAAGCTCGCTGTTACGGTAAAAAAGAATAATATAAATAGAGTTTTGCGCATGTCGTAAATATAAACAAATGACCCGATAGCTACAGGATTCTTGTAAAATTTATCAAAAAGAAAGCCACGATAGCGAAGTGGCGCAATTTTTTTAGAAACTTATTTGGGTAAAATAAAAAGCCGAAAACACAGGTGTTCTCGGCTTAATTTTATTGCGGATGATTTTTACCCGAGATCTTCTATGTCTAATTCATCTATTGCGTCCCAAGTTTCATCAATGTCCATATTGGTGCCTTTGGCTTCCAAATAGAAACGATTGCCTTGCATTAATTGAATATTACTGCGATTGTTGCTATTGCGGTATTCTTCAATTGCTTTTTTACCGTTTTTAGTAACCGTTCTTCGCGAGCCGTTTTCGTCTTCTTCTTCAAAATCCTGCGACATTACCATGCGCATGCCCATAGTTGCGGCAGCGCCCACTTGCCCGGCACCATCGATTATATTTATTGAAAATTTTTTCGATTTGTCTTCGTTGGCATAGGTAGCTTCAATAGACGAAATGTTCATCATTCCCGCTTGTCCTGCTTTGTAGCTTATACGTTTCATTCCGTTTACCTCCTCTGGCATCCAAGATTTTAATTCTTCGTTAGTAAGTGGAGTCATTTCTTGCAGTTCTTGTATATCGTCCTGCATATTGGTCATTTCTTGTACCGCATTGGTCGTGTTGGAAACAGCATCTTTTGTTTCCTTTATTTTCTTGCTCACCGGATTGTCTTTACAACTTACAAAGGCCGCAAGAACGAGTAAGGATAATACATATTTTTTCATCATTAAAAATTTTAGTTAGTGAATAAATTAATTTGAAACACTAATATAGTTAATATGAATAAGATAAGAGAATTAAGAAAAGGAAGAAAGTTAAAAATGTTACATTTCTGAAGCAACTTTTTCAAGTTGGGTGTACCAGTTTTCGCCAAATTTTCGGATGAGGGCCGTTTTTACAAATTTATAAACGGGCACTTGTAGTTCTTTTCCCAAAGTACAAGCATCGTCGCAAATAGGCCAACGATGATAGTTAACGGCAGAAAACTCGCTGTACTCTTGAACGCGCACAGGATATAAATGGCAAGAAACTGGTTTTATAAAATCAATAGCACCGGCATTGTGGGCATCTTCAATACCACAGCTTGCAATTCCACTGTCGGTAAATGTTACGTATGCACATTCTTTACCATCCACCAATGGGGTTTCCAATTCGTTGTTTTTAGTTTTAATGTGGGTGCCTTGTTTCTCGATAGCGGCAATTCCTTCGGGGCGTAGAAATGGTTTTACTTTTGGGTATATTTCTTTAAGAATTGAAACCTCTTCTTCGGTAATAGGTGCGCCGGCTTCGCCTTCAATGCAGCATGCGCCTTTGCATGCGTGAAGGTTACACACAAAATCTTTTTCGATTATATCTTCAGAAACTATTGTTTTGCCCAGTTGAAACATGCGGCAAAGATAGCTTGTTTTACCAATTGGACATAGTAAAATTTATGCTTTTATTAACCTGTATTAATTCTGTTCTTACCGATTATATTTTATAATTTTGCCCCCTCAAAAAAAAGGTATGACTTTAAATTTCAAAGAAATAGCAACCGCCACTATGGTTCTTTTTGCAGTAATTGATATTGTGGGTAGTATCCCCATTATAATTGGGCTGCGTGAAAAAGCCGGTCATATTAATTCGGGTAAGGCTTCAATAATTGCTGCGGTAGTTATGGTGGTTTTCCTTTTTTTGGGAGAAAGTATTCTGCATCTTATTGGGGTTAACGTAAACGAATTTGCCGTTGCGGGATCGCTGATACTTTTCTTTATTGCTTTAGAAATGATTCTGGGCGTTACTCTTTTTAAAGAAGGCGACACGAGTCCGGATTTGGCTTCTATTTTTCCGCTGGCTTTTCCGTTGCTCGCAGGGCCGGGTAGTTTAACCACCTTGTTATCTTTGCGCGCAGAGTATGCAATTCAAAATATAATTGTTGCGATAATTGTAAATATTATTGTTATTTATGTCGTGCTAAAAACTTCGGGTAAATTGCAGCGTTTTTTAGGAAAAAATGGAATTGCGGTGATTCAAAAAATATTTGGTGTAATTTTGCTTGCGATTGCGGTGAAGCTTTTCACTTCAAATATTCAAGAATTATTTAATCATTGATATTATGAAAATTTTAATTTATATAATGCTCGCTTTAGCTGCTGGATTGGTAGTTTTTAACATCACAAAATTAGATTTTGAAAACCTATTGATTGGCGATAGTGCAGTAGCATTTATTTGTACGTTGGCAGGTTTTTGCGCTATGCTGCTTTTAACTATTCTGCTTATTTCAAAAAGAATTGAAGCACAGTCTAAAAAGTAAAAATTTTAGTTTTCAGCTATTGGTTTGTTAGCCTCCAGTTCTAAAACTTTTAGGAGCATTGGGTCGTTTTCGTTTAGAATAATTTCGTATTCGTTTGGGCCGAAAAGTTGTTGTGCAATATTGGCTTTTAAGGTTCTTCTTAATTCTTCGGCGTAGTTTGTAAGATCTATTTGCGCTTCGTTAAACTTAGCGTATTCAATAAATTCTTCGGAAAGACTTTTATCTATTTTAAAGTTTCTTCTAAAATCCTCAAAATCCATGTCGTTAAATTGTGTTCGATTTTTTTCGAGATATTCAAAGATGAAATAACTCATAAATCCGCTTCGCGAAACAAATTGGAGTGTTTCGTTTTCAACACTGGTGTCTTTTGCCACAAAAACGTCTGGAATAATTCCACCACCGCCATAAACTACTTTGCCTTTTGGCGTTGTGTATTTTAGCGAATCTGCCACTTTTATGCTGTCGGCGTGAATTAGCTCACCATTGCGGTAGCGTTTTTCGTAATCGTTGTAATAAGTGTCGTTTCCTTTTCCATACGGACGTTGAATAGAACGACCGGTAGGAGTATAATAGCGCGCAATGGTTAAACGCACTGCGCTACCATCGCCAAGCGACATTTCGCGCTGCACCAAACCTTTTCCGAAAGAACGACGACCAATTATGGTTCCTTTGTCGTTGTCTTGCAATGCGCCGGCTACAATTTCGCTCGCAGAAGCAGAGTTTTCGTTGATAAGCACATATAATCTTCCGTGCTCAAAATCGCCGCGACGGGTGGCGTAGGTTTTATTTATTTCGCCACTTTTATTTTTTGTAATAAGTACCAGTTTTTCATTTTCTAAAAATTCATCTACAATACGTTCGGCTGTTGAAATATAGCCGCCGGGATTATCGCGAAGATCCAAAACCAGTCTGTTGACGCCATGGTCTTTTAGTTTATCATGTGCCGATTCAAATTCTCTAAAAGTAGTTTCGGAAAAACGATTAATTTTTATGTAACCCAAGCCGTCTTCAATCATATAAGACGCGTCAACGCTCACTAATGGAACTTGCTTTCTTCGCACTTTAAATTCTAGCACTTTGTTCTCGCTTGGTCTGTAAACATCGAGTGCGACCTTGCTATTTATTTCGCCTTTTAAGTAGTTTGAGATGCTGTCGCGCTGTATCAATTCGCCAAAGAGTTTTTTGCCATCTGCATAAATAATTCTATCGCCGCCTTTAATTCCAGCTTTTTCGGCCGGTCCGCCTTTAATAGCGCGAATTACCGCGATAGAATCCTTATAAATATAAAAACTCACACCAATGCCAATAAAAGCGCCGCGCATATCATCTGCGCTATGCTGGTATTCTTTTTTAGGAATATAAACCGAATGCGGATCTAGATTTGAAAGAATACCGTAAACAGTAACATCTACAATGCTGTCTGTATTTACTTTATCTACGTATTCGTAGTCTATATAATCTATAAGTCTGTTGAGTTTGTCTTTTTTGGAACTAGTGGCAAATATTTTTTCGGTTTTGTCGCTAAAATTGAGTTTCGAGCCAATTAGTACGCCAATGGCAAGCGCCAATCCAATCCACAAAGGCAGGTATTTTTTTTGTTTGCTAAATGTAGTTGACGTTTTATTTTCCATTATGCTGATTCCAAATCTGAAATGTGCTGAATGCTCACGCCTGCTTTTTCTAAAAAGGCGATGCCAGCGTTGTCTTTGTATTGGTTAAGATAGACCATTCGTTTTATACCTGCTTGGTGTATTAATTTGCTACATTCCTTACAGGGCGACATTGTAATATAAAGTGTTGCGCCTTGACAGGCTTGGGTGCTTGAGGCTACTTTTAATATGGCATTTGCTTCGGCGTGAAGTACGTACCACTTTGTGTAACCTTCATCGTCTTCGCAAATGTTTTCAAAACCTGTGGGGGTGCCGTTGTAACCATCGCTTATTATCATTTTATCTTTTACAATAAGCGCGCCAACCTGTCTTCTTTTGCAATAGGAAAGTTTGCTCCACTCTAACGCCATTCTAAGATACGCAATATCGTATTTGCGCTGTTTACTGTCTTTCATTGGTATAAAATATTCTAGAAATAGGAAAATGCCCAAATTAATTATTTCAGTTGGATTGCAAATAGTTAGGGAGCATTTCTTTCTTTTAAATAGACAACGAAATTACTTTGAAGTTACACCACTGCCAAAAAAAATGATGTTAACTTCTTGCTAAAGAAAAACGGTGCGTGTTGAATTAAGTGTTTTAACTGTTTTAATATTTCGAAAAAGGATCGCTTATGCTACTACTGTTGAAGTATTCTACATAGTTGTTAAAAAATCCAGTTGTTCATAAGCATGGGAATTACCATTCCTATTACCAACGAAGAAACCACTAGCACCCAATCTCTTTTATTGAAACGGAATATAGTTTGAAAGATAAAAGCGATAATTAAAATGATAATTACAACAATAATTTGAGCAGCTTCAATACCGAGGGCAAATTCAAGCAATGGTAAAAAATCTCTGCCACTGTCTAAGGCTGTAAAAAATGAAGCGAAGCCCAAACCATGTATTATTCCAAAGAAAATAGTAGCAATATAAAGAATGCCCATTTTTTCAACCTTTTTCTCTTTTCCCGCAGTAAAGAGATTAAAGAGTGCGGTAGTTAAAATGGTTACGGGTATTAAAAACTCAATGAGTTTCCCCGAGACACTAACCACATTGTACGCAGCCAAAAGCAACGAAAGTGTGTGGCCAATGGTAAACATAGTTACCAAGATCAATAACTTTTTCCACGAAGAAAAATTATAAGCGGCGCATAAAACAATTAAAAATAAAATGTGATCGTATGCCTTCCAGTCCAAAACATGGTGGAGGCCAAGATTAAAGTAGAGCCAGAAATCAGTCATTAAGGGGATTGGTTTTCAAAATTGTTCAAATATACAGTTTTGTAAGGAAGATATCAATGAATTCACTCAAGATTGAGGTTTTTGCAAAGGTTGTTATGTTTTCATTTCTCCGGAATGGAGCGCGGAAGTTTCTAAAAAAATAATTGTTTCTATTAATGGTTGTAAAACGCAATAAATCAGTTTCTTGCGGGTTGCACTTCAAAAATAATTTCAACTAAGTGGCACTGTGTTTTTCATTTTTATTTTACGGTGTTTTTGACATTACGCTACTCCTTTAACACCTAAGCTGTCAACATCATAAAAATTAGGTTCAAATTAGTTGAAAACGCGAATATTGGCTCAAGTTTTTAGCCTTCTAAAACGCTTGGTACGGGTAGGGTTGTTTGATATATTTGCGGAAAATCCTTAAAACAAAATGATGAAAAAATTACAAATCTATTTAGTATTGCTTTTGGTTTCCATTACGGTTGCCCAAGCACAAACCTACCCCACAACAAATTGGAGCGATCTTGCCGATGTAAGTTGGTACGATGCCGCTCAAGATGAATTCACCCTCTCCA
This sequence comes from Aequorivita vitellina, assembly GCF_022008365.1. GTDB lineage: Bacteria > Bacteroidota > Bacteroidia > Flavobacteriales > Flavobacteriaceae > Aequorivita > Aequorivita vitellina. The sequence continues at coordinate 63,900 of NZ_JAIRBA010000002.1, forward strand.
CTGCCGAAACATTGGCTGGTTTGGCTCAATTAGTAGCCGATGGAAATTCATTTGAAGGTAAAACCATTTTAATAGGAGCAGACATAGACCTTGACGGTAACCTATGGCGCCCAATTGGAGTAGATGTGAATATTCCTTTTTCGGGTACTGTTGACGGAAACGATTACACAATTAGCAATTTATGGGTGAATATGCCTACCGAAGAAATGGCTGGACTTTTTGGCCATACTGAGAGTGCTTCTTTCGCCAATATTCACGTTGATACAGCAAATATTATAGGCGATGACAATACAGGAACTCTGGTAGCCAATCTTTTTGATAATGGTTCAGTTGTAAACTGCAGCGCTATTAATGTTAACGTTACTGGCGAGTATTCTACTGGCGGATTAGTTGGTGGATTTTTAACAAACTCTTCCATTTCTAAAAGTCACGCAATAGGTGACGTAGTAGGTTACGGTCAAGTTGGTGGTCTTGCTGGCACAGGGTGGGACAGTATTACAGTTACTGAATGTTATTCTGAAGGTACGGTTACTGCAGATTTTTTAACAGGAGGGTTGATTGGCTCTTTTCCTTTTGCTTTTACCGACGAGAGTGTTGTAGATAACAGCTATTCCAGATCTTCAGTAGTTGCGCTTGCAGAACGTGCAGGTGGTTTAATTGGTGGCGGAGACAATGCGTTGCTTATTAAAAATTCGTATGCGACAGGAACAGTAAGCTCTCCCGATATTGCAGGTGCCGTTATTGGTTTATGGGGAATGATTAATGCTGAGAATTTGTATTTCGATACTGAAACTTCTGGAATGACTGAAGGCGTGGGCGTTATTCAAGGACCTCCAGTTACGCCAGACATTACAGGAAAAACCACGACAGAAATGAAAACTAGCGAATTAGTAGATTTATTAAACGCAGGTTCAACAGCTGCACCGTGGTCTTTGGACGCTAGTAGAAATGATGGGTACCCAGTTTTAAATGCTGTGCTAAGTGTGCAGGACAACAATCTAGATGCTGCTTCAGTAAAAGTTTATCCTACTATTTTTGAAAACACTTTCTCCGTTTCGTCAACTTTGGGGTTACAATCTTATAGCATTTATAGCTATACTGGGGCGTTGATTTCTAAAGGAATTTTAGACAATACTGTCTCAACAGTAAATGCAGCTAACCTTTCGGCTGGTGTTTATATTTTGAAAATAAGTACTGCGGAAGGAACAATTACAAAAAAGATTATTAAGAAATAATTTTTCTGAAAATCGACTGTTTAAAATCGACTTTTTCAAGTTTAAAAAATCCTCAGAAATTTTCTGGGGATTTTTTTTGGTGAAGATTATGTATCTTTAATTCAGTTTCTAAAGGATTTAATTATGAAGAAATTTACGATATTATTAGTTACAATTCTATTTGGGCTTCAAGGCTTTGGCCAAGATCCCGATCCAGAACTTTTTAAAACGTGGCAACTTTATAGTATTATACCAGATTTTGGCCATCCGGCAATTATTTCAGAAATAGATCCGCCCATTAATCCATATTTAAGAGTAAATTACGATCTTTCGTTCGAAGGCTTTGGAGCTTGTAATTCTTTTTCGGGAAACTTCATTCTTATGGGCAATTCTGAGTATTTGAGACCGATTAATTACACTCAAACCACGGAAACTTGTGAACACCAGATATGGAACGACTTTGAATTTTATTACTTTGATTTTTTTTCATCTGAAGATGATTACTGGTATCATATTTTTATCGACTCATCAGATGGCTTACAGCATATGCATTATACAAATAATCCTTTTGGTTTAGTGCTAAACTTTATAGCGGGAGAGCCCTTATCTACTGTTGAAAATAATGCTGAAAAATTTCAAATCTATCCAAATCCAGCTTCGGACCAACTTTTCATAAAATCGAGTAAAGACAATATTGCGTCAGCAGTAATTTATTCTATCGCGGGCAAGCGAATTTTGGAAAATGGGCCAATTAGTGGTGCTTTGGATATTTCTTCCTTGGAAAAAGGAATGTATTTTCTTGAAGTAACAACTTCCGAAGGAAAAAGAAGTATTGAGAAATTCGTAAAAATATAAAGACTCAACGTTGTAATTAAAACTATTTTAAAAAAATTGAAGCCGTAATAAATGCAATAGCGAGACCTCCATTTTGTTACATTGTTGTCAACAAAAAAGCCTCAACATTACTGTTAAGGCTTTTTTTAAGTACTCGAGGTGGGAATCGAACCCACACTCCCGAAAGAACTGGATTTTGAATCCAGCGCGTCTACCAATTCCGCCACTCGAGCAAACGGGAGGCAAAAATAAACAAATATTTGGAAATTACTTTATTTATTATCCGGCTATTTTTTTAAATATCGGTAACTATTAATTTTTACCTTTGTAGCCTATTCAAACAAAACCATAAAAAAATGCCATCTCTCGCACCAGACCCCAAGATTTTTGCCTGTAAACAAAGTGAAGCCCTAGCTCAAGATATTGCTGACGCCTTCGGAATTTCCATGGGTAAAGTAATTACTTCGCATTACAGCGATGGCGAATTTCAACCTTCTTTTGAAGAATCAGTTCGTGGAAGTCGCGTTTTTCTAATTGGTTCCACTTTTCCAAATAGTGATCATTTAATGGAATTGCTTTTAATGATTGATGCTGCAAAACGTGCTTCTGCCCGTCATATTACTGCGGTATTACCGTATTTTGGTTGGGCTCGCCAAGACAGAAAGGATAAGCCGCGTGTTCCTATTGCAGCAAAATTAGTTGCAAAAATGCTAGAAACGGCAGGCGCAACACGTATAATTACAATGGATTTGCACGCAGATCAAATTCAAGGTTTTTTTGAAAAACCCGTGGATCACCTTTTTGCCTCTACTATTTTCTTGCCGTATTTAAGAAGTTTAAACTTAGACAATCTTACAATTGCTTCGCCAGACATGGGAGGTTCAAAACGCGCATACGCCTATTCAAAATTTTTAAACAGCGATGTTGTAATTTGTTACAAACAGCGTGAAAAGGCCAACGTTATTTCGCATATGGAACTCATTGGCGACGTAAAAGGAAAGAATGTTGTTTTGGTAGACGATATGGTTGATACCGCCGGAACCCTTACCACAGCTGCAGATTTAATGATTGAGCGCGGTGCTTTAAGTGTACGTGCCGTTTGTACGCATCCGCTACTTTCTGGAAACGCATATGAGCGCATCGAAAAGTCGCAAATGTTGGAGCTTATTGTTTCAGACTCCATCCCAACAAAGCCAAGTAAAAAAATTAGGGTAATAAGTTGCGCTAATCTTTTTGCCGATGTTATGTTGAGCGTAAACTCCAATAAATCCATCAGCAGTAAGTTTTTGATGTAGTATAAAGGGTAGCATGCTGTATTGCTACTTTTGTTTTAAATTGTGAAAACATTTAGTTAGGAATCTATCCCATGAGAATGAGGTGTTATAGTTTAATATTTTAAACTCTAACACCTCATTTTTTGTGCTAATAATTTAGTTATTACTGAGTTATGTTACTGTGTTATTTAATAGAAAAAACGCTGTTTCGTATCATAAGAACTTCATTTTAAGGTAATTATGTGTACTTTTATAAGATTATTCATCTTCTTGTTTTATGAAACTAATAAACGTCATAGCTGTTTTCTTTTTAATTTCTTTTTTTTGCCGGGCACAACAATGCAATATAAAAAAGGAGTTTGAAAAAATTTCGGAGTTAAATCTCTCCGGAAACTTTAGCGAGGCAATTTTGATTGCTGAACCGCTCATTAAATGCGCAAACATTGGTGTTGAAGATAAAATAGTACTCTGTGTTCTGCAACACAAATTGCATAGAAATAGTTTAAAATTTAAGGAATCCTTAGACTATTTGATAGAAGCCTCTCTACTTTATAAACAAATAGGTTTGGAACCGCCCATCTCTTTCAACCTCTTACTTGCTGAAAGCTTTGCTATTAATGGCGAAATAGAAAACTACCGAAAATTACTTCCAAAGATTGAAGCGGAAATGCTTCAAGTTAAGGTTGACGATAATTTTAAACTTGGGCATTTCGAATATGTAAAAAGCTTTAATATGGATAGAGACCGTTATTCATCACAACACATGGATCATATCTATAAAGCGCTATCCTATTTTGAAGCCGATGAAAAGGTGCCTGTTTACCACCGTTCTCTTATTTTAAGAAGTCTTGGTCATTTTTACAGAACCCAAGGCGATTTTGATAAATCGTTAGATTTTTATAATCGAGAACTTGCTGTTTGGAGTAAGGTGTATAATACCAACCATTTTAATATTGCTACAAGCCACTATAGTATTGGCTGCGTTTATTATGAAAAGTTAGAATATCAAAATGCGTTAGACCACTACCTAAAAGCCCATAAGGTATGGAAAAATGTATATCAGCCCGAAAATCCTCGTATGCGTGGCCTCAATGAAGCGATGGGAGATATGTATTGGGAATTAGACGATCCTAAAAAGGCTTTGGAATATTTTAACTATGCTGTGGTATATGAAGAAATGATAAATAATGATTCCAGTGAAGGTGCACTAAACGCAGGCGACAGTCTTTTAAATAGCGGAGAGTATGCTGCGGCTATTAATTATTATGAAGAGGCTGTAAAATGGCGAGAACAAACGTATGGTAAAAACCACATTCTCACAGGTGCGTGTAAAAATTTTGTAGCGAGAGCGCTTAATTCTGCTGGTAATAAAGAAGATGCTTTAACCGCATACCAAGAAGCAATCATAATTCTGGTTAAAGATTTTGAAGACTTATCATGGTACGCTAATCCTACGGTAAATATGCGTATTCAGTCTCCTCAATATTTGTTAGAAGCGCTTATGGCGAAAGGAAGTTTGCTAAAGGATTTATATCATCAAAATAAGGAAATGCGAGACTTAATGGCGGCCTTAGAAACGCAAGAACTAGCAATTCAAGTTTTAGAAAAAATCAAAAACAATCAAATGTCTGAAAGCTCAAAATTGTTTTGGAGTAATAAAACAATCTCGCTTATTGAAAATGCTATTGATACTGCCTTGTTGGTTCAAGAGAAAACAGGAGATAATAAGTATTTTGAAAAAGCCCTCAATTTTAGTGAACGCAGTAAAGCACTTTTGTTATTGGCCACTCTTAACAGCCGTGAAATATCTTCATTCGTCAATTTTCCAGAAAAATTAGTTGAAACTGAAAATCAATTGAAACAAGAAATAACTCAGTATGCAGGCCGAATTGAGAGCGAAGAAAAACGCTGTGCTGAGGTTCGCGAAAAAATGCTGAAACTGTATACAGATAGGTTGAATACGCTGCAAGATGAATATGATGCATTTATTATTGAAATTGAACATAACTATCCAGATTATTACCAGTTAAAATATGATTCTGAAATACCTGGTTTAACGACAATACAGGAAAAATTGCTTACAAAATCTAGAAACTTGCTTAGCTATTTTTTAGGTATAGAAAACAGTTTTGTATTTTATATAACCCCCGAAGATATTACTGTTCGCAGAATAACAAATAAACCGGAACTAAATAACCAAGCTAAAGCATTATTAAATTTCGTTGGTTCTACCGATATTAATTCGAAAAATAATAACGAACTATATAAAAAGTATATTCAAAATGCTTTTCTATTATATCAGCAATTACTTCAACCCGAGTTTAAAAAATCTATTCCTGAACAACTTATAATTATACCCGACGGAGTACTTGCCTATATTCCTTTTGAAACGCTTTTGACTGAAAACGTGGAAATTGAAAACCCTCAATATGCCAGGCTACCGTATTTATTAAAACAAACGGCAGTTTCATATTGTCCATCTACTTCGGTTGCATTACATTTTTATGAAAATGAAACACATTCAATCGATTATTATGGATTCGCACCAGAATATGATATGGATATAACTAGCTCACTTCGAAAAAAGCAAAAGAAACTGAACTATAATCAGCCCGAAGTAACCTTCGCTGCGCAATTGTTTAAGGGTAAAAGTTGGACAGGTGAAAATGTTACAGAAGATTTGTTGAAAGAACACTCAGGAAATGCAGGTATTTTACACTTAGCTATGCACGGAGAGGTAGAAGATGAACACCCGTTACTCTCTAAACTGTATTTTAATACTTCGGAAAATGAAGATGGTTTGCTTAACACTTATGAAGTCTATAACCTTAACATTCCTGCTCAATTGGTTATTTTAAGTGCATGCAACACCGCTTCGGGCTTATTACAGCGCGGGGAGGGTATTTTAAGTTTAGAAAGGGCTTTTCAATATGCTGGAAGCAAATCTATGGTAGCAACACTTTGGAGTGTGGATGATGCTGCAAGTTTTGAAATTACCCAAAATTTTCTAATAAACTTAAAAACAGGTCAATCTAAAGATGTGGCGCTACAACAAGCAAAACTTGCATTTATTGAAACTGCAAATCCCGAAAAAGTACATCCGTTTTATTGGAGCAGTTTTAAACTTTCAGGAAATACCGCTCCGCTTAAAAGGAATTTTGAAAAATATTATATTATCGGAGGAGCGGGATTGCTTCTATTACTGTTGGGAATTATAATTTATAGAAGAAAAAACGCTACTTAATCTTTCACTCTAATTTTTAAAATTTCAGAAGCTAATTTGTAATTGAATGTTTTATTTTCTACAATAAATTCAAATGTTTTTGTTGCTTCTGTTATGTCGCCATCCTTCAAAAGAGCTAGGCCATAATACCAAAGAGCCTGTTCCTGAAAATCTGATTTCTGTTGACTTATTTTTTTAAATGAATTAATGGCAGAATTTAAATACGTATCGTCCCACTGCAAATAACATATTGCCTTATAAAAATCTACTTTATACTGGGGAATCGTATTCTCAGTTTTTTCAAAATTTGCAATTGCTTCTTTATAATTTTCTTGTTCATAATATAGAATAGCGGAATTCCAATTTACGTTTTCAATTGTATCATTTCCTCGTAATACAGAGGGTGCTGGATAGGCTTTAAAATAAGTTTTAAAAACCTGCGAAGAGTTCATTGTGTTTAAATAATTATTGAAAACATACGAACCGATTAATAAAATAAATAGGGCTGCTGCGTAATAAAAGTATTTGAAGCTCAGTAGCGATTTTTTTGATTTTGAATTATTTTTTTGAAAAGACTTTAGTTTGTTCTTCAATTCCGTTCTTCCAGCTATATTTATTAACTCGTATGCTGCCAAGGTGCTTTGGTAGGCTTCTGATAATGATGCTTCATTTGCTAACCGATTTTCGAAAAGCATTCTCTCTTTAGCAGTTAATACGCCTTGAATGTACTTTTCAATTAATATAGTATCTGCTTCATTCATGAGGATTCAATATTTTTAAAAGTGCAGGTCTAGTTTCAAGTAATTTTCTTAAAGTATTAAGACACTTATATTTTTTGTTACGTGCAACCTGCTCATTGCTATAATTAAAATTTGCTACTATTTCTCGCATAGTTTGGTTGTGGTATATGGTAGCAATCAATAAGTTTTTACAGCTTTCGCCTAATAAAGCAAGGACTTCCTGTATTTTTTCTTGCCTTTCATTTCTAATATATTTCGTCAATGCGTTTTCCTGTATTCTAGCTTTTTGATTGTCGGCAATATTGTGGCTTTTTCGCACTTTGTCTTTTTTAATTTGATTGAGCCATTTAAACCTCGCAATAGAATATAAGTAAGTGCCAATAGCACTATCCCCTTTAAAAACTCCTCGAATTACGTTTTCATAAAAAGCGATAATCGTTTCCTGAAAAATATCTTCCGCTTCATCTTCGCTGCCATTATTGGCCACTACCATTGCCACTAACCTTGCGCGATTGCTTCCATAAACAAACTTTAAGGCTCGGTTTCTTTCATTAGTCGTGCCTTTTAATAACGATACAAGTGCTATGTCTGAGTGTACTTGTTTGATAGTTAGTCAGTTTTAAAGTGCGATTTGTAATAAAAGTATCAAAAAAAAAGTAAAAAGTGGTTACATAAGCAATTTTGAAAATGACATAGGTATATAAATAGCATTCTAATATCAGAAATTTTTGTGTTCTGAATTTTAATCAATCAGAATGATGCTATCTGAGTTTTCATGTGAAATTGAAAAGAATATTAACCATTTAAAACAAAAAAAAATGAAACAACTAACAAACAAACCGTGGTTCGCAGTACTGTTTTGTTTATTGTGCGGAAGCTTAATTGCGCAAAACAATACTACGGCTTCAGGTGGTAACGGAACAGGCAGCGGTGGTTCTGTGAGTTATTCGGTGGGACAAGTAGATTATATTGAAGCCGTTGGTTCTGGCGGCACTGCTAATCAAGGTGTACAGCAACCTTTTGAAATTTTTATCCTTGGAAATGATGAGTTTGAAAATATCAACTTGAGTGCGATTGTATATCCAAATCCTACAGTGAACAACGTTTTACTTGAACTAACTAACATGGAGTATGATGAGCTGTCTTATTCATTATATGACCTTTCCGGAAGAGTGCTAGCAACCAATTTACTTAAAAACTCACAAACAACTATTGTTATGGAAGGACTCTCCGCTGCAACCTATTTTTTGGCGATCTCCAAAAACAATCTCCTTTTAAAAACCTTTAAAATAATCAAAAACTAAAATTTATAATTATGAAAAATTTTATACTCAGTGTAATGCTTTTAGCAACCATGGTTGTTTGGGCACAAGCACCCGAAAAAATGAGCTATCAGGCCGTCATTAGAGATGCAAGCGATGTGCTTGTAACGAACACAACTGTTGGAATGAAAATTAGTATTTTAAAAACAACAGCAGTGGGGACTCCCGTTTACGAGGAAATCCAGACAGCTACAACCAATGCTAACGGACTTGTTTCATTAGAAGTTGGCGCGGGGACCGTTTTAAGCGGTGATTTTTCAACCATTGGCTGGGGCACGGATGCATACTTTATTAAAACCGAAACAGATCCTACTGGAGGCACAAGCTATTCTATTAGTGGTACCAGTCAATTACTAAGTGTGCCCTATGCGCTCTATGCAAAATCTGGTGGAGGAGGTAATACGCTAGATCAAGCTTATAATCAGGAAATGACTACCACCCCCACGGCTCGGACTATTTTTGCAGATGACGGTAAAATAGAAATTCTCGCATCAGATAATCTTGGGCTGGAAATTTCAGGAGACCCAGACTTTTCAAGTCTCTTAGTAACTGGAATGGGTGATGCTAATGTGTTAAGAGTAGAATCCGCAGGTGCGGGCGATGGTATCTTTGTTGATAATACACTAGCTCCCTTCGGAGGGGCAGGAGATGCTATTAGCGTAACCCAAGTAGGTGTTGGCGATGGTATTTACGTAATACATAATGTGGGAGGAGGTGATGCCATACATGCCGTTCAAGATGGTATTGGCGATGGTGTTTATATAGACAATACAGGTGCAGGTGATGGTCTTCGAGTAGATCAGACTGGTCCAGGCGATGCATTATTCCTACAAAACTTAGGTGTTGGTGGTGGCAATATGATAGAAGTTATTCAAGCTGGTGCTGCCGATGCTGTAGTGATAAATAATGCTGCGGGCGGCGGCGGTAAAGCACTTCTTGTAGATCAAGCAGGTGTAGGCATTGGGATAGACTTAAATGTTGCCGTAGGTGCAACAGGAAATGGTTTAGACATAGATAATGATGGCGCAGGAAAAGCCCTATTAATTAACAATGAGGATAATGCAGGTGGTGCCGATGCAATAGATATTGCGAACGATGGGGGCGGAGATGCCCTTACTATTGACAATGCAGGAGCTGGCGATGCGCTTTTTATAGATAATACAGATAGCACTGGGGGCATTGCCGTTTCTGTAAACAATGATGGGGGTGGAATAGCAATTGACCTATTAAACGATGGTGGCGGCATTGCCTTTGCTGTTGATAATACTGGTGGCGGCAACGCAATTTTGGTTACCCAGGACGGCGCTGCAAATGCAGTAGATATAATGAACGATGGTACTGGCTTTGGCTTAGGCATAGCAAATAGTGATCCTGCAGGAACGGGTGAAGCAGTAAAAATTTTTCAGGCTGCACCTAAAACAGCTCTTTTTGTTGATAATGCTGGGACTGGAAAAAGCCTGCATATTATAAATGGAAACCCAATCAATGGCGCCCCAGCACAAAAAATTGAACAAATTGGTAGTGGTACAGCGCTTTTGGTGGAAAATGCAGGACCGGGAAAAGCAGCTCATTTTATCAATGGTGTTCCAGGGAATCCATCCGAAGTACTTTTAGCTACCACCGCTGGAATAGGAAATGTTGGAATGTTTATTACCGAAGACAATAATACAAATTTTGAATCTACTATTATAGCAAATAATAACGGTGGTGGTAGCGCAGGCGAATTTTTTATAACAGACGAATTAACAAGTAAGGCAAACGATAGCCCAGTAATTAATGTAGTTTCCAACGGTATGGGAGAGGGCGTAGCAATAGAGCTAGGAAATCTTGAAGTTGGGTTAGATTCCAATGTGGAGGCCGCACTAAGGGTAAGACATAAAGGATATGGTGAAGGTGCTTTTTTGGAAACGGACAATGGGTTTAACACCGCTGCTACATTAGAAATAAAAAATAATGGGTCAGGTCATGGTGCACATATAGATAGTTATGACAATCCTGGAGTAGATGTAGAATCTACACTTTATGTTGAACAAGGTAATTTATCATCCGTTTCTACTTTGGGCCGTACTGCGGTTTTTGACCTTCATCCTGCTACGACAGCTGCAGATGCAGCTGTGCTCATTAGATCTGGCGCTACATCGGGCGGACATAGTGCTTTGAGAGTCATAGCTGCGGATCCAACAAAATTGGCAGCTGTTTTCTCAGGAGATGTTGAAATTACTTCAGATTTGCTCGTGGGTGGAAGTTTCACTGCAGCAGCAAAATCGTTTAAAATAGATCACCCACTTGATCCAGAGAACAAATTTTTAATTCACAATTCAATAGAAAGTGATGAGCGCATCAATATGTATAGCGGTAATATTGTTACAAATTCTGAAGGACTTGCAACAGTTATTTTGCCAGAATATATGTGTGTATTAAACAAAGATTTTAAATATCAACTAACTATTATAGATAAATCTTTTGCGCAAGCTATTATTTGGGAAACGATAAATACCGAAACAAATTCCTTTGTAATTAAAACAGATAGCCCAGAAATAATGGTTAGCTGGCAAATAACTGGTACTCGCCAAGATAAATGGGCACTTGAAAACCCATTAACTGTTGAAATGGTGAAACCAAAAGGTCCTTAAATTCTAATAATTTTAGATAAAAAAAGAGGCAGTCAAAATAAAACTGCCTCTTTTTTAAAGTGAAAATTTAATAGAATCGCAATTGGTCAGTACATCTGCAAACAATAATATTGAAGCGGTATAAGTGCCGAGTTAAAAAAATCATAATTCATAAAACATTAATTCCAAAATAAAATCTATCTTTGCACTCCCTTAAAAACAGCTTTTTAGGGAATGTTTATTAATAAATAACTTTTAGAAAAAATGAAATCTATTACAATTAAAGGATCACAAAGAGAAAGCGTGGGCAAAAAAGCAACGAAGGCCCTACGTAATGCTGGAATGGTTCCTTGCGTAGTTTACGGAGGGGAAGAACCAATTAGCTTTACCGCAGATGAAATTGCATTTAAAGACTTGGTTTACACTCCAGACGTACACACAGTTGTAATTAACTTAGATGGTACCAAAGTAAACGCCATTCTACAGGACATCCAGTTTCACCCAGTAACAGACCGTATTCTTCACATCGATTTTTACCAAATTTTTGATGATAAAGAAGTAACGATGGAAATTCCAGTACGTACCACAGGAAACTCTCGTGGTGTGCGTAACGGGGGTACATTGCGTATTGTTTCTCGAAAACTTCGTGTAAAAGCATTGCCAGAAAATCTTCCAGATTTTATTGAAGCAGATATTACCGAAATGAAAATTGGAAGCAAAATGTACACCAAGTCGGTTGAAAGTGACAAATTTAAAATTATGCACCCAGAAAATACAGTAATCTGTCAAGTAAGAACGTCGCGTACGGCTATTGTTGATGAGGTTGACGATGAGGCTGAAACAGCTGAAGGGGCAGAAGGAGAAGAAGTTCCAGCTACAGAAACAGACGATGTTGCTGCAGTAAAAGAATAATTTCTTTTTTAAGATAAGTAAAAAGCATCCTGTTAATTCAGGGTGCTTTTTTTATTTTTACCGAAGATTAATAGCAATATGTTTTCATTTTTTAAAAACCTTTTTTCGGCAAAAACAACCCGTATTATTTCAGAAGAAAAAGATCCAATGAAAAAATTTTTAATAGTAGGCTTGGGCAATATTGGGCCAAAATATGCAAATACCCGCCATAACATTGGCTTTAAAGTGGTCGATTTTTATGCCGAAAAAAAATCACTTACGTGGGAAACAGCCAAATTGGGCGATGTTACTTCGCATAAAGTAAAGGGCAGAACCCTAATATTTTTGAAGCCCAGTACGTATATGAATTTAAGCGGAAAGGCCGTAAATTACTGGCTGGAAAAAGAAAAAATTCCGTTGGAAAATCTGCTTGTAATTACAGACGATTTAAATTTGGCTTTCGGTACCATTCGCATTAAAACCAAAGGTAGCGATGGAGGTCACAACGGTTTGAAAGACATTCAAAACACGCTGCAAACCACAAATTACAATCGTTTTAGGTTTGGGATAAGCGACACTTTTTCAAAGGGAAGGCAAGTAGATTACGTTTTGGGCGAGTGGGAGCCCGAAGAAGAAGAAAAATTACCCGAACGTTTAGAAATAAGTTGTAACATTATTGAATCTTTTGCCCTCGCGGGAATGAATATTACTATGAATACATTTAACGGTAAATAATTTTGAAGAAATTTTCGGCAGCTTCCACCTATAAAAATGACCGCCAAAGTGTGGTTACTATTGGCACTTTTGATGGGGTTCATATTGGCCACAAAGCTATTTTGAAGCGACTCGTAGAAACTGCCCAAAAGGAAAATCTAGATTCCACCGTGCTCACTTTTTTTCCACATCCACGAATGGTGCTGCAACAAAATGTAGATATTAAACTTTTAAATACCATTACAGAACGCACTCTATTACTTGAAAATACGGGGCTCGATAATTTGGTGATCCATCCATTTACGCACGCTTTTTCACGATTGACGGCTTTAGAATACGTGCGCGATATTTTGGTAAATAGCCTAAAGGCGAAAAAAATAATTATTGGTTACGACCACCGTTTTGGAAGAAATAGAAATGCCAATATTGAAGATTTAAAAGAATTTGGACAAACCTATAATTTTGAAGTGGTAGAAATTTCTGCAAAGGAAATTGACGACGTTGCCGTAAGTTCCACCAAAATTCGAAAAGCATTAGACGCTGGCGATATTGAAACTGCCAATACCTATTTAGGCTACAATTTTATGATTACTGGCGAAGTAATAAAAGGAAAGGCAATTGGCCGAACCATCAATTACCCAACGGCAAATCTGAAGCTGAAAGAAAAATACAAATTGGTTCCAAAAAACGGTGTTTATATTGTGCAATCGTATATTGAAGGGAAGAAAATCTTCGGAATAACGAGTATTGGCACCAATCCAACTGTTGGTGGAAAGGAGAAAACTATTGAAACCCATTTCTTAAATTTCAACCAAGATTTATACGGCACCGATATCACTGTAGAGTTTTTAAAGTTTATTCGCAACGAAGAAACCTTCGATTCTTTGGAAGCGCTTCGAAAGGAAATTTTAAAAGATGAAAACTTCGCATTACAATATTTAAAGGCACGTGAATAAAATTCTGTTCAAACAAATAGACAATATAGGGCTTGTTCTTTTTAGGGCAGTGTTTGGTCTTTTAATTGCTACGGAAGCGTTTGGTGCAATTTTAACTGGCTGGCTTCGCCGTACTTTGGTAGAGCCGCCATTTACATTCAACTTTATTGGCTTTAATTTTTTGCAGTATCTGCAAGGCGATTTAATGTACTATTATTTTGTAATAATGGGCATTTTTGGCGTTTTTGTGATGCTAGGTTACAAATATAGATTTAGCATGATTGCCTACGCAATTATGTGGACGGCTGTATATTTAATGCAGAAATCTAGCTACAACAATCACTATTATTTAATGATGTTGCTGTGCTGGATTATGGCTTTTTTACCTGCTAACCGCTGGTTTTCGCTCGATGTTAAAATAAACCCCGAACTTAAAAATCCCGCAATGCCACGGTGGGTTTTATTGGTTTTAATTCTTCAAGTTTGGATAGTTTATACCTACGCCTCGGTAGCAAAACTGTATCCAGATTGGCTCGATGCTTCTATGGCGGCATTGTTGATGGAAGGCAGAAAACACTACTGGCTCATTGGCGATTTACTACAGCAAAATTGGGTGCATTGGACTATTGCGTACACAGGAATTCTTTTCGATTTGTTAATTGTGCCCTTATTGCTTTGGAAACGCACGCGCCTATTAGGTTTTGTGATTTCGGTGTTTTTTCATCTTTTTAATTCCATCGTTTTTCAAATTGGGATATTCCCGTATATGTCTATTGCTTTTGCTTTGTTTTTCTTTTCTCCAGAAATACTTCAAAAACGATTTCTTCCGAAGAAAAAATTGTACGGTGGCAACGAAGTTATCGTTCCAAAATATAAAAACGTACTTATTGGCATATTTTCAATTTACTTCATCTTTCAACTCGCGCTGCCGTTGCGCCACTGGTTTTTTAAAGACGATGTACTGTGGACAGAAGAAGGCCACCGTTTAAGTTGGCGCATGATGCTTCGCGCAAAAAGCGGGTCGTTAACGGTTTACGTGGCCGATAAAGAAGATGGGGTGAAAGCAATTTATAATTACAGCCAATTATTAGGCCGCAAACAACAAGGCTCGGTTGCTACAAAACCTGATATTATGTGGCAGCTCGCACAAAAAATAAAAACTATTGAAGCTGAAAAAGGCCGCGATGTGGCGGTTTATATGGATGCGAGAGTTCGAGTAAACCGTGGAAAGTTTCATCCGTTTACCAATCCCGATGTAGATTTAGCTGCTGAAGAATGGCACCATTTTAAACACAGCGAATGGATTTTGCCATCGCCGAAGGATTATAATGAGAAGTCTGTGGAAAAATAATTATCCTTAAATGTAATTAATTCTTTTATGGACTTAAAAGGAAAGAAATATAAAATTATTGAAGCGCTTCTATAGGTTGAAGAGCCAAGCATAATTAACGATTTGGAAAATATATTGAAGATGAATTCTGAAAAAGGTTTGGAAGATGACTCCCTGATAGAAGAAGCCGAAGCAGATATAAAAGCTGGAAGGCCATATTCTATAGATGAGGCAAAAAAAATGGTTGCAAATTGGAAAGAAATGTAAAACGTATCCGGTTAACCAAACGAGCTATTAAAAACATTGTTTAAACCAAGAAATTCAATACCGATCCTCACGGAGAAAAAATAGCAAGCGAGATTATTAATGGTTTGTTTGAATATTTAGAAGTTTTAGAAAACCGGGAATATGATTTCACCAAAATTGGAGCTAAAGATGAGGCGTTTTTATTTGAAAAGAAATTATAGAAAATTAATCATTAATACTATCAAAATCACGTATCGGATTGGTAATACAAAAATGCATGTTGTTCGTGTTTTTGATACTGGTCAAAATCCAAAGAAAAACAAATATATTTTATCTTCAAAATAAGGCCACCCAGGCTTTGAAAACTTGCGAGGTCTGTTGTAACTTAGCGGCTTCCAAAAATAAGTACATGCTACAAGTAACCGACATTCGCGAAAACAAAGATAAATACGTAAAAGCCCTTGCCAAACGCGGTATTGATGCTGCTTCAACTTTAGAAGAAGTTTTAAAAGCAGATGAGGAACGCCGTTCGTCGCAAGCACAGTTAGACGAGGTTTTGGCGCAGAGCAATTCCTATTCAAAAGAAATTGGGAAACTTTTTAAAAGTGGCGACGTACAAAAAGCAAACGAGCTGAAAGAAAAAACGGTTGAATTGAAGGAATCTTCAAAACAACTGAATGAGCAAATGCTCACTGCCTCCGAAAAGCTTCAGCAATTGCTGTACACGCTTCCAAATATTCCGAATGATTTGGTGCCCACCGGAACTGATGAAGCAGATAATGAAGAAATTTTTAAAGAAGGTGAAATCCCAAAACTTATTGAAGGTGCATTGCCGCATTGGGAGCTCGCCAAAAAATACGATTTAATAGATTTTGAACTCGGTGTAAAAATCACAGGCGCCGGTTTTCCTGTTTATAAAGGGAAAGGCGCGCGTTTGCAACGAGCAATGATTGCTTACTTTTTAGATAAAAACACGTCTGCAGGTTATACCGAATTTCAAGTTCCACATTTGGTGAACGAAGCATCGGGCTACGGAACTGGGCAATTGCCAGACAAAGAAGGGCAGATGTACCACGTTGGCGTTGACGATTTGTACTTGATACCAACCTCTGAGGTGCCAATTACTAATATGTTTCGTGGCGAATTGTTGAATAATTCAGATTTGCCAATAACTTGTACGGGCTACACACCTTGTTTTAGAAGAGAAGCAGGAAGTTACGGGGCACACGTTCGCGGTTTAAATAGACTGCATCAATTTGATAAAGTGGAGCTTGTGCGAATTGAGCACCCAGACAATTCCTATAAAGCGTTGGACGGAATGGTAGAACACGTTAAAGATATTCTTCGCGAGTTGAAATTACCGTACAGAATTCTTCGTCTTTGCGGTGGCGATTTGGGTTTCACATCGGCATTGACTTATGATTTTGAAGTATTTTCAACAGCGCAGGATCGTTGGTTAGAAATCTCTTCAGTTTCAAATTTTGAGACTTTTCAGGCGAATAGATTAAAACTTCGCTTTAAAGACACAGATGGTAAAAACAAACTTTTACACACCCTAAACGGAAGTTCCTTAGCATTGCCACGAGTTTTGGCAGGAATACTGGAAAATAACCAAACCGAAGATGGAATTAAAATTCCGGAAGTTTTGGTTCCGTATTGTGGGTTTGATTTTATAAATTAATTTTTTAGATTGCGAATTCACGTATATTTTTTCAAAAATAAAACCCCAAAGGTCTTAATAATCTTTGGGGTTTTTTAATTAATTAGAGTTGGTATTTACTACTACTTCTTCTTATAACTGCTGTAGTATTCTTCCATTAAACTCATTAACGCCTTTACTAAATCTTTGGTTTCTAACAAGAGGCTAAAGTATAAGGTTGTATTTTTAGGGCTCGACTCTTCGGTGCGGGTACGAGCTATTTGCTTTTCAATTTTGTTTGAAAGGCTGCCAAAAATTTCATCTTTATTTTCAAGTAAATTTCCAATGCGTTGAAATTCTTTTTTGTCAAAAATGTCTTCAATTTCATTTAAGAGTTGCTCCAGGTGTCGGTCTATTTCCTGTAAATCTTTAATTTGGTTAAAACGAAGCGCTTTGTGATTGTTGTTTACGTGTTTGTAACTCGCTTTTGAAATAAATTCCAACGATTGCACAACATCTGTTAAATAGCCCAGAATTACAATGTAGAAATTGCTTCCGCGCACGCTGGTTTCATCTAAATTCTTTATGAAATAGAAAATGTTGTCGCGTAATTCTTCAACTTCATCGTTTAGTTTTTTAACTCCTTTTTTGCTCTTTTTTAGCTTCTTGGTGTCTTGCTTGGCGAGACCGCGGAGCATATCTGTATAAATTTTGTTTGAACGCGAAACTACGTTGCTAATATTTTCGGCACTCTCCTGAATTATACCTTGAACGGTTTTACTTTCGGTTTTCTTCAAGCCGTTTTTTTCCAGCTTCTGTTTCACCTTATTTTTATGCGAAACGTAATTTCTAACTAACAATAGAATAGCCAACAATAGCAATACGGCGATCATGGCACCTCTACCAATATAAATTAAATAGGTTAACGTACCGGCTGCTGAGAAAGCCACAAACGCTGTAAAAAACCATCCGCCAATTACGTTTAATACACCGGCAACACGGTACACGGCACTTTCGCGTCCCCAGGCCCTATCTGCCAAAGACGTACCCATAGCCACCATAAAAGTTACATAAGTAGTTGAAAGTGGTAGTTTCATAGAAGTTGCCGAAGCAATTAATATACCTGCTACAACAAGGTTTACAGACGCTCGAATCATATCGAAAGCCGGAAGCTCGTATGTTTTGTGTTTTGGGAGGTCGATAACCGGTTTTTCGAAACGTTTGTCTATTTTCTTTTGAAGTGATTTAGGAAGTACAAACTCAAAATAGGTGGCTACTTGGGTGCTTGTTTTCACAAAAAATCTTGACAGCATATTTGGATTAAACTTTTCGTGGCCTTCGCCTTGACGCGCTAGGTCTATTTCGGTATCTGAAACCGTTCTGGCTTTTTTGGAAAACCATAATGTAAGCACCATAATTGCTCCAGCGGCAAAGAGTAAAAACGGTTCGGCAGGAACTGCTTCTTCAAGACTAGACATATTGTAGGCAGATGCCGCTACCCCAGATGCTGCCCAATCTATATAACTATGGTAAGCCGCCATTGGCACACCTATAAAGTTTACTAAATCGTTACCTGCAAAGGCTAGGGCTAAACTGAAACTTCCCACGGCAATTACAACTATTAAAATGCTCTTTTTAAAGACCATCATAAACAGTTGCGAAAATATTGTCCAAACAACAAAACTACTTCCAACTAAAACGAGTGTATTTTTGTCTACAATTCCTTTAAAGTTTCCGTAGAATGGTGTGCCTTTTAAGCCTTTCATAAAAATGAAATAACTAATTGCAGTAAGAGCCAACCCGCCAAATATGGCGCCAAAATATTTCATCCTTTGCTCAATATGAAAGGTGAAAATAAGTCGGGATAGATATTGAACGATGGCCCCAATGGTAAAGGCAATGACGACCGACAGCACGATACCTATAATTATTTCGACTGCTTTTTCGGTGTTTATGTATTTTGTGAGTGCCGAAAATGATTCGCCATCGGTATGGCTAATTTTTATTAGAGCCATTATTACCGCTGCTCCCAAAAGTTCAAATACAATTGAAACCGTGGTTGAAGTAGGTAGGCCAATAGTGTTAAAAAAATCGAGCAGCAGGATATCGGTTATCATTACTGCCATAAAAATGATCATTATTTCATCGAAGTAGAATTCGCTGGGCACAAAAATTCCTTTTCGGGCTACTTCCATCATCCCGCTTGAAAAGACGGCTCCGATGAAAATTCCCAAACTTGCAATTATTAAAATACCTTTAAACGGAATTGCTTTTGAACCAATGGCGGAGTTTAGGAAATTAACAGCATCGTTGCTTACCCCAACAACTAAGTCTGCAATGGCCAAAGCCACCAGGGCCACTATCATTAATAAGTAAATGTTATCCATTCTATAATTAGTTAATTTGGTGCAAATTTCCTATTTAATATAGTATTTAATGTTACCAAATTGTTATTTGTACTTTAAAAATCAACTTGGAGTCTGCCTTGTAAAATGTTTGCAGTGCCTTCATTTTCAATGTCTACCCAAATATGGTTTATCATGAATCGCGTTACGGGATTTAAATACCAGTTTAAGCCTAAAGCGATGTCATTTTGCTTTCCGCCAAAAATGGTTTTATCAGTTAAATCGGTGTTTGAATAGCGAAGCGCAATTTCCCAAGCGCCTGCTCCTTTGTTCTTTCCACTAAAGTTTCTATTGGGTTTTACGCGTCCAAAACCGTCATACGAACCTTTGTAATTTTTGCTTTCACCCGTTAAAAAATAGCTTACTTCGCCATAGTAATTTGAAAAATTTAGGGCATCAATATCGGTGTTTACGGTAGCTTTTAAAAATTCACCTTGAAACGAAAACGAGTTGTAAACATAGGCTGTTTCAAAATTAATGAGTTTAATTTCGTCAACATTTTTTAATGTTCCGGTGTTAATATATTTTGGAGCGAGATTAGCACTGGGTTTTGCGGCAATCTGGTATTCTTTACTTTCAGGTTTTCTGTAGCTATAGCCTACGCCTAAATGCAGCAGATGGTTTTTTTCAGTATTTTTTAGTGCTAAGCCAGTAATTCTTCCTGTTACAATATATCCGTCATCGGCAAAAGCATCGTCACTGTTATTATTGGCATTTCTAAAACTGCTAAGTTGGGCGGAAAGTCTGTTGTTTAAAAAATTATTCAGCAACATAATACCATTGTTGTACGATTGGGCAAATGCTTCGTTCTGTGCAACTTCCATAAAAGTGGTGTATTTGCTACTGTTTAATGAAGAAAGTCGGAATGGTTCTTTAAATTGTCCTATTAGTACTTTTCCAACTACAGGCAAATTGCTGAAGCCAATAAACATGTCTTTTATTGAAGTTTTATTTCCTGAAAAATCTACTTGAAATTTAAAATGTGTATTCTCATAAATATCGCCCGCCATAAACATACGCGCACGTCTAAATTCGGTACCGCTTTTAGAAACTAATGGACCATAGTTTTCTGTGAGTGAATTATTCTGAAAAATATAGGCGTGATCCACCATTATTCGCCCACCAAATTGCAATGCAAATTGCTGGTCTTGGCTAGTAAGTTTAAAACCGTTATCCCATTTAAATGAAAAGGGATTCGTTTGCGTTTCTTGTGAAAACACAACTGTAGAAAAAAGAAGCAATGTGCTTAAATAGAAATGCTTGCGTTGCATTTTGAAATTTATTTTGGTTGTATGTCGGTACAAAGAACTTAATTTAACCGCAATTTAATGTTTCCGTAATGTTAAGCATACAGTTTTTAAATTTGTAAAACGATAAAAAAAAGGCTGTCCAGAACGAACAGCCTTGCTTGAAAATCTAGTCGACAAAAACTAAACGATTTCAAAAAGTGCCTATAAAAATAGGTGTCTACAAATAAAATGAATTGTGGATTGTTTTAAATGAATTGAACGTTATTAAATTATTAAGGAGTAATTTACTTTAAACGCAAAACTATAAACAATTGTAAATAAGCTAATTGCAGCTTTAATGTTAAGTTAAGGTTACCGAATTGTATCTTAAGTGTTAATTCTTTAAATTTGATTATTATAAACAATTAAAAATCACTTAGATGAAAAAGATAATCAGTTTGCTACTACTAGTCTTAATTTCAAGTGTTGCGGTATCACAAAACACTAAAAATAATAGCTACATTTTGGAAGGTGATGTAATTCAAGCTACGCTATATAATCAGGATGGAACGCTTGCACAAACTGGCTATTATACAAAAGACAATAAACTTACTGGTGAATGGATAAGTTATGATTTACAAGGCGACAAAACCGCCATTGCTACTTATAAAAATGGTGAAAAAGTAGGAACATGGTTTTTTTATCGAGGTGTTATTTTACAAGAGGTTTCATTTGTAGATTCTCGAATTGCCAATGTAACAACCAGAAATATTAATCATTGATGATATCAAGATTTTCCCATATTCTATAAACCCTGAAAGGGCCTCTTAATTTAAGAGACCCTTTTTCAGTTAACGTAGATTACGTTACGATTAGTTGCTAATCCAATTCCATGCTGTAATATCTACTCGAGTACCATTGAACACTTCGTCTTCAGGTGAAGTTAATGGCGTGTTATCTACAATAACATTTTCTAATGGTCCGTTATCTTTCATGTCTACATTTTTAGTGTATCCACTTAAAGCGATATTTGTAAATGTTCCACCAGATTGTTTTTTAAACTGAAGCGCTGTTCCGCCAACAGTTGAAACTGCTGTAAAGTTTATTATTTTAGGGTTTTTGTTGTCGCCGTCTGCTTCAATTGCAGTTGAGAATGGCTTTGTATTGCTTACATACGTATTTGTAATTGTACCGTTCCAGCCTTCAGTCCAGTCTACGGAGTCATCTTCATTATTTTCAAAATATAAATTTGATGCTGAAACCGTTCCTCCAAAAAACTCAATACCATCATCGGCACCATCAATAACGGCAACATTTGAAATTGAAGTTCCAGAACCAACAGCGTAAAGCGTAAGCCCATTGTATTGCGACTCTGAATTTATTTGAGCACCCGCCCCGCGAATAACTAAATATTTAATGCTTCCAGAATTATCGGCATCATCAGTTCCGCCGTAAATTAGTCCGCCTACTTCAGCGGTTACATTTACGCCTTCTGTGGTAGTCGCTTTTCCGCAAAGTAATAATCCTCCCCAGTCACCGGCAGTATTTCCTTCTGATCGCATTACAACTGGACTTGAAGATGTACCTTGAATATCAATTTTTCCACCTTGTTCTACGGCAATATATCTGTCAGTGCCATTTTGAGAAACTATCACAGTTCCAGCAGGAATGGTTAGTTTAGCGCCAGATTTTACTAAATATGGCCCAGTAACTGAATACTGTACGTTAGCATCTAAAATCCTGTCAGAATTTAAAACTCCGCTAAGTTGAGTGTTCTCTACTTGTTCTTCTTCGGTTGGGGTAAAGTCATCATCACTGCTACATCCTATAAAGAATAAAGCGTTTAATGCGGCAATGGTAATTGCAAATTTTTTAAAGTTTTTCATTTTTTGGTTTTAATTTAAATTAAACATTTGTTGTTAAAAAGTATAGTTAAGATTTAAGCCTAAGCGCGCACCACGCGTGTAAGAAAGAACAGTTTCTTCGGTTTCAATATTTGTGGTAGTCGGTTTTATTAATTGTGTTCTTTTTATTTCAGGGTTTAAAATATTTTTTCCTGAAATACCTATTTTAAAATGGTCGGTTATCTTTTTGTTTAGAATTAAATCGAGAGAAACAACTCCTGTTTCAATAATAGCATCGTTGTAATTAACATCTCCCGATGATTGAAATTCTGGTGCTCCCAAGGCGTAAATTCTATCGGAAGCATAATTGGCGGAAAGCGTTGCTTCAAAAGGATTCTTATTATTTGTGTTGAAGTTTAAAGAGCCGTTTACAATCCAGTTTGAAGCTCCTTCCAGGCCTGTTTCAGTTAAGCCTTTATATCTAAAAGTTCTTACAAAGTTTCCGTCATTGTCATACACTTCTTTTAAATCTTGCTTGTGCCACATTCTTGAAGCATTCACATTCAGTTTTAAATTTGGTCTTTCATCGCCAGAAATAAGGTTTACGCGACCTTCCACTTCCAAACCGTAAACTTCAGCTTCATCGCCTGCGTTGAAATATGAAAACACGCCCGCTGAACCTCTATCTTGAACTTTATTGATAGGGTCTTCAATTAATTTGTAAAATCCGGTGAGGGATAACAGCTGGTTTCGTGATGGAAAAAACTCCCACTTTAAATCGAAATTTCGGTTTAATGAAGCTTCAATATTCGGGTTGCCACGTGTAACCTGCCCCACAGGAGAAACATATTCAAAAGGAGCGATTTCTTTAAATTCTGGGAGGGTAGTAGTGTAACTATTTGCAAAACGGATGCTGTGTTTCTCGTTTAAATTATATTTCACATTAATGGATGGAAATACTCTATTGTAATCTTTTGTAACGCTTCCTTTTCTGCCTGGGAAGTTATTTACGTTCCAATTCACATCAATATTATCGCTTTGAAATCTAAGCCCTGCCTGAAGCGTTAATTTGCCTCGTACTCCTGTGAAATTGGTATAGCCAGCGGTAGATTGTAATTCACCTTTATAAAAGTCTGGTGAAAGAGTGTTTCTTTTTAAAAGTCCATTGCTGAAATTTTGCTGTGTAAAAATTTCTGAAATTTCATCAATTGACGACGGATTGACAGCATTGGTAATTGTTTCCTCCACTCCAAAAAACTGCGACCCAAAATCGCGTGTTTTGTTTCGGTGAGTTCCGCCAATATTTATATGAAATAAGTTCTCGTCCTCGTCAATGATTTTAATTAAATCGTTTAAGCGACCGTTGTATTCAGTGTCTTCAATTTTTTGGACGCTTTTTCGCTGTTGAAAACCACCGGTTCTTCCAAGTTGAACAGTTTCGCTATTAAAGTTTACTTCGTTACGAATACGATTAGGCTCATCGGCGCTTAAAAAATTGTAACCCGCAGCCCATTCCAGTTCATTCTTTTCGCCTAAATTATGTTCTCCGCTAAGTTGAGTAACTAAAAGCAGTGTTTTCTTTAAATTTTGATCGCGAATAAATTGCGACAGTCCTTCTTCTGGATCGGTTTCTTCATAAATTACCGCTGCGCCAGAACGCCCGCCTTCAAATACTTCGTCTTCAATTTTATTGATTAAAAGCGTATTAAACTTAATATCGTTGTTATCATCTGCTCTAAATCTTAGATGAAATAATCCAGAAGTTGCCACTTCTTTTTTCCACGTAATTGCATCAGGAATTTTGTCGTCTAAATAGTTGGAGCGGTATTGTTTAAAAGCTCCTTCGCTGTATTCAAATTCTTGAGATTGACCGGCAGTAAAAAGAACGCTTAGTTTATCGCCAATTCTTTGTCCCGCGCTTACTGAAAACAATCTGTTTAGTGGGAAATCTACAATTTCAGGACTCCAGCTTTGTGTTACAATTGCGCGATTTGTTGGCACGTTTTTCTTGTAAAACCCGAAGGATACATCTTGGTAATTTGGTGAAATTTTAAAATTTTTAAAGACACCATTACGCGATACATTTGTATTTATAGAGGTGCTGGCGCTTGCAGATAATAAACTACTCCCCGAAAGCTCTTTAGTGTTAATATCAATATTTCCCGAAGCTTGATCTGCAGATAAGTTTGGCGACGTAGTTTTACTAACGTCAATACTTTCAATTAGTCGCGTAGGGAAAAGGTTGAGGTTTATATTTTTTCGCTCAATATTATCTGATGGAATTGGAAGCCCATTTAACGTGGTGTACAAATATCTATCGCCCAATCCGCGTACAAAAATATCACCACTGCCATCAGTTTTTGAAACTCCCGAAATTTTTGTTGTGGCGCCCGCTGCATCCGAAACACCAAGTTTTGATAATTGTTCGGCGCCAATACTTTCTTTAATGGTCGTTGCCTTTTTTTGTTCCAGTAATAAAGCCATTTCGCTTTCTCTACGTACCGTTGTTTTAATTACCACTTCATCTAAGGCAGCGGCACTCGCTTTCATTGGCAAATCTATGTTTGTAATATTGTTTGCAGTTACTTCTACATTTGGTATTTCAACCGTTTCGTATCCCACATAACTAAATACAACGTTGTAAATTCCGGGTTTTAGATTTTTGATTGTATAGAAACCGTCAAAATCTGAAGTTACACCTATAGTAGTATTTTTTATAAATACGTTTGCAAAAGGGAGCGGTTCATTATTGTATTCGCTGTCTGTAAGTATTCCTGCTATTGTTCCATTTTGCGCAATGGTTATTGCGGTAAAAAAGAAGAAGGTTAGTTTTAAAATTGTTTTCATTTTTGTCGTTTGATTTGTTGGTGCAAAGAAACCAGGCTTGTGTAAAGAAGGTGTTAATTGGCGGTTACCAATTAGTCAAATTAGGGTTAGCTGAAGGTTAAGGCGAATGAAAAAAAATGATTGATTTGCCTTCTGAAAATAGTATCTTGCCTTCAAAATTTTCACACGTTATGATGCAATGGGAACAACTGCTTTCGCTACGGAAGCAAGGCGATAAAAACAAAAGACTCAGGATTGAAGAAAATGACACCCGTTTGGGCTTTGAAGTA
Source organism: Aequorivita vitellina (assembly GCF_022008365.1). Taxonomy (GTDB): domain Bacteria; phylum Bacteroidota; class Bacteroidia; order Flavobacteriales; family Flavobacteriaceae; genus Aequorivita; species Aequorivita vitellina. The sequence goes on from NZ_JAIRBA010000002.1 coordinate 89,468, forward strand.
GATTACGACCGCGTAATTTTTTCGTCGGCTTTCCGAAGTTTACAGGATAAAACGCAGGTTATTCCTTTGTCTAAAACATCCTTTGTGCACACGCGCTTAACGCATAGTTTGGAAGTTTCGGTTGTAGGTCGCTCCTTGGGTAGAACGGTGGGGAAAGCTATTCTTAAAAAACGCCCACAATTGCAAAAGGTACACGGCTATCATTTTAACGATTTTGGAGCTATTGTGGCTGCGGCTGCATTGGCACACGACATTGGCAATCCACCTTTTGGTCACAGTGGCGAAAAAGCGATTGGCGATTATTTTTTAAACGGAAATGGAAGGCGATTTAAAGAACAGCTCACAGATAAAGAATACCAAGATTTAGTAGATTTTGAAGGAAATGCGAACGGTTTTAAAATTTTAACGCAATCTAAAAATGGAGTTGAAGGAGGCCTTCGGCTTACTTTTGCCACCTTGGGTGCGTTTATGAAATACCCAAAAGAATCACTTCCAAAAAAGCCTACAGCACATGTTGCCGATAAAAAGTACGGGGTTTTTCAAAGTGATACGGTTTTTTTTAATGAAGTAGTTTCAGAATTGGGACTTTTAAACCAAGGCGAAAACAGGTATTCGCGTCATCCACTTACATACTTAGTAGAAGCTGCAGACGATATTTGCTACACATTGATAGATTTTGAAGATGGCATAAACCTAGGTTTGATTGATGAAGACATGGCGTTGGAATATTTAATTAATTTGGTGCGCACAACTTTAAAAAAGGAAGTTTATTCCTCATTAAAAACACCGCAGGATAGATTGGCATATTTACGGGCACTTGCCATAAATACCTTGATTGCAGAAGCGGCAAAAATTTTTATTGAAAATGAGGAAGAAATATTAAAAGGTACATTTTCTGAAGCCTTGCTCGACAAAAGTGAGTACAAAGTTCAAATTGCCGATATTATTAAAATTAGTGTTGAAAAAGTTTACCAAAGCGCAGAGGTTTCAGAAAAGGAAATTGCCGGCTATAATATTCTATCAACATTATTAGAAACCTTCACTACGGCATTTGAAAATCAGCATAACAACCAAATGCGTCATTACGACAAACTTTTGTTGCGAACCATTGATTTTGAATTAAGTAATACACCTACAGTATATAATTATTTGATGGAGTGCTGCAATTACATTTCACGATTAACTGACGGAAATGCCCTTCAAATATTTCAGAAAATAAAGGGAAATCTTTAGAATTCATAAATATGACAGTCGTTAAATGTTAAAAGTGAAACTTTTGATGGTTATATTCTCAATTTTATGATATTTTTATCGTTTCTCCTTTTTGAGAAAATTTTAACATAATTTTCTAGATAGTATATCTAAACAAAAACCACCTAAAACTTAATTTAAAATTTATGAAAAAAGTTCTTTACTTACTTATCATTTTAACTGTAAACGTATCCTTTGCGCAGGATTACAGTAATTTGGTAAAAACGTACCTTCAACAAAATCGATCGCAGCACTCGTTGCAACCACAGGATATAACAGATGTATCAATTGTGTCACAAAGTTTTTCAAAAAGCTTGCAGGCGGATAATATATATGTAGAACAGCGCTACCAAGGAATAAAGGTTTATAATTCTACTTCGCCTTTTGTTATTAAAGATGGAGCCGTCTACAGTGCTAAAATTTCATTTACAGAAAATATCTCTGCAAAAGTAAACAGCACTACGCCATCAATCTCTGCGGTAAGCGCAATAGGAAAAGCGGCAACTGCACTTGGTTTGCAAAGTCCTACAAATTTAAACTTGATAGAAACAACTTCCGATCACAGCTACATTTTTTCAAATGGATCCATTTCTTTAGAAAATATTCCTGTTGAGCTAGTGTATCAAAAAATGGAAGATACCGGCGCTTTAAAGCTAGCTTGGGATTTAAGCATTTCGCTTTTAGATGCATCACATTATTACAGTGTGCGCATAGATGCTATGACGGGTGCATTATTAGAAACAATGGATTGGGTTGTTAGCTGTAATTTTGGCGACGAAGCACATTCTCACGCAAGTACTAAAAGCATTTTGGAAGCAACTAAAAGTGATGCTTTTATGCCTATCGCAACGTTGGCAAATGCAACCTATCGCGTGTTTCCATTGCCACAACTTGGTCCGCACGATGGATCAGACCAATTAATAAATGACCCATCAGACGCTGCTGCTTCTCCTTTTGGATGGCACGATATTGATGGAGTTGCAGGAGAAGAATTTACGTATACTCGCGGTAATAATGTGATTGCTCAAGAAGATAAAAATGGTAATAATGGTTCTGGTGCGAGAGCAGAAGGTGGTCCAACCTTAACTTTTGATTTTCCATTCAACCTTCCGCAAGATCCAAATGGTTTTACAGATGGTTCTATTACCAACTTATTTTATATGAATAATATGATGCACGATGTAATGTATCATTATGGTTTTGATGAAGCTAGTGGTAACTTCCAAGTTAAAAACTATACGGGAGCACCAGGCCAAGGTGATTATGTTTTTGCAGATGCACAGGACGGAAGCGGAATGAACAACGCAAACTTTGGAACACCTCCAGACGGTAGTGCACCAAGAATGCAAATGTACCTATGGACCGCACCAGGAACAGTATTGGGCACATTTTTGACCGTTAATAATGGTCCATTATCTGGACAGTATTATGCAATGGATTCTAATTTTGCGCCACCTCTAACAACTACACCTATAACAGCAGATCTTGTTGTAGTAGAAGACGATAACTCAGGGCCTTCAACAGACGCAAATGACGGTTGCGATAACATTACCAATGGTTCGGATATTACTGGCAAAATAGCCGTAATAAGAAGAGGTGAATGTAACTTTACCGTAAAAGTGCTTAATGCACAGAACGAAGGTGCTATTGCTGTAATTATTGTAAACGATACACCTACTGATCCTATTTCAATGGGTGGGAATGGTGCACAAATTACTATCCCAGCTGTTATGATCTACAAATCTGACGGAGAAGCAATTATCGCATCGCTTCTAAATGGAGATACTATAAACGCTACTCTAGTTGATGATGGATCTGGAACCGATAACTTTCGACGCGATGGCGATTTAGATAATGGTATTGTAGCTCACGAATACGGCCATGGTGTTTCAAATCGATTAACAGGTGGTCGCCTTTCTGCAGGTTGTCTTCAAAACCAAGAACAAATGGGTGAAGGCTGGAGTGATTATTTAGGCTTTATATTAACAATGAAGCCAGGCGATACTAGATTCGATGCTCGTGGAACTGGAACCTATGCTTTAGGACAAGGTATAGCTGGTGCAGGTTTAAGAACCAATCCGTATAGTTCAGATTTTGCGGTTAACGACTTTACTTATAACGATATTAAAACACAATCAGTTCCTCATGGAGTTGGTTCGGTTTGGGCCACGATGTTGTGGGACCTTACTTGGGATTTAATTGATGAGCACGGTTTTGATGCAGATCTTTACAATGGTACTGGAGGAAACAATATTTCTATGCAACTCGTTCTTGATGGTATGAAATTACAACCTTGTAGCCCAGGGTTTATTGACGGTCGTGATGCAATTCTTGAAGCCGATTTAATTGCCAATGGCGGAGCAAACAGATGTATTATCTGGAGAGCATTCGCTAAAAGAGGTCTTGGTTTAAGCGCTGTTCAAGGAAGCTCTAACAGCAGATCTGATGGTACTGAAGCATTCGACGTTCCAGTAGATTGTATTCTTGGAACTGCTGATAACGGCAACACAGAAAACAATTTTGTAGTTTATCCTAATCCATCTAATGGAGAGATTACTATAAAATCTCGTGTTGATGTAGGTGAAACAACAGTTTCTATTTTCGACATGAATGGTAGAAAAGTTTTCACCCAACAAATAGAACTTCACGCAACTGCAAATGTTAATGCGAGCCAACTTAATACTGGTATTTATTTAATGCAGATTGAAAGTGCAGATCGCTCTCAAACAACTAAGTTAATTATTAACTAAGAAGTTTTATAGATTTAAATATAAAAGAGGCTTGAAAGAGCCTCTTTTTTTTATAAATATTTCTGAAGTTTTATAAATATTTTTTCTGAAGAAATACCCGACTGTTCCTGTAATTCTGAAACCGTTCCGTGTTCAGGAAATACATCTGGAACACCCAAAATTTCAATTGGGTTTTTATAGTGATGCTTTGAAGCAAATAACACGACCGAAGATCCCAAACCACCTACTACGGTACCATCTTCAATCGTGATGATTGTTTTGTAATTGCTGAAAACTTCGTGAAGCAAGCTTTCATCCATAGGTTTTAGGAAGCGTACATCAACCAATCCCACCTTCTCTCGTTGTAAAGTAGTTAGTTTTTCTATTGCTTCCAAAGCGTTGTTTGCCATAGTTCCAATAGTCAAAACAGCAATTTCAGTACCTTTTTGAAGGAAATGAGCTTTCCCGATTTCAACTTTTTTAAAAGGATTTTGCCAGTTTAAAAGGGTTCCTCTACCGCGAGGGTATCTTATAAATATTGGTAATTCCAACCCTTCTTGCGCTGTAAACATGATATTTCGCAATTCAAATTCATTGCGAGGAGCGAAAAGAATGAGGTTCGGAATACAGTTTAAATATGCCAAATCGAATATTCCGTGGTGCGTGGCGCCATCTTCACCTACAATTCCAGCTCTATCCAAACAGAAAATCACAGGGATTTTTTGCAAGCACACATCGTGAATTACTTGATCGTACGCCCGCTGTAAAAATGTGGAATAGATATTACAAAAAACAGTAAACCCTTGAGTAGCCAAACCTGCTGCAAAAGTTACTGCATGTTGTTCAGCAATGCCAACATCAAAAGCGCGTTCGGGGAAAGCATCCATCATAAATTTTAGAGAGCTTCCCGTTGGCATTGCAGGGGTAATGCCTATAATTTTTTCGTTTTTTGTGGCAAGTTCAACTAATGTTTTTCCGAAGACATCTTGAAATTTTGGCGGCTGAACATTGTTACTTTTTGGTGCGAGATCACCTGTAAGTGCATCAAATTTGCCGGGCGCGTGATATACCACTTGATTTTCTTCGGCTTGCCGCAAACCTTTCCCTTTGGTTGTAATTATGTGAAGTACTTTTGGCCCGGAAACATTTTTTAATCTGTTCAATTCTGAAATCACCAAATGCAAATTATGGCCGTCAATAGGCCCCGTATAATTAAAGTTTAATGCTTCAAATATATTATCGGCATCTTTGGCACCATTGCCTTTTACTTTGGTGAAGTAATCTTTTAAAGCCCCGACACTGGGGTCTATTCCTATTGCGTTATCGTTTAAAATTACCAGCAAATTTGTGTCTGTAACTCCTGCGTGATTTAAAGCTTCGAAAGCCATTCCGCTGGCAATTGAGGCATCGCCAACAACAGCAATATGCTGTTTGTTTGTTTCGCCTTTTAATTTTGAAGCGATAGCCATTCCGAGTGCCGCTGAAATTGCAGTACTGCTATGGCCAACGCCAAAAGTATCGTATTCGCTTTCAGCTCTTTTGGGGAAACCGCTTATACCACCTAATTGCCTATTGGTATGAAAAATTTCTTTTCTGCCCGTTAAAATTTTGTGCCCGTACGCTTGATGGCCAACGTCCCAAACCAAAATATCTTCGGGTGTATTGAAAACATAATGAAGGGCAATAGTAAGTTCTACCACGCCTAGACTGGCACCCAAGTGTCCTTCTTTTGTAGCAATAATATTTATAATAAATTCACGAAGCTCTTTTGCTAATTGTGGCAATTCTTTCTCTGAAACTTTTCGTAAATCTTTAGGAAATTTTATGGTATTTAAAATGTTCTCTTGCACGATGCAAAGATACGGTTATTGCGAATTTGTTACTCGGAGAATTCGTTTATTTGTAATTTCGTTTTAAAACGTAATTCCTTGAGTATAATACAACCTTTTGATGACACCTATTTTATGAAACGCGCTCTGCAAGAAGCTGAGTCTGCTTATGAAAAAAAGGAAATACCTATTGGCGCCGTTGTGGTTATTAACAACCAAATTATTGCACGCGCACACAACCTGACAGAAACTTTAAACGATGTTACGGCTCACGCCGAAATGCAAGCAATTACTGCCGCAGCGAATTATTTAGGAGGAAAGTACTTAATAGATTGCACCTTGTATGTAACTATTGAACCCTGCCAAATGTGCGCAGGAGCTCTGTTTTGGAGTCAAATTTCTAAGATTGTGTACGGCGCTCGAGATGAACAGCGGGGGTGTATAGCACTAAATACAAAATTACACCCTAAAACTGTGATGACGGGCGGGGTGATGGCTCAAGAAGCTTCGCAATTACTTAAACAATTTTTTATTGAAAAAAGATCTGAATAAGCGATGCTGTCGTTTTTGGCAATTCTAAAAAATAAAAGAGCCTTCCAAAAATGAAAGGCTCTTAACAAATCTCAAGTATTTTTTTAGTCGTGAATAACGCGTACTTGACCTGCTACAAGTCCTTTTCGGCCTTCTTCTTCAACATATTCTACTTTGTCACCTTCGTTAAGGGCTTCGCCGTTTAAGCCGGTAACGTGTACAAAAATGTCTTTTCCGGTTTCATCATTCGTGATAAAACCATAACCTTTAGATTCATTAAAAAACTTTACTGTTCCTTCCATTTTAAATAAAAAATAAATTATTAATTAAATACAAATGTATAATTTTTTGAATTTAAGTGTTAATAAAATCAAAAAATTCTCAGTTAAGCGGCACGGTTAAATCTTTCTTTCTTTTTGATACTCTTTCATTTTTTTAATGTTTTCTTTAGTAAGCATATATTCTTTTACATCTCTATTTTTCCATCGGTGATAGATAAATAAAGGCATTAATATAAAAAAGCCAACCATTAAACTAAGGCCGATAATTAAGTTTCCCGTGCCTTCATCTCCAGATTTTATGTAAAAACCAGTGCCGAGGCTAATTAGTACAAGAAAGAACAATATTGTTAGAACGTATTTCATTTCAGTATTTTTTTAAAACTTATTTGGAAGAGAAATCAATTAGTTTTCGGCGATATGCGGTTAGTAATTTAGATTTTGACACAAATCCATAATATTTCCCATCATTTATTACGGGTAAATTCCAGGCTCCTGTATCTTGAAATTTTCGCATTACCTCGGTCATTTTATCGTTGTTTAAATCTATAATATCTGGTGGGTTGTGCATTAATTCTGCAGCTTTTATTTTATCGTATAAGTTTTGATCGAACATAACTGGCCGAAGATCATCCAGCAAAATTATACCTTCCAAATTGTTCGTCTTTGTATCGAGAACGGGGAAGAGGTTTCTTTTAGATTTTATTACAGCTTGGTGTACCATATCACCCAGTGTCATGTTGGGTGAAATAGCTATAAAATCACGCTCTATAACCGTCTTTATATCCATCAAGGTCAATACTGCGTGGTCTTTATCGTGCGTAATTAAATCGCCTTTACGTCCCAATTCCATCGTGTAAACGGAATGTGGAATAAAAAATTTTGTCAATGAAAATGAAATGGCTGCTGTAATCATTAAAGGGATAAACAATTCGTAACCACCAGTTACCTCGGCAATGAGAAATATTGCTGTTAGTGGGGCATGGAGAACTCCTGCCATTAATCCAGTCATTCCTACTAGCGTGAAATTACTTTCAGAAACGGGATTGTTCAACAGTCCAAGATTGTTGATTATTTTTGCAAAGCAGTTTCCCATGATACTTCCCATAAATAGGGTAGGTGCAAAAATACCGCCAACTCCGCCGGCACCAAAAGTAAGTGCACTCGCAATAATTTTGAATACCACCAAACCCGCTAACAACAGTATTACCACCCAAATACTGGAAAGATCTAAATTGAAAAAATTGTTTTCTAAAGCAGCTTGCGGATTTCCTTGCACCAAATTATTTATTACATCGAAACCTTCGCCATAGAGTGGAGGAATAAAATAAACAAGAATGCCCAACCCAATCCCGCCAATTAACAGTCGTTTGATTGGCGATGCTATTTTTTCGAAAAAATCTTGAATGTTGGAATACATTTTCGTGTAATAAATGGAAACCATGGATGCTACTAATCCTAATAAAATATAGAAAGGAATATCGTTAATTGTAAATTTTTCGGTAATGTTAAACGGCAACAAAATATCAGTACCAAGAAAGAAATACGAAGTAGTTATAGCCGAAACTGAAGCCAATAGAAGTGGCACCATTGAAATTAACGTAAGATCTAAACTAAAAACTTCAACGGCGAAAATAATTGCCGCAATTGGTGCTTTAAAAATGGCAGACATCGCACCCGCACCCGCACAACCTATTAATAGCGTTCTGGTAGGTTGATTCATATGAAAAAGCCGCGATAGGTTGGAGCTTATTGCAGCGCCCGTGGCGACCGTTGGTCCTTCAAGCCCTACCGAACCTCCAAAACCAACAGTGATTGGCGCAGTGATTAAGCTGCCAAACATTTGAAAAGGCCGCATAAAACCTTTGCGTTTTGAAATTGCATAAAGCGTTGATGGTATGCCGTGGCTCACTTTATTTCTAATTATATAACGCATTGCCAAAAATGCCAGTGTAAGCCCTATTAATGGAAAAATAAAGTAAAAAGCTGTTTGATAATGAGCAATTAATTTACCCTGCAACAAATTTTGTATCAGGTGCGTAAGGTTTTTTAAAACTACGGCACCAATTCCCGCTAAAAGGCCAACCGCAATACTCATTATATATACAAACTGCTTTTGAGGGATATGCTTAATCCTCCAGATTAGGAAGCGCGTTAGTATGTTTCGTTGTTGCGTAGGCATCTTTAAAGCTATCAAAAAAATCCTGCTTTTGCAGGATTTTTTTCTTAAGATTTTATTTCAACTTTTAAATGAAGTTCTTCCAACTGCTTTTTATCAATTGGCGCTGGTGCATCTATCATTACATCGCGGCCAGCATTGTTTTTCGGGAAAGCAATAAAGTCGCGAATTGTTTCTTGGCCTCCTAAAATTGCAACCAATCTATCAAGTCCAAAAGCAATCCCACCGTGTGGTGGCGCACCGTATTGGAAAGCATCCATCAAAAAACCGAATTGTGCTTTCGCTTCTTCAGGAGTAAACCCTAAATAATCGAACATTTTTGCTTGTGTTTTTCTGTCGTGAATTCTTATAGAACCACCGCCTATTTCGTTTCCGTTTAAAACTAAATCGTAGGCGTTTGCTTTAACATCGCCGGGGTTGGTGTCTAAAAGTTCTAGTTGTCCGGGCTTTGGAGAAGTAAAAGGATGGTGCATAGCGTGGTAGCGATTTGTTTCTTCGTCCCATTCTAAAAGTGGAAAATCTACAACCCAAAGTGGAGCAAATTCGTTGTTTTTTCGCAAACCAAGTTCTTCGGCTAAATGCATACGCAATGCACTTAATTGCGTTCTCACTTTGTTTTTATCTCCAGAGAGTACGCAAACTAAATCGCCAGGTTTAGCCCCAGTTGCTTCTGCCCACTTCGCCAAATCTTCTTGATCGTAAAATTTATCTACGGAAGATTTATAGGTTCCATCTTCGTTACAGCGCGAATAAACCATTCCCAAAGCGCCAATCTGTGGGCGTTTTATCCAGTTTATTAATTTGTCTATTTCTTTTCTCGTGAAAGCATTTCCGCCAGGAACTGCTATTCCTACAACCAATTCGGCTTGATTAAAAACACCGAAGTCTTTGTGCTGTGCAACTGCGTTTAGCTCGCCAAACTCCATCCCAAAACGAATGTCTGGTTTGTCGTTTCCGTATTTCGCTATGGCATCATCGTACGTTATTCTTGGGAATTCGGAGATTTCTACTCCGTTAATTTCCTTTAAAAGATGTTTTGTCAATCCTTCAAAAGCATTTAAAATATCTTCCTGTTCTACGAAGGCCATTTCGCAATCTATTTGTGTGAATTCCGGCTGACGGTCTGCGCGCAAATCTTCGTCGCGGAAACATTTTACTATTTGGAAATATTTATCCAATCCTCCCACCATTAGCAATTGTTTAAATGTTTGAGGCGATTGCGGAAGCGCGTAAAACTGACCTTCATTCATTCGTGAAGGTACTACGAAATCGCGCGCACCTTCGGGAGTCGATTTTATTAAATACGGGGTTTCTACTTCAACAAAACCTTGGTTTGCTAAATAATTGCGTACTGCAATGGCAACTTTGGCGCGAAAAATAAGGTTTTCACGCACTGGATTTCTGCGAATGTCTAAATAGCGATATTTCATTCGCAAATCTTCGCCCCCATCGGTTTCGTCTTCTATGGTAAAAGGTGGGGTTAGGGATTCGTTTAGAATGTTCAATTCCGAAACCAAAATTTCTACATCGCCGGTTGGCATATTTGGGTTTTTGGATTCGCGCTCTATTACGGTTCCTTTTACTTGAATCACGAACTCGCGACCCAATTTTGCAGCTTTTTCAATTACTTCTTTTGAAGTTCTTTCTTCATCAAAAATAAGTTGCGTAATGCCGTAGCGGTCGCGAAGGTCTACCCAGACCATAAAACCTTTATCGCGGGTTTTTTGCACCCACCCTGCAAGGGTTACTTCCTTATTGATATCTGCAGCGCGAAGCTGACCATTGTTGTGCGTTCTGTACATTTTATTCTGAAAAAAATTGAGGGTGCAAATTTAACAAGTATTAAATGAATTGTTGTGGTTTTGAAGGGATTATTTGATTGCCACGAACCTGCCAATTGGTAAGTACAGGAATATTTAAATAGAAAAGACCTACAAGGTTTTGTAAACCTTGCAGATCTGTTAAATTACTTTTATCAATATTATTTAGACAATACGATTATTATTAGAAGCTCCATTCGCCCGTAGCTTCATCAATTCCTTCATCCTGCGCTTTTTTCTGAATCTAATCTTGGCGCGGTTTACCAAATAAAACATTACAGGTACCACAATCAAGGTTAAGAATGTGGCGAAAATTAATCCAAAAATTACCGTCCACGCAAGCGGCCCCCAGAAAATTACGTTGTCTCCACCTATATAAATATTTGGGCTGTAATCTGTAAATAGGCCAAAGAAATCTATATTAAATCCAATTGCCAACGGAATTAGTCCAAGTACAGTTGTAATAGCAGTTAACAAAACAGGACGTAAACGCGACTTTCCGCCCGCAACTATCAAATCGAAATACTGGCGTTTGGTGAGCATTTGATCATCTTCCATTTGCAGATCGTATTTTTTTCTATCGATGAGAATTTGGGTGTAATCTATTAACACGATGGCGTTATTTACCACAATTCCCGCGAGGGAAATAATACCCATCATCGTCATTATAATTACAAAATCCATTTGAAAAATCACCAAGCCTAGAAACACTCCTGCCAAACTAAGTACGATGGCGGTTAAAATTATTAAGGGTTTACTTATAGAGTTGAATTGTGCCACCAGAATTAGCATAATACCTCCCATGGCGTAAAAGAGTGCTAACAACAGAAAACCCATATTGTCTGCTTGTTCTTCCTGTTCGCCAGTAAATGCGAGGTTTATATTTTTGGGAAGTTCATAATTTTGTAATTCGGCTTTTAGATCGTTTACAATTTCAGTGGCATTGTAACCCCCCAAAACATTGGAATAAAGGGTGATAGTGCGCTTTAAATCTTTTCTTTTAATGGAGCTAAAAGATGCTGTATTATTTTTTGTAACCATTGCCGAAATTGGCACTTGCACAATTTTTCCTTGATTGTTTCTAAACGTAATTGGTTGGTTAAAGAGGGCACTTTCATCATAACGAGATTTGTCTGAAAGGCGTACGTTAATTTCATAATCATCATCGCCATCTTTATAGGTTGATGCTTCTTCCCCAAAAATTGCACGTCGTAACGTTAGTCCAATTTGCCCAGTGGAAATACCCAGTTGTCCCGCTTTTTCACGATCTACGGTCACGTCCATTTCGGGTTTACTTTTGTTTACGTCTATTTTCAGTTCTTCAATACCACTAATGCCCAAGCCTTCAATATACGAACGTAGATTTTCGGCTTGACGCAGCATTTCTTCGTAATTTTCACCCACTAATTCAATATTAATGGGATAGCCCACGGGCGGACCTGCGGCATCTTTTTCAACAATAATGGAAGCGCCGGGAAAACCTTTTACAGACTCGCGCACTTCTTCTAAAACATCGCTACTTTTTACACCGCGGCGCAATTGGTAGTCGCGCATAGAAAGGGTGATTTTACCTTTTTGTGGCATGTCGTTGCTTTGGCCACCGTCGGTCATAGGGTTTCCGGCACCTTGGCCAACCTGCGAAATAGCAGATTCTACCATATAATTATAACCGTTATCGTTGTATTTTGAAATAGCATCAAAAACCCGCTGTTCTACTTTTTTGGTTAATTTATTCGTTTTTTCAATATCTGTTCCTTGTGGATATTCTATGTATGTTATAATCTGGTTTGGTTCATTTTCTGGGAAGAAAAGTACTTTTGGCTGTACCAATCTTACCAAAACGAACGACATTAATAAAAGCGCAATTGTACCGAAAAAGAACACGTATGCTTTTTTACCGCGCAAGGCATATTTTAACGTGTTTTCATAAAAATTTTCAAGTTTTTTAAGCGATTTATATTGAAAGTAGTCAACTGCACCCGCTAAGATGTATTTGTAAACCCATAACATAATTGCAGCGAGAATAGCCAAGTTTCCGAAACCACGGAATGCTGCAATATCAATTGCAAAACCAACGACTACCAGTAAAATACCAACTCCCAGCAAAATTAAACTCCAACGAATTAATTTCTTTTTTGTCATTGGTTCTTCTTCAGTTTTCATAAATTCTGAAGTAAGCATGGAGTTAATAATCAGCGCTACAAAAAGCGACGACGAGAGCACAACTGAAAGCGTTATAGGGAAATAAATCATAAATTTTCCAATGGTTCCTGGCCATAAACCAAGTGGGAAAAACGCTGCCAATGTAGTAGCAGTAGAGGCAATAATTGGCCAAGCAATCTCGCCCATACCTTGTTTGGCGGCTTTTCGGGGCGACATGCCTTCACTCATTAAAGTATATACGTTTTCAACCACTACAATGCCATTGTCAACAAGCATTCCCAGCCCCATGACCAACCCAAAAAGAACCATTGTGTTTAGCGTAAAGCCCAATGCCGAAAGAATAACTAACGACATTAACATGGAAAGCGGAATGGCGAAACCTACAAATAATGCATTTCTAAATCCTAAGAAAAACATTAAAACGAGTACAACTAAAATAACTCCGAAAATAATGTTGTTTACCAAATCGTTTACTTGGTTTTCGGTTTTTATTGATTGATCGTTAGTGAGCGTTATGTCTAGGCTTTTTGGAAGATAACTATCCTGTTCTTCTGCTACAATGTCCTTAATTTGCTCAACGGCTTCAATCATGTTTTTTCCCGCACGTTTTTTTACATCGAGCATTACTACTGGCTCGCCGTATTCGCGGGCGTAGGTGGTAGCGTCCTTTTCCTTAAATTTTATATCGGCAATGTCTTTTAGGAAAATGATTCCGTCGTCTTTTTTAACTACAACCTTTTCCAGTTCTTTTGGGTCCTTTATTTCGCCTGTAATACGGATGTTTTTCTGAACGCCATTGGTGATAATATTCCCCCCAGAAATGGTACTATTTTCTCCCTTTATTGCATTTATAATATTGTCGAAACTTACTTGCGAAGCCGTCATTTTATAGATGTCAACGGCAACTTCAACTTCCTTTTCTTCGGCGCCGCGAATGGTGGCTTCTTTTATTTGTGGCAGCAATTCTATTTTATCTTGAAGATATTCGGCATAATCCTTCAACTGTTGTACAGGGTAGTCGCCTGTTAAATTGATGTTTAGGATTGGCATTTCTTCAGAAAAGTTTAAGTCGAAAACATTGGGTTCTACTTTTCCACCATTGGTTAGTGTGGGCCATGTGGTTTCGGCTTTTACTAGATCTACTTTGTCTTTCACCAATTGTTTGGCCACAGGAATATCTACAGATTCTTCAAATTCAACAATTATAATTGAGTAATCTTGAAGCGTTGTTGAGGTAATTTCCTTTACACCACCAACGTTTTTAAATTCTTCCTCTAAGGGTTCGGTAATAAATTTTTCAACATCTTCGGCGGAGTTTCCAGGGTTGACAGAGCTCACGTAGATTTTGGTTTCAATAATTTCGGGAAAAGCTTCGCGCGGCATCGTGTAATAAGCAATTGCCCCCAAAAAAAGGACAATGGCCATAATTACATAGACCGTCATTTTATTGTCTATGGCCCAAGACGAAATACTAAATTCTTTGTACGGGTTTTTGCTCATGGTGCAAAGGGTTTCTTAGTTTTTGATGGTTACTTTTTGACCATCGCGAAGGGTTTTTGCACCTTCTTTAATAATGGTATCGCCTTTTTTAATTCCAGCTTTAACTTCTGTGTGGTTTTCATAAGAAAGCCCTGTTTCTAGCAGTACGCGTTTTGCAACCCCTACGGAATCATTTACTGGTTTGTAGAGATATGCTATTGTTTCGCCAGCTGCATTTTCCTGCAAAATATTCTCAGGAACGGTGATTGCATCTTCGGCGCTATAATCGTTCACTTTTACCGTAGCAATTAGGTTTGGTTTTACCAAGCCGTTTTCGTTCGGTATTTCAACTTGAATGTCGAAACTTCGGTTATTGGGGTTTATATAATTACTTACTTGGCGAACGGTTCCTTTATATTCTTCGTTTATTGAAGCTAACTTTACTTTTACTTGCGTCCCTTTTTTAATATTTCGAAGATAGGTTTCGGGAATGGAAGCCTTCACATACATATTGCTCAAGTTTACTAATCTAATAATAGGACTTTGGCCAGGAATTACAACTTGTCCGGGATCTGTAATTATTTCGTCCACAACACCACTAAAGGGTGCGGTAATTACAGTTTTTGCCAATTGGGAGCGCAACTGATTTGTAAGATTTTTGGCGGCTTCATAACTAGTTTTGGCTTGTAAATATTGAATTTCGGAACCAATTTTCTGTTCCCAAAGTCTTTGCTGACGTTCAAAGGTAGTTTTTGCCAAAGCCATTTGTGCTTCCTGTTGCGCCACTTGACTTGAAAGCCCACCGTCGTCAATTTTTGCGAGACGTTGCCCTTTTGAAACATTTTGACCTTCTTTTACATAGATATTAGTGAGCACTCCGGAATATTCTGCGTTCAGCACCACGTTTTGGTCTGTAACCACATTGCCCTGAACTTCTACATAGTGTTTAAAAATGGTGTCTTTTATAACTTCTGCAGTTATTAAGGTTGGACGTTCTTTTTTCTCGTGCTTGTCTATAAATTGGTTGAGTTTGTCAATTTCACTTTTTAATTCGCGCTGTTGCTTATTAAGCTCGGTTCTTTTAGCTTTTACTGCGGAAAGGTCGCCAGAGTCGATAACAGAATCTACCGATTTATTATCACGACCACAGGAAGCAAAAGTGGCGAGGATTATTAAAAATAGAAGTGCTTTTTTCATTGGATTGAATTTTCGCTTTATGTTGAAATTGGTTTTTTAATATTGCTTTTTGATGGTTGCTGAATCTATTCGAAGCTGCGGAATATTAAGCACAGTTTCAAGATTTGCTTTTTCGTTTATTACTTGCAACATCGACTGAAAATATTGTTGTTGCGCAGTATAAAGTTGTGTTTGAGCTTGCCGTAAATCGAAACTTGCAGCTAAGCCTTCAGTAAATTTTATTTGGTTTTTGTTTTCAATGCGCTCTGCTAAGGCGAGATTTTTCTTTGAGTTTTCATAATTTTCAATAGCAAATTGATAATTGCTTCTAGCCGAAGTAAGGTCCAGTTTTATTTGTTGCTTACTTTGTTCAAACTCGGTTTTTGCTTGATCTAGT
This sequence comes from Aequorivita vitellina, assembly GCF_022008365.1. Lineage (GTDB taxonomy): Bacteria > Bacteroidota > Bacteroidia > Flavobacteriales > Flavobacteriaceae > Aequorivita > Aequorivita vitellina. The sequence continues at coordinate 105,300 of NZ_JAIRBA010000002.1, forward strand.
GCAATTTGGGCGCGTTGTGTGCTAGCACTGCGCATACCACTACTAAAAATGGGTATGTTTAAACTCACGCCCAAAACCGAAGACTGATACCATTTTTGGTCACCATTTAAAAAACTGAAATCATTATTATTGGCCGATGTTCCATAATTTACAAATGCCGATAGTCTTGGTAAATATTTACTTTTTTCAAGCCTCATTTCGTGATAGCGCTGCTCGGTGAGATTGTAAGCAATTTTATAATCAACATTCTCTTCAAGATTTAATTGAGCGTTCAATAAAGCAAGACTTATGTTATTGTCTGCAAGTTGGTCTAGATTGTCTGTTAGTGTTACTGGGGTTTCTACGTCAATTCCCAACGCAAGATTAAACATTTGTTTTGCTATTTTCTGGCTACGGCGGGCATTATTGAGTTGGGTTTCAATATCTAGCAAGGTGATTTCCAGTTGCTCTACACTTTCCTCTTCGGTTAAACCGTTTTCAAAAATCTTTCTGGTTTCAAAAAGGTTGTCTTCAAGATTTGTTTTATTTTTTTCAAAAATGGCGACCAATTCCTGAGCTAAAAGTACGCTTCCGTAAGCATTAATTACACCTTTTCTAACCTCGAGACGGGTCTTTTCGTTTGCATTTTCAGAAAACCTTAAAAATGCTTTTGCAGCTTGGAGTCCTACCAAATAGCTGCCGTCAAAAATAAGTTGGTTTAGTGTGGCCACAGCATTTGCATTTTGTTTTGTGCCAAAAGTTACTGGGGTAAAGGTGCCGGGTTCGCCTCCGCCAAACTCACTGGGAATAAGTGTTACAGGCTGTTTTAAATTGTTTTGATAACTAATGTTTCCATCAATTTGTGGAAGGCCTTGTGCTGTGGTTTCCCATTTTTGTTTTATGGCCTTGGCAATGTCGCGGCGTGCATTTATAGAAGCGTAATTACTGTCTAGCGCAAAGGTTACGGCCTCCTGCAAACTAAAACGGTAATCTTGCTGCTGTTGCGTAAAGCCGAAAGTAACAGTTGTTATAAAACTGAAAATTAATAGTTTTTTAATCATTGGTTTGGTGCGCTTTAATGTATTTATTTAGTGTGTTAAATCCTTCAGTTGTTACAATTCCTCTTAAATGATATTCAAGATATGCCTCGTTCACAAATTTTACAGAAAAATTTACTGGTGGAAAAAGACTTTGATCCTTAATGCCGTGAATACCTAGAAAATACATTCTGGCAATAAATTCTATGTTCAAATTATTTCGGTAAAGCCCTTGCTCAATACCTCTGCGCAAATTATTACGCGTGTATTCCATCATTTTTTCGAAATGATTCGCTTTTAGACTTTCACTTATTTCGGGATAATATTTTTGTAATTGGAACTGAGGCGAAGCGTGCTCATCCTCAATTTTGTACATCACAAATTTTTTTATCTCAAAAAGTTCTGCGATTGGATTTTGGTTTTGTGAGCGTATCTTGTCTATTTCATCAGTAATACTGTGCATTACAGTGCAGGTACACTCCTCCACTAATGCGGTTTTATTTTTAAAGTGAGTGTAAATGGTTTTTTTTGATATCGCCATTTCGTTGGCAATGTCATCCATCGTTACACTCTTAAAACCAAGTTTCAGAAAAAGCTCAGTGGCCTTTTCAACAATTTTATTTTTCATAAAGGGTGACAAAGATATGTCGCGGAAACTTTAAAAACAATCTTAGTTTCCAAAGTTTTATTTTATTAACAGAAGCTTAACAGCAACGCTATTTTTCGACGGAATACTGTGCGCTTTTGCTTTGCTTGTTTTACTTTAGCCGAAATTTTTTTTGACGAATGGAAATTTTACTGAAATATAGCACGGCGCTAAAAACACAGCTCCAAAAAGCTGTTCCACAAGGAGGCCCGCATCAACTTTACGACCCCATAAACTATATTCTGGCCCTGGGAGGAAAACGTATTAGACCAGCATTAACATTAATGGTGTGCGATTTTTTTGAAACCGATTTTAACAAAGCGATGAACGCGGCTCTGGCTGTAGAGTTATTTCATAATTTTTCACTTATCCACGACGATATTATGGACAACGCCCCGTTGCGAAGGGGAAAAAGGACTGTGCACGAAAAATGGGATGTAAACACGGCCATTCTCTCTGGCGATGCGATGCTTATTTTGGCGTATCGATTTTTTGAAAACTACGAACCCAAAATGTTTCGCGAATTGGCGAAACTGTTTAGTGAAACGGCTTTGCAGGTTTGTGAAGGACAACAACACGATATGGATTTTGAAACCCGCGACGATGTATCGCTGGTAGAATACATTAAAATGATAGATCATAAAACTGCAGTTTTGTTGGGCGCGGCTATGAAAATGGGGGCTATTGTAGCGGAGGCTTCACAAAGCGATCAGGACAAAATTTATCAATTTGGAAGAAATTTGGGCATTGCATTTCAATTGCAAGACGACTATTTAGATGTTTTTGGAAACCCCGAAACTTTCGGAAAACAAGTGGGAGGCGATATTATTTCGAATAAAAAAACGTTTTTATACTTAATGGCTGTAGGGGAAGGCACATCTACACAAGCAGATGAATTGGAACACCTTTTTAGCATAAATCCTAAGGATCCTACTGATAAAATTGCAACGGTAAAAGAAATATTCTTAACATCTGGTGCGGCCCAAGCGACGCAACGTGAGATAGAGAAATTTAGTCATTTAGCCGATTCGTTTTTAAATGATATTGAAATTTCAGAAGAAAAAAAGTCAATGCTACGCGAGTTTGGGAAAGATTTGATGGAGCGCGTTGTTTAAAAATACATACGTACAAACGGTGCAAAAGCGTTTGCGTAAATACTCTCATCTGCATCATAAAGCACATCGTAACGAATGCCAACTGTAAAGTTATTGCTACGGAAACCCACGCCAAAAAATAAGGCCGGATACCAATAGTTGCGCATAACATCTGGGCTTCCTAAATATTTATATTTTCTACTCACGTGTAATTCTTCAAACTCTGCCGAAAGTTGAATTTCGGGTACAACATTGTAAAGTGCTAGCACGCTACCACCTAGTATTGTAGCATTGGTGTCGTTTTTTAAACTGGCATACGTACCATTAAATGCTACTCCCGCAGCAAACTGGTCGTTAAATTGATAAATGGCGCTTGGCGCGATGGTGCCGCTAAAAAAACCATCGCCAAAACTTAGACCAAATCCGCCGCCAAAACGCACATGTTGCCAAAATTCGTTTTTATTTTTTTGACTGAAAACTGCAGTAATGCAAAAAAGAAAAAGCAATGTGCAAAATAATTTGTTAACATACCTAAATTCAGTCTTTTTCATTATGAATACTTTAAGATTTTCTAACTATAAATATATAGAATCAAGTCGAGTAGTTTGTGTAATTGTTGTATTTTTGTACCGTTTTATCAAAATGACCCTTTTGTACATTTATCATGGATAAATTTTCTTTTTTAAACGCGATTCACCCATCTCAAATCGCTGAACTTTACGAAAAATATTTACATTACCCAGACAGTGTTGAGCCTAGTTGGCGCGCTTTTTTCCAAGGTTTCGACTTTGGCTCTGAAAATACCGTTGCCGAATTCTTTGGCTCGCCAGAACCTGCTGAAACCCCTGAATACGATGTTGGCGCCATCTGTGCAGATGTAATTAAGGAGTTTCAAGTAATACAATTAATTGATGGATACCGTACGCGTGGCCATCTCTTCACTAAAACAAATCCGGTTAGAGACCGTAGAAAATATACGCCTACTTTAGCTATTGAAAACTTTGGTCTTTCACAACACGATTTAAAAGCAACTTTTAGGGCGGGTGAAATTATCGGCATTGGCGATGCCACCCTCGAAAATATCATCAAACATTTGGAAAGCATATACTGCGATTCTATAGGAATTGAATATATGTACATCCGCAAACCAGACGAAATTCAATGGATTCAACACAAGTTGAATATCAATGATAATCAACCAAGTTTTTCAAACGAACACAAAAAGCATATTCTTAAAAAGTTGAACGAAGCTGTTGCTTTTGAAAGTTTTTTACATACAAAATACGTTGGTCAGAAACGATTTTCACTGGAGGGCGGCGAAAGTTTAATTCCTGCATTAGATACTCTAATTGAAAATGCTGCCGAAAAAGGTGTTGAAGAATTTGTGATGGGAATGGCTCACCGTGGCCGTTTAAGTACCCTCACAAATATTTTCGGAAAAAGCGCAAAAGATATTTTTAGCGAATTTGACGGAAAAGATTATGCACAAGATATATTTGATGGCGATGTAAAGTACCACCTAGGTTGGACTTCAAAGCGTAAAACAGAATCTGGCAAAGAAATAAACCTAAACATTGCACCAAACCCTTCGCATTTAGAAACGGTGGGCGCAGTGGTACAGGGAATTGCGCGAGCCAAGCAAGACGACCATCATAAGGAGCATCCCAATAAAGTGCTGCCAATTATTGTTCACGGCGATGCGGCAATTGCAGGGCAAGGCATAGTGTACGAAATTGTACAAATGGCACAGTTAGACGGCTATAGAACGCAAGGAACCATTCATATTGTTGTAAACAATCAAATAGGCTTTACAACTAATTATTTAGATGCACGCTCTTCAATTTACTGTACCGATGTTGGAAAAGTGACCCTTTCGCCTATCTTACATGTGAATGCAGATGATGTTGAAGCTGTAGTGCACGCTATGCTTTTTGCATTAGATTTTAGAATGGAATTTGGCCGCGATGTATTTATCGATTTGTTGGGCTACAGAAAATACGGGCATAACGAAGGCGATGAGCCCCGTTTTACACAGCCTAAACTATACAAAGCAATCGCTAAGCACGAAAACCCGAGTAATATTTATGCCGAAAAATTAATTGCTGAAGGAGTAATTGATAAAGGTTATATAGACAAACTAGAGCAAGATTACAAAAATAAACTGGAAGAAAATCTGGAAGACTCTAGGAAGGAAGATAAAACGGCTATTACCGCCTTTATGCAAGACGAATGGGAAGGGTACAACTATGCCGAAGAAGATAAAATGATGCAGCCGGTTGATACCACTTTCAGTTTAAAAAAACTAGACGAAATAGCCGAAGCAATAACAAATTTACCAGAAGATAAAAAATTCCTCAAAAAAATTAGCAGACTTGTAGAAGCGAGACATAAAATGTATTTTGAGGATAACAAACTAGACTGGGCCATGGGCGAGCTTTTGGCGTACGGATCGCTCCTTAATGAAGGTCACGATGTACGTATGAGCGGACAAGATGTGGAGCGCGGAACTTTCTCGCACCGTCATGCCGTTATAAAAGTGGAAGATAGTGAAGAAGAGGTAGTGCTGCTAAACCACTTAAAGGGCGACCAAGGTGATTTTTACATCTACAACTCATTACTTTCTGAATACGGTGTCGTTGGGTTTGACTATGGTTACGCTATGGCCAGTCCAAATTCGCTCACAATATGGGAAGCCCAATTTGGCGATTTTAGCAACGGAGCGCAGATCATGATAGACCAATATATTTCGGCGGCCGAAGATAAATGGAAATTACAAAATGGGTTAATATTGTTACTGCCGCACGGTTATGAGGGACAAGGAGCAGAACACTCTTCGGGACGAATGGAGCGCTATCTTCAATTATGTGCAACAGACAATATGTTTGTAGCAGATGTAACAACCCCAGCAAACCTGTTTCACCTGTTTAGAAGACAATTAAAAACCGATTATCGCAAGCCTTTAATTGTGTTTACTCCTAAAAGTCTGCTCCGTCACCCAAAAGTGGTTTCAACAAAAGAAGAATTTGCAAAAGGAAGTTTCCAAATGCTAATTGACGATCCCGAAGCAAAAGTGACGAAAGTGAAATCATTAGTTTTTGTAACTGGTAAATTCTATTATGATTTGCTTGAAAAAAGAGAAGAACTAAAAAGAGACGATGTTGCTTTGGTACGTGTGGAACAATTATTCCCATTGCCTATTGACGAAATGAAAAAGATACTTAAAAAGTACAAGAATGCAGACGATGTGGTTTGGGCGCAGGAAGAACCAAGAAATATGGGAGCCTATTCGCATATTATGATGCATTTTGAAGAAGCCAGAAGTTTTAGAGTTTGTAGCAGAAAAATGTATGCTGCTCCTGCTGCTGGTAGCACGGTGAGGTCAAAAGCACGCCACGCCAAAGTGATTGAAAACGTGTTTGATAAAAATATGGATTAGTTTTCTTAAAATGAATTTATTACTTTTAAAAGTGTTATTCACTTAATGAAATTGCACAAATTATAGATTCGGTTTTGTGTTTGAGTTCAAAGTATTTGAGACGCAAAGATGAAATTGAAAAAACACAGATAGAACAGAAAAGAATTGAAAATTATTAATATCGTTTAAAAAACGACTTGAATTAAAAAATAAAGAAAAGCAACCACTAGGTTGCAATAAATAAATAGCAATATGGCATTAGAAATGAAAGTCCCATCTCCGGGCGAATCCATCACCGAAGTTGAAATAGCATCTTGGCTAGTTAAAGACGGCGATTATGTTGAAAAAGACCAAGCCATTGCTGAGGTGGATAGCGATAAAGCTACGCTAGAACTTCCAGCGGAAGCCAGTGGTATTATCACACTAAAAGCTGAAGAAGGCGATTTGGTAGCCGTTGGCGATGTAGTATGTTTAATCGATACATCTGCTGAAAAACCAGGTGAAACCAAAGAGAAGGAGTCGAAGGAAAAAGATGCGGAAACTACTGAAGAAAAACAGGAGGACACTTCAAAAAAAGGAGAAGCAAAAAAAGAAACTCCTTCAAAATCTACTACACCAAACCAGATGCAGGATAAAAAAAGCTATGCTACTGGTACGCCATCCCCAGCAGCCAAGAAAATCCTTGACGAAAAAAATATAGATGCCAAAGATGTTAAAGGTTCGGGTCGCGATGGTCGCATTACTAAAGACGATGCAAATAATGCTGCAACGCCATCAATGGGAACTCCTGGAACTGGCAGCCGTGGTAGCGAACGCAAAAAACTTTCTATGTTGCGTAGAAAGGTTGCCGAACGTTTGGTTTCGGCGAAAAACGAAACTGCGATGCTTACTACTTTTAACGAAGTAGATATGACCGCAATTTTTGAATTGCGAAACCAATATAAAGAACAGTTTAAAGAAAAGCACGGCGTTGGTTTAGGTTTTATGTCCTTCTTTACGTTAGCGGTTGTACGCGCATTAGAACTATACCCAGATGTAAACTCTATGATTGATGGAGACTATATGATAACCTATGACTTTAAAGATATTTCGATTGCTGTTTCAGGGCCAAAAGGTTTGATGGTTCCTGTAATAAGAAATGCTGAAAATTTAAGTTTTAGAGGTGTTGAAAACGAAGTGAAACGATTGGCAATTAGAGCACGCGATGGACAAATTACCGTAGATGAAATGACGGGGGGTACGTTTACCATCTCTAACGGTGGCGTTTTTGGAAGCATGCTTTCAACTCCAATTATTAACCCGCCGCAATCTGCAATTTTAGGAATGCACAATATTGTAGAGCGTCCTATTGTACGCGATGGCGGTATTGTTGTAGCACCCGTTATGTTCGTGGCCCTTTCATACGATCATAGAATAATTGATGGTCGCGAATCTGTTGGTTTTTTAGTGGCTATTAAAGAAGCATTGGAAAGCCCTGAAGATTTACTAATGAATAACGATGTTAAACGTGCGTTGGAGTTGTAAATCAAAAATATAAATAGATTGCAATAAAAAATCCGGCCTGTAGAGCCGGATTTTTTTTGGTTAGCTAGTATTCAACTTTTTAATTAAAAAGAATTGTATTAATTAGATTCAGTAAAAGAATTATAACAATCGAAATTATTAGCACGAGAACTGCTGGTTTTTTACCAGTAAATAAGCTGCTGTAATTATTTTTCTTATTCTCTGAATATACCGAATCCTTCATATTGTAAATATCTTATAATCAATAGAAATATGAAATACGTGTTAACACGTAATTTTGTGGATGCGGACGAATAATGGTTAAAGCAATTTATCGTGATGCTCTTTTGCCCAAATAAGCAAACTGTTTGTTTTGGGTTCAATTTTAAGTTTTGTAATTATATTACTTCGGTGTTTCTCTACGGTTCGGTACGAAATAAAGAGTTGTGAGGCTATTTCTTTATTGGTTTTATCTTGCGCAATTAACTTTAAAATCTTTTTTTCTGAAGGTGTAAGGGTATCGAGCTCGCTAACTTCTGCTTGCACCACGCCTATAAATTCTTTTATTTTTTCGCTGAAAAAGGGTGAGCCTTCTTTTACTGTTTTTATGCAATTTTCTATTTCCTCTAAGGCAAATTCTTTTAAAATGTATCCAAATATGTTTAATTCCTTAGCTTTTTGGTACAATTCTTTTTCTTTGTGAAGGGTAATTAACACAATTTTTGTACTGATGTTGGCTCCTTTACATTGCTGAGCAATTTCTATACCTGACATGTATGGCATTTGAATATCCAGTATGGCGATGTCTGGTTTTTTTTGGGTTATCAGGTTATAAGCCTCTCTGCCGTCGGTACCGCTTCCTAAAAGATTATAGCCTTTTTCTAATAAAAAGTCGCTTAACCCTTTTAAAAGAAGGGGATGATCATCGGCGATTATAATGGATGGTTTTGAATTGTTCATAATGGAAATTGAAATTCCAGCACGGTGCCGGTGTCTTTTATTGAAGTTACTTTTACTTGTCCTTTTAAAAATCTGGTACGTTCAAATAATGTTTTTAAACCCACAGACTTGTCGTCTTGGTATTTTTCGGCAAAATTGAAACCTAGTCCGTTGTCGCGGACAGAGATTAATACAGTATTTGCAATTTTTTTTACTGATACTTTTCCAGCTTCGGCATTGGAGTGTTTTAAAATATTGCTCAAGCTTTCCTGAATAATTCTATAGATGTTTACCTCATCTTCAGTGCTAAATATATTGTCAATATTATCTATTTCGGCAGAGATGAAAAGATCGGAATTTTCATCAATAAAATTTATGTTGTATTCAATGGCTTTGGTTATCCCGAGTTCCTGAAGTTGGAAAGGATGTAAATCTCGCGATATGGCGCGTACCTCTTCAATAGCATCGTTTACCATTTTTTTAGCATCGGTATTGCCGCTGGTGTTCAGTTTGTTTTTTAAAACTAATAGTTGCTGGCCAATCCCATCGTGCAAGTCTTTTGAAATGCGTCTGCGCTCGCGTTCCTGCGAAATAAGTAATTCCTGACTAAATTTTTCTTGAAGCACCTTCTTGCTTTTTAAATGCCTTTGATTTCTAGTTAGCAAAATAAGCCCGAAACACAATAAGGTAGAAATTCCACCGAAAAGCATAACTTTTTTAAAATTTTCGTTGTCTTTTTTAAGAAGGCTAATATTGGTTGATTTTTTCACCAACTCTTTTTCCTGCTTTTCGGTTTCGTAGAGTGTCTGGAAATAGGCGAGGGCAAACGTATTGCTTCGGTTGTAAATAGAATCTTTTAAAGTTGTTGTTGTTTTAAGGTTGGCTACACTTTTTTCGTATTCACCCATATCGTAATAAATTTCAGATAAAAGAGAATAGGTTTGCATAATTTCATCTTCAATTTTAAGCTTTTTTGCGATATTGAGTTTTCTTTGGGTAAGTGCCAAAGCTTTTTCCAAATCTCCTGTGGTTTGCAGGTATTTTGCTTTTCCACTTAAATAATTAAGTTCGGCAACCGGATTTCCCGAAACATCAAAATCTAAGTTTTCTAAAATGCCTACATATTTTTTGGCGTTAATTAATTCATTTTGGTCGCAATAATATTCTATAATCCTAGAAATAATGCCAATGTAAATTGATTGATTTGAAGCGCTGTGGTCAAATTTTTCTTCGGCTAAAAGAAGCATTTGGTATTCAAGTTTGTCCTTGCCCATTTTCTTATAATCGAGGGCTTGATTGTAATATTCGTTCGACAAAAATTCATTTAGTCCAAGGTTTTTCATTTTTTTAATTAGCGCGTCGCGTTCTACTTTGGCCTTTTCATAAAACCCATTCATGCTAAACATGCTAATAATGCCTTGTTGCGCATAGACCATGTAATTGTATGCTTTTTTCTCTTCGTACATTGTGTGAGCCCGCGTAAAATCTTCGCTGGCAAGTACAAATTTCCCCATATGCGAGTATGCTTGCCCTCTAAAGAGGTAAGTGTCTGCTATATTTAAAAAATTTTTAGAAGAAAAATTTTCGAGAGCTTTATTATAATCCGCAACTGCTTTATTGAGATCAATTTTTGTGTTGGCACTCCCGCGTTTTATATATAATCCACCCAATAAAAGGCTGTCTTTTATTCTGTATTTGCGCGCTAAAACGCTATTTATAATTGTAATTGCCTGCAGTGGATCATTTGCATAATTAGTCAATGGATATTGAAGATTCATTGCTTTTTTGGCGGCATACTCAATGCTGTCCATTGCTAAGGCTAAATCTATGTATTGCAGGCTATAGCTTATAAAAGCATTTGGTTTTGTAGAAAAAGTGCGCTTTAGAATGCTATCCAGCGCCGTTAATTTTTGGGTATTGTTTTTAGTGGTATTTACAATTGCTTCATAATGCGAAATATCTTGTGCAAACCCAATGGTTGAGTACAGGGAAACTACGAGGAGGATTGCTATTATTTTTTTCAGCACGATTGAGTTATTTCAGAGGAAGATAAAAATACTCAATTTATTGGAAACAAATGTCTCTAGGCATATTCTTCTATTTTATGTATAAACAATTTCGGCCATAATCTATTACCGCTCGGTGCTCTTTTAAAAAATCGGCGCCAATTATTCCGTTGATGGCACTTTCATTAGCCTGCAAAAGCGCTTCGTTAACGTGAGAGAGATCAAAAAGTACAAAGTCCATGTTTTTTATACTCCATTTGTTTATGTTGAATTCATTTCCTCGGGAAAACATAGTTTCCATATTTGTGGCTCCGGCCCCAGCGGCTTTAATAATGCTGTCTTCGCTTATCAACAAAAAGTGGGCGCTATCGGTAATGCCCACACAGCTTGTAGAAGCTCCAGTATCTAAAATAAACGAACCTAAAACACCGTTAATTTTCGCCGAAAAAAGGTAGTGACCGGTGTTGAGCCTTTTTAAAGGAATGCGATAAAATCCTTCGGCTTCAATAAATTTGCGTAATTGCATCAATTTTTTTGTGCAAAGATAGCAAACAAAATAAGTAGCTTTGCAACTATGTTGACAGACACACACACCCATTTGTACAGCGATGCTTTTGCCGAAGACCGAAACAAAATGATGCAGCGCGCTTTTGATGCAGGTATAAAACGTTTTTTTATTCCTGCCATAGATTCTGGTTACACCGAAGCTATGTACGATTTGGAAAAGCAATACCCCGAACATGTTTATTTAATGATGGGCTTGCATCCAACTTCGGTAAAGGAGAATTTTGAAGAAGAATTGGCGCACGTTGAAGAGCAGTTTAAAAATAGAAGTTTTTATGCCGTGGGCGAAATTGGCATCGATCTTTATTGGGATACTTCTACTTTAGAAATACAGAAACAAGCTTTTAAGAGGCAAATTCAATTGGCGAAAAAACACAAATTGCCTATTGTTATTCACTGTCGCGACGCTTTTGATGAAATTTTTGAAGTTTTGGAAACCGAAAAAAGCGATGACCTTTTCGGAATTTTTCACTGTTTCACTGGTACTATTGAGCAGGCTGAAAGAGCCATTTCGTTTAATATGAAATTGGGGATTGGCGGCGTGGTTACTTTCAAAAATGGAAAGATTGATAAATTTTTAAATGAAATTCCACTGAAGCATATCGTTTTGGAAACCGATTCGCCCTACCTTGCCCCAGTACCTTTTCGCGGAAAAAGGAATGAAAGCAGTTATTTAGCGTTGGTCTGCAAAAAACTTTCAGAAATTTACGATGTTCCGGAACCGGAAATAGCGAAGATTACAACTGATAATTCCAAAGCGATTTTTGGAATATAAATAGGTATAAAAAAATATGACAAAAACACCAAAAATACTCCTTATATATACTGGCGGAACCATCGGGATGATAAAGGATTTTGAAACCGGTGCGCTGCGCAATTTCAATTTTGATGAATTGCTGAACCATATTCCCGAGCTGAAACTGTTAGATTGCGATATTACAACTACTTCCTTTCCAGAACCAATAGACAGTTCTAATATGAGTCCAAAATTCTGGGTGGATATTGCCACCATAATTGAAGCTAATTATGAAAAAATGGATGGTTTTGTGGTGCTTCACGGTAGCGATACTATGAGTTACACCGCTTCGGCCTTGAGTTTTATGCTAGAGAATTTGGGCAAACCAGTTGTTTTTACTGGCTCGCAATTACCAATTGGTGATTTGCGTACAGATGCAAAGGAAAATTTAATTACCTCTATTCAGATAGCTTCGTTGCAAGAAAAGGGAGTTTCAAAAATTGCTGAAGTTTGCCTCTATTTTGAATACAAATTATACCGCGCCAACAGAACAACCAAGATTAATGCCGAACATTTTGAAGCTTTTGCATCGCTCAACTATCCAGAGCTGGTGCAAAGCGGGGTGCATTTGGTAGTTAATAATGAAGCACTTTACAGGCCAAACCGCAGAAAAAAACTAAAAGTTCACAAAATATTGGAAAGCAATGTGCTTTTGGTGAAAATGTTTCCGGGTATTGATCAGGCTACCATTAACTATATTTTTGATTACCCAGACTTAAACGGATTGATAATTGAGACATATGGAAGCGGCAATGTTACCAATGCCAGTTGGTTTATAAACTCTCTTAAAAAAGTGATTAAAAAGGGAATACCTGTAGTAAATGTTACACAATGTTCTGGCGGAAGTGTAAATATGGGGTTGTATGAAACCAGTACCGATCTTAAAAAAATAGGTGTTATTAGCGGAAAAGATTGCACTACGGAAGCTGCCTTGGCAAAATTGATGTATTTGTTGGGTCAAAATATTTCGGCTAAAAGCTTCAAAACCATATTTGAAACCTCTTTGCGCGGCGAAATGCACTAAATTATCTTTTAAAATTATTTTGTAGCGTTATTTTTTTTTTGATATTTGGCACTCGTTTCAAACAAATGCCTTATTTTAATTCTGAAGCGTGGCATTTTCTCGAAATTATTTGAAATATACGTTTACTGCTGTGTGAGGCGTACAGTAGTAACGAAATTTAGAGAGGTGGCCGAGTGGTCGAAGGCGCACGCCTGGAAAGTGTGTATACGCCACAAGCGTATCGAGGGTTCGAATCCCTTCCTCTCTGCGATTAACAAATAGACTATTATAAAACTCATTTTGAGTGTCAATTAATATTCTTGCAGATTAACTAAATTATTTTATATCTTTAAACCCTTAACTAAAAACAAACTTTAAGTCGATAGCAATGAAAAAATTATTTTCTATTATGGCGGTTGCCTCAATGGTATTTGTAGGCACATTAAACGCTAACGCTTCAACAGCGAAGACAATGCCAATTAGTTCTCAAGCTTTGGTAACAGCAGCCACAGTTTCATTCATTCAAGATGAAACAGCACCAGCAGCAGAACCCGAAAAAGGATTCCATCAAATGTTAAAAGAGCGTTTTGTGGAAGGTGGTCCTGCATTTATGGGGATTGTACTATTGTGTTTAATTCTAGGCTTGGCAATTGCTATTGAAAGAATTATCTACCTTAATCTCTCAACTACCAATACGCAAAAACTAGCCCAACAAGTAGAAGATGCTTTAAACAGCGGTGGCATTGAAGCTGCTAAAGAAGTATGTAGAAACACAAAAGGCCCAGTTGCTTCAATCTATTACCAAGGTTTAGATCGAGCTCACGAAGGCATCGATATTGCTGAAAAAGCGGTTGTAGCCTACGGTGGTGTGCAAATGGGACAACTTGAAAAGAACGTTTCTTGGATTTCATTATTTATCGCAATTGCACCTATGCTTGGTTTCATGGGTACTGTAATTGGTATGATTGATGCATTCGATAAAATCCAGGCGGCGGGTGATATGAACCCATCATTGGTTGCGGGAGGTATTAAAGTAGCACTTTTAACAACTGTATTTGGTTTAATTGTGGCCATTATCCTTCAAGTATTCTACAACTATATTATCGCTAAAATTGATAGTATCGTTAACAGTATGGAAGATGCTTCTATTACTTTAATCGATATGTTATTCGATTACAAAACAAAAAATAAAATCTAAACAAACCACAAGATGGCATTACATAAAATATTAAAAATTGTAGCATTGCTTTTAAGCGTTGCGGGAATTATTTTTCTTGCAATGATCATTGCAAAAGGTGATACTGCTGTCGTTGAAACTGGCGAAGGAGTTGATGGTTTCCTGTATGTGGCTTATATTATATTTGCTATTACAGTAGCGTTTGTTCTCTTCTTTGTGGTGAAAGGAATCTTTGCAGGCAATATTAAAAACACGCTTATATCTGTCGGGGCTTTTCTACTTATTGTAGTTGTATCCTATGTTTTATCAGATGGTAATCCGTTAGCAACACAAGATGGCGGAATGCTTTCCGAAAGCGGCTCTAAATGGGTAGGTACAGGATTGTACGCTTTTTACATATTAGCTATAATCGCAGTAGGCTCTATGGTTTTCGGCGGAATTAAAAAAGTAACAAAATAATGGCAAGAAGAGCAACACCTGAAGTAAACGCAGGGTCGATGGCTGACATCGCTTTCCTATTACTTATCTTTTTCTTGGTAACAACTACCATTGAAAAGGATAAAGGAATTGCACGACAGTTGCCGCCCATTGAAGAAATTGTTGACCCGCCAAAAATTAAAGAAAAGAACTTGTTTATTGTAAATGTAAACAGAGATGACCAACTATTAGTTGAAGAAAAACTAATGGAGCTCAAAGATCTGCGCCAAGCAGCAATCACTTTTCTAGATAATGGAGGAGCACCTTCTGGTAGCCCAGAATATTGCAATTATTGCAAAGGACCCCGAAGCCCGGAGTCTTCAGATAATCCAGAGAAGGCAGTAATATCAGTTCAGAACGATAGACTTACCTCGTATAAAATGTATATCGCTGTTCAAAATGAATTGGTAGCAGCATACAACTTTTTAAGAGATAGAGAATCTGAAAGGCTTTACGGATGGAAATTTACCGAAATGACCAAAGAACTTGATGAAGGAAAGATAAAAGGCGAGGCTGCTAAAGAAGCTCTTCAGGAGAAACTGGAGACAATTCAGAAGTTATTTCCTATGAAATTATCGGAAGCTGAACCTAAAAAATCTGGACAATAATAATACAACTATGTCGAAGTTTAGAAAGAAAAAAAGTAACGAACTACCGCCAGTGAGCACCGCTTCCCTGCCAGATATCGTCTTTATGTTATTATTCTTTTTTATGGTAGTAACTGTATTGCGTGATGACAATTTACTCGTTCAGAATAAATTGCCAAAGGCAGATCAAGTTGAAAAATTGAAAAAGGATCGTTCCGTTTATATTTACGCTGGTAAACCAAGTGCAAGATACCAGGATAAATTTGGTACTGAGGCTAAAATTCAAATTGGTGATAAATACACAGATATAACCAATATTAAATTTGCTTTAACTGAAATGCGCCAGAAATTACTACCTGAACTTCAGGATAAGGTTATGGTTGCATTAAAGGTTGATGAGGATACCAACACGGGTATGGTTACAGATATTAAACAACAATTACGTGAATTGAATATGTTAAAGCTTATTTACATTACCACTCCGGGTAATGAGTTAAATAACTAAATAGGTGTTAATAAATTTTAAAACGCCTTGAACCGTAGTTTATGGTTCAAGGCGTTTTTTGTTTGCTGTATTCTTGAAAATACAATTATCTTTGATTGTTATGCCGAAAGCCCTTAAAATATTCTTTACATTGTTGCTAATTCTGGTTTCAATACCAACTTTGGCTCAAGATACCATAGCTTCAGCTAATGTTGATACAGAATATCGCGAAGATCAATTTTATATTGGTGTAACGTATAACCTTCCTTTGGGACTTCCGACTGGTGGAAATATTCGTGGACTATCCGGAGGGCTCCAATTAGGATTCTTACGCGATATGCCAATTAACAAAAGACGTAATTTGGCTATTGCCATTGGAGCCGGTCTTGCCTTAGATCAATTTGGCCAAAATCTTTTTATAGGTGAGACCGAAAACGATGAAACCATTTTTAGAATTTTAGACGGAACCGTGCAATTTACACGAAACCGATTTAATATGGCCGTAATAGAAGCCCCTATAGAATTTAGATGGCGAACCTCTACAGCTTCAACATATAAGTTTTGGAGAGTTTACACGGGGTTTAGGGTTGGATATGCATATTGGTATAAATCTACATTTAAGCAGCCAGGAAACACCGTTAATCAAACTAAAATTTCCGAATTTGATCCTATAAGACTTTCTGCTACTATAAGTATGGGGTACAATACGTTTAACTTTTTTGCCTCGTATAGCATAAATCCTTTCTTTAAGGATGCCGTTACCGTAAATGGCAATAACGTAGATTTTAAAACATTAAAAGTAGGTTTGTTGTTTTATATTCTATAACCAAAAACTGAAAAGAATTAATTGGGGTATTGCTCCCAAAAATAGGCCGATTCCTAGTTCGGCATAGGTGTGCGCATTACCATTTAAGCGCGATGATGCTACCCAACCATTAACAAACAAAAAGAAACTGATTGTAACCAGTAGGTTTATTTTAAAGTGAGCACTCAAGCCAACAAGAAACATTAAAATTCCCGCTACACCCATTTGGTGCAAACTTATTTTTTGTTTAAAAAGAACCATTACCAGCGCACTAAAGGCCGAGAAAAGTAACCCCACAAAAAAATAGTACAATTCAGGATCTTCGTACGGGTCAAAAATCATTTTAATGATTAACAACAACAAAATACACTGTATCATTAATGGAAACTTTCGTTCCTTAACGTGCTTTAAATAAATGGATTCTACTACTCCTAAGTTTTTTAATAGGAAAAAAACAACTACCGGTATTATTAGAGTAATAATGGTAATGCCAAAAAGATTGGCGCGCATTATTTCGGGGTCTAAATACCTTGGAGTTACTATAAAATAGAGCATAGTGCCCAAAAGTGGCATTAAAAGCGGATGAAAAATATACGAAGCGGCTTTTAAAAAAATTCTCATTAAATCTCCTTTCTTAGTCTTGCAACGGGAAGATCCAATTGCTCGCGATATTTAGCAATGGTTCGACGCGCAATTGGGTAGCCTTTTTCGAGCAAAATTTTCGCTAACTTGTCGTCTGTATACGGCTTCTTTTTGTTTTCTTCGGAAATCGTAATTTCCAAAATTTTCTTAATTTCCTTAGTAGAAACATCTTCACCTTGATCGTTTTTCATCGACTCGCTAAAAAACTCTTTAATCAATTTTGTTCCGTAAGGTGTATCTACATATTTGCTATTCGCCACGCGCGAAACCGTGGAAACATCCATATTAATTTTGTCTGCAATGTCTTTTAGAATCATTGGCTTTAGCTTTCGCTCATCGCCGCTTAAAAAATATTCCTTTTGGTGGTGCATTATGGAGTTCATGGTTATAAATAACGTTTGCTGCCTTTGTTTAATGGCATCTATAAACCATTTGGCGGCATCCAGCTTCTGTTTAATAAACATGACGGCATCTTTCTGTGCTTTCGACTTTTCTTTCGACTCTTTGTAGCCTTTCAACATATTGGTGTAATCGTGGCTAACGTGTAACTCGGGCGCGTTTCTTCCGTTTAGCGTAAGTTCCAATTCGCCATCAACAATCCGAATTGCGAAATCGGGAACTACGTGTTCTACAATTCTATTATTTCCCGAATAATTTCCGCCGGGTTTCGGGTTTAATGCTTCAATTTCGTGAATTGCATCGCGAAGCTGGTCTTCGGTAATATCAAGTTTTTGAATAAGTTTTTTGTAATGCTTTTTGCTGAAATGGTCAAACGAATCGTCAATTATATCAATTGCCAAGGCAACTGAAAGTTTGGGTTCTTTTCGTTCTAGCTGCAACAATAAACATTCCTGAAGATCGCGGGCGGCCACTCCCGCCGGATCTAATTCCTGAACTACTTTCAGCACTTTTTCAACTTTATCTTCGGTGGTGTAAACATTTTGCGTAAACGCCAGATCGTCAACTATATCTTGAAGGTCGCGACGTATATAACCGCTTTCATCTACACTGCCCACTAAAAAATGAGCAATATCTTTTTCTTCGTCGGTTAAGCGATAGGTGTTTAGTTGCTGCATTAAGTACTGCGTAAAGGAGGTGCCGGCCGCGTAAGGCATTTGGCGTTCCTCGTCGTCTGCACTGTAGTTGCTGGCAGAAAGTTTGTAGCTTGGCACTTCATCATCACTTAAATAATCGTCAACGTTTATATCGGTTTCAATTACTTCGTTACCTTCGTCGTAATCATCGTTAAATTCGTCATTGCTAAATTCGTCCTCAAAACTATCACTGTCATCTTTTCCGCTTTCTAAAGCAGGGTTTATCTCCAATTCTTGGGCAATTCGTTGCTCAAAAGCTTGCGTAGGTAGTTGAATCATCTTCATCAACTGTATTTGTTGAGGCGATAATTTCTGGGAGAGTTTAAAGCTTAATTGTTGTTTTAACATGATATATTTTACTACTTCATAAAGTTAAAAAAAACCAGCTACTAAAATAGTGAAGTAGCTAGTTTTAATACAATCTTATGCTTTTTAAATTAGAACTCGGCGTTGCCTGGAGTTCTTGGATACGGAATTACGTCGCGAATGTTGCCCATGCCCGTGGTAAACTGAACCAGACGTTCAAAACCAAGTCCAAAACCACTGTGAACGGCGGTGCCAAATTTGCGAAGGTCTAGGTACCAATATAATTCCTTTTCGTCAATATTCATGGTTTTCATTTTTTCTAAAAGAATATCGTAACGTTCTTCTCGTTGTGAACCGCCTACAATTTCACCAATTCCTGGAAAAAGCACATCCATAGCGCGTACGGTTTTGCCGTCGTCGTTTAAGCGCATATAAAATGATTTTATATCTGCTGGATAATCAAAAAGAATAACAGGGCATTTAAAATGTTTTTCAACTAAAAACCGCTCGTGTTCACTTTGTAAATCGGCGCCCCATTCTTTAATTAGGTATTTAAACTTTTTCTTTTGATTTGGTTTAGAGCTTTTTAAAATGTCGATAGCTTCAGTATAACTAACTCTTTTAAAGTTATTTTCCAAAATAAAACGTAGCTTTTCGCGAAGTTTCATATCGCTGCGATCGGCTTGTGGCTTTGTTTTTTCTTCTTCTAGCAAACGGTTTTCGAGAAATTCTAAATCGTCTGCACAGTTTTCCAAAGCATAGGTAATAACGTATTTTATAAAGTCTTCTGCCAAATCCATGTTTGCAGCTAAATCGTAAAAAGCAACTTCTGGTTCAATCATCCAAAATTCCGCCAAGTGGCGACTGGTGTTTGAATTTTCTGCCCTAAAAGTTGGGCCGAAAGTATAAACTTTACCGAGAGCCATTGCGTAAGTTTCGGCTTCTAACTGCCCGCTAACAGTAAGATTGGTTTCTTTTTCGAAGAAATCTTCTTTATAATCTACATTTCCGTTTTTGTCCAATGGCGGGTTTTTCGCGTCTAAATTTGTAACGCGAAACATTTCGCCAGCTCCTTCGGCATCGCTCCCTGTGATTATTGGCGAGTGCATATAATTAAATCCGTTTTTCTGAAAATATTCGTGAACGGCAAAAGCTAGTTTAGATCGCGTGCGCATTACGGCGCCAAATGTATTGGTTCTAATTCTTAAATGTGCCTGTTCGCGCAGGGTTTCAAGCGAATGACGCTTCGGTGAAAGAATGGTACGTTTCACGTCTTCAGGATTGGCTTCGCCCAAAACGGTTAAGTTTGAAACTTGAATTTCTACATTTTGGCCTTGCCCTTGGCTCTCTACGAGCAAACCAACTACTTCAATAGCGGCACCTACTGTTACTTTTTTGAGAACTTCGTCTTCAAAATTTTCGAAGTCAACCACACATTGAAGCGTATTGATTGTTGATCCATCATTTAATGCAATGAAACGGTTACTTCTAAATGAACGTACCCAACCGCGCACCATAACTTTGTGATGAGTGGGTTCACTTTTCAATAATTGTACTATTGTTTTGTTTTGCATAATATTAATTTAAGGGGAGCAAATATAATTTTTTTAATCCTGAATACTCAATCCAGAATTACTCATCTTCTTTATCATTGGTTAAAATCTCTATTGCAGGTTTTTTCATTGTTTGCTTATTGGCAATGCTTCTTTCTAACGAAAGTAGGAGGGTAGGCAGCAACACTAAATTTGATAGCATTGCAAAAAGCAACGTTATAGACACTAATGCGCCTAAAGCTACGGTGCCTCCAAAACTCGAAATAGTAAATACCGAAAACCCGAAAAACAGCACGATGGAAGTATAAAACATACTTACCGCAGTTTCCCGCAAAGCTGCAAAAACCGACTTCTTTATTTTCCAGTTATTTGCAATTAGCTCCTGCCTGTATTTTGCGAGGAAATGTATGGTGTCGTCCACCGAAATTCCAAAGGCAATGCTAAAAACCAGAATAGTGGAAGGTTTTATAGGAACTCCCACAAACCCCATGACACCTGCTGTTATTATTAAAGGTAGGAGGTTTGGAATTAATGAAATTAAAATCATTTTAAAACTTCGGAACATCCACGCCATAAAGAGCGCAATTAAGAAAATGGCAAGCGAAAGCGAAAGAATTAAATTGTTTACCAAATAATGCGTTCCTTTTTGAAAAACCAAGGCTTTCCCTGTAACCGAAACATTATAGCGTTCTACGGGAAAAACCTTTGCTATTTCGGTATTGAGATCTTCTTCAATGCGTTTAAACCTATCGGGTTCGGTGTCTTTCATAAAAGTGGTAATACGTGCAAACTGCCCCGTGCTATCCACATAGCTATTTAATAAATTGGTGTTTGTATTGCTGCTTTTTGCATAGGATAGTATAAACGTTCTTTCTTGACTGTTTGGCAATTGGTAATATTCGGGGTTGCCGTTGTAATATGCTTGCTTAGAATATTTCACCAATTCAACTACAGAAAGTGGTTTCGCAAATTCTGGAATTTCTTTAATGTGGTCCTGCAGTTCGTCAATACGTTTTAAAGTAGAAAGGCTCATGACGCCTTTTTTCTTCTTTGTATCTACCATTATTTCTAAGGGCATAATACCTTCGTATTCTTTTTCAAAAAAGCGAATATCGTCAAAAAAGCCGGTGTTTTTAGGCATATCTTCAATCAAGCTTCCTGAAATTTTTATATTGTAAATGCCAATTATACTTGAGCATAATAATAGAACTGCCGCAATATAAATAGTGATGCGGCGCTCTTTTACCATGCGTTCAATCCAGTTGACGAAAGAGTTTATCCAAGTTTTATTTAAATGCTTTAGGTGCTTGTATTTTGGCACCGCCATATAACTGTAGGTAATTGGAATGATAAGCAAACTCAACAAAAAGATGGCGACAATATTGATGGAGGCCACAATACCAAACTCGCTTAACAGCTCGCTTTTCACCAAAATAAAAGTAGCGAAACCCGAAGCGGTTGTTAGGTTGGTCATTAAAGTTGCATTACCAACTTTTGCAATTACGCGTTGTAACGATTTTGCTTGGTTGCCGTGCAGTTTTATTTCCTGCTGATATTTATTAATGAGAAAAATACAGTTGGGAATACCAATAACAATTATTAGTGGCGGAATTAATGCCGTAAGCACGGTAATTTCATAATGCATTAAACCCAGAAATCCGAAGGCCCACATTACCCCAATAATCACGGTACACATAGAAATAAACGTGGCGCGCCAAGAACGGAAAAAGAAGAAAAAGATAAGCGAAGTAACAAAAAGTGCCGCGCCAATAAACAACCCAATTTCATCAATAATATTTTGTGAGTTTAGTGTGCGAATGTAGGGCATTCCAGATGTATGCACTTCTACACCGGTTTCTTTTTCAAATTTTTTAATTAGCGGAATAAGATCTTTTATAACAAAATCTTTTCGCGCGGGTGTGTTTACAATGTCTTTTTTAAGATAGATAGCAGAGCGAATACTTTGCTTATCGGGACTGTAAATAAGTCCGTCGTAAAAAGGCATTTTGTTGAAAAGTTCGTCTTTGTATTCCGCAAGATTTGCATCAGTAAAAATGGAGTCTTTTATAAATGGTACTAATTCAAAACCTGTGGTATCTAATTTCTTTTCGAGTTTTTGAAGGTTGCCAATAGAAAGTGTTAACTCTACTTCGTTGAATTTGCCAATGTCTTTGGAAAGTTGGTTCCAAGCTTTAAATTTTTCGGGCGTAAAGATGGTCGAATCTTTCACACCCATAACAATCAAGTTGCCCTCTTCGCCAAAGTGCGAAAGAAATTGATCGTATTCAAGGTTTATAGGGTGGTCATCTGGCAGCAAATTGGCTTCGGTATAAGTGAAGCGCATGTTTTTCCACTGCAGTGCAAGCAACACAGTTATTGCTGCTATTACTATTAAAATCCAGGTGCGATTCCGTAAAATAAAACGGGCTACCCAGCTCCAAAACCCAATGCTAAAAAGTTTGTTCAAAGCTATTTTTTAAAGAATTAGCAAAGGTAACTATTTGCAATAAGTGGGGGATTAATTTTTGGGGGTATTTTGAAAGGATGTAGGATTTAGAAACTAATCTTTAGAGGAAGATTAATGGATGAATACAGGCTGGATTTATATATTTTGGCAAGTTTCAATTACAAACTATATCTGCAAATAGAAAGTAAACTTAAACGAAATATTATCTGAGAATTTTGGAAGGTTGTAATATCCGTAACGGTATGCCCCGCTAAGTCCGAACCCGAAAAGTATTTTATTTACTTCAAAACCCGTTTCGTTGTAAAGCTTGTCTAATGTATTAAAAGGGATTCCAAAATGGTTTTCTATGTTATTCATATCGCCCAATGCGTGGCGGGTAATTAACACCAATTCGGGTTTCCACTTTTCGCCGAGATTGAATCTGCGCAGGCTGTGTTTTATCTGTAGGGTTGTTAATTTATCTGAAAAGAATTCGCCAAAATACATGGTCTCAAAACTTTGCACACCCGCAACTGAAAAGCGCTGCAACACTTCGTCTTTGGTTGGCTGGTTGGGGTAGGAGTGAAATAGATGCGTAAGCGGTACATCGCCCGTAGCCAAAGAACCTTCCAAAAGAATATTGGTGGATGATAAGTTGGTGCGTTTTACATAATAATCTAACTTCAACCCAAATTTGGTATAGTTGAAATCGCTGTCAAACACTCCTTTAAATCCCTTTGTAATTTGTGCACTAATTTTTGGAAAGCCATCAAAATATTCTTTAGTGCCATCTTCATTTGTGAAAAAATTGGTCTTCGGACTTATTCTAACAGATACCGTCGCTTCTGCCAGTCGATAATTTGATAGTGGAATGTTGTTGTTTATAAAATAATAGTTTTCAATATTGGTTACGTTACTGTGCGCTACCCTAAATTCGCCCAAAAATTTTGGAGAAAGCTCGCTGGCAATATTCGCGAACCATTTTCTGTATTTGTAAAATTGAGTGATATTAACAAGTCGCGGTTCAAAAATAGAATAGACGCGCGCATCGGTTAAATAATCGAAAGCGCCAATTTCTTTTACATCATCTGCGTAATAAATACTAACCCACGCTTTTCTTTCTTTATTAATACGGGCACTGGCACCCAAACTGTATTTTGAAGATTTGTCTTTAAATCCATAGGCGTAATACCCACCAAATTTATAGTTTTCAAAAAGTTTGTCGTTTGTTAATCCGCCAATTCCAAGTCGGAAACCTTCGTAATTATTCAGTTTTATAAGTGTTTTTAAATCTATGTCGAAAAAACCGATGGGATAGTAACCTGAGGAAAGCGGATGTTCTTTTTTGTCTTCAACACTTGCAATTGTATCCTTATCTGTTTGTATTGCTGGCACTTGAGAAGTAGCTTGCCAAGCAATACAAAAAAAAACAAAATAAAGAATTTTACGCATTGGGGAAGTTTAGGTTTAAGCAGATTAAATGTAAAAATAAAGCGGCTATTAAGCCGCTTTATTGTAATTAGTTTAACGAAGCGTGCCTTACACGGTCATTATTTCCTTTTCTTTTGC
Source organism: Aequorivita vitellina (assembly GCF_022008365.1). Classification (GTDB taxonomy): domain Bacteria; phylum Bacteroidota; class Bacteroidia; order Flavobacteriales; family Flavobacteriaceae; genus Aequorivita; species Aequorivita vitellina. The sequence goes on from NZ_JAIRBA010000002.1 coordinate 129,422, forward strand.
TGCAAACATTTCATCAATTTTCTTGATGTGTGTGTCGGTCATTTCTTGAATATCGTCTTCAAGACCTTTTTTTAAATCTTCAGAAATTTCCAATCCTTTTAAATCATTGTTGGCATTTTTTCTATCGTTTCGAACACCAATTTTTGCTTCCTCGGAAGCAGCTTTTGCCTGTTTTGCCAAATCTCTTCTTCGTTCCTCGGTTAAGGGTGGAACGCTTATAATTACGCTCTCGCCGTTATTCATTGGGTTAAAGCCAATGTTTGCAAGATGAATGCCACGTTCAATTGCCGGAATCATGCTTTTTTCCCAAGGCTGGATGCTAATAGTCATCCCGTCTGGGGTGTTCACGTTTGCCACTTGGCTCAATGGGGTTGGGCTGCCGTAATAATCTACCATTACGCTACCCACCATTGAAGGTGAAGCTTTTCCGGCACGGATGTTAGCCAATTCTTTTTCTAAATGTTTTAGTGCATCGCTCATTGCTTCGCGAGTACTGTCCATTATAAAGTCAATTTCGTCTTCCATAGTATTCAACTTTCAACCCATTGCCTGTGCTTGGGTGATAAATTAATTATTTCGATTTAAAGATAGAATATTCGTAAACAATAATTACAATATTTTTACAAATTCACTTTTGTGCCAATCTTTTCGCCAGAAACAACTTTTAGCAAATTTCCTTTCGTATTCATATCAAAAACGATGATTGGCAATTCGTTTTCCTGACTTAAGGTGAAAGCGGTAGTGTCCATAACTTTTAAGCCTTTTTGCAATACATCCTCAAAGCTAATAAAATCGAATTTTGTGGCGAGTTTGTCCTTTTCTGGGTCGCTGGTGTAGATTCCATCTACGCGCGTACCTTTCAATATTACATCTGCATTAATTTCAATTGCTCGTAAAACCGCTGCTGAATCTGTTGTAAAATAAGGGTTTCCGGTCCCGCCTCCAAAAATTACTACGCGTCCTTTTTCCAAATGGCGAATTGCCTTTCTGCGAATAAATGGTTCAGCAACTTCATTAATGTTTATGGCACTTTGCAATCTGGTGGCTACCTCTTCATTTTCTAAAGCACTCTGCAATGCAAGTCCGTTTATTACTGTTGCAAGCATACCCATATGATCGCCTTGAACGCGGTCCATTCCGCTGCTAGCACCAGCTAGGCCTCTAAAAATATTTCCGCCGCCGATAACAATGGCTACTTCTACACCTTTTTCGGTAATCTGCTTTATTTCTTGTGCATATTCTTTAAGTCTTATAGGGTCAATTCCATATTGTTGATTGCCCATTAAGGCTTCGCCAGAAAGTTTTAATAGTATTCTTTTGTAGTGCATAGTGAATTTTTACAGCGCAAAAATAAAGAAAATTATTGATGCGGTGGAAGGAATTGAAAAAAGTAGTTTTTGCCATACGTTGTTTCGAAAAAATGGAAATTTTAAACCATTTGTGATGACATTTTCGCGACTCCTGCGATGTAACTTTGAATACATATAACTAATCCTTAAAATTACAACTTATGAAAACAACATTATTTTATCTATTATTCGGCGTTTCCACAGTACTGATTTCTCAAAATTCTACCGAAATTTTAGCACCTGCTTCACACACGTTTCAGCCGGCTAACATTGAAAAAACTGAATGCATATCAGATTTGCAACGCCAAGAGATAAGACAGCAAATTGCTTTGAATAAGCAAAAAATACTGCAAGAAAATCCAAATGCTTTTCAGCACAGAGGGGGATCCCCGTTGTTTATAATGCCTCTTCGCCCCAAAGCTGGGTTTGATGATTACGGGTATTATATAATAAACAATCAAGTAGATCACGATTTAACTCCAAACGGAAATCTGTTGGATTATGAATGTGGCGAACGCACTTATGATTGGAATAACGGCAACCACGAAGGTACAGACTATGTGCTTTGGCCTTATCCGTGGAAACGAATGCAGGAAGAAATTATGGAAATAGTGGCCGCCGCCCCTGGAACTATTATTGATAAACGTGATGGGAATTTTGATATGAACTGCGTTAATACGGGCAACCCAAACTGGAACGGGATTATAATAGAACATGCTGATGGTTCACAAGCGTGGTATTGGCATTTTAAGGACGGTGCTATTACGTCAAAAAATATTGGCGAAACTGTTTCGGAGGGTGAATATTTGGGTGCTGCGGGCAGCTCTGGCAGCAGTACTATTCCACATTTGCATTTTGAAATCTATGATGCCGGCAATAATTTAATAGATCCGTACGAGGGACCGTGCAACAGTATGAATGCGAATAGTTGGTTTTTGGATCAGCCAGATTATTTCGTGCCCGAAATTAACCACCTTTCTACCCATAATTCAACAAATTTTGACGATGATTGTGGGGTGGTTGAAAACACTTATGAGGAACTCAATTTTGAACCTGGCGATCCGGTGATTTTGCGTTTATTTTATCGAGATATCCGCACCAATGACGATACCCATATAGTAATTACAAAACCCGATGGTACTGCATTATACGACTGGGTGTTTACTTCGCCATGGCCTAATTATACAGGTGCTTATGCCGAATGGAACTTCCCAACAGACGGCACCTGGCCAGATGGCGTTTATACAGTGACTGCTACCTATTACGGAAATACGTACGAAACAATTTTTGGTATAAACACAAATTTGGGTGTTGAAGATTTGAAATTGACCGAGGTTTCCGTCTATCCCAATCCCGCATCGGATAAGGTTTTGGTGGAAGCAAATTTGCCGATTGAAAAAATTGAAATATTTGATCTATTGGGGAGAAAAGTAGTGGGAAACGCACCTTTATCTACAAATACCGAACTGAATATAACTTCTTTAAAAACCGGAATGTACGTAGCAGTAATTACTACTGAAGGGAAAAAAACGGTACGGAAAATCGTGAAGGAATAAATTTCTGAAAAGAAATGTCCGGGTCGAGTCCTTCGACTTCGCCCAGGGTAAACTAGAGTCGAGACCTTTTTATTTTAAAACACATTAAAACCGTTGGTAAGCCCTACTTTCAAAGGTTTATTTGTAGGAAAATAGCGCAATTGAATAGGAACAACCCCGTGTAAAAACAGGGTTGTTCCTGTTTTATATTTAATAATTTTAGGATAATTTTTGGAATTCGACTAACTTTAATCGACCAGAATATAAATATTTGATGGTAAACCCGAGGCACCTCGGACCCTGGACGTTAACGAAACAAGTACAACCCTAAATGTTTCCGGTTATCCATCTGGTATTTATTGAATCGACCTTGTGTGTGACGGCGAAATCGTGGACTCAAAGAACCTTGTAAAGCAATAATCCTTAATAATCGAAAGAATGAAGGCAATTTTTTACATAGTAATGTTCCAAATTGGTGCACTCAGTTTCGCACAAGATCCGCAATTGGTAGGGGTGGACTGGTATCTGCATGACCTTATTATAAACGGCGAGCATCATCCTCCTCCTCGTAATTCCGAGGTACAAAACGTGCAAGCTCGTTTTTATGCCATTTCAAACGGCGATAGTGCCGATGCGTTTATTACCTTCGTTTGTAATGAGATATACGGACTGCTAATTTATGATGAATTTAATCCTGTTTTTTCGTTTACCTATCAAGAAAACACCTTCATTACTTGTACCCTTCAAGTGAACCAAGACTATGAGGAGCTTTATTTTAATTTTTTTTACGCTCCCTTTGGTAGTATTTATAACTATTCGATTACCACAGATACAAACGGTTATAAAGTTTTGCTGTTAACATCGCCTTCTGGAGACAAGGCTATTTACGGCGACCATATTTTATCCAGTGAAGATTTTCACAATTCACAGTTCGCTATCCACCCAAACCCCGCCCAAAACGAACTCTTTATTACAGCACAAAACACCACCCAAAACCTAAAAATCAAAATCTTCAACATAGCAGGCAAACTGTTGAGCACACAAAGCATAACGCTTCAAGACCCAAAGGCAGTAGATATCTCCCAACTAATGAGTGGCATCTATTTTTTAAACATTGAAGATGAAAACGGCATTACAATAATTAAAAAGTTTGTGAAGGAATAGATGAGTTCTCGACTGCAATCGAGCAGACATTTCACAAAAAAAAGAGGCTGAAATCAATCAGCCTCTCTTTGGTAAAATGAATGTTTAGAAAGCTTAAGCCAAAGAAACACGCTTAAAGCCTACAACTTCAACATCGCCATACGTTTTTACGTAATCTGCAACGCTCTTTTTCTCGTCTTTAATAAAGTTTTGATCAAGCAACGCTTTTTCGTGATCTAAAGTAGTATTGTCGCTAATAAAACGCTCTAACTTTCCAGGAAGAATTCTATCCCAGATTTGCTCTGGTTTTCCTTCAGCTTTTAATTCGGCTTTTGCGTCTTCTTCCGCTTGAGCTAAAACTTCGGAAGTTAATTGTGCTCTCGAAATGTATTTTGGTACATTTTTTAGGGTTTTCCCCAAACGTCCCAATTCAATATTGTCTTTTTCAATAACAGCGATTCTTGCCTCGGTTTCTGAAGCTACAAATTCTGGATCAAAATCTTTGTAAGACAAAGTAGTAGCTCCCATAGAAGCAACTTGCATTGAAACATCTTTTGCCAATTCCTCAGCATTGTCAACTGCTTTTGAAAGACCTGTTAAGGCAGCAATTTTGTTAACGTGAACATACGAACCTACAAATGGAGCTTCTAAAATTTCGAAACCACCTATTTCTATTTTCTCACCTATTACACCCGTTTGTTCGGTTAATTTTTCGGCAATTGTTATTCCGCCAAAATCTGAAGCTAAAAACTCTTCTTTTGAAGATGTGTTTAAAGCTACTTCTGCCATATTATTTGCCATTTCAACGAAAGAATCGTTCTTGGCAACAAAGTCTGTTTCACAGTTTAAAGAAATAGCCACACCTTTTGTGTTGTCGCTATTCACCTTTACAGTAGCAACACCTTCACTAGATTCGCGGTCTGCTCTTTTTTCGGCAACTTTCTGACCTTTTTTTCTAAGGATAGATATTGCTTCGTCCATATTTCCGTCTGCTTCAACTAATGCCTTTTTACAGTCCATCATTCCAGCGCCGGTGGCCTGTCTTAGTTTGTTTACTTCTGCGGCTGTTATTTTTGCCATTTGTATATTTTTTTAGGTTTTATATTAAAAAAGTCGTTCGAGCTATTTTTTCAACAAAGAAAAGAACCAAACGACTTTTAAATTTTAAAATACGGTTACTATTCTTCTTCGTTTAAAACTTCTTTCTTCGATTTTTGACGCACAGGCTGTTTTGCCTCTTTCATGTCTTTTACGTCTTCTTCGTCAGTTGAAGGTACTTCAGCTTTTGCTTTTTTCACTTCTTTACCTTTTTTAGAATCTGAAGAACGAGCAGGTTTTGCTTTTTTAGCCATTCCAGCCTCATCGTCACCGTCGTCGTCTTTTCCAGATTTTCTTTCTGCAAGCCCGTCAATAATAGCCTCAGAAACGATGTTCATAATGCTTTCAATAGATTTTGAAGCGTCGTCGTTTGATGGAATTACGTAGTCAATAACGCGTGGGTCACTGTTGGTATCTACCATTGCGAAAATTGGAATTTTCAACTTTAATGCTTCGGCAACTGCAATGTGCTCGCGCGTTGTGTCAACAATAAAAAGTGCTGCAGGAAGGCGGCTCATGTCTGAAATAGACCCTAAGTTTTTTTCTAGCTTAGCACGAAGACGATCTACTGCCAAACGTTCTTTTTTAGAAAGTGTGTTAAAGGTACCATCTTGCTTCATTCTATCGATGGAAGCCATTTTTTTAACGGCTTTACGAATAGTTACAAAGTTAGTTAACATCCCGCCTGGCCATCTTTCTGTGATGTACGGCATGTTAGCAGCTTTTGCTTTTTCAGCAACAATGTCTTTTGCTTGTTTTTTGGTAGCTACAAAAAGAATTTTGCGACCACTGGCTGCAATTTTTTTAAGGGCTTCACTAGCCTCATCTATTTTTGCAGCAGTTTTGTATAGGTTGATAATGTGGATACCGTTGCGCTCCATATAGATATACGGGGCCATATTTGGGTTCCATTTGCGGGTAAGGTGTCCAAAGTGTACACCAGCTTCAAGTAAGTCTTTTACTTCTACTTTTTTTGCCATTTTTGTTTTAGTTTACGTTCTGTGAAAGGATAGCAACCTCTCCGCCACGGCAGATTTGGTTTAGATGCTAAACTAACTCCGCCAAGGCGGATAACAGCTTTTTATTAATTAATAATGATTATGAACTTGTCAACTTTCATTGGGCATCCCATTTGAGATACCCAATTTAAGTTGAGTATTGTAATTTTCAACAAACGCACAAAACTAAGGTTACTGCGCGTAGTTGAAATATTATCGTTTCGAGAATTGGAATTTCTTACGAGCTTTCTTCTGTCCGAATTTTTTACGCTCTACCATTCTTGGGTCTCTTGTAAGTAAACCTTCTGGTTTTAAAATACCACGATTTTCGTCGTTTAACGTACACATTGCACGAGAAATAGCAAGACGAATAGCTTCTGCTTGTCCAGTAATTCCACCGCCAAATACGTTTACGTTAATATCGAAAGTAGTTTCGTTTTCAGTAAGTACCAAAGGTTGTTTTACTTTATATTGAAGTGTTCCAGTTGGAAAGTAGTTTTCTAACTCACGCTTGTTGATAGTAATGTTTCCCTTTCCTTCTTTAAGGTAAACTCGTGCAACAGCGGTTTTTCTTCTGCCTATTTTATGAATTGTCTCCATTACTTGTTGTCGTTAAGGTTAATTGCTCTAGGTTTTTGTGCTTCTTGACCGTGGTTAGCATCTGCATAAACTTTAAGGTTTCTGAAGATTTCCGCGCCCAATTTGTTTTTAGGAAGCATTCCTTTTACAGCTTTTTCAACAAGCCTTGCAGGGTCTTTTTTGTACATTTCTGTAGCGGTAAGACTACGTTGTCCGCCAGGATATCCTGTGTGGCGAATGTAAGTTTTGTCTGCCCATTTGTTACCAGTAAGGTTTATGTTACTCGCATTAATAATAATTACGTTGTCACCGCAATCTACGTGTGGGGTGAAACTTGGTTTGTGCTTACCGCGAAGTAATTTAGCAACTTCGCTTGCAAGACGACCCAATGCTTGCCCGTCCGCATCTACCAATAACCATTCTTTTACAACGGTATTTTTGTTAGCAGATACTGTTTTGTAACTTAATGTATCCATTTAGTTTTTGTCAATTGTTAATAAATCATTGTTTTCTCACCTTAAAACAAAACAGATTTTGTCTAAGAGGGGTGCAAATGTAATGTTATTTATTTGAAAAGCAAGGGGTGGGAATATATTTGTTGTAAAAAAAGACGTAATACTTGATACATTTAAAAGATTGACAAAATGCTTTGCTTTCGATTTTGTTTTCCACTTATTCCAAAGTCACAATTAAATCATCTTTCATTACCATTGTTCCCGGTTTAAGCGATATCGATTTAATTTTTCCAGCCTTATTTGCCGTAATTGTGCTTTCCATTTTCATGGCTTCAATAATAAAAAGGTGATCGTTCTTTTTTATTTCCTGTCCTTTTTTCACCAAAATTTTATATAAACTTCCCTGTAACGGAGCGCCGTATTGATTGGAGTCTTGTGGATCAATTTTTACGTGAACTTCTTTTTCTACCTTTATAGACTTATCTTTTATTTCCACAAAACGGTTTTCGCCATTTACTGAAAAGAAAACAATCCGTACGCCGTCGTCATTCGGAATACCTACCGAAAGCAGTTTTACAAGGATTGATTTTCCGGGTTCCAATTCAATAATCGCCTCTTCCTGAAGCTTCATTCCATAAAAGAAATTTTCTGTAGAAAGAATAGCAACATTGCCGTAAAGCTTGTATTTTTCGTGTGCATCTTCAAAAACCCGTGGGTATAAACTATATGAGAGGAAATCTTCAAATTCTATAGGTCTTGTAAATCCTTGCTGAAATTTTTTTCTGAAAACTTTAAATTCCGAATCAAAGTCAATTGGCTCTAAATGTGCATTGGGTCTATCGGTATATGCTTTGTTGTTTTTCAGAATAACTTTTTGAAGCTCTTTTGGAAATCCACCTAAAGGCTGTCCCAAATCGCCTTTAAAGAAATTTATCACAGATTCGGGGAAAGAGATTTCTTCACCTCGCGCTAAAACATCTGTTGGCGTAAGGTTATTAGTCACCATAAAAATAGCCATATCGCCAACCACTTTTGAACTTGGTGTTACTTTTATCAAATTACCGAACATTTCGTTTACCTGTGCGTACATTTTTTTTACTTCGCCAAAACGATCACCCAAACCGAGAGCTTCAGACTGCGGACGTAAATTTGAATACTGCCCTCCTGGTATTTCATGTTGGTAAACTTCGGCGGTTCCTGCTTTTAAACCAGACTCAAACGGATAATATTTTTCACGAACATCTTCCCAGTAATTTGAAAATTCATTTAGTTTATTAATATCAAATTTATTTTCGCGTGGCTGATTGCGCATCATTTCAACCATTGAATTGAAATTAGGCTGGGAGGTAAGTCCCGAAAGCCCGCCCAACGCAACATCCACCACATCTACACCTGCTTCAATTGCTTTTAAATAGGTTGCAGATTGAATGGAAGAAGTGTCGTGTGTATGCAAATGCAACGGAATTTTAATCGTGTCTTTTAAAGCTGCTACAAGCTCTGCCGCCGCATACGGTTTTAAAAGGCCGGCCATATCTTTAATGGCAATCATATGCGCGCCAGCGTTTTCAAGATCTTTGGCAAGTTGCGTGTAATATTTTAAAGTGTATTTTGTTTCTTTTGGGTCGAGAATATCACCAGTGTAGCTTATGGCGGCTTGGGCAATTCCGCCTGTTTTATTTCGAACAAAATTGATGCTCGGTTCCATAGCTTTCACCCAGTTTAACGAATCGAATATTCTAAAAATATCGACACCGTTTTCCCAAGAGGTTTCGATAAATTTTTCAATTAAATTATCGGGGTATGCTTTATAGCCAACACCATTTGAGCCGCGAAGTAACATTTGAAAAAGTATATTCGGCATCAACTTGCGAAGCTCGCGTAACCGTGTCCACGGGCTTTCATTTAAAAATCGAAGGCAGACATCAAAAGTAGCGCCGCCCCACATTTCAATACTAAAAGTATTTGGATGATTTTTGGCAAAACTTTCCGCAACTTGCAGCATATCATAACTACGCATACGCGTGGCTAACAACGATTGGTGCGCATCGCGAATGGTGGTGTCTGTATAATGAATTTTTTTATCCTCTTTCAACCAAAGGCAGAATTTTTCGGGACCTAATTCCGTAAGCATATCTTTTGTGCCTTTCGGAAAATCGCTTTCAGTTTCAAATTTTGGAATTTTTGGCGTTCTAAAAATTCGGTTTTTATCGAAGGTTTTCACATCGGGGTTGCCGTTTACAATTACTTCGCCTAAATAATTTACAATTTTTGAAGTTCTGTCTTGTGGAAGTTTAATGTCGAAAAGTGAAGGTGTGTTAGCTATAAAATTAACCGTAGCTTTTCCTTCCTTAAATGTGTCGCTATGAATTACATTCTGAAGAAAATGAATATTGGTTTTTACTCCGCGAATTCTGAATTCTCTTAAAGCGCGCGACATTTTACGCACGGCGCCGTCTAAAGTACGCCCGTGAGCCGAAACTTTTACAAGCATAGAATCGAAAAACGGACTCACGCTGTACGATTGGTATATACTTCCGGCATCTAATCTGATGCCCATTCCACCAGCGCTTCGGTAGGTAGTGATTGTGCCGTAATCTGGTGTAAAGTTATTCTCAGGGTCTTCTGTAGTTAAACGGCATTGCATCGCGAAACCGTAAGTGGCAAGCGTTTCCTGATCGTAAATTTTAATTTGTTTGTCTGAAAGTTTATAGCCGCCAGCAACAAAAATTTGTGTTTTTATAAGATCAATTCCGGTTACCATTTCAGTAACAGTATGCTCCACTTGGATACGCGGATTTACCTCTATAAAAAATACATTGTCTTCTTTATCTACCAAAAACTCTACGGTACCAACGTTATTGTAACTTACCTCTTCGGCTATTTGAATGGCGTATTTGTAAAGTGAATCTTTTACTTTTTTCGAAACATTAAATGAAGGTGCCACTTCAATTACTTTCTGATGTCTGCGCTGCACAGAGCAATCGCGCTCAAACAAGTGGCGAATATTACCGTGATTATCTGCTACTATTTGTACTTCTAAATGCTTGGGGTCTTCCACATATTTTTCGAGAAACATAGTGTCATCGCCAAAAGCGTTAAGCGATTCGCTACGTGCAGATTCAAAATTATTTTTTAAATCGGCATCGTTTCTAACAATTCGCATGCCGCGGCCGCCCCCGCCAGAAGCTGCTTTTAGCATTATAGGATAACCAATGGTAGCTGCTTCAGAAAGCGCAACTTTAAGTGAAGTAAGCTCTTTTGTATTACTTTTTATAATAGGTACCTTGCATTTTTCAGCAATTTTTTTTGCGGTAATTTTATCGCCCAAAGCATCCATAACCTTTGGATCGGGGCCAATAAAAACTAATCCGTTTTCAGCGCAATTTCGGGCAAATTCAGAATTTTCAGAAAGAAAACCGTAACCGGGATGGATGGCATCTACATTCTTAGATTTTGCCAAAGCAATAATGGCATTACCATCTAAATACGGTTTTAAAGGCTCGTCATTTTCGCCTATTTGGTAAGACTCATCTGCCTTGTACCGGTGTTGCGAATAACGATCTTCATAAGTGTAAATGGCAACCGTTTGTAAGTTTATTTCGGCACACGCTCGTAACACACGTATTGCAATTTCACCTCGATTCGCAACTAATACTTTTTTAATTTTCATGGCAGACAATTTTTAATGTTTTGAAATTTGCGTTAAAGATAATAATTGCAAAGTGTGCTTAGAAAAATTTCTGTTTTATTTAGCAACAGTTTTTACTTACTATTTATGTTTAACGGTCTATTTTGAGGATATAAAAGACGTTATTTTAAAATATAAGGGTTTTCACTTTTGTAGTTTCTTACAACAAAATCTAAGGCGCTTTGTAACACCTCGCCCATATTTTGTGCTTTTTTAAATTTGATATCGCCAGTTAAATCAAAGAGGTCCATTTTTAATTGTTTCACTTTTTCGGGTGGGGCGATGCTGTCTTTTTTCATACATACCATAAGTCCCTTTAAGCGTTTTTTCATACTCGTAGCACGCTTTGCTAGTAGCGATCTTTCCTCGTTAATGTATTGATCTATGGAGGCTTGTTGCAATAATTCCATGGTCATTGTTACTAATTTGCTGTTTTCTTTTAAAAATTGCGGCTTGTAAACTTTTGAGTTTCCCTCATAACTTTGCTGATCAAAATCTATGGCGCGAATTCGGTATTGAATCCGGTCAAAATCGTGGGTTAAAACCATTACGTAATTGTAGGAGCGCATATCGCCCAAAAGGCGCACAAAACAGCGTTCGTTGAATTTTACAAACTCCTTTGCAATTTCCATTTTGTCGCGATGCGAGCAGTTATCTAAATGGTTTTCAATAAAATCGTCTCCCGGAATTCCCGAAATGTGTTCTTCAATTAAGGTGTTTTTTCTAACAAGGAAGTTAATGTGGTTTGGCGATAGCAGATCTTCCAGTTCCAAACCGTAAATACGGGAGGCGTCTGCCTTTTTTATGTAAAGATAAAGGTAATTGTCGTTTAGAATATTTCGCACTTTTATTCTAAAGGGTTTCGAGTTTCCGAAGGTGCAAAAATCGATACTGTCTATATTTAAGTATGGAAATATGGTATCACTTCCATCTGAATGCAAAATGGAATACACTTTTTTAAGACTCTGATTAATTTCTTCGGTTTCAAATTCAGAATAGTAAACGCTAACCCATAGCGTGTCTTTTCCGTTTTTGTCGAAAACAGATACTGAGCCTTGAAAGCGCAATAGATCGTCGTAATAAATAGGAATTTTTATGGTGCGGCCGTGGCGGGTTAAATATTTTAAAAGTGCATCTGTAACTGGATATGCGGGTTTCTTTTTTGAAATGAGTTTGTTTCGCTCCATCGCTTCAATTTTTGTTTTAAAGATATGGATTTATAAAAAGACGTAAGACCGCTTCGCTGAAAAGATGTAAGTCCGCTGCGCTAAAAGACTTAAGATATAAGATTAAAAAAATCAGAATTCGGAATTGAAAGTTATTCCTTCACAAACTTTTTCAAAGCCACATTTTTTCCAGAATACAGTTGAATATAATAAATACCCGCAGCTAAGCTGGAAATATCTACAGTTGGAGAACCTGTGTCAACTTCCAATTGTCGAACGCGGTTACCCAAAATGGAATAAATATTTATTTGGTCTATGGATTGGTTTTGGGTGTTAATATGCAAAGTGTTTTTTGTGGGATTGGGGTAAAGTGAAATCGTGTTGTTGAACGCATTTTCTGTAATTCCCAAAATTTCTTCGTGGTGGATAATCCAGTAATCATTCCCGCCACGTGAATTCTCGGTTTTATCGCCAGAAATATTTGAAGTTGATGCCCCTGCAATTGTAAAAGTTCCGTTTGGAGTTAATAGAACTGAAGGGTATCGATCATTATACCTGCCACCGATGGTGTTTTGTCCTTCAATAATGCCAACTGCGTTTAATTTTATAATCCAAAAATCATCTTGGCCTTCAGTGTCTTCTGATTTATCTCCCGAAATATTTGAAAATGAATCGCCTGTTACAATATAACCATTATCCTGAGTTTGAATTATATTATAAACGAAATCATCGGCACTTCCGCCAAGAGTTTTATCCCATTCAACTATACCATCGGCATTCAATTTTAAAACCCAATAATCCCAACTGCCTCTACCGTCTTCTGTTTTATCTCCCGAAGCATCAGACATGGAAGATCCTAATGCCATATAGCCACCATCAGAAGTTATAATTACATTTTTGAAAAGATCACCTCCATCCCCTCCGTACGTTTTTTCCCAAATAGTATTTCCGTTTGAGTTGATCTTCATTATAAAATATGATAAGCCGTCATAGGGATACGAACCTGGCGAACCAATTACATAGCCACCGTCATTGGTTAATTTTAGAGATAACATTTGAATGTCATAAGCTCTTTGCCATTCAATGGCTCCATTTTCATTTAGTTTTATAACCCAAGTATCTATATTGGAAGCATTTGTTCCTATATTTGCGATTGTTCTATCTCCAGATATGCCTGAGGTTGAAGTGCCTCCAATTAAGTAACCACTATCAGCTGTTATTTCAATGGTCAATGCTTTGTCTTCCCCATTTCCGCCAATGGTGTTTTGCCATTCAATAGTACCGTTAGCGTCTATTTTAACCACCCAATAATCATAGCCTCCTTGTGAGTTTTCGGTTTTTTCGCCAGAGATATCGGAATTTGAATAACCCGCCAAAATGTAACCACCATCTGCGGTCTGTTTGCCGTCTGCTAAAAATTCTTCTTGATTTCCGCCAATTGTTTTTTGCCATTCAATGTTACCAGCGTTATTAAATTTTAGAACCCAAAAGTCTTTACCGCCCCGTGAGTCTTCGGTTTTTTCTCCTGAAATATTACTTTTTGAATTTCCACCCATTAAAAAACCATCATCTATAGTAGCAATTGTAAAGGTTGGTTCATCCCAATTGCTGCCACCAATAGTGCGTTGCCAAAGAATATTTGGATCTTGGGCGTACATGGTATATAGTGAAAGAAATATGGCTAAAAGTGTAGTTGTCTTTTTCATAACAAATTGAATTTAATTTAACTGTCTCGCAGCCATTAAGATACGAATTCTTCCGCAATATTTTAAAATTCAGAATGAAAAGTTATTCCTTCACAAACTTTTTCAAGGCCACATTTTTCCCTGAATACAGTTGAATATAATAAATACCCGCAGCCAAGCTGGAAACATCTACTGTTGGGGAAATGGTTTCTGCATCCAATTGCAAAACTTTGCTACCTGTCATTGTGTAAATGTTTATTTGGTCTATTGTTTTGTCTTGGGTGTTTAATTGTAATGTGTTTTTTGTGGGGTTGGGGTAGAGGGTTATTGTGGTGGCGAAAGGGTTTTCTTCTAGGCCTAATGTATGGGCGTGTTTTATTATCCAGAAATCTGCTTCGCCACGACTGTCTTCGGTTTTATCTCCAGATATATTTGAGGAAGATTGGCCACAAATTATAAAACTACCATCGTTATTTTGAATTGCTTTGGGAAGCCTTTCCCCCAAAGAACCATCAATATCATTTTGCCATTCTATGATGCCTACAGAGTTAAGCTTCATTATCCAAAAGCTCTGGCTGTCTTCAAATGTATTGTCTGTTTTATCACCGGAAATATTTGAAAGAGAACTTCCGCTAATAAAATATCCCCCATCAGAAGATTCTATAACCGTAAGTGGGATATCTCCCGAGGCTCCTCCTATAGTATTTTGCCACATAATTCTGCCAGTTGAATCTAACTTTAAAACCCAGTAATCCTGATAGCCTTGAGAATCTTCCGTTTTATCTCCAGAAGCATCAGAATTTGAATGACCAATGGCAATATAACCACCATCATTTGTTAATATAAAATTTGTTAAAAAATCTTCGCCGTCCCCGCCATAAGTTTTTTCCCACATAGAGTTCCCGTTCGTATTTAATTTAGAAACAATATAATCACTAGAAATCCCACCCGTTCCTGTTCCAGCTAATATAAAACCTCCATCATTTGTTAAAATAGTGTTACTCAAAAATGAATTAAAAAAAAAATCATACCCCCTTTGCCATATAATATTTCCATTTAGATCCACTTTTAAAATCCATATATCGCCCACTACTGTTTTGTCTCCCGACACACCTATTGAAGCTTTGCCACCAATTAAAAAACCTCCATCAGGTGTCTGCTCAATATCTGAAACCGTATCATTTTCATTACTCCCTATTGTGTTTTGCCACATTATGTTGCCTACTGCATCCAGCTTTAGTATCCAATAATCTGTTCCTCCCTGCGAGTCTTCAGTTTTATCACCCGATATATTGGAACTGGAATAACCTAATACTAAGTAACCATTATCAAATGTTTGGATGATTTTTTTTAAGTAATCATCCTCGTTGCCACCTAAAGTTCTTTGCCATTGAATATTACCTGTACTATCAAATTTTAAAACCCAATAATCGTAACCTCCTCTTGAATTCTCGGTTTTCTCTCCCGAAATGTTAGATTCTGAAAAGCCTCCCACCACAAATCCTCCATCATTGGTTTTGGAAATGAAAGATGGTTGATCCCATTCACTTCCCCCAATAGTCCGTTGCCAAAGAATGTTTGGGTCTTGGGCTTGAATAGAAATCGCAGAAAATAGTAATGCTAAAAGGGTAATTATTTGTTTCATAAATGGAGCTTTTATTTGTGGGGGCAAAATACAGAATTCTTACAATCGAAGAAACAAAAAGGTTAAAGAATTCTTAAAAAAACTATGTTTATTTAACGTTTAATAGAACTCCATTCCTTTAAATTACCTTAGTTTTGCGCCCACAAAAAAACAAAAACTATGAAAAATTTATTTGGATTACTATTAGTAGCAATTACTCTAACTGCTTGTTCTAGCGATGATGATGGCGGTAGCAACACTACTTCAATTGAAGGAACTTGGAAAATGTCAGCTTTTAACACCGAAACTGCGCATGACCTTAATAACGATGGTACGGCTTCGACGAGTGTAATGGACGAAACCAATTGCTACCAAAACGAAACGATTGTTTTTGACGCAAATGGTACAGGTACCGCAACTAGCAATAGCTATGCAGATATCGAACTTACTTTGGTTACTGGTACTACAGACGAGTATGAGTACACAGTAACTTGTGTTTCAGAAACTGAGTCTACTCCATTTGCTTATACACAAAATGGAAACGAAATTATTTTAACAATGGATGGTTTTAACCAAACGGCAACCCTTTCTGGAAATACACTTACGTATGTATTTGAAGACGGTTTCTTTGTAGAGGTTGATAATAACGGAACAACCGTAACAGTTACTGAAGATATTACTTTTGTATTTACTAAGCAGTAATTACCATTTTCAATATGAAGAAAAAGCCGAAAATTCACTTTCGGCTTTTTTATTTTCTGAAAACTACTACTGAATACTGCCAACTTTTTAATGCGCTTCTAACCAATTGGCACCTGTACCCAAATCTACATCTAAAGGAACGCTGAGCTTATAAGCGTTTTCCATTTCGTGTTTTACCATGGTTTTTAGTTTTTCAAGCTCAGGTTTGTAAGCGTCAAAAACCAATTCATCATGTACTTGAAGTAGCATTTTACTTTTGTAATTTTCTTCCTCTAGTTTTTTATAGATATTTATCATTGCAATTTTAATGATATCAGCCGCACTTCCCTGTATTGGTGCGTTTACGGCGTTGCGTTCTGCCGCACCACGCACCACTTGGTTGCTGCCGTTTATATCTTTTAAATAGCGTCTTCTTCCCAAAACAGTTTGCACATAACCGTTTTCGCGTGCAAAATTTATTTGTTCGCTAATGTAATTTCGAAGTTTGGGATAGGTTTTATAATAAGTTTCAATTAAGTCTTTTGCTTCGCTGCGGGAAAGATCGGTTTGGTTGCTTAGGCCAAATGCAGATACTCCGTATATAATCCCGAAGTTCACGGTTTTTGCATTGCTTCGCTGTTCGCGGGTAACTTCATTTAAAGGAATATTAAAAACTTTGGCAGCAGTGGAAGCGTGAATATCTTCACCGTTTTTAAAAGCTTCAATCATATTGTCTTCTTCGCTTAAGGCGGCAATAATTCTAAGTTCAATTTGGCTATAATCGGCAGCCATTAAAACGTAGTCTTCGTTTCGTGGAACAAATGCCTTTCGCACTTCACGGCCGCGCTCTGTACGGATTGGAATATTTTGGAGGTTCGGGTTGTTACTACTTAACCGACCGGTTGCCGCAACAGTCTGCATATAATCTGTATGCACCCGCGAGGTAGCTTTTTCAACCTGTCCGGGAAGCGCATCAACATAGGTGCTTTTTAATTTTGCCAACCCACGATATTCCAAAACATCGCGGATAATTTTATGGTCTTTCGCCAAATATGACAGCACATCTTCGGCAGTAGAATATTGGCCTGTTTTGGTTTTTTTCGGCTTGTCGATAAGCTTCATTTTTCCGAAGAGAATTTCACCCAACTGTTTTGGGGAAGCAATGTTAAAGCTTTCACCAGCTTCCTCGAAAATGTTTTTTTCAAGCTGAAGAATATCTTTGTCTAATTGTTCGGAAAGGTTTTTTAAAAATTGATTATCCAAATTTATTCCTTCCAATTCCATTGCTGCCAGCACCCGAAGTAACGGGACTTCAATTTCGTCAAAAAGCTTTTGGGTGTTGGCTTCGCCCAATTCTTTTTCGAAATGTTTTTTTAGCTGAAAAGTTATATCGGCATCTTCAACAGCATACTCGGTTTGTTTTTCAATTTCAACATTGCGCATGTTTAATTGATTTTTTCCCTTTTTACCAATTAATTCGGTGATGGAAACGGGCGTATAATTTAAATAGGTTTCACTCAATACGTCCATATTATGCCGCATATCTGGGTTTATCAAATAATGCGCGAGCATGGTATCAAACAATTTTCCTTTTACTGAAATGTTATATTTCGCCAATACTTTTATGTCGTATTTTAAATTTTGACCTATTTTTTCTATAGATTCATCTTCAAAAAATGGGCGCAGTTCTTCAATAAGTTGTTGTGCTTTTTCGCGATTTTCTGGGAACGGAACATAAAAACCTTTGCCTTTTTCCCATGAAAAAGCGATACCTACCAATTCGGCATCAAGCGGATTCAAACCTGTGGTTTCGGTATCGAAACATACACTTTTCTGCTTCATTAAATTTTGCAGAAACAGTTTTGTGCCCATCCCTGGCTGTACCGTTTGGTAAAAATGTTCGGTATTTTCTATGGTTGCACGCGAGTTGTAGTCTTTAATTTCTTCGGTAGACTCACCGCCGCCAAATAGTGAAAATTGACCGCTTCCTGCAGTCGATGCACTTTTAGCACTTTCAGAATTTGAAATCTGAGTAACTTTTTCTGTAGCACCTTCTTCTGAAAACAGTTTTAAAAATTGATCTTTTAATCGTCTAAATTCAAGCTCTTCAAATATTTGCTGCACCTTTTCGCCGTCGGGCATAGTAAGTTCGTAATCTTCTTCATTAAAAGTTACATCGCAATCTGTTTTAATGGTGGCAAGTTGTTTTGAAAGAAGTCCGAGTTCGGCATTTGCTTCAACTTTTTCTTTCATCTTCCCTTTAAGCTTATCTGTATTTGCCAGCAGGTTTTCCATTGAGTCAAATTCGGCAATAAACTTTTTGGCAGTTTTATCGCCCACTCCTGGTAAACCTGGAATATTATCGCTGGCATCGCCCATCATTCCTAAGTAATCGATAACCTGTTCGGGACGTTCTACGCCAAAACGTTTCTTTACTTCGGGGATGCCCCAAATTTCAATAGCGTTCCCCATTCGTGCGGGGCGGTACATAAAAATATTTTCGGTAACCAGTTGGGCGAAATCTTTATCGGGGGTAACCATAAAAACTTGATAGCCTTCTTTTTCCGCCTGTTGTGCGAGTGTTCCAATAATATCATCTGCCTCCAAGCCGGAGAGTTCGATGCAGGGAATGTGCATGGCTTTGATAATTTCTTGAATTATGGGCACAGATTGTTTTATTACATCGGGGGTAGCATCGCGATTGGCTTTGTAATCGGCAAATAATTCGGTGCGTTCAGCACTACCGTCTTTGTCAAAACACACCGCAAGATGATCTGGTCTTTCACGACGAATAACATCAAAAAGTGAATTTAAAAATCCTAAAATAGCAGAGGTGTCTTGCCCCTTGCTATTGATAGTTGGATTTTTTATAAGCGCGTAATAGCCTCGAAAAATTAGGGCATAAGCGTCGAGAAGGAATAGTCTTTTTTGGGTTGCCATTTTTAATATTTTATTGAATTTCAGAAAAACAAAGCGTCTAAATAGAGGTAGCGCAAATGTGATTTTCTAAAGGATTGCTATAGAATTTTGATTCTTTTCAAAAGTAAAAATAACACTTTACAATTAGTGGGTTATATTTGAAAAAGAAAAGTGAAAATTACAAACTATAAAATCTTAAAACCCACGTTCGATTTAACTTCAAAATATAAAATCAAAGCTTACTTTTGCTTCAACAAATTTAAGATGCAGCAGTAATGAGCAATACATATTCAATAGTAATTCACGGCGGCGCTGGCACACTCGTTAAAGGTTTGATGACGCCCGAAAAAGAAGAACAGTACAAAGCCGCTTTAAATGAAGCATTGGAAAAAGGTTATGCTGTTTTGGAAAACGATGGATGTGCAATGGATGCCGTTGAAACAGCTGTAAACTATTTGGAAGATTCACCGCTTTTTAATGCAGGAAAAGGCAGTGTTTTTACCAACGACGGCACCCACGAAATGGATGCCGCAATTATGGATGGCAAAACTTTGGATGCTGGTGCGATTTCATTGATTACCGGAATTAAAAACCCAGTTTCTTTAGCACGGGATGTTATGGAAAAAACAGACCACGTTTTTCTTGCGGGCGAAGGCGCAATGCGTTTCGCGGATAGTTTGGGATATAAATTAGAATCGCCAGAATATTTTTATGACGAACACCGCTATCAACAGTGGCAAAACATAAAGGATAGCCATAAATTTCAGCTAGATCACAGTATGAAAAAGGAAGGCAAGTTTGGTACTGTTGGAGCTGTTGCTTGCGATAAAGAGGGCAATATTGCAGCGGCAACATCAACTGGTGGAATGACCAACAAGCGCTGGGGTCGCGTGGGCGACAGTCCAATGGTTGGCGCCGGAAATTATGCAAACAATAAAACGTGCGCCGTAAGTTGTACCGGTAGTGGCGAATTTTTTATTCGCGGTGTTGTAGCCTACGATGTTTCCTGTTTAATGGAATACAAAGGAATGTCTGTTGAAGAAGCCGCTAAAGAAGTTATCAATAAAAGAATTGTTGAAATTGGCGGAGATGGCGGTCTAATTGCCGTAGATGCCAAAGGTAATATAGCAATGCCGTTTAATACTGAAGGCATGTACCGCGCCTTTAAAACGTCACGGTTTAACGAGCAGGCCGAAGGCAAAAAACTAATAGCAATTTATAAAGAGTGATTTTTAAGATTCTTTAAAATATTATAATTTCAACAAACCCCAAACAACAAACCCCAAACCCCAAACAACAAACCCCAAACAACAAACCCCAAACAACAAACCCCAAACATTTAAAGCGTTTCCACGTCTGTCATTTCAAGATGAATAGGAGAAATAAAAACCTGCTTTTCTTTAATGTCTAATTTATCGCCATTGGCCAAGATGTGAACTTTTAAATTGGTAATAGACATTGGAGCGCCTTCAGGCACTACATCGCGGTTATTGTGAATTAATCTTCGTGGATCGAAGAGAATTACCATACCAGAACCAATTACTTCGCAATTATTGCCGTTTTTAATTATTAAACCCGTGTCTTCGGCCAAGCCTATTCCTACTTTCATGGGAAATTTAGCCATCGCTTCTGCTAATCGTCCAAAACGTCCGCGCTTAATAAAATGCGAATCGATAATAAAGTTAGGAATATAACTCATTCCTCTTCCCATATTTACAGCGCCTTTGGTAAAAGCTTCTTGCACGCCGCCACCCGTAATCATTTCTTCACTCATGCACATTGCTCCAGCACTAGTACCGGCAATTACAAATGCTTCGTTTTCATATTTATCTTTAATAATTTTATCTAAAACAGTTCCGCCAATATACTTTACATTTTTAGACTGGTCGCCACCAGTAAACATAACGCAATTTGCTTTTTGCATAAGTTCTACAAACTCTGGTTTTTCGGCATCTTCGCGACTTCTAATGTCCATCACGAAAACATTTTTACAGTCTAATTTACTAAAAGCTTCGAGGTAATTTTCGCTTACTTCAACAGGAATACTTGAGGCCGTAGGAATAACAATTATTATAGCTTCAATCCCGCCGCTCTCACGTACAACGCGAGAGAGAATACCATTTTGAATATACTCTAAAGTGTACCTTTCATTTTCACCGTTTCCTTTGTCTTCATTTCCTCCTATGGGGATTAGGGTTCCTTTAACACTCATGGATTTATTTATTTTGCGAACAAAAATACAGTAATTGTTAGGAAAATTAATCATATATTTATCAAATTCATACGAAACTAACAAATCCGTCAACCTATGCGAATTAGAGAAATCAACGCCATGCGAGGACCAAATTACTGGTCCATTCGTCGTCATAAATTAATTGTAATGGTCCTCGATTTAGAGGAAATGGAAGAGCTGCCTTCAAACAAAATTGAAGGGTTTAGTGACCGACTTAAAGCCATGTTTCCAACCATGTATAGTCATCGTTGCAGTGTGGGCGCACCGGGCGGTTTTTTTCAAAGAGTAGAAGACGGCACGTGGATGGGCCATATTATTGAACATATTGCTTTAGAAATTCAGACCTTGGCAGATATGGACACAGGCTTCGGTAGAACGCGCGACTATGGTGAAAAAGGTGTTTACAACGTGGTGTTCAGTTATATTGAAGAAAACGTTGGTAGATATGCGGCAAAGGTTTCAGTAGCTATTTGCGAAGCCTTAATTAAAGGTGACGCATACGATTTGGAACCAGATATTCAAAAAATGCGAGAAATACGGGAAGACGAACGACTGGGCCCAAGTACGGGTTCAATTGTTGAAGAAGCCGAAAGCAGAGGAATTCCGTGGATTCGCTTAAATAAATATTCGTTATGTCAATTAGGCTATGGTGCTAATCAAAAAAGAATTCAGGCTACGGTAACCTCTGAAACTAGCAGTATTGGTGTAGAACTTGCCTGCGATAAAGAAGATACAAAATACCTTTTAGAACAGGCTGAAGTTTTGGTGCCGAGAGGTGATATTATTGGGCGGGAACGCAGTTTAGAAGATGCTTGTCGGTATGTAGGTTTTCCTTTGGTGGTAAAACCTGTAGGCGGTAATCACGGTCGCGGAATTACGGTAAATATAAAAAATTACGACGATGCTTTGGTAGCTTTTCACGCTGCAAAAGAAGTTTCTAATAAAGTAATTATTGAAAAATATATAACCGGAGACGATTACCGTGTTTTGGTAATCAATAATGTTTTAGTGGCAGCTGCAAAACGAACTCCGGCAAACGTTGTAGGTGATGGAAAATCAACCATTAAAGAACTGGTAACTATTGTGAATAAAGACTCACGCCGCGGTTACGGACACGAAAACGTACTTACAAAAATTACCATTAACGATTTAACACGAACCGTCCTCGCTGCAAAGGGATATACCGAAGATTCCGTTCCAGCAGCTGGCGAAATGGTAATATTAAAAGATACTGCAAACTTGAGTACCGGCGGAACTGCCGAAGACGTTACAGATATTTTACATCCAGCAAATGTTTCGATGGCCGAACGCATTTCAAAAATAATAGATCTCGATATCTGCGGAATTGATATTATGACTACAGATATTAGCAAACCACTCGAAGAAACCGGCGGTGCGGTAATAGAGGTTAATGCAGGACCGGGATTTAGAATGCATTTAGCACCAACTACCGGTTTGCCAAGAAATGTTGCAGCACCCGTTGTCGATAAACTTTTTCCACAAGGTACTACTGGACGGATTCCAATTATAGCAACCACCGGTACTAACGGAAAAACAACCACAACCCGTTTAATTGCCCATATGGCTAAAATGAAAGGTTTTCGGGTGGGCTATACTACTAGCGATGGCGTTTATATTCAAAACAGATTGTTGATGAAAGGCGATTGCACCGGCCCTGCAAGTGCCGAATTTGTACTTAAGGACCCAACGGTAAACTTTGCAGTTTTAGAGTGTGCCCGCGGCGGTTTGCTACGCGCAGGACTAGGTTTTAAAAAATGCGACGTAGGAATTGTTACTAATGTTGCCGCAGATCATCTGGGTTTAAAGGGAATACACACTATAGAACAACTTGCAAAAGTTAAAGGCGTTATTCCAGAAACTGTTTTACCAGATGGTTACGCAATTTTAAATGCCGATGACGATTTGGTTTATGAAATGCGAAGAAGCATCAATTGTAATCTCGCTCTTTTCTCAATGGACGAAGAAAATCCACGTATAAAAGCACTTCAAAAATTGGGAGGAATTACAGCTGTTTATGAAAACGGTTACGTAACACTATGTCGTGGTACTTGGAAAATGCGCATCATGAAGGCTGAAAATATTCCGTTAACCTATGGCGGGAAAGCAACTTTTATGATTCAGAATATTCTTCCAGCTATTGTTGCAGCTCATGTACGCGGAATAAGCATTGAAGATATGAAAGTGGCTCTGGAAACCTTTATTCCTTCGGCATCACAAACGCCCGGAAGATTGAATTTATTTAAGTTCGAAAACTTCACCATTTTACTCGATTATGCCCATAACCCAGCGGGGATGCGCGCCCTTAAAAATTTCACCGATAATCTTGAAGCGACTGTTAAAGTTGGTATTATAGCTGGCGTTGGCGATAGAAGAGAAGAAGACACTAACGAATTGGGAAGTGTTGCTGCGGAAATGTTTGATGAAATAATTATTCGTCAAGACAAAAATTTACGAGGAAAAACCGAAGATTCAATTATTAAAATGCTCGATGAAGGTATTAAAATGAAAGATCCAAACAAAAAAACAACCATCATCCCTTCAGAAAAGGAAGCAATAATTTATGCGGTAAAAAATGCCCAAAAGGGTTCGTTGATTGTTTTATGTAGCGATGTAATTCCAGATGCTTTAGATCTTGTGATGAAATTTAAAGATCAGGAAAGTAAAGGTGAACTCATGTTTGCACAGTAAAAGAAAGACATCCGCATTTTCAACAAGGGTTTTAAAACCAAGTATGAAAGGAGGTGTAACGGGTTACAGCAATGATTAAAATAGTTTGGAAGAGTTTTGAGTAGTTTTGCGCTTTCCTTTTATAATACCGAAAATCAGAATGTAACTGTAGCAAGCAATCACTAACAGTAGTGCTATTTTAAAACCTACATTGTCCGTCAAAAAGCCATAGGCCGGCGGAATAACGGCGCCTCCCACAATAGCCATACAAAGCAATCCTGAAGCTTGCGGCTTTAAATCGCCTAGGCCATCAATGGTTAAAGCAAAGATAGTGGGGAACATAATTGAGTTAAAAAGTCCCACGGCAAGTATAGACCACATTGCCACTAAACCAACAGTATTCATTGATACCAACAACATTAATACGGCAAGAAATGCGAAGATGGAAAGCACTTTCGTCGGTACAATTATTTTGGTTAAATAAGCTCCAATGAACCTGCCCACCATAGCTCCACTCCAATAAAACACAACAAAAGCGCCCACAATAGCTTTAGAATCTATGGAATTTAAATTGGTGTTTAACAGGCTTTCGGCTAGGTATTTCATAGTTTCGTTTTGCTGGATTATTTCAGAAATATTCATACTCATAAAATAATTTACCAAATAGCTTCCAATGGCAACTTCGGCGCCAACGTATAGAAAAATACCCAAAGCCCCGAGCATTACAATTTTGTTTTTCAGAAGTTTTCCGTAGCCACCCACGGTGCTTTTTTCCAAAATAGTTGGCAGTTTTATAAATACGAAAAGAAGTGCCAATAGCCCAATAAATGCTGCGATGTACAGAAAAGGAATCTGTACGGCAGACGCTTCGGAAATGTAGTAGGTGCCTTTTTCAACTTCTGTTAAACCCATTATTTCTTCCGAAGATTTTATAGTATCGCTCAATAAAAACGAAGCGCCAATTAAAGGAGCAATCGCCGTTCCCAAAGAGTTGAAAGCTTGGGAAAGATTTAAACGGCTGGATGCACCATCTTCGCTTCCTAAAACCGAAACATACGGATTGGCGGCTACTTGCAGGATTGTAATTCCGCCGGCGAGCGTAAAATATGCAACCATAAATATCCAGAATTGCCTGTCGGCAGCTGCGGGATAAAAAAGCAAACAACCAATTGCCATCGTTACCAAGCCTACGAAAATTCCTTTTTGATACCCAATTCGCGAAAGCAAAGCGCCGGCGGGAACAGAAATTACCAAATACGCCAAAAAGAATGCAAACTGAACTAACCCAGCTTGAAAATAACTGAGTTCAAATACGTCTTTTAATCGCGGTACGAGACTGTCCACCAAAACGGTGATGAAACCCCAAAGGAAAAATAGGATGGTTACTGTAATAAAAGCGGAACGGAAGGATTTTTTTTCGGTCATAATCAAATGATTCTTTTGATGCTATTGATACTGTTGTTTTTGTACTTGGCCTCTTCGCGTCTTTGCATGCCAATTTCTCGCGAAGGCCAAAGAACGCAGAGGACATTACTTTTTATCATAAAAATCTGAGGCAAAGTTTTCGTTTTTGTCGTTTTGATATTTTGTTACCCAAAACCCGTCGTGAATTGCATAATAGCCGGTTTCCCCCTTTTTGTTTACGGCAATATAACCCACTTGAAAATCTTTGAAATTCGGGGTTTTTTTAATGATTCTTCCTATGGCTTCTTCGCAGGCTTGTTGTGGCGTTTTGCCTTGACGCATTAATTCAACAATCAAAAAACTACCGACGGTTTTTAGCACTTCCTCGCCTAAACCAGTTGCCGTTGCGCCGCCTATTTCGTTGTCTATAAAAAGTCCCGAACCAATTATTGGCGAATCGCCCACACGCCCAGCCATTTTATAGGCCAAACCACTGGTAGTGCAACCTCCCGAAATATCACCGTTTTCGTCTATGGCGAGCATCCCGATGGTATCGTGGTTTTCAATATTGATAATTGGTTTGTATTGCGAGGTTTTTTTCCACGCTTCCCACGCTTTTTTAGATTTTTCAGTTAGTAAATCTACTTTTTTGAAACCTTCGGAATAGGCGAACTGCTCCGCACCTTTTCCTGCCAAAATTACGTGCGGTGTATCTTCCATTACTTTTCGTGCAACAGATATTGGGTGCATAATATTCTGAAGATAAACAACCGCGCCATAATCGCCCTCTTTGTTCATAATACAGGCATCCAGGGTTACGTTTCCGTCGCGGTCCGGTAAACCGCCAAGGCCCACGGATTGGCCTTCGGCGTTGGCTTCTTCAATCATACAGCCTTTTTCAATCGCGTCAATAGACGTTCCGCCTTCCTTTAAAACACGCCACGCTTCGGCGGTGCTATCGTTAACATTCCAAGTGGCAATTACCATTGGGAAACCGGATGTTTCATTCTTAAGATTCTTTTCTTCGGAAATTGAAGTCTTCATTCCTGAAGCGAAAACAGAGGTTCCCACTGCAATTCCCAAGGTGGAAAGCGATGCATTTTGAATAAATTTTCTGCGTTTCATAATACTATAATTTTGCGTTTCAAACCTAAAGCTTTTAAAAACCTGTTAGGTTTAGTAGTGGTCTATTTCACTTCAATTTCATCTACAAAAAGCCAAGCTTTTCCACCAAAGCCCAAATGTCCTTCTGGTAGATCGCCGAAGTTTTTAGCTGTAATTTTTATAAATTGGATGTTTTTATCTACTTGAAATGCTATTGTTTTTATTTCTGTTTCTTCCGAAGGTTTTTCGGCTTCTATTTTTTGGATTGGCAAGTCGGTAAAATCCGTTCCATTTTCCGCAATTGAGCAGATTACTTCGGTGGGATAAAAAATCCAGCTGCGTTGGTCTTGTAAAAAACTCACCGAAACGGTTTTCACTTCTTTTTGGGAACCCAAATTCACGGTTGCTTTCAAATCTAAATCGTGATAGCCTTGCCACGTTCCGGTTCTAAAATCGTTTGTGCCGTGAATACCGTCAATCAACGCGTTCTTTCCGCCGCCGTTGTACTGGTTGGCGTATTCGGTTTCCAAAGTTATGCTGAGGTTTGGGTCTATTTTATAGAAATGAGTTTTAAGCACGCTGCTTTTCTGCTTTTCTGAATTCTTCATATTTCGGTCGCTGAGCGGAGCCGAAGTATTTCGGTCGCTGAGCGGAGCCGAAGCGTAAGTTCGTAATTCTGCCGCTTCCGAAATTGTAAAAGGCTGCGAGTATTTTTTAAAATCGGAATTGTTTAGGGAATAATAAATTTCCATTTTATCGGAATTGGTGCCTTGGCTCCGCTCAGCGACCGCAAGCGAAATTTCAGTTTTATTTTTAAAAGCCACATTGCCTTTTGCAATAAATGGAGCGGGTATAATTATGTTTTCGGTGATTTCGGTTGTAGGAATTTCTGTGTTTTTTGTTGCCCATTTCGAAGCTTTGTTAGTCATCTTAAAAACCAGTTTTCCGCCGTTTATAATTTCAGAATGCTGAATAAAACTTCGCTTTAAAGGCTGCCCATTTAAAGTTGCCGAAGCGATATATTTATTTTTATCTGAAATGTTTTCAGCTTCAATTTTAAATGTTTTTCCGTCTTCTAAATTAATGGACACATTTTCAAAAAGAGGCGTCCCGATAATATATTGGTTGCTCGCGGGGGTTACGGGATAAAAACCCAACGCGCTGAAAACATACCACGCGCTCATCTGTCCGCAGTCCTCATTTCCTGAAATTCCATCGGGAGCGTTTTGGTACAATTCATTTAAAATTTGATGAACTTTTTCCTGTGTTTTTGCAGGTTTATTCACAAAATTGTAGAGATAAGCCATATGGTGGCTGGGTTCGTTTCCATGGGCATATTGGCCTATGAGTCCAGTAATATCGGCCTGTTGGCGACCCGAAGTTTCTTGTTTTGCTGTAAAAAGTTTATCGAGTTGGTTTTCAAATGCAGCTTTTCCACCCATTAAATTTATCAATCCCGAAATATCTTGCGGCACGTAAAAACTGTATTGCCACGAGTTGGCTTCGGTATAATTAAAATTTACTTCGTACGGGTCAAAAGGCGCAAACCAAGTGTTGCGGAAACGACCTCGCATAAATTTTGTCTCGGGATCAAAAACGTTTTTGTAGTATTGTGCCCTTTCGGAAAATACTTTATAATCTTTAATCTTTCCCATCGCTTTGGCCATTTGGGCAATGGTCCAATCGTCGTAAGCATATTCCAAGGTTTTTGAAACCGATTCGCTTTCTTCTTCCACAGGAATAAAACCGAATTCTTTGTAACTTTTCAGCCCCAATTTGTCTTGCACCGCACTGTGTTTCATCGCGGCAAAAGCCTTTTCGGCATCGAAGCCGCGGATTCCTTTTAAATAGGCATCGGCAATTACGGGCACGGCGTGGTAGCCAATCATACAACCCGTGTAATTGGCTGCCAATGGCCAAATGGGAAGAATTCCGCCTTCGTCGTATTTCGCTAAAAGTGAATTTATAAAATCGTTTGTCCGTTCTTTTTCAATAATAGTGTAAAGCGGATGCGCGGCGCGATACGTGTCCCAAAGTGAAAAAACGGTGTAATTTTTAAAATCGTTGGCTTGATGAATTTCCAAATCCATCCCACGATAGCGTCCGTCAACATCGTGATAAAGATTTGGTGCCAGCATTGTGTGATAAAGGGCGGTGTAAAAAATTATTTTTTGATTGTTGCGGACTTCGGCTCCGCTCAGTCCCCGGTTTGCTGAAGATTGGTTGTTGAGCGTAGTCGAAACATCGATATTTCGCAACTGCTTTTCCCAAGCAGTTTCGGCTTCTTCTTTTACTTGTTGAAATGATTTATCACCGATTTCAGCTTCTAAGTTTTTCTTTGCTCCGGCTTCGTCAACGGCTGAAATTGCAACTTTAATTTCCAGATCGTTCCCTTCGGAAGCGTCAAATTCAAAGGCAGCTTTGGTAGGATTGTATCCTGGAGCTTCGGTGGGAGAATAATAGGCAACTATTTTATACGGACGGGAAAATTCAATATTATAAAAAAGTCGTTGGTCTTTTGCCCAAGCATTGGAATGTCTGTGACCGGAAATTTCAGTTTTTGAAAGCGTTTTTATTTCAGAAGAAAGAACTTTGTCGCGGTGTTCCAAATCGAGGATTACAATCTGCTTTGAATCCTTCGGAAATGTGTAACGGTGTATTCCGCTGCGTTCCGAAACGGTGAGTTCTACTTCAATATTTGTATCGTTTAAAAATACTTTGTAATAGCCTGGGTAAGCGGTTTCGTTTTCGTGTGAAAAATGGGAGCGGTACCCTTTTTGAACTTGTGCTGAGCTTGCCGAAGCATTGGCGCCATTGTTGAAATTCACTGTATTTGTTGGCATTAAAAGCACATCGCCATAATCGCTGACGCCAGTTCCGCTGAGGTGCGTATTCGAAAAACCGTAAATATATTCATCACTATAATGGTAGCCGCTGCAACCGTCCCAACCGTCCAAACGCGTGTCTGGGCTTAGTTGCATCATCCCAAAAGGCATTGTGGCTCCGGGATAAGTGTGACCGTGGCCGCCAGTACCTATAAATGGATTGACAAATGAAGTCAAGTTTTCAGTGGAAGTGTTGTCCTGCGAAAATCCTAAAAAGAAAGCGAGTAAAAGGAGAAGTATTAGCCTATTGCGCATTATTGATAAATATGCTGAGAAAGATACTAAAATCGTTAAAATAAAGTGAACAACCATTTCAATTTTTTGAAACATGCTATCTTTAAAAATACTTTTCACTTTATGCGTTGGTTCATTTTTATTGCTATTTACATTCTTGTAGATATTTACGCTTTTCAAGCAATACGTACACTTACCAAAAACCCGTGGATTTACAGTATTTATGTATTTCTGTCGCTGGCAGTTTTGGCCGCTTTAATATATCAAGTTTCCACTTTAGGAGCTGGCAAGGTGCTGGACATTAAATCTATGTATGTTTTCGGAATATTTCTCACTGTTTTTGTTCCCAAACTATTGATTGTCGTTTTCATGTTCGGCGAGGATATTGCAAGATTTTTTGTCGGTATTTTTATGAAAGTTGCTGGCAGTGATGAAGCGCAATTTATGGCTTCGCGAAGAAAATTTGTGAGTACCATTGCTTTGGGGATTGCTGCCATTCCGTTTGCTAGTTTGCTTTACGGAATGATTCAAGGTAAGTACAATTACAAGGTTTTAAAATATTCGCTGGAGTTTGACGACTTACCCGAAGAATTTGACGGGTTTACATTAACGCAATTAAGCGACGTACACAGCGGTAGTTTTGACAATAGAGAGAAGGTAGAATACGCCGTAAATCTTATCAACGAACAGCAAAGCGATGTCATTCTTTTTACGGGCGATTTGGTAAACAATCTTGCCGAAGAAATGGACGATTGGAAACAACTTTTTTCCAGTTTAAAAGCTCCGAATGGCGTTTTTTCAATTTTGGGAAATCACGATTACGGCGATTATGTTAAGTGGGACAGTGCTGCAGCACAAGCTGAAAATCTTCGGAAATTGAAGAATATTCAAAATGAAATGGGTTGGAATTTATTGCTGAATGAAAATAGATTCATCGAAAAAAACGGACAAAAAATTGCTGTGGTTGGCGTTGAAAACTGGGGGCTCAATGGTTTTAAACAAGCTGGAGATATCAACAAAGCTTGCGAAGGAATTTCTAACTCAGATTTTAAAATTTTATTAAGCCACGATCCATCACATTGGCAGGCGCAGGTAAAAGATAGTCCGCGTAATTTTCAATTAACTTTGAGCGGGCATACGCACGGCATGCAATTTGGAATTGAAATCCCTGGAATTATAAAATGGAGCCCTATAAAATACCGCTATAAAAATTGGGCTGGAATATACGAGGAGTTCGGAAGGTATATAAATGTAAACCGAGGTTTTGGGTTTTTAGGATACCCGGGAAGAATAGGTATTTGGCCCGAAATAACTGTTATTAAGCTTAAAAGAAAAAAGCCCCAAACTTAAAAACACAACATAAACATCTATGCTTTTAGAGATTTTAAAAGGTACAAAATCTAAAACTTGAAGCACTTTAAAACACTTAGTTACTTTAGGCGCTAATTTTATTATATTTGTAATACAGGTATTCAACTAATATACAAGGCTAATGTCAAAATTTGGAGAATTAATTGAAACGCAAATTCCGGTTCTGCTAGATTTTTATGCAGATTACGATGGCGCCAGTAAAGAAATGCACCCCGTTTTAAGAGATGTTGCTGCGGCGCTTGGCGATAAAGCTCGGGTTATAAAAATTGACGTTGAAAAAAACAAGGAACTCGCAGATGCGCTTCGAGTAAAAGGACTTCCCACCCTTATGATATATAAAAATGGTGAGATGAAATGGCGGCAGAGCGGCGAGCAAGATGCCAAAACATTGATTGGGCTTGTAAATGAATACGTTTAAGCTGCCCAACCACCAAAAGTTGTAACCGCATTTTTAAACGGTTGAACATTCCCAGCCTTTTTCTGAAATAAATTCTAAAACCTTCGGCAATACAAAACGAAGGTTTTTTTCTGCCTTTAAACTATCGTGAAAAACGATTACACTTCCAGGTTTTATATTATTTAAAACATTTTGAAGGCATTTTTCTTCGGAAGTGTTTGCGTCGTAATCGTAACTAATTATGCTCCACATTACAATTTTGAAACCTTTTTTCTGAAGAATTCTCGCCTGTTTTGAAGTCATTTTCCCGTAAGGCGGCCGAAATAATAATTTTGAATTGGAAGTGTCTGACGGTGCATTTTCAATGCCGAAATTTTTCAGAAGTTTTAAAACAACATGCTCATATTTTAAAACATTATCTACATACTTTGCGGTTTTGGTTTTCCATCCATTTACATGATTAAAGGTGTGGTTGCCTACCGAATGCCCTTGAGAAAGAATTGTTTTAAAAATTTCAGGGTGTTTCTGAACGTTATCGCCTATGCAAAAAAAAGTCGCTTTGGCGTTGTGTTTTTTCAGCGTAGCTAATACCCAAGGCGTAACCTTAGGTATAGGGCCATCGTCAAAAGTAAGATAGACGGTGTTTTTATTTCGTGAAAATGCCCAAATACGTTCGGGATAAAACCGCTGAATGAACTTGGGCATTTTTGCAAAATTGAACTGCAATTGGGATTAATTTAAGGGGGTTTCCTCTAAAATTTCATTGGTAGGTTCGAGCTGCATTTCTTTTAAAAGACTTGAATCTAAAGGAATTTCTATAGTGGAGTCTTTTTCAATATCCTTATCTAAATCCATTGCCTCATCTGGACTGTAGAAGTGTCGGAACAGTTTTAAATACTCATTAAATTCTTTAGCTTCGGCGCGGCCGTATGTTTCTTCGTCATACACAACTACTACTTGAACCAAGCTGCGATAACGTTCCATGTCGCTAATAATATCTTCGGCGATTGCGCGTTGTTTATTAAATTTTAAACTGTTGTAATACAGTAGGTTTTCTTG
Organism: Aequorivita vitellina; assembly: GCF_022008365.1. Taxonomy (GTDB): domain Bacteria; phylum Bacteroidota; class Bacteroidia; order Flavobacteriales; family Flavobacteriaceae; genus Aequorivita; species Aequorivita vitellina. The sequence continues at coordinate 161,717 of NZ_JAIRBA010000002.1, forward strand.
ATATTTTTTGGTTACATCTTCGTAAACTTTTCGGGCTTTTTCGAGTTTGTCCAATTCATAATAACCAATAACAAATGGTTCCAATAACGAATAGTATTCAAAATAATCTATAGGCATTTTTTCCATCGCTAAATCCAGTATTTTTTCGGCCTTGTCCATTTTGCCTTCGTTTATAAGTGCTTCGGCAAGACGGGCGAGGTTGCTTCTATAGGTAATGCCGTTTCTGCGAGTTTCGGTATCGTGGTAAATATCTGGGCTGCCACTGTTACCCCAATCCCAGGACATAACGATATTGTACATTTTGTCTGCATCAACTCTACCCATATCAAAAGGACTTCGTTTGTTAAGCGGTGTTCTTATTGGTACTAACTTATAAACAACACCGTCTAATTGCAGGTAATCTTTCATCCACAAATAATCGTCATCGCCAAAACTTCCCCCACTAAAATAGATGGGTCGCTCCCAGTTATTATTCGCAATAATATCGAGCATCATCATTCTATTTTTATAGATTATGTCGCCTTTTAAATTAATGTCTATATACGGTACAATTAGATCTGCATCTTTGGGGTCGACGATGCCGTTGCGCAATACCGCTTCTTTATCAACTGGAATGCGGATTATTTTTGAAGGAAAAGTATTAATCACTTGCCCACTTGGGAGCTCCATTTGGGTTGCGGGGCTATCGTTGGCCACAAAATTCATCCACGTTTTAATGTCGATTGTATCTTTATTAGTTTTTTGAAAGATTAAAAAGTCGCGCGTTCCCCAACGATATTTGGCGTGTGTTAATTGCGAAGGAATGGGGTCGCTGGTAAAGGCTTTTTTCTTCATATCGTCAATATACCAATCTGTTTGAAACAAGCTTGTATTTATAATACGCACATCTTGTCTATAGCCTTCCACATTTTGGGCGTACCAAAGGGCAAACGTATCGTTGTCTCCAATGGTAAACAGTATTGCGTTTTCATCGCAAGAGTCTAAATACATTTTACCCATTGATTGTGCGGTATAACGGTTGCTTCTATCGTGGTCGTCCCAGTTTTGGGTTGCGAGCAAAACGGGCGCTGCCAAAGCCGAAATAATTAAAACAACCGGAAGTGCCACTTTCGGTTTTAAATACTCTTTTACCAAATCAAAAAGTGCATAAACGCCGTACCCTATCCACATGGCAAACACATAAAAACTACCCACTAATGCATAGTCGCGCTCACGTGGCTCAAAGGGTCTTTCATTTAAATAAACCTTTAAGGCTAAACCTGTAAATAGGAAAAAGACAAGGAGCACCCAAAAACTTTTTTGATCGTTTTTAAAGTGAAAAACTAAGCCTATTACACCTAAAATAAGCGGTAGGAAAAAGTACGTATTACGCGCTTTATTCTCTTTCATATCTGTGGTAAGCATATCTTGATTGCCCAGCCGCATTTCGTCAATAAATTTAATTCCGCTAATCCAGTTGCCGTGCAGATCTGTATAACGGCCTTGCACATCGTCCTGTCTTCCGGTGAAATTCCACATAAAATAACGCCAATACATATACCCAAATTGAAACTCGAACATAAATTTCATATTTTGGAAAAAGGATGGTTTTTGAATATCGAGAAATTGCCCGAAGTTTTTTAGAAATTTATCGTAATCGCTTTTATCAACTAAGCCTTGATTGTAGGCTTGTTTAAAATTATTTACCTCGTCTACCAATCGCGGTTCGCTTAAATATTCACTTTTAACCGAAAAGTCTAAACCACCTGTAAATTCCATGTAATTGGCGTTGTGCTCGGTACTCCACATTCTGGGAAGGAAAGCTTTCTGCGAATCTTCGGTGTTTTGGCCTGCATTTTTGTAATTGTTTACAATAATGTATTTGTTGGTTGCTTCGTCTTTTTCGTATTTTGGTTTTTCGTCTTTATACGGGTTGTCTTCATCTAACCCCGCATAGGTTTCGGTAAAAAGCGGCCCGTAAAATAAATGTGTTTCTGGGTATTGCTCGCGGTTGTAATACGCCAAAAGTTCGCGGGCGTTATTTGGGTTGTTTTCATTAATTACCGTTCCGGCATTGGCGCGAATGGGCAACATTAACCAACTTGAGAACCCAATAAATATAAAGAGAACACACAATAAAAGTGTGTTTAACTGTACAAAGCCTTTTTTTCTGGTGAATTTTAACCCGTAAATAAAAAGTACGATAAATAGGAGTGCGGCGAAGATGGTTCCGGAGTTAAAGGGAAGCCCCATGCTATTTACGAAAAACAATTCCGAAGCGCTAAAAAACTTCATCGTCATTGGCAATAATAGCTTGAAGATGAAAAGTAAGATTGCAACAGTAACAATATTTGCAATAATGAAGTTTTTAACCGTGACGGTTTTGTAGTGCTTAAAGAAGTATAAAAATCCAATTGCCGGAATAGTGAGCAGCGCCATAAAGTGAACCCCGAAGGAAAGCCCGATAATAAAAGCAATTAAAATTACCCAGCGATTACCACGTGGCTCTAGCATTTCGCGTTCCCAGCGCAGGGCGGTATAAAACAAGACAGCCATTAAAAAAGCCGCACTGGCATAAACCTCTGCTTCAACGGCGTTAAACCAAAAACTATCGGTAAAGGTAAAGGCTAAGGCACCCACGGCAGCGCTTCCAATAATGGCTATTGCCGATGTTTTGTCTATTTCCTGGTGTTTGGAAATTACATTAGTTAGTAAAATAGTAAGCGACCAAAACATAAAAAGTATGGTAAATGCGCTAGAAAAAACAGACATTAAGTTAATGGTGAGTGCAATATGCGAAGCGTCTGTTGCAAATATGGAGAAGAAAGCCCCCAACAATTGATAGAGTGGAGCTCCCGGCGGGTGGCCTACTTCCAAATTACTGGCCGTGGTTATATATTCGCCGGCATCCCAAAAACTAGCAGTTGGTTCAACGGTTAACCAATAGGTTGTTAAGGCAATAGCAAAGACGAGCCAACCTGTAATTTTGTTCCATTTTGTAAAGTTGAAAGAACCCATAAGCACTTAAAATTTTTATGCGACGAATTTACTAATAATATAAATAGCCCCAAGTATGTAAATGAGGTAACGTGCAATATGTTTGTATATTTTCAGAAAAAAAATGTAATTGTAAAATAATGCCTTTAATTTTTTAGCGAAATGTTTGTACAAGACAAAGTTTGTATTAAATTTGCACCTCCTAAGCTAGAAAATACTTTTTTAGCCTTGGTAGATGCAAATCTAAATATATTGAATTGGCCCATGGTGTAACTGGCAACACGTCTGGTTTTGGTCCAGAAGAGTCTAGGTTCGAGCCCTAGTGGGCCAACTTTATAAAACCCTAATCAGCTGAAAAGCATTTGATTAGGGTTTTTTTGTACCGTTTAATAATGAAATGGTTTCAGGAAAATTATAATTTTTAGGCTGAAGCATTATTTAAATAGACAACTCTTATAATTGAGAACTCACGTATTTATAGAAGAATTAATGCTCCAATTCTTTATCTGTTATCGGAATACTTTCCTGCATTAATTTCCAGGTAAACTTCTTTTCGCTTTTTCTATCCATATTAAAAACTGAATAATAACGTACTAGTTGTGTGCTGTCTTTTGGGTTATTAGTTATCGGGATTAACGAATCTGCCATATTGCTTTTATGAATTGCAAAACGATTTACCGGTTGCTTCCAGTTTGAATTGTTATATACAAATAGATAGTATTCGTTAAAATTTGTATCCTTTAATTTGGCATTCACTAATAAAACATCATTCTGAAAGTTTTTAAGTTTTAAAATTTTCAATTCGGCACCTATGCTTTCGGGAATTGCAATTTCTGGAAGTTTTTTTTCTTCAAAACCAATATATGTAACTTCATTTGTGGTGTCAATATTTTTTATATAGGCGTAGAGAGAATCGCTATTCCCCAAAAAATCTGCTTTTAAAGCACCTTCAGGAATTTTAGGTTTTGCTATTATAGTAGGTGATGGTTCCTCAATTTCCAAAACTGTTTTTATTTCTTTTTTGTGGTGAAGTTGATTACACCCAAAAATAAAAACCAGTAAAGTGAAGAATAAAAATTTCATTTTAAATTTTAAAAGTAATGACAGGCATATTTGCATGGTTAACCATATCTTCACTAATACTTCCATTGAAAAAATGCGAAATTCCCTTTCGGCCGTGCGTGCCCATTCCTATTAATTGTGCATTAATATGATTGGCGAAATTTAAAATACCTTTTTCTACCGAGGTGTCGTTGAAAATATTAAGCGTATAATTTTTAACCCCCATGCCACGCACAAAGTTCTCCATTATTTTTTGTGCTTCGGTTGAGGTGTTAAAATTGGCTGGGGTATTTACAAATAGCAAGTGCATTTTTGCACCCACTTTTTTTGCGAATTTTTGTGCCTTGTCTAAAGCTCCACGACCGTCTTCAGAAAAATCTGATGCAAAAATAAAATCGTTTACCTCAAATTTGGGATGGTTGTTTTTAATAACCAATACGGGAATATTAGAAGTTCGCACTACTTTTTCGGTGTTGCTGCCCACAAACATTTCTTTAAAACCACTTGCTCCCGTGGAGCCCATTACTATAAGGTCTATTTTGTTTTTGTCGCATACTGCTTCAATATCTTCATAAATTTCATCGTGACCAATGGTTTCGTTTAGTGTTATGCCCTCTAAATACGGCTTCGCTCTAAGTTCACCAAAGCGTTTTTCTGCCAGTTTAATAAAGAAAAGCGATTCTGGAAGACTGCCCGAATCGCTGGAGGTTGCAAGATGAAGCGGCATTTCCATGGAGTGGAGCACAAATATTTGGCTCTTGTGTTTTTTGGCAAGTGTTACTGCCACTTTTAGCGCGTTTTCGGCTTGTTCAGAGAAATCGGTTGGTACGAGGATACGTTTCATATATGGTTGGTTAATTTTTGAACCCTTAAATTACAAAATAAATCGTTTGCCCTTGGTTTTTATAATATTAAAAAATATATTATATTTGCACCGAATTTGATACGAAAATATCTGAGGGGACTAAAGTCCCCTCTTTTTATAGCTTAAAAAATAATGCGGGAAAAAGTAGCACAACTGCTTAAAAGTGCACTAGAAGAAAACAAATCGCTGTTTCTGATCGATCTAAATATTTCTGAAGACAACCAAATACGGGTCATTCTGGACGGCGACAAGGGCGTAACAGTTGATGATTGTATTGCGGTTAGCCGCCAAATTGAGCATAACTTAGACAGAGAAGAATACGATTTTTCATTAGAAGTAATGTCCGCTGGAGTTTCAGAGCCATTAACTTTGCCACGACAGTACAAAAAAAATATAGGAAGAACGTTAAAGATAAAAACTAAGAACAACGAAAAATTTGAAGGCGAATTAACCGCTGCAACTCATGAAAGCTGTACTTTAAAATGGACAGCACGCGAGCCAAAGCCAGTGGGGAAAGGTAAAATTACCGTTCAAAAAGAGGCAACATTGCCTTATACAGATATTATGGAAGCAAAAGTGATGATAACATTTTAATTGAATTGATATGGAAAACTTAGCACTAATCGATTCTTTTTCGGAATTTAAAGACGACAAACAAATAGACAGAGTAACGCTTATGGCGATACTTGAAGACGTTTTCAGAAATGCGCTAAAGAAAAAATACGGTAGCGATGATAACTTTGATATTATTGTAAACCCAGACAAAGGCGACCTTGAAATATGGAGAAACCGTATTGTGGTAGCCAATGGTGAAGTGGAAGATCCCAATGAGGAAATTTCGCTTAACGAAGCGCGTAAAATTGAACCCGATTTTGAAATTGGCGAAGATGTTTCTGAAGAAGTAAAATTAATAGATCTTGGCCGCCGTTCTATTTTGGCATTGCGCCAAAACCTTATTTCAAAAATTCACGAGCACGATAATACCATAATATACAAGCAGTTTAAAGACCTTGAAGGCGAAATTTATACCGCCGAGGTACATCACATTCGTCACCGCGCCGTTATCTTGTTAGATGATGATGGCAACGAAATTATTCTTCCAAAGGAAAAACAAATTCCTTCAGATTTTTTCAGAAAAGGAGACAACGTACGTGGTATAATTGAAAGTGTTGATTTAAAAGGTAACAAACCTACGATCATCATGAGCCGTGCCGCAAATATTTTCCTCGAAAAATTATTCGAACAGGAAATCCCAGAAGTTTTTGACGGTTTAATTACAGTTAAAAAAGTAGTGCGTATTCCGGGCGAAAAAGCAAAAGTTGCCGTAGATTCATACGACGACCGTATTGATCCTGTCGGGGCCTGCGTAGGTATGAAAGGTTCTAGAATTCACGGTATTGTGCGCGAATTGGGCAATGAAAACATAGACGTAATTAATTACACCAGCAACCTTACCTTGTATATTACAAGAGCACTGAGTCCCGCAAAAGTAACTTCGGTTAAAATTGACGATGAGAAAAAACGTGCAGAGGTTATTCTTCGCCCAGAAGAAGTGAGTAAAGCTATTGGTCGTGGAGGCCACAACATTCGCTTAGCTGGTCAACTAACTGGTTACGAAATAGATGTGCTTCGCGAAGGGGCAGAAGAGGATGTAGAATTATCTGAATTCTCTGACGAAATTGAAGGTTGGATTATTGAAGAATTCAGCAAAATTGGGCTGGATACAGCGAAAAGCGTATTGGAACACGACATCAACGATTTGGTAAAACGTACCGATCTTGAAGAAGAAACAATCCGCGATGTTATAAATATATTAAAAGAAGAATTTGAAGAGTAGTTGAAACTTTGACTACTTTTATACAAATTTTTTAAAAAGACAAAATTAGGAAAAGCATTTATGGCTGAAGTAAAAACAAAAAGACTGAGTCAGGTATTACGTGAATTCAACATCTCGTTGGATCGTGCCGTGGATTTTTTAAGCTCCAAGGGGTTCGATGTAGACGCAAGTCCCAATACCAAAATAACAGGTGATGAATACGAAGTCCTTTTTGAAGAATTTGAAACCGACAAAAGTAAAAAAGTAGCTTCTAAAGAAGTAGGGGAAGAAAAACGCAAAGAGAAAGAAGAACTTCGACTGGAACGCGAACGCGAACTTGAAGAAAAGCAGAAGAAGGAAGAGGCTTCCCGCGTTATTAGAGCTGGAGCAAAACTAGACGGCCCCAAGCAAGTAGGAAAAATTGATCTTGCTACTGGAAAAGCCAAACCAGCTAGTCCGGCAAGCGAAAAAGAAGAGCCCAAAGCTGAACAGAAGCCCGATGCTCTAGAAACGGAAAAACAAGCGCAAGGAAAAGTTGAAAAGACAGAAGAAGTAACTCCCCCAACAAAGGAAGAAAAGACGAAGGAAGCGAAAACCGTTGTAGAAGAAAAGCCAAAAGAAGAGCAGGCTAAAACGGAAGAAGTTAAGGCAGATCAACCCAGAGAAACAAAGCCTAAAGCGGCAGATACCGCACAAACTACAAAAGAAGAAAAGTCAAAAGAAGCTCCCGCTTCAAAGGCCGAGGAGCCTAAAACAGAAGAAAAAACAGAAACCACAAAGGAATCTGATACCGTTACTACGCAATATCGTAAACTTGATGGTCCTAACTTTACGGGTCAGAAAATAGATCTTACCCAGTTTAAAAAACCAGAGAAGAAAAAGGAGACCAAAACAGACGATAAGAAAAACGTAAAAGGCAAAAGACGCCGCATAAGTAAAGAAACTCCAAAATCTGGAGGCAACAACTACAGAGATAACCGCGGGTCTGGCAATAGAAAGGGACGCAGTAGTACACCTAAAGAAGAGCCAAGCGAAGAAGAAGTACAAAAACAAGTACGTGAAACCTTGGAAAAACTTCAAGGGAAATCTTCCAAAGGAAAAGGAGCAAAATACCGTCGCGAAAAACGAGATACCCATCGTCAAAAAACAGATGAACTTGCACAGCAAGAAGCAGATAACAAACTTATTAAAGTTACCGAATTTGTTACCGCTAGCGAAATGGCAACGATGATGGACGTGCCTGTCACCAAAATTATCTCCGCTTGTATGAGTTTGGGAATGATGGTAACAATGAACCAACGTCTCGATGCTGAAACCCTGAGTATTGTTGCAGATGAATTTGGCTACGAGTTAGAGTTCGTTACCGCCGACCTTGAAGAATCCATAGATCGGGATATAGATGCTCCTGAAGACCTTCAAGATCGCGCACCTATTGTTACAGTAATGGGTCACGTAGATCACGGTAAAACATCATTATTAGATTACGTTCGTAAAGAAAATGTTATTGCAGGCGAATCTGGTGGAATTACCCAACATATTGGTGCCTATGGTGTTGAGTTAGAGGGTGGTCAAAAAATAGCCTTTTTAGATACCCCTGGTCACGAAGCCTTTACTGCTATGCGTGCTCGTGGAGCCCAAGTTACAGATGTTGCCATAATTGTTGTGGCAGCAGATGATGCTATTATGCCACAAACAAAAGAGGCAATCAGCCATGCACAAGCTGCAGGTGTACCAATAGTGTTTGCTATCAATAAAATTGATAAACCTACCTCAAACCCCGAGAAAATAAAAGAAGGGCTTGCTCAAATGAACTTATTAGTTGAAGATTGGGGTGGAAAAATTCAGTCGCAGGACATCTCGGCAAAAACAGGTCAAGGTGTAAAAGAGTTGCTTGAAAAAGTATTACTCGAAGCCGAATTACTGGAATTAAAAGCTAACCCACACCGCCAAGCAAATGGTACTGTTGTAGAAGCCTTTTTGGACAAGGGTAGAGGCTATGTATCTACCGTATTGGTACAAGGCGGAACACTTAAGGTTGGAGATTATGTGCTTGCTGGACAACACAGCGGAAAAGTGAAAGCAATGCAGGATGAACGCGGTAAAAATGTGAAAGAAGCCGGTCCATCAACTCCTGTGTCTGTGCTGGGTCTAGACGGTGCGCCACAAGCCGGCGATAAATTTAATGTATTTGAAGACGAACGCGAGGCCAAAGCCATTGCTACTAAACGTACGCAACTTCAACGCGAGCAGTCTGTTAGAACACAGCGACATATTACATTAGATGAAATAGGTAGACGAATTGCCCTTGGTGATTTCAAAGAATTAAACATTATTCTTAAAGGTGATGTGGATGGTTCTGTTGAAGCATTGACAGATTCATTCCAGAAATTATCTACTGAAGAAATTCAAGTAAATATAATTCATAAAGCAGTGGGCCCAATCACCGAAAGTGATGTGCTCTTGGCTTCGGCTTCAGATGCAATTATTATTGGTTTCAACGTTCGCCCAATGGGTAACGCCCGCCAAATTGCAGACAAAGAAGAAATTGATATCCGTACGTACTCCATTATTTACGATGCTATAAACGATCTTAAAGACGCAATGGAAGGTATGCTTTCTCCAGAAATGAAAGAAGAAATTACCGGTACAGCAGAAATTCGTGAAACTTTCAAAATATCGAAAGTCGGTACAATTGCAGGATGTATGGTGCTAACAGGAAAAATCTTTAGAAATTCAGGTATCCGTCTTATTCGAGAAGGGGTTGTTGTTTACACAGGTGAACTTGCTTCTTTAAAACGATTTAAAGATGACGTAAAAGAAGTATCTAAAGGCTACGATTGTGGTATCCAGATTAAAAACTACAATGATATTTACGAAAACGATATTATTGAAGCCTTCCAAGAAGTTGCAGTGAAGAAGAAATTGAAATAGTTTTCCTTCCTAATTAACAACTGAAACGACCCGAAAATGAATTTTTTCGGGTCGTTTTTATTGGCAGCAATCCCATTTATTTTTTCATTTTTTGTAACAATGAATATTTTTTAAAGTCTATTAAGAAAACCAAACCCAATGAGTTTTTCATTAAAAAGGATTTTCTTTGCAGCTTGTCTTCTGTTTAGTTTTGCCATGATTTCGCAGACAGCAGATAGTATTCCGAGAAAAAAAATAACTATTCCGCGTATAAGTGAAGCTCCTAAAATAGATGGAATTTTAGATGATGCAGCTTGGCAAAATGCACCAGTCGCAACCAACTTTGTTGAACGTCTGCCAAACAATGGCAGACCCATCCCCGATAGCTTAAAAACCGACGTTAAAATTGTCTATAACGATTTAGGCATCTACTTTGGCGCCACAATGAAAGATCCGGAACCCAATAAAATTTTAAAAGAACTCACTGAACGGGATAATATTGGCAACGACGATTTTTTCTTTATCCTTTTAAACGGTTATAACGACAGACAGCAAAGTTTGCAATTTATAGTTACCGCAGCGGGCGTGCAATACGACGCCAAAATGACCAACGACAACGAAGACAATTCTTGGAATGGAATCTGGTACAGTGCCGTTCAAATTACAAATGAAGGTTGGGTGGCTGAAATTTTTATTCCATATTCCGAAGTGCGTTTTCCGAATAAAAACATACAGGAATGGGGTTTAAATATGGAGCGGGAATTTAGAAGAAGTAGAACCCGTTACAGCTGGAGCCATATAGATAATACCAAAGGCTCCTTTTCCATTTACGATGGCGAAATACACGGCATTAAAAACATTCAAGCACCGCTGCGGCTTTCTTTTCAGCCCTATGTTTCGGCATATGTTAATAATTTTGATGGTGATACCCAAACTACTTTCAACGGTGGAATGGACCTGAAATACGGAATAAACGATGCCTTTACATTAGATATGATTTTGATCCCCGATTTCGGACAGTCAAAATTTGATAATGAAGTTTTAAACCTTTCAGCTTTTGAAACGCAATACGAAGAAAATCGAGGTTTCTTTACGGAAGGAACGGAACTTTTTACCAAAGGAAATCTTTTTTATTCGCGAAGAGTGGGGGGCAATCCTTCGGTTTATCCAAATATTTCAGAAAACGAAGCAGTTGTAAATTATCCAGCATCGGTAGATTTAATCAATGCATTTAAAATTTCCGGAAGAACCGATGGCAACTTGGGCTTGGGTATTTTTAATGCCGTTACCGAAAAAACGTATGCCAACATTAAAAACAATAACACAGGTGAAGCTAGGCAAGAAGTAGTGGAACCTTTGGCAAACTATAATATTTTGGTTTTAGATCAGCGTTTTGGCGATAATTCTTCGGTGTCGTTTGTAAATACAAATGTAATTCGCGAAGGCGATTTTCGCGACGCTAACGCTTCTGGATTGTATTTAGATTTAACCAATAAAAACAATACCTATAATTATTTTGCCAACGTTGAAGGAAGTTGGGTAAAAGAAAATGCGACCAAATTTGGAATGGAAGGCGGCGCCGGATTTTCAAAAATAAGTGGTAGAAATCGTATTTCGGGTGAGGTAAATTTTAGAACAGCCGCTTATGATATTAACGATATGGGGTATTCTAGCGAAACCAATTTTATTCGGTATAGTGCATATTACGGCTATCGATACCTTCAGCCCAAAGGCAATTTGAACAATTTATTTTTAAATTTTAATTTAAATTATATACGAAGGCTGGAAACAGATCTTTATAGCAATTTTCTTTTTAACTTCAACTCTAGTTTTACTACCAAAAAGTTTTTGGGCTTTGGCGGAGGTTTTGAAATGACCCCATTTGGAACAAACGATATCTATGAGCCTAGGGTTAAAGAACGCTATGTAAAGGTGCCGGAATATTACGATATTTGGGCTTGGTTTTCTACAGATTATAGAAAGAAATTGGCGCTAGATATAAAAGCAGACTGGTATAAATATAACGAAAGAGGTCGCGACCGATTGATTCTTGAATTTGGACCTAAATATCGCGTATCAGATAAATTAAAAATGTTTTTCAACACCGATGTAACTTTTTCTACTAATGAAGAAGGCTTTGTTAGCGTAGTAAACGAAACTATTATTTTTGGGAAACGCGACAGAAATACCGTTGTAAATACATTGGAATCGCAGTATATTTTTAACAATAAAATGGCTTTAAATTTATCGTTTCGCCATTATTACTCCCAAGTGGATTACAGTCAGTTTTTTACCTTACAAAATTCTGGTGAATTGGTTGAAAATACAACTTATACTGAAAATCGCAATGCAACTTACAACAGTTGGAATGTAGATTTACGATTTTCGTGGTGGTTTGCCCCCGGTAGCCAATTGACGCTTTTATACCGAAATGCGATAGAAAGTTATATTGACAAATCGGGGGTAAGTTTTTCAAACAACTTCAATAACCTCTACAATGAGCCACAATTAAATAGTATTTCGTTGCGTGTAAGTTATTATTTAGATTACAACAGTGTAAAAAATTGGGTGGGTAATTCGTCAAAAACGAAACCATTGGGATTTATTGATACAAAAGTAAATTGATTTTCGTTTTTAAACAGTAATAACTAAATATACCTAGTTATTATTTGCGTCGTTCGGGTTTCAAAATAAAGGCAGACGAAAAGTTTTTTTGAATCTCAATGAGTGCTCTTTCAGCTTCTATTCGCGAAGTAAAATTGCCGGCCCAAACTTTAAAATTTGGTGTTTCATACCCTATTGATGCTGGCCAATTGCTATAATTGCTTCGGTATTTGTGTAAAACTTGGTTGGCCTTATCCAGCTCGCCATAATACAATTGGATGGTGTAACCGTCAGCGAGTTTATTTTCTTTTTCTAAATTTTTCTTCAGTTCCAGCAATTGGGTTATTTTCGAATCTGTATTTACAGTTAACGTCGCGTTTTGTGCCATTGCGTTTTCTGAAAAAGTGACAATTAAAATGCTGGTAATTAAAATTTTGAAATAGGACTGTGGAATCATAAGCTTATGTCTTTACGGCAAAGGTAAAACTTAATAACATTGCAGACACCCAATTTATTATTTAGAACAGATATAAATTAATAGTTAACACTTTGTTTGCATTTTCAAAATCGACTTTATAATGTACTTTTGTGCCTTTGTTTGTGGTGCAGGATGCGTATTAAGTTTCTAGGGAATCGTAATTAATTCTGTTCCAAAACGATCGATAAAAAATTAATCATTAGTAATGAAATGAGCACTTCAAAGAGTTTCGAACTTATCTCGAAATACTTTATATGCACATTCCAGTGACCAATAAAAAACTATATAATCAACAGATGAAAAAGGTGAATTTTATACATCTACGCTCAAAATTGCCACTTCTTTTGTTAGTGTTTTTACTAACTTTTTCAACTACTATATATTCTCAAGACGCAGCAGCAGACAACGCTGCCGCGGGAGGCGATGTGGCTGCAGGAGAGGCGTTGTTTAAGGCCAATTGTGCTGCCTGTCATAAATTAGACAAGAAAGCGGTTGGGCCCGCATTAAGAGGAGTTGGCGATAAATTTGACCGTGATTGGTTGCATAAATGGATTAGAAACAGCCAAGCGTTAATCGCTTCGGGAGATGCGCAAGCTATTAAACTGTTTGAAGAAAATAATAAGGCTATAATGACTGCCTTTCCAGCGCTATCAGACGCTGATATAGATGATATTTTAGCATATGTTGATCAGCCAAAAGCTGAGCCTGCACCCGCAGCTGCAGGTGCCGCTCCTGCCGATGGTACAGCAGCCTCTGGTGGTGGATCTGTTTCAAACACACTCGTTATTGGTGCGCTGGCGCTTATCTTTTTGTTGTTGGTTATTATGCTTTACTTGGTAACCAATACCCTTAAACGTATTGCAGAGGCAAACGGTGTTGTGTACGAAGAAAAGGAAAAGGGCACTCCAATTTGGAAAGCATTTGTGCAAAATCAATTCTTGGTTTTGGTGTTTACGGTGTTCTTATTGCTTGCCGCAGCTTATTTCGGTTTTGGTTATATGATGCAAGTGGGGGTAGATCAAGGTTACGCCCCTGTGCAGCCAATTCATTACTCGCATAAAATTCACGCTGGCGACAATCAGATAGATTGTAATTTCTGTCATAGTTCCGCTAGAAAAAGTAAACACTCTGGAATTCCTTCATTGAATGTTTGTATGAATTGTCATAAAAATATTTCAGAAGTTGCTCCTGAAACAGCTACAGAGGAATATTCAAAAGAATTCTATGATGGCGAAATTCAGAAACTTTACAAGGCAGTTGGCTGGGATGCAGAAAACCAAGAGTACACCGGCAAAACAGAACCTGTAAAATGGGTTCGAATCCACAACCTTCCAGATTTTGTGTATTTTAATCACTCACAACACGTTACTGTTGCGGGTATTGCTTGTCAAACCTGCCATGGAGAAATTCAGGAAATGGAGGTGGTAGAGCAATTTGCGCCGCTCACAATGGGATGGTGTATTAATTGTCACCGCGAGACTAACGTTAATTTGGCTACTAATGAATACTATGCCAAAATACACGAAGAACTTTCCAAAAAGTATGGAGTTGAGAAGTTAACAATCGCCGAAATGGGTGGTTTGGAATGTGGAAAATGTCACTATTAATAAAATTAAAGGATAATTACAGATAGCAATATGGCATCAAACAAGAAATACTGGAGAAGTGTTGAAGAGCTGAACGAAGACAGCGCAATTGTCAAGGCGCTGCAGGACAATGAGTTTGTAACTGAAATTCCTACAGACGAGTTTCTTGGCAATAAAGGAGCGTTAGAATCTTCATCAACCACGCGTCGTGATTTCTTAAAATATGTGGGCTTTTCTACAGCAGCTGCTACTTTAGCGGCTTGCGAAGGTCCCGTAGTTAAGTCAATTCCCTATGTTGTTCAACCTCACGATGTCGTGCCTGGGGTAGCAAATTATTATGCTTCAACTATGGCCGATGGTTTCGATTTTGCCAATGTTTTGGTGAAAACGCGCGAAGGACGCCCAATTAAAATTGAAAGAAACGACCTATCGGAAAACGGAGGGAGCGCTAATGCACGTGTGCATGCGTCAATTCTTGGGCTTTACGATAAAAATAGATTAACCGGCCCTTTATTAAATGGTGCTGGTGTTACTTGGCCAGAGTTTGATACAGCTATGGCTCAAAAAATGAATGAGATGTCTGGGAAAGACATTGTTTTGCTTACGCAAACTTTCGCAAGCCCATCTACGTCAAAATTAATTGCTGAATTTACTTCAAAATACCCGAACATAAAACACGTTGTTTATGATACGGTTTCGTGCTCAGGCGCTTTAGATGCTTTTCAGAATAAATACGGAAGCCGTGCCTTACCAGATTACGATTTTTCGAAGGCTGAAGTAATTGTTTCGGTAGGCGCCGATTTCTTAGGCGATTGGCAAGGTGGTAGTTACAGCAGAAGTTATGCTAAAGGACGCGTGCCTAAAAACGGTAAAATGTCTCGTCATATTCAGTTTGAGGCAAACCTGACCTTAACTGGTGGTAAAGCCGATAAACGTGTTCCTGCTACACCTACGCAACAAGTACAAATATTAAAGGCACTAACAGGAGGAAGTACTTCAGGTTTGCCAGAAAATATAGCTGATGCTGTAAATAAGGCTAAGGCGCAGCTTCAAAAAGCTGGAAATAAAGCACTATTGGTTACAAATTTACCAGATGTTGCTTCACAAACCATGGCTTTAAACTTTAATGCCGGTAGTGAGGCGATGGATGTTAACAAACCCTTGCTAACTAGACAAGGAAGCAATAGTGAAGTAATGAACGTTGTAAACGGTGTTATCTCGGGCAACATTAAAGGTTTAATTACCGTTGGTGTTGATCCTGTATATTCTTTGCCTAATGCTACTGAATTTGCTGAAGCATATCAAAAATTGGAGATGAGCCTTGCATTTGCTATTAAGCAAGATGCTACGGCGTCATTGGCGAAAATGGTTGCTGCTACACCACACTATTTAGAATCGTGGGGCGATGCACAATTAAAAAAAGGTACATACAGTCTTACCCAACCTACTATCCGACCATTGTTTAATACACGTCAATTTCAGGAGTGTTTATTGCAATGGACAGGAAATTCAAAAAAATATTACGATTACATAAAAGAAACTTGGACTGCTTCAGTTTTAGCTGGTGGTTCTTGGAGTAAAGCACTTCACGATGGATTTACAACTAGTGATGCCGAAGTGATGATGGAAACTGTTAAGCCCGCTTCTGAAGGAGCTGGACTTATGGAGGAGAGTACTTCTAATGGTGCGCTTTCATTCTTAACACAAGAGGGTGGATACGATCTTACTTTGTACACTTCTACTGGATTGGGTGATGGGCAACAGGCAAACAACCCATGGTTGCAAGAGTTTCCGGATCCTATTACGAGAGCATCTTGGGATAACTATTTAACTGTTTCGGCTCCCGATGCTGAAGCATTAGATCTTGTTAATAAACACGTGTCTAACGGTGCACTTAACGGAAGTTATGCAAATGTGAAGTTAGGCAATGTAGTTATCGAAAATGTACCAGTAATCATCCAGCCGGGACAGGCAAAAGGTTCTGTAGGATTGGCTTTAGGTTACGGTAAAACCGCTGCCATTCAAGAAGAAATGCAAACGGGGGTAAATGCCTATGCGCTTTATCAGAATTTTTCAAACATTCAAAAAGTTTCTATTGAAAAAGCTAGTGGAATGCACGAATTTGCTTGCGTACAGTTACAAAGTACAATGGCTGGTCGAAGCGAAGATATTATAAAAGAAACCACTCTTGAAATATTCAATACTAAAGATAGATCTGTTTGGAACTCAATTCCTGTAACAGATTACGATCACAGTCCAATTTCTGTACGTGAAGAAAAGGCCGATATTTGGAGCCCATTTGATACGAGTATTGGGCATCACTTCAATCTTTCAATTGATTTAAACGCTTGTACTGGATGTGGAGCCTGCGTTATTGCTTGTCACGCGGAAAACAATGTTCCCGTTGTAGGTAAAGATGAGGTAAGAAAGTTCCGCGATATGCACTGGTTGCGTGTGGATAGATATTATGCTGCTGGCGAAACCTTTAAAGAAGAAATTGAAACCTTGGAAAACCTTCCTGCTTTTGATTCGTATAAAGTAGTAGAAGTTCCAGCTTACGAGAATCCGCAGGTTGCATTTCAACCTGTAATGTGCCAACACTGTAATCATGCTCCTTGTGAAACTGTTTGTCCGGTTGCGGCAACTTCTCACGGGCGCCAGGGACAAAACCATATGGCTTATAACCGTTGTGTGGGTACGCGTTACTGTGCAAATAACTGTCCGTATAAAGTGCGTCGTTTCAACTGGTTCCTTTATAGCGAAAATGATGCATTTGATTATAACATGAACAATGACCTTGGTAGAATGGTGCTTAACCCAGATGTGGTTGTGCGTTCTAGAGGGGTTATGGAAAAATGTTCGTTGTGCATCCAAATGACTCAAAAAACCATTTTAGATGCCAAACGTGAAGGAAGACCTGTTAAAGATGGTGAATTCCAAACTGCTTGTTCAAAAGCTTGCGATACCGGAGCTATGGTATTTGGAGATGTTAATGATGAAGAATCTGAAGTGTTGAAGCTTAAAAAAGATGATAGAATGTATCATTTATTAGAGAATGTTGGTACAAAACCAAATGTTTTCTATCACGCAATTATAAAAAATACCTCAGAAGCATAAAACTAATAAAAACCAATTATTTAAGAATTATATATGTCGTCACACTACGAAGCACCTATAAGAGAGCCCTTGGTTCTGGGAGATAAGTCCTATCATGACATCAGTGTAGATGTTGGGGCCCCCGTTCTGGGAAAGGCCAATAAATCTTGGTGGATTGTTTTTACCATATCCTTAATAGCATTTTTATGGGGATTGGGATGCATTATCTACACCGTATCAACTGGTATTGGGGTTTGGGGATTGAACAAGACCATTGGTTGGGCTTGGGATATTACAAACTTTGTTTGGTGGGTAGGTATTGGTCACGCAGGAACACTTATTTCTGCCGTATTATTACTTTTCCGCCAAAAATGGAGAATGGCCGTTAACCGTTCTGCCGAAGCAATGACAATATTTGCAGTTGTTCAAGCAGGACTGTTTCCTATTATTCACATGGGTCGCCCATGGTTGGCATATTGGGTACTTCCTATTCCAAACCAGTTTGGTTCGCTCTGGGTAAACTTTAACTCGCCATTGCTTTGGGATGTATTTGCAATTTCAACATACCTTTCTGTTTCACTTGTTTTCTGGTGGACCGGATTGCTTCCAGATTTTGCGATGATACGGGATAGAACAAATAGCCCATTTCAGAAAAAAATATACAGCATCCTTAGTTTTGGATGGAGTGGCCGCGTAAAAGATTGGCAACGTTTTGAAGAAGTGTCCCTTGTGTTGGCAGGTTTGGCAACGCCGTTGGTACTTTCGGTACATACCATTGTATCCTTTGACTTTGCTACATCGGTAGTTCCAGGATGGCATAGTACTATTTATCCACCTTATTTTGTTGCTGGGGCAATTTTCTCAGGATTTGCAATGGTGCAGACCCTATTGATTATTATGAGAAAGGTTTCTAACCTAGAGGATTACATAACTGTTCTTCATATTGAATATATGAATAAAGTAATCTTGCTAACAGGAGGAATTGTTACCGTTGCTTATTTAATTGAATATTTTATTGCTTGGTATTCTGGCGTACCTTATGAAAATTATGCTTACCTATCTTTTGGTGCCGCTACTGGCCCGTATTGGTGGGCGTTCTGGGCTTTAATTATATGTAACCTTATTGTGCCACTTAGCTTATGGGTTAAAAAATTGAGAAGAAATATAGTCTGGACCTTTATCGTAGCCTTGATTATTAACATCGGGATGTGGTTTGAACGTTTTGATATTATCGTTGTGGATTTAAGTAAAGACCGATTAACTTCTTCTTGGGCTATGTTTCAACCTACATTTGTAGACATTGGAACCTTTATGGGAACCATAGGATTCTTCTTTGTTCTTTTCTTGCTTTATGCACGTACCTTCCCGGTTATCGCACAAGCAGAGGTAAAGACAATTTTGAAATCTTCGGGAGCATCTTTTAAAAGACTGCGAGCGGTTCATGGAGACGATCATAGCCATGTGCAGACTGTCGAGGAATATCCGGCAGATGCGGGGCCCGCTGCAAATATTTTAGATAAGAACTTTGAGTCGCCGTTTAATTCATCTTCTGAAGATGTTGAAAAAAATTCGGTAGATTTTGAAAAAGATAAAGGTAAAATAGACAGTCTGCTAAATGCAATTGGTACATTTAATCCTGATACTGAAACACAGGACGATCTTAAAAAGATAAATGGAGTGGGACCAGTAATGGAACAAAAACTTCACCAATTGGGCATTTTTACCTTTGATCAGGTAAGTAGAATGACCGACCGCGAATACGATTTATTGGACGAGATAATTAGTGAATTCCCCGGAAGAGCCAAACGAGATGATTGGGCGGGTCAAGCACTAATTTTAAAAAACAAGAACTAATAATTATGGCTTCTAAAAAGATACACGCAATTTACACTGATGACGACTTGTTGATGCAGGCCGTTAAACAGACGCGCGCTGCAAACTATCATATCTCTGAGGTTTTCACACCATTTCCCGTGCACGGCTTAGACCACGCTGTAGGATTGGCAGCAACCCGTATAGCAATTACTTCATTTTTATACGGTCTTGTAGGGTTAAGCTTTGCCGTGTGGATGATGAACTATATTATGATTGAAGACTGGCCACAAAACATTGGCGGGAAACCAAGTTTTACATTCTATCAAAATATGCCGGCGTTTATACCCATTATGTTTGAGCTCACCGTATTTTTTGCAGCCCACTTAATGGTGATCACTTTTTATATGAGAAGTAAACTTTGGCCTTTTAAGAAAGCTGAAAATCCAGATTTACGCACAACAGATGACCACTTTCTAATGGAAGTTGAAGCTGATAATCACGACGTCGAAATTTTGACGAAGTTCTTATATGATACGGGTGCATCGGAAATTAGTCTAATTGAAAACGAGCAAGACCATTAATATGAAAACATTAATAAACATAGGAATAGCCATTATTGCTTCTGCAACCTTGGTTTCTTGTTTTAACGATAAAAAACCAAATTACCAGTATTTTCCCAATATGTATGAGCCAGTAGGCTATGAAACTTATGGAGAATACAGAATATTTCCAGATGAGCAGGAAGCCATGGTTCCACCAGATAATACCTTGTCGCGTGGCCATACGGCTTATGATTATGAAAACAGTACCGATGGGCTGTTGCGTGCAAAACAAGAATTGACATATCCATATCCAATTACAGAAGAAAATGTCTCTGCGGGTGCACAACTCTATACTGTATATTGTGCAGTTTGTCATGGTGACAAAGGTGATGGAAAGGGAATTTTGGCAACACGTGAAAAATTTCTTGGAATACCGAGCTATGCTGATGCCGGTCGTACAATCGTACCAGGAGGTGTTTATCACGTACAGGTATATGGACTTAATGCAATGGGCTCGTATGCAGCTCAGGTAAGTGAAAAGGAACGCTGGCAAATCACCATGCATGTTATGGATTTAAAGGCATCCCTAAAAGGAGAACCGGGAATTCTTGAAACTGCCGAAGCAATTAATGATTCCATTAGTAGTTTGCCAGAAAATAAAATGGAAGCGGTAACTGCTTCCCAAGTAGATAAAAAGTAAGAAATTAAAGAGAATAGCTAAAGATATGTATACGCTACCTAGTAAATTAAAACTGTTTTCTATCATTATAATGGTTCTTGGACTTGCAGGAATGACCTATGGTTTTCTTACGACCCCAAAAACTGTAGAAGATGTAAAAAGAATAATGGCTCAGCAAGAAGATCATCACGCTGAAGGACATGCTGTTGCAGAACATGGTGATGAAACGACAGCCAATTTTGTTGATTCTGCGCGAGGTGAAGAGGGATACTCAGAATCCGCAATGGAGCACGCTACAGATTTGAATCCAGAGGGTCATGGATCAAGTTCGCATGATGAACATGTGTTGCACCAGTTGCAAACGAGACCTTGGTCTGCAACATTTGTAGCAGCTTTCTTTTTTATGATGATTGCTTTGGGCGTATTGGTTTTTTATGCCATACAATACGCATCACAAGCTGGATGGTCTCCAGCGCTTTATAGAATAATGGAGGGTATTACAGCCTATTTATTGCCAGGTTCTATTATTGTATTCTTAATAGTAGCCTTTGCGGGAACACATTTCTTTCCGTGGCAAAATGATGAGTTAGTAGCCGGAGATAAAATTTTGCAAGGCAAAACGGGGTATCTAAACCTCCCCTTCTTTTTAATTCGTGCTGTAATATATCTTTTAGGTTGGAACCTTTATCGTTACTTCTCTAGAAAAAATTCATTGGCTCAAGACGAAGTTAATAATTATGGACCGTACAGAAAGAACTTTAAGATTTCTGTGTTTTTCCTTATATTCTTTATAGTTACAGAAGCTTCAATGTCTATAGATTGGTTTATGTCTATGACACCTCACTGGTATAGTACATTGTTTCCGTGGTATGTTTTTTCAAGTTTATTTGTTTCGGCGATTACAGTTATCGCATTGGTAACAATACATTTAAAGAGTCGTGGGTTAATTCCATTTGTAAGCGATAAACACTTACACGATTTGGCAATTTATATGTTCGCTTTTAGTATATTCTGGACGTATTTATGGTTTAGTCAATTTATGCTTATTTGGTATGCTAACATTCCAGAGGAAGTAACCTATTTCATTATAAGAATACAAGAATATAAAGTATTGTTTTTCGGAATGCTTATTCTTAATTTTGTATTCCCTATTTTAGTATTGATGAATAGCGATTATAAGCGAGTGCCGTGGTTTGTTGTAATTGCCGCAGTATTTATTTTGGTGGGTCATTATATAGACGTTTTCCTATTAGTAATGCCATCAACCGTAGGCCATAATTGGTCTTTCGGAATTCCGGAAATTGCAGCGCTGTTGTTTTTCGCAGGATTGTTCATTTTTGTGGTTGGAACGGGCTTAGGTAAAGTTTCGCTCAGACCAAAGAATGATCCATTTATTAAAGAAAGTGAAAACTACCATTTTTAATCATTTAGTTTAAAGAAGATATTGTAAGATGACCGCATTTTTAGTTATATTAGTAATCGTCCTTTTTGGAGTCTCTGTTTGGCAAATGAACAGAATCTTCCAATTAGCAAAAACAAAGCCTTCCGGCCATTCTGAAATAGCATCAGATAAAGATAATAACACCCAAGGTTATTTAATGTTAGGATTTCTGGCATTTATTTACATCTTAACCATTGTTTCTTTTTGGTTATGGTATGACACACTTTTGCCCGAATCTGGATCTGAACACGGTTCTGATATTGACAACCTTATGTTAATCTCTATGATTCTCATATTTTTTGTCGGAATTATTACGCAAGCAGTTTTGCATTATTTCGCATTTATTTATCGTGGTAATAAAGTAAAGCGAGCCACTTTTTATGCCGATAATGATAAGTTAGAATTTATTTGGACCATTATTCCGGTAATTGTACTTGCAGGTCTTATAATTTATGGTCTATTTACTTGGACCGATATTATGAATGTAGATAAAGATGACGATCCATTGATTGTGGAACTTTACGCACAGCAATTTAACTGGAAAGCCCGTTACGGCGGAAACGATAATACGCTTGGTAATGCGAATGTAAGATTAATTAAGGGTATTAATCAATTGGGTGTCGACCCAGCAGACCCCAATGGACAAGACGATAAAATAGTAACAGAACTGCATTTACCAGTAGGTAGAAAAGTTTTGATTAAAATGCGATCACAAGATGTGCTGCACTCTGCATATATGCCGCACTTTAGAGCACAAATGAACTGTGTTCCTGGAATGATTACCCAATTTGCTTTTACGCCTACTGTTACAACTGAGGAGATGAGGCAAAATGATTATATTGTTGAAAAGGTTGCAAACATTAACGCCATTAGAAAAAATAAATCTGAAGAGCTTGTCGCTAAAGGTGAAGAACCTTTGGAAACTTATGAATTTGACTACTTTGTTTTGTGTAACAAAATTTGTGGTATAAGTCACTACAATATGCAAATGAAAATAATTGTAGAGTCTGAAGAAGATTACAAGGCTTGGTTAGCAGAGCAACCTACCTTAGGAGAACAGCTTAGCAAAGAAACTAAATAATATTAGCATAAATAGATATGTCAGCAAACGCACAGGTCCACGCATTAGAAGATCATCACGACGATCACGGGCATCATAAACAAACCTTTGTAACTAAATATATTTTTAGTACCGATCATAAAATGATCTCAAAGCAATACATGATCACCGGTATATTTATGGGGGTGATTGGTATTTTAATGTCGTTATTTTTTAGATTGCAACTGGCTTGGCCAGACCATACTTTTACCATTTATGAAATATTCCTAGGCAAATGGGGTACAGATGGAGTAATGGATCCAAGTGTATATCTCGCGTTGGTTACCATACACGGAACAATTATGGTTTTCTTTGTGTTAACCGCTGGTTTGAGTGGAACCTTTAGTAACTTATTAATTCCGCTTCAAATTGGAGCACGCGATATGGCCTCAGGATTCCTGAATATGGTTTCTTATTGGTTGTTCTTTTTGTCTAGTTTTATCATGTTGTGCTCCTTATTTGTTGAAGCAGGACCAGCATCATCTGGATGGACTATTTATCCTCCACTAAGTGCATTGCCTCAAGCTATACCAGGTTCAGGTGCGGGAATGACTCTTTGGTTAATCTCAATCGCTATCTTTATTGCGTCTTCCCTTTTAGGATCGCTTAACTTTATTGTTACCGTAATCAACATGCGAACAAAAGGAATGTCTATGACAAGGCTTCCGCTAACGGTTTGGGCATTTTTTATTACCGCAATGATAGGGCTTGTTTCATTCCCTGTATTATTTTCAGCAGCTTTAATGTTGATTATGGATAGAAGTTTTGGAACATCGTTTTTCCTATCTGATATTTATATTGCCGGAGAAGTATTACACCATCAGGGAGGTTCCCCTGTGCTGTTTGAACACCTTTTCTGGTTTCTCGGACACCCCGAGGTATATATCGTAATTCTACCAGCAATGGGAATCGTTTCCGAAATTATGGCGACAAATTCTCGCAAACCTATATTTGGATATCGTGCCATGGTGGCATCGCTACTAGCCATTGCTTTCTTATCCACTATTGTTTGGGGGCATCACATGTTTATTTCAGGAATGAATCCATTTCTTGGTTCGGTATTTACCTTTACTACTCTCTTAATTGCAATCCCTTCCGCAGTAAAATCTTTTAACTGGATTACTACACTCTGGCGAGGTAAACTGCAAATGAACGTAGCTATGCTGTGGTGTATAGCCTTTGTTTCCACGTTTATTACTGGTGGTTTAACTGGAATCATTATGGGAGATAGTGCCTTAGATATTAATATTCACGACACATACTTTATCGTGGCTCACTTTCACTTAGTAATGGGTATTTCTGCAGCCTATGGATTTTTGGCAGGTGTTTATCACTGGTTCCCGAAAATGTTTGAAGGTAGAATGATGAATAAAAATTTAGGTTATATACATTTCTGGGTAACTTCAATTGGGGCTTACGGAATTTTCTTCCCGATGCACTTTGTAGGATTGGCCGGATTACCACGTAGATATTACAGCAATACGAGTTTCCCTTATTTTGATGATTTAGCCGATATAAACGTAGTAATGACCATTTTCGCCATCTTTACTATTGCTGTTCAAGTGGTCTTCCTTTACAACTTTATCCACTCCATGTTCTATGGAAAAATGGCGCCAAAAAATCCTTGGAACGCAACTACCTTAGAATGGACTGCCGAAGTACAGCACATCCATGGAAACTGGGATGGC
This sequence comes from Aequorivita vitellina, assembly GCF_022008365.1. Taxonomy (GTDB): domain Bacteria; phylum Bacteroidota; class Bacteroidia; order Flavobacteriales; family Flavobacteriaceae; genus Aequorivita; species Aequorivita vitellina. The sequence continues at coordinate 186,374 of NZ_JAIRBA010000002.1, forward strand.
CCTATACCACACGTTTACCGCTGGGCTTACGACTATAGCAAATTGAATAAAGACGAAACCGATTTTGTAATTCCTGGACAGGATTTCATTCCGCAAAACGTTCCACTTCAAGATAACGAAGACGAATTAGATCACTAAATCTTTTAATTTATAACATTTATTGTACGCCCTTTCATCTTTTGAAAGGGCGTTTATTTTTATACGTAGAGAATTCGTATTAACACGTAGTAATTTTTTAATCCTTTTGTCTTATCTTTACAGTATTGAGTTAATAATATGTAGGAAGTGAGGAATCTACTATTTATTTCAAGAGCCATGCTGAAAAGTATGGCTCTCTTTTTTTATAAGGCATCCAAAGGATTGCTATATTTGTGTTATGAACGAACACCTTGATCCTTCAGGAGAAGACCTCTCGCCACAGGAACTGGATATTGAAAAAAAGCTACGCCCCCTAAGTTTTAACGACTTTACCGGGCAGGACCAGGCATTAGAAAATCTTCAGATATTTGTTCAAGCTGCCAATTTGCGCAGTGAGGCTTTGGACCACACCCTTTTTCACGGACCTCCCGGATTAGGAAAAACGACCCTTGCTTATATTTTGGCAAATGAGCTTGACGTGAATATTCGTGTAACCTCAGGTCCAGTTTTAGACAAACCGGGCGATCTTGCCGGATTGCTCACTAACCTCGATGAACGCGACGTCCTGTTTATAGATGAAATACATAGATTAAGTCCTATTGTTGAGGAATATCTTTATTCTGCAATGGAAGACTATAAAATCGATATCATGATTGAATCTGGCCCCAATGCACGCTCGGTTCAAATAAATTTAAACCCGTTTACCCTTATTGGAGCGACCACGCGTTCAGGTTTGTTAACTGCGCCTATGCGGGCAAGGTTCGGTATTTCTTCGCGATTGCAATATTACACAACCGATTTACTTACCACAATTCTGCAGCGAAGTGCCGGTATTTTGCACGTACCTATTACTATGGAAGCAGCCATTGAAATCGCTAGCAGAAGCCGCGGAACTCCCAGAATTGCAAATGCACTTTTGCGAAGAATTCGTGACTTTGCACAAATAAAAGGAAATGGAAAAATTGATATTGAAATAGCCAAATTTGGTTTGGATGCTTTACACGTTGATGCCCATGGTTTAGACGAAATGGACAACAAAATTTTATGCACAATTATCGAAAAATTTAAAGGAGGTCCCGTAGGAATTACAACAATAGCAACCGCAGTTTCCGAAAGTCCCGAAACTATTGAAGAAGTTTACGAGCCATTTTTAATCCAGCAAGGTTTTATAATGCGAACCCCACGCGGGCGCGAAGTTACCGAGGCTGCTTATAAACACCTCGGCAAAGTAAAAGGACCATCGCAGGGCGGATTGTTTTAAAAACCTACTATGTCTGTAAAGAAAATCCCGTCCGTTTCTGCATTTCGGTTTCTGATTCATTCAACAAAGATTCTTAAAAATCCGTTGCCATTTCATCATAAAAATTTTGAAACCAAAGGCGATACTTTTCGGTTAAAACTCGGTTTTGGAAAGTCGGTTGTTTTTTCAAGAGATGCTGGTCTTGCGCAATATGCACTTCAGAAAAATCATAGAAATTATACTAAATCGCCTATTCAAACACGCGACCTCGTTAAATATGTGGGGCGCGGACTTCTAACTTCGGAAGGAGAATTGTGGCAAAAGCAAAGAAAACTTATTCAGCCCGCTTTTCATAAAAAGCAATTGATTAATCTTTTGGGTAAAATCAAGAGTGCAATAAATAACGAATTACAGAAAATTGAAACAGGGAAACCAAAAGATATTTTTCCGGTTTTTAACGATCTCGCATTTCAAACGGTCGTCAAATCACTTTTTAGCAGTGCCGTAGATCAAAATGATATTAATAAACTGCAACATATTACCGAATCTGCACAGCAAATGTTGGTGAAAGAATTGCGGCAGCCTTACCTAGGATGGTGGTTTAAACTAAGTGGAGAAATTGGCAAACACATTGCTGAAACAAACCAGGCTCGCGCAATTTTAAAAAAGCTAGTAAACGAAAGACGCCAATCTGCAAAGCGCGAAAACGACTTGCTAGACATGCTTTTGGACGCCCGTTACGAAGACGGCAGCGCAATGGCCGATGAACAACTAATTGACGAAATACTCATCCTTTTTACCGCTGGCCACGAAACCACTTCGAACGCATTAACTTTTACTTGCGAACTGTTAGCCCGCCATCCCGAAATTCAAGAGAAATTATTCGCTGAAATTTCTGAAGCTGAAAAGAATTCGGAATCTCTGATGGAATTTATAAAACATTGCCCGTTTACCAAAAACGTGATAGAAGAATCACTTCGCATATATCCGCCGGCATATTTTATAGACCGCGTAAATATTGAAGACGATGAATTTGGAGGTTTGTTTATTCCAAAAAATTCAAGTTTGTTATTTTCAATTATAGAAATTCATAACAATTCTAAATATTGGGACGAACCCGAAAAATTTAAACCCGAACGTTTTGCCAACGTAAACCCCAATCATTATTCAAGTCAGTATTTTCCTTTTGGAGCAGGACCGCGAATGTGCATTGGCAATAATTTTGCGATGTACGAAATGATTTTAGCAATTGCCGAAATCACCAAAACATACAAAATTGCCGAAAAAATAACGCCCATTGAAATAACGCCGCTTATAACGCTTAAACCAAAAAACGCTATATTAGAATTTAATTACAGATAGAATTGAGCCAGAATACTTCAAAATATACCCAGTTAATTAAAGCCGAAGCGAAACGTTTGGGTTTTCTTTCCTGTGGCATAAGCAAAGCTGAATTTTTGGAGGCAGAAGCGCCGCGATTGGAAAGTTGGCTCAATAAAAATATGAATGGCGAAATGGGTTATATGGAGAATCATTTCGACAAAAGACTGGATCCAACAATTTTGGTGCCCGGTTCAAAAAGTGTTATTTCGTTATTGCTGAATTATTTTCCTTCAGAAACACAAACTTCAGACACTTATAAAATTTCAAAATACGCTTATGGCACCGATTACCATTTCATTATAAAAGATAAATTGAAACAGTTAATGGAATTTATTTCCGAAGAAATTGGCGAAGTTCACGGCCGTGCTTTTGTAGATTCGGCGCCAGTTTTAGACAAGGCATGGGCTGCCAAAAGCGGTTTGGGCTGGATTGGAAAACACAGCAATCTGCTTACAAAACAGTTGGGGTCCTTTTACTTTATAGCTGAATTAATCGTCGATTTAGATTTAGAATACGATGCGCCAGTCACCGACCATTGCGGAAGTTGCACCGCCTGCATAGACGCCTGTCCAACAAATGCAATTGTTGCAGACAAAGTTGTGGATGGCAGTAAATGCATTTCGTATTTTACCATTGAATTGAAAAATGAAATTCCCACTTCGGTAAAAGGCAAATTTGAAGATTGGATGTTTGGTTGCGATATTTGCCAAGACGTATGCCCGTGGAATCGTTTCAGCAAACCGCATAACCAGCCCCTTTTTAACCCTCATCCCGAAATGCTCTCAATGAGCAAAAAAGATTGGGAAGAAATTACTGAAGAAGTATTTCAGAAAATATTTAGAAAAAGTGCTGTAAAAAGAACCAAATACGCTGGTTTAAAACGCAACATAAACTTCTTGAAAGAATAACGGTTATAATTTCTACTTTGCCGATAACCTCTTATCTTTGTTGGTTGCGTTGTTCTATTTTTTACAGAACAATTGCCAAGCATTTAGCAAAACGAGCCATAGAATTAATGGCGAAAATATTCCTTAATTATGAGCAAACAGAGCAAAAGAAGAGAAGCACTTTTATATCACGCCAAACCAAAACCTGGCAAAATACAGGTAGTGCCCACCAAAAGTTATTCTACCCAACGCGATTTAAGTTTGGCCTATTCGCCCGGTGTGGCGGAACCTTGTTTGGAGATTGAAAAAAATGTTGATAACGTCTATAAATACACTAATAAAGGAAATCTAGTTGCAGTAATAACAAACGGTACCGCGGTTTTAGGTTTGGGAAATATTGGTCCCGAAGCGTCAAAACCTGTAATGGAAGGCAAAGGATTATTGTTTAAAATATTTGCTGATATCGACGTTTTTGATATTGAAATTGACACTGAAAATATAGATGAATTTATAGCTACCGTAAAAAATATTGCTCCAACTTTTGGCGGAATAAACCTGGAAGATATAAAAGCTCCCGAAGCATTTGAAATAGAGCGAAGACTAAAGGAAGAATTGCAAATTCCGGTTATGCACGACGATCAGCACGGTACGGCAATTATATCGGCCGCGGCATTGTTGAATGCATTGGAAATTGCCGATAAAAATATTTTGGATGTAAAAATTGTAATCAGTGGCGCCGGAGCGGCGGCTGTTTCGTGTACGCGACTTTACAAGGCCTTTGGCGCAAAAGATGAAAATATTGTAATGCTTGATAGTAAAGGTGTTATTCGCAAGGATCGCGAAAGCCTTAGCGACGAAAAAGCCGAGTTTGCATCAAGTCGAAAAATTGATACTTTGGAAGAAGCAATGGTAGATGCCGATGTATTTGTTGGTCTTTCAGTAAAAGATATAGTAACGCCCAAGATGCTTAAAAGTATGGCATCTAATCCAATTGTGTTCGCGATGGCAAACCCCGATCCCGAAATTGAATACGATCTGGCTGTAAAAACACGAAAGGATATTATAATGGCTACAGGCCGTAGCGATCATCCCAACCAAGTAAACAATGTACTTGGCTTCCCTTTTATTTTCCGAGGTGCATTAGATGTTCGCGCCACAAAAATAAATGAAGCTATGAAAAAAGCTGCCGTAAAAGCGCTTGCAGCTTTGGCAAAAGAACCTGTGCCAGAGCAAGTAAATATTGCTTACGGCGAAACAAAACTAGGCTTCGGGAGAGAGTATATTATTCCGAAACCGTTTGATCCGCGCTTAATTGCTGCAATTCCACCAGCGGTAGCAAAGGCGGCAATGGACAGTGGTGTGGCCACATCGGCTATTACAGATTGGGAAAAATACCAAGATGAGCTTTACGAACGCATGGGTAGCGACAACAAAATAATTAGATTGTTGTTAAACCGTGCGAAACTTGCGCCAAAGCGTATTGTTTTTGCGGAGGCCGATCATCTAGATGTTTTAAAAGCTGCTCAGATTGTTTTTGAAGAAGGTATTGGTATCCCTGTTTTATTGGGAAGAAAAGAGATTATTCTCGAATTAATGGAGCAGATTGATTTTGAAGGAGATGTTGAAATAATCGATCCAAAAAATGATGAAAATGCAGATAAGCTTCAGCATTACGCGCAAAAGCTTTGGGAAAAACGAAGAAGAAGCGGCATTTCACTTTACACGGCACAAAAATTAATGACCGAACGAAATTATTTCGCAGGAATGATGCTTAGTGAAGGCGATGTGGATTGTATGATTTCTGGTTACGCGCGCTCATACCCATCGGTGGTAGTGCCCGTATTTGAAACCGTTGGAAGATTTGAAGGAGTAACTAAAGTAGCAACCACAAACGTGATGCTTACCAAACGCGGTCCGCTGTTTTTTTCCGATACTTCCATCAATATTGATCCTACTGCGAAGGAACTGGCAAAGATTGCGCAAATGACCAATTACACGATGAAAATGTTTGGATTGGAGCCTGTAATAGCAATGATTTCGTACGCTAACTTCGGTTCTTCAAAAGATCCGCACGCAACAAAAGTACGGGAGGCAGTAGATTTGCTTCACAAAAGCAATCCAGATATGATTGTGGATGGCGAGCTACAAACAGATTTTGCACTAAATCCTGAAATGCTCAAAAAGAAATTTCCGTTTTCAAAATTGGCAGGTAAAAAAGTGAACGCACTTATTTTTCCGAACCTCGATTCGGCAAATAGTAATTATAAATTATTAAAAGAACTAAACGGAGTTGAATCCATCGGGCCCATTATGCTGGGAATGCGCAAACCCGTGCATATATTGCAATTGGGAGCCAGTGTAGAGGAAATGGTGAATATGGCGGCTGTTGCCGTTGTCGATGCTCAACAGAAAGAGAAAAGAGCACGAGAACAGGGAAGTAAGTAACTGCCGCTTTCTTGTCTAATATTTTCACAAAAACCCCAATGACAGTTGCAAATAATTATACTATATTTGAACCTTTAAGTTTTCGTTAACACATGATAACCCATATACAGGGCAAACTGGTTGAAAAAAACCCTACCGACGTAGTAATAGATTGTAATGGAGTAGGGTACTTTATCAATATTTCGTTGCACACATTTTCTGAACTCCCCACTAGTGAAAATGTTAAGTTGTTTACCCATTTAATTGTTCGGGAAGATGCCCATATTTTATACGGTTTTACCAGTGTTGCAGAACGTGAAATATTTAGATTGTTAATTAGTGTTTCAGGGGTTGGGGCTAGTACTGCAAGAACAATGCTGTCCTCATTAGCGCCAGAGCAAGTGCTTGATGCCATTGCGCAAAACGATTTACCAACCATACAATCTGTAAAAGGAATAGGCGCTAAGACCGCGCAGCGCGTAGTTTTAGACTTAAAAGATAAAATTTTAAAAGTGTACGGTTTGTCGTCGATTTCTGTAGGAACAAACAATACTAATAAAAATGAAGCGTTATCTGCTTTGGAGACGCTGGGCTTTGTTCGCAAACAGTCTGAAAAACTGGTGGATGGAATTGTAAAAGAAAATCCACTGGCTTCGGTAGAAATGATCATTAAACAAGCTTTAAAAAATTTGTAAAATTTGAAGGCAAAAAATTACGTTTACAACGGTAGCTTTTTTAAGCTGATAGCAATAGTAAGTTTTATATTTGTTGGCAATGTTTCATTGGCACAGGATTCCACAGCTGTTGGAAATGAAATGGGGCGCTTGGATCTGCCAAACCCCACAAGCATTCAGAATCTTTATACTTACGACCCCATAACAGATAGATACATTTACTCTCAAACTTTGGGAAGTTTTAAAATTACCTATCCCATTATTCTTACACCAGAGGAGTATCGACGCCTTATTCAAGAGGAGCAGATGAAGGCGTATTTCAAAGAAAAAATTGATGCAGCCGATGGACGGAAAGAAGGTTCAGAAGAGCAACAAAAAAACTTACTACCTACCTTTTACGTGAATTCAGATTTCTTTGAATCTATTTTTGGTGGAAATTCTATTGAAGTTATCCCACAAGGTTCTGTAGAAATGGACTTGGGTTTGCTTTATACAAAACAGGACAATCCGCAATATTCACCGCGAAACCGAAGCAATTTTTCGTTTGATTTTGACCAACGTATTAGTTTAAGCCTTTTGGCAAAAGTAGGAACCAGACTTCAAGTTAATGCAAACTACGACACCGAAAGCACCTTCGATTTTCAAAATCAAATTAAGTTAGAATACACACCAACTGAAGACGATATTATTCAAAAAATTGAAGTGGGTAACGTAAGTATGCCGCTTAACAGCTCGTTAATTCAAGGGGCGCAAAGTCTTTTTGGTGTTAAAACACAACTTCAATTTGGAAATACCACAATTACAGGAGTTTTTTCTGAACAAAAATCTGAAACCCGTACTGTTACTGCCGAAGGAGGTGCAACTATTACAGATTTTGAACTTTTCGCTTTAGATTACGACGATAACCGTCACTTCTTTTTAAGTCACTATTTTAGAGATAATTACAACCGTGCTTTAGGGCAATATCCATTTATAAATAGTAATGTGCAAATTACACGAATGGAAGTTTGGATTACCAACCGCACGAGTCGTACAGACAATGTTCGAAACATTGTGGCATTGCAAGATATTGGAGAGTCCGACCCAACAAATATAGGTTTAGACGTTCCGCCGGGAGGATTTATTAGAGCTAGTAGAAATGCGTATCCCGATAACAATAACAACCTTTTTAATCCTTTTGGAATAAATGGCGGGCCACCATCTTTGCTCAACCCACAAATTCGTGATGTAGCACGCGTGCGCGACGGTTTTACGGGAGTTCAAGTTAATGAAGGTATAGATTATGTTACCCTTGAGAGCGCTCGAAGATTAGATCCGGGTGAATATACCTTAAATTCACAATTGGGATATATCTCGTTAAACCAGCGTTTAACCAACGATGAAGTTTTAGCAGTTTCGTACCAGTTTACGGTAAACGGAAAAGTTTATCAAGTTGGTGAATTTTCAAACGATGGTGTTGAAGCAAACGGAGGAACCCAGCCCGGAGGCGATGGCGGCCCAGGTAACCCACCAGAACAGGAAACCGGTCTTGCACAAAACCTCGTTGTAAAACTTTTGAAGAGTAGCATTACAAATGTTAATGAGCCAATTTGGGATTTGATGATGAAAAACATCTACCCAATTGGAGGGTACCAATTAGAAAAGGAAGATTTTAAGTTGAATATTCTTTATACCGATCCTTCGCCCTTAAACTATTTAACCGAGGCTGGAGCGGAACTTCCACCAGATGTAAAGGACGAAATACTTTTAAAAGTCTTTAATCTCGATAGGTTAAATTTTAATAATGACCCGCAACAAGGTGGCGATGGTTTCTTTGACTTTTTACCCGGGTTAACCGTAGATGCACAAAACGGAAGAATTATCTTTACAACAGTAGAACCTTTCGGAAAGCATTTGTTCGATAAATTGAGCCTGTCCAACGCGCCCGCTACATATTCAATGCCGGAAACCTACAACCCAAACCAAGCTAAGTATGTTTTTAGAACACTTTATACCGGAACAAAAACGCAAGCCGAACAAGAGGAAAGTGAAAAGAATAAATTTCAATTAAAGGGTTCGTACAAATCTACGGGTGCTGATGGTATTCCTATTGGCGCATTTAATATTCCACAGGGTTCGGTTACTGTAACTGCGGGGGGAAGAACATTGGTTGAAGGTGTAGATTACACCGTAAACTATCAATTGGGAAGGGTGCAAATTTTGGACCCTGCATTGCTAAATAGCAACATTCCAATTTCTGTTAGCACCGAAAATAATTCACTGTTTGGACAGCAGAGCAAGCGCTTTACGGGTTTAAATGTGGAGCATAAATTTAGCGATAAGTTTATGGTAGGCGCTACGTATTTAAACCTTAACGAACGTCCGTTGACCCAAAAATCTTCTTACGGGGTTGAGCCAATCAACAACACTATTTTTGGAATGAATTTAAATTATTCAACCGAGGTTCCTTTTCTTACCCGTTTGGTAAATAAACTTCCAAACATAGATACCGATGTTGAATCTAACCTTTCGTTACGTGGTGAATTTGCATACCTAAAACCGGGAGCTCCAAAAGTTTCAGATTTTGATGGAAAAACCACAGTTTATGTTGATGATTTTGAAGCTTCACAGACTGGTAACGATATAAGTTCGCCGGCAAGTTGGTTCTTAGCGAGTACTCCTTTAGATTATGGAGGCGAGTTAGAAAATGATAATTTACGATATAATTATAAACGAGCTAAATTAGCTTGGTACACAATAGACCCTATATTTTACAGTAGCCAGCGACCTGAAGGTATTAACGATGAAGAGCTTTCTTCGCCATTTACCCGTCGCGTTTTTAGAAACGAAATTTTCCCGAATCAAGATATTATTCAAGGGCAGACCCAAGCACTGTTTACGTTAGATTTAGCATACTACCCGTCAAAACGCGGTGAGTATAACTTTAATCCAGATGCGGCAGGCACCAATACGTTACCTAATCCAGAGGACAATTTTGGTGGGATAATGAGACCGCTTACAACCACAGATTTTGAACAATCTAACGTGGAGTATATTCAGTTTTGGGTAATGGACCCGTTTATTTACGATGAAACCAGCGGAAACCAAGGCGGAAATATAAACTTTAACTTAGGAAGTATTTCTGAAGATATTCTAAAAGACGGTAGAAAGCAATACGAAAATGGATTGCCTCCCGATGGTGGAACTGCGAATACTACTTCAACCTCTTGGGGTAAAGTGCCGTTAAACCAATCGCTTGTCTATACTTTTGATACCCAAGGCCAAGAGCGAATAAATCAAGATGTTGGGTTGGATGGTTTAAGCAATGCTCAGGAAATTGCAGAGTTTGGTGGAGAATTTGGCGATGATCCTTCAAATGATGATTATCAATACTTTTTACAAGCCGAAGGAAGTATTTTAGACCGCTATTTAAAATATAACGGTACTGAAGGTAACTCTCCTGTGGAAGTCACAAATACTAATCGTGGAAGCACTGCGCAGCCCGATGTAGAAGATATTAATCGTGATAATACTATGAACACGATTAACAGTTATTTTGAATACAACGTTCCTGTTTACCCTGGAATGAACAGAGAAAATAACAGATACATTTCCGATGTAAAGGAATTGGAAGTTACTACACAAAACAATAATGTAATTCCGGTACGATGGGTACAATTTAAAGTGCCAATTAGCAAACCAGACCAAGCAAAAGGTGGTATTTCAGATTACAGATCCATTCGTTTTATGCGCATGTTCCTTTCACAATTTTCTGAAAACACTGTCTTGCGTTTTGGTACTATGGAATTGGTGCGTGGCGATTATAGAAAATTCCAAAAGACTCTAGACAACGTAACCTTTGAAGATCCATCAAACGACGACACTTTATTTGAAGTGGAAGCCGTAAGTATTGAAGAAAACGAAAATCGCGAGCCAATTCCTTACAGATTACCACCCGGGCTTGAGCGCGAAGAGTTAAACAACAACAATAATATTATACGCGAAAACGAGCAATCACTTTCTTTACGTGTTTGTGGTTTAGAACCTAATGACGGTCGCGCTGTATATAAAAACTTTAATGTAGACATGCGCCAGTATAAAAACCTGGAAATGTTTATTCACGCAGAATCGCTTCAGAACGAAACGGCATTGGGCGATGGTCAATTGGTTGCGTTTATGCGTTTGGGTAATGACCTTACTAACAATTATTACGAAGTGCAAATTCCGCTAAATCCAACTAATTTTGGAGCGAGAAGTGCCGAAGAAATTTGGCCCGTGGCAAACAGATTGAATCTTCCTTTAGCATTGTTACAGGAGGTTAAAACACGAACGCCGTTAAATTCAACCGATGTTGTTTTCTACACCCAATCTGAACTTGAAGGTGATCTGCCCGGAGGGGAGAACGAACTTACAATTGGGATAAAAGGTAACCCGAGTTTTGGAAATGTACGTACTATAATGATTGGGGTGCGAAACAGTACAAACGGCGATTTATGTGGTGAAGTATGGTTCAACGAACTGCGAATGTCTGAACTAAAAAACGAAGGCGGTTGGGCTGCTGTGGTTAGTATGGATGCAAACATTGCCGATTTTGCTACAGTTAGTGCCATGGGGAAGAGAAGTACTGTTGGTTTTGGTTCAATTGAACAAGGACCTAATCAACGCAGTCGAGAAGATCTTCAGCAATATGATGTTGTTACAAACGTAAATCTAGGACAATTGCTTCCGAAGAAATGGGGCATTCAAGTGCCATTCAATTACGGACGTTCCGAAGAGCTTATTACACCCCAATACGATCCCGAATTTCAAGATATAGAGCTAGATACCAGATTAGATAACACCGAGGATCAAGCCGAAAAAGACAGAATAAAGGAACAAGCTGTAGATTATACCAAGCGCCAAAGTGTAAACTTTATTGGCGTGCGGAAAGAACGAACTGGAGAAGGCAAACCGAAAGTGTACGATGTAGAAAACTTAACCGGTTCATTTTCATACAATCAAACAGATCATCATGATTTTGAAGTGGAAGATGCTCTAGAACAAAGTGTTCGTGCCGGCGCCACGTACAATTACAATTTTACGGCTAAACCTGTGGAGCCTTTTAAAAAGAATGACTCATTGTTTACCGGCAAGTATTGGCAGTTTTTAAAAGATTTCAACTTTAACTATTTGCCGACGAATATTTCGGTTAGCTCCAATATTACACGTCAATATAACGAGCAGAAATTTAGAGAAATCAATTTACTTCCGGGTAATAAAGGATTGCCTGTTTTGTATCAACGCAATTATCTTTTCGACTGGCAATATACCATCAATCATAATTTAACCAAGTCGTTGCGTTTTAACTTTACGTCTTCAAATAATATGGTTGTGAACAACTATTTAGACGAAAATGGCGACGTTAATAACGAAATTGGGGTATGGGATGGCTTCTTCGATGTGGGCGATCCAAATCAACATTTTCAATCGCTTCAGCTAAATTACGATTTGCCATTTAGTAAATTTCCATTCTTAAAATTCCTTAGAGCTACGTATTCATACACGGGTGATTACCAATGGGAGCGTGGAAGTACCCAATTCAACGAAATTGAAATTGAACTGAGCGATGGCAGTAGAAATGTTTATAATTTAGGAAACGCTATTCAAAATGCCAGCACACATCAAATTAATTCTAGTTTAGACATGAATGGTTTTTACCGTTATGTTGGGCTAACTAAAATTAGAAAGAGTAAAAGTAGAAGTGCCTCTGGCGATGGTGGCGCAAATGAAAATTCTGAAAAGGAAGGTAAGGCCAGTAGAGAAAGTAAATTAGAGGCAGAGCAAAATAATACATTGACTGGTGGAAAATCAAGAACGCCAAACGTATTAAGTGGTGGTGCTAACTCTGGCGGCTTAAATGCTGGCGATAAAGCTATCAACACGGTTATTGGTTTGGCAACAATGCTTAAAAAGGTACAGTTTAATTACCAAGAAAACAATGGTATTTACTTGCCGGGTTATCAGCCTTCAATAGGGTTTATTGGTACTTTAAAGCCCACTACAGGTTTTGTTTTTGGAAGCCAAGCAGATGTACGGGAGTTAGCCGCACGCAAGGGTTGGTTAACACTTTATCCAGAATTTAACGAACAGTACACCGAAGTTGAAAGTCGCCAAATGGACATTCAAGCTAATCTGGAGCCTATTAATGATTTGACGATTGACGTAAATGGAAGTCGAATTTATTCAGAAAACTATTCAGAAAATTATATTGTTCAAAACGATCTTTACCAATCGTTAACACCAAACACTTTTGGTAATTTCAATATTTCTACCCTATTAATTAAAACGGCCTTTGGTGCCAGTGATGAAACTGGTTCGGCTGCTTTTGACGATTTCAGAAATAATAGATTACTAGTTGCAAACAGGCTCGCGGAAGACCATTATCAAGGAGCGGCGATACCGCGCGATTCATTAGGTTTCCCAGTTGGGTTTGGGCGCAACAGTCAGGATGTTTTATTGCCTGCATTTCTTGCGGCCTATAAAGGTAGTAATGCTTCAAAAGAAAAAACGGGAATTTTTAGAGATATACCGCTTCCAAACTGGGATATTAAATACACCGGTTTAATGAATATTCCTTGGTTTAAGAAAAATTTCAAACGTTTTTCACTTACGCACGGATACCGCGCGGCTTATACGGTAAACCAATTTCAGTCTAATTTAGATTACGATCCAAATACGCCAGAAGCAATAGATCAATCCGGTAACTTTAAAGTGAAAACATTACTGACCAATGTTAATTTAACCGAACAATTTTCACCGTTATTACGCATGGATTTTGAAATGAATAATTCGATTAAAATACTTGCCGAAATGCGTAAAGACCGTGCGCTGTCATTAAGTTTTGCAAATAATTTACTTACAGAGATAAAAGGAAACGAATACATTATTGGGCTTGGATATAGAATTAAAGACCTTCGAATTTCAACTAATTTCGGTGGTAAAAAATCGGTTATTACAAGCGATTTAAACTTTAAAGTAGATCTTTCCCGAAGAGATATTATTACTATAATTAGGTATTTGGATATTGTAAACAATCAAACTACAGCTGGTCAAACCATATATGGCGCGCAACTTTCGGTAGATTACGCACTCAGCAAGAATCTAACAGCGCTGTTCTATTACGATCATACCTTCTCTGAATATGCCATTTCAACGGCTTTCCCTCAAACAACGATAAGGAGTGGATTTACGTTGCGATATAACTTTGGAAACTAAAAAACAAACTCTTATATATTATAATTATGAATGTACCATCAAATTTAAAATACACAGACGACCACGAATGGGTTTTGATTGAAGGCGATATTGCAACCATCGGTATTACCGATTTTGCACAAAGTGAACTTGGCGACATTGTTTATGTAGATGTAGAAACAACAGGCGATTCCCTTAATAGAGGTGATATATTTGGCACCGTAGAAGCCGTAAAAACAGTTTCCGATTTATTCCTGCCGCTCTCGGGTGAGGTAATTGAATTTAACGAAAATTTAGAATCTGAGCCAGAAAATGTTAATAGTGATGCTTACGGTGAAGGTTGGATGATAAAATTAAAAATTTCTAACCCCGATGAAATAGCCGATCTGCTTGATGACGCCGCTTATAAAGAAATTATTGGTGGGTAGAAACTTACTGCTGGTAGCACTATTTTATAGTAGCGCAATCACGTGTCTGTTTTTTCTTTCGAGCCAAGATTTGCCCAAAACACAAATTTCTGAAGCAGATAAATTAATTCATGTCTCAATCTATTTTATTTTAATCAACCTTTGGTTACTCTACTTTTATGTTAGAAATAACTTGAAGATTGAAAATAAGCTGATTTTAATAATACTATTTTCAGTATTGTTTTATGGCATAATTATTGAGATATTTCAAGAACTATTTACCGATTCACGAAGTGCAGATATTCTAGATGTTGCCGCAAATTTATTGGGTGCGCTACTAGGAATCTTTTTTTTCAAAAACATAAAACATAAATTAAAGCCTAAATATTTTAATTAAGTTTTAAATTCAATGATAATTTCTATATTTTAGCATCACGTTAAACCCACTATTATGGAACCTAAAAAAAATCCGAAAGCAGACGTAAGCCGAAAAAGCATGTTGTTTTTTCAACTAGGTATGGTCCTTATGCTTTTTCTTGCATGGCAAGCTATTGAATGGAAATCTTACGATAAATCTGACGCCGACTTTGGAAAGCTCGACGTTGGTGACGAACTTTTAGAAGAAGTTCCAATTACACAACAATTAACACCTCCTCCACCACCACCGCCACCACCACCAGCTCCCGAAGTAATTGACGTTATTGAAGACGAAGAGGATGTGGAAGAAACAATTATAGAATCTACCGAAACCAATCAAGAAGAAAAAATTGTTGAGGTAAAGGAGATTAAAGAAGAAGTGGTAGAAGAAGAAATTGCCGATGTACCTTTTGCTGTAATTGAAAATGTACCGGTATATCCTGGTTGCGAAGGAGAAAAAGGTAACGACGCTAAGAAGAAATGTATGTCTTCTAAAATTAGTGCCTTTATAAATAAAAAATTTAACACCAACCTTGCATCAGACCTTGGTTTGGAAGGAAGACAACGTATAGCCGTTCAGTTTAAAATTGACAAAAGCGGAAAAGTAGTAGATGTACGTGCACGTGCTCCACATCCGCGTTTGGAAAAAGAAGCAATGGATGTTGTTAAAGATCTTCCAGATATGACTCCTGGAAAACAAAGAGGTAAACCAGTTGGGGTACTTTATTCACTTCCCATAGTGTTCGATATTCAGTAAATAGAATTTTCAATAATTTTTAAAACCCCGTCCTTACTAGTAAAGACGGGGTTTTTAGCGTTTTGGCGCGATAGTTGTTAAATATAAAAGTGTAACCATTAAAATCACTTCATTATGAAAGCAACCGTTAAAAATACCCCGAGCAAAAGAGCTGATAAAAAACAAATTAATATCCGTTGGAATTCACGTTTGTTTTTTCAAATAGGAGTAATCGTTAGCTTACTTACTGTTTTCATTATTGTACAAACCGATTTTGAAATTCAAAAACATACAATTGGCACGAACACCTCTTATAGTTTTGAAGAACCTCATACCATTGCTTATGAATTGGATATTGAAAAACCAGAGCTCCCAGCGCCTAAAAAAAATGTAGTTGTAAAACCAACACCGGTGAACAGAGCGGCCAAAAGTCCTGTGTTTGATGTAAAGCCAAATACTGCTACAATTATTGAAACGCCCATTGCAACAACCGATGGCCCAATGATTGAAGCACCGATTGTAACAAAACCAAAAATAGAAATGCCGGCAGTTACAACCGGCACAAGAACATTATTAAATGTAGAATTTGTTCCCGTGTTTCCCGGTTGTGAATCGCTAGCGACAAACAACCAAAAGATAGAATGTATGTCTTCAAAAATCAATGCATTTATTAATAAAAACTTTAGAAAGGAATACTTAGAAAATTTGGGCCCAAACCAAACATATAGAATTTACGTAAATTTTAAAATTGATTCCAACGGGTATATTACAGATGTAGTAGCCAATTCGCATAACCCAAACTTAAAGAAAGAGGCTCAACGTGTTGTAAACAACCTACCAAAAATGAAACCTGGAAAACAGGGCGATACAAATGTTGAAGTAATGTATACTGTGCCAATCGCATTTCAAATTCATTAAACCATCTCTAGCATTTCAAAAAAGCTCTCCGAAAAATGGGAGCTTTTTTTGATTACGGTCGTTATAAAAAAACTGTATCTTTCGGCTTTAAAACAATTAGTACCCAATGAAGCAGATTCTCCGCCTTTTAGTTTTTTGTTTTTCAATTGTTTCTTTAGCACAAATACCTTCGGCGCAATATCAAAAATATCCTGTTTTTAAGGAATGTGAAACAGCAGAAGAAGCCGCATTGCAAGACTGTTTTGTCAATACGTTGCAACAATTCATTTTTAATAATTTTAAAGTTCCCGAAATTGTTTTCACAAAAAATTACAAAGGAAATGTAAACGTGCTTTTTGAAATTACCAAGGAAGGGAAATTCAAAGTGCTTTACACCGATGCTATTTATGAAGAATTGCGTGCCGAAACCCTCCGCGTTTTTAAATCACTTCCCCAAGTAGCTCCGGCAACGTACAATGGCAAGCCTGCCTATATACAATTTACACTGCCCATTGCAATTCCGTTAGTAGCACCGGGCGAAAATATTTTTCAAACTACGGCAGTAACGGAAAAAAGTGAAAAAGACGCCCTAACCGAAGAATACGATGCGCTTGTAAACCTTCCGTATTTAAATGAAGAATACAGCAGCAATATTAATATTCCGTTGTCGCACCATAATTATAGCTTGTTCGATCCTGCATTAAACAGAGTGGGTTTAAATAATCACACTGCACAAAAACCATATATTTATTCAGAAGTAAATAAATATTACGATTTTCAGGCCGCTAATAATGAAATAGCAAAAAGTGGAACTTCGTGGTTTAGTCGAAAACTTTGGAATGAGCATTTTGTCACCTTTAAAGGAAAAGATTATTGGATTACTTTAGATCCGGGAGTAGATTTACAAGTTGGGAAAGACTTAGACGCAGATATTAACACTTATAATAACACCCGATTGGTTTTTCTTCAAGGTGGGCTTGGAGATAAAATTGGTTTTTTTGGCGTTGTTTATGAAAGTCAGGGTCGCTTTGCAGATTATTTTAACCGTTATGCAGAATCTATTCGTCCCGATGGGGGAAACCCTGCTATTATTCCGGGGCGTGGAATAGCGAAGGAGTTTAAGGAAGATTCCTACGATTACCCAATGACCACTGGATATCTTTCATATACACCTTCAAAATATTTCAATCTGCAGCTTGGCCACGGTAAAACCTTTTTAGGCGATGGTTACCGTTCGTTGTTAATGAGTGACAATGCAAGCTCGTATCCTTACTTCAAATTAAATACTACTTTTTGGAAGTTGAAATACACCAACACCTGGATGTCTCTTCGCGATGTGCGTCCGGCAGTTACTGAAGATGGTTCATTTCGCACAAAATTTGTTGCAAATCATTATTTGAGTTATAATATAACCAAGAAACTGAATGTTGGTTTTTTTGAATCTGTAGTTTGGGAGAACGACAATAATCGGGGTTTTGATATGAATTATTTAAACCCAATCATTTTTTATCAGGCCATCCAATTCTCAACTGGCTCTCGGGGTGGAAACGCTTTAATTGGGCTTGCCGCAAAATATAAAGTGAACGACCGCGTCAATATTTATGGGCAACTTATTATCGACGAATTTTCTAAAAGTGATGTTTTTGGTGGCGAAGGAAGTTATAAAAACAAAACGGGTGTGCAGCTTGGGTTAAAGTATTACGACGCTTTCGGAATAAAAAATCTCTACCTGCAGTCTGAGTATAATCGCGTACGCCCATATACGTACTCGCACAATACCGTTGTACTAAATTACGGACATAACAATCAAGCTTTGGCGCATACGCTCGGTGCCAATTTTTCAGAATTTATAGGAATAGCGCGCTACCAAAAGGGGAGAATTTATGGCGATGCCAAATTTATCGTTGCAAAACGCGGCTTCGAATTTAATACCCCGGAAGATTCCTTTTTCTACGGTAGTGATATTTATGGTACCGAAGACGACCGCATCTCAGATAATGGAAACGAATTAGCGCAGGGGAATACAACAGATTTTTTCCACGCCGAAGTACAGGCAGGTTATATTATTAACCCAGCCACTAATTTGAAAGTTTACGGAAGTTTTATCTTTAGAAGTTTCGACCCTGAAATAAATACGCAAAGTGTTTTCAAAAACCAAACTACGTGGGTTAACTTTGGTGTGCGCACAGATTTGTTTAACTGGTATTACGATTTTTAGCGGTATTTAATCTTTTTCATTTTCTTCTCTTTCCTTCTGCATTTGCTCGTATTTTTTCATTGCCGCTTTGTTGGCTTCATCTATTTGATCAAAAGATGCGCGATTTTTTTTAACTTCACTATAAAGCATTTTTAGAAAAGCTTCGGTAGTTATAAAACCCGAGCCATAACCTTGGTCGTCATAGGTTTTGGTGAGGTCGGTCATGCTTAAAACTTCGGCTTCGGTTTTTCTATTTACGTAGGCAGAAGTTACACGATTATTTAGCGTTTGAAGCATGTTTATGGTGTTCTTCAAATCTTTGTAAGTCCCTAAATTTCCGTGTCCGGGAATAATTTTTGTATCCTCGTTTATTATTTTGGTTGCCATTTCTAATGCGGCAATGTAACCTTTTACGCTACCTCCGTTTTCTGTATCGATAAATGGATATTTACCGTTAAAAAAAACATCTCCAGTGTGCAATACATTGCTGCCAGTAAAGTAAACCATTGCATCGCCATCGGTATGTGCATCGTGTACGTGAAAAACGTAGATTTTCTCCCCGTTAAAATGAAAGGTGAGATCTTCGTCAAAAGTAACTACTGGCAGTGCAGCTTCAGATATTTTTTTAGTTTCTGTTTTAATCATTTTATGCAGTCGATCGCGCACGTTAGATTGCGAAAAAATAACGGTCCCTGTTTCTGCCAATGCTACATTTCCGCCTGTGTGATCTCCGTGGAAATGTGTATTCACTAAAAATCGAATGGGTTTGTTACTTACCTTTTTAATATCTTTTTGAATTTGCTCAACATCTTCGGCATATTGGTCGTCGATCATAAAAATGCCATCATTGCCAAAACTCAACCCAATGTTGCCACCATTACCTTGAAGCATATATATTTTATTGGTAACTTTTAAAAGCTTTGTATTGTTTTTCTCTCCCGTATCAGATTGTGAAAAAACGGTTAATACTGAAAATAAAAAGACGGTATTTAAGAATATTTTTGAGATCATATTTGTTTAGTTTTAAATATTGGATCAAAATACTAAAATTGCCGAAATAATAGCGTAAGATTGTTGAAAATATATTGTGAAGAAAACACAGGAAGCGTATCTTTGCACCGCCTAAAAAGAAGAACTTGTCTGTTATTAATTCAAAGTCGATTACCCAACTATCCCTTATTGGTATTTTCACCGAAATTACCAAACTTCGGCTTTCGGTAAGCGTTGTGTTTTCATCGGTTGCGGGTTACTTATTGGGCGCAGATTCTATAGATTTTTTCGTACTCTTTTTACTCTGTGTTGGTGGCTACTGTATGGTGGGAGCCTCTAACGTTTATAATCAGATTATTGAAAAAGACTTAGACGCCCTAATGGACCGTACCAAAAACAGACCGTTGCCCGCTGGGCAAATGTCGGTTCGTTCAGCCTTTATATTGGCTATTGCTTTAACTGTTCTTGGTATTGCTGTTTTATACTCCATAAACCCAATTACGGCAATGTTTGGCGCTATTTCCATATTTATGTATGTAAGTCTTTATACGCCTTTAAAGACCAAGACGCCGCTTTCGGTTTTTGTGGGTGCTTTTCCTGGTGCCATTCCTTTTATGTTAGGCTGGGTTGCTGCTACGGGGGAGTTTGGTATTGAACCCGGAACATTATTCATGATTCAGTTTTTTTGGCAATTTCCACACTTTTGGGCTATTGGATGGTTTCTTTTTGACGATTATAAAAAAGCCGGTTTTTTTATGCTCCCAAATGGAAAACGCGATAAAGGAACGGCAATACAGGTTATTCTTTACAGCATCTGGACAGTTCTTGTTTCATTAATTCCTGTGTTGGGAATTACTGGGAAACTATATGTCACCCCAATATCGGCAGGTTTAATTGGTGTGCTGGGCATTGGACTGCTTTATTACGCAATTAAGCTTTATAAGGAAAAAACTTCGGTAGCCGCAAAACAGCTTATGCTCGCAAGCGTGAGTTATATTACATTGTTACAGATAATTTATGTAGCCGATAAATTTTTAAGATAGCCGAAACAGTATTAATTTCGGAAAATATATAAGAAAAAAATAAGATGGATTTAACACAAGGTAGTCAAGAGTTAAAAATAAACAGAGCCAAAAAGAACATGCTTTGGTTTGGAATAGTTAGTTTAACGATGAGTTTTGCAGGCCTAACGAGCGCCTATGTAGTGAGCAAAGAGCGACCAGATTGGATAGCTGCTTTTGAAATACCACAAGCCTTTTACATTAGTCTTATTCTAATAATTTTTAGTAGTGCCACCGTACATTTTGCGCTTAGAGCAATAAAAAAGGAGAAACATAGCCAGGGAATGTTGCTTTTGGTTACCACCTTTATTTTAGGGCTTTTATTCGTGATTTTTCAATTTGTGGGTTTTTCTGAAATTATAAAAGATGGTTATAATTTTACTGGACCCACGAGTAGTATTACTACATCATTTATCTATTTAGTGGTGCTATTGCACGTTGCCCACGTTTTTGCAGGGCTTATATCGCTTTTAATTGTAATTTATAATCATTATAAACAAAAATATAAAAACGGTAAAACCCTTGGTGTTGAACTGGCTGCAACTTTTTGGCATTTTGTAGATATTGTATGGATTTACCTCTTTTTATTTTTATATTTCGTTAAATAAAAATTAAACGTATTTTTGAACCTTTATTTAAAACCAAACTCTTTTTATGGAAGCTACTGTTGTTAAAACAGGTACCGAAGGAAAAACCTGGGGCGGCGGAAACGAACCCTTGAAAGCCAGCTATGGCAAAATGATGATGTGGTTTTTCATCGTTTCCGATTCATTGACATTCGCAGGATTTTTATCTTCTTATGGAATGTCCCGTTTCAAATTTATAGACGCTTGGCCCATCGCCGATGAAGTCTTTACCCACTTTCCATTTTTACACGGCGTAGAAGCGCCCATGTATTATGTGGCCTTTATGACCTTTATTCTAATTTTTTCATCGGTTACCATGGTGTTGGCTGTGGATGCTGGTCATAAAATGCAACAGAAGAAAGTAATTTTCTATATGTTTCTAACCATTATAGGTGGTTTAATCTTCTTAGGCTCACAAGCTTGGGAATGGAACACTTTTATTAAGGGAGATTATGGCGCTGTTGAAACGAACGGTGGACAAATTATTCAATTTTTAGATAAAGATGGCGATCGCGTTGCGCTAGCCGATTTTGCTACTTCAGATACTGGAGGTCGCGTAGCGCAAACCAAGGAAAAAGGAATTTGGTTTATGCAGGAAGCAGAATACAAACCAAGTGTTTCTTTTGAACAAGTAAAGGAAGGGTTTTTAGCAAACGACAATCTTTTAGTTAGACTTCCTAATAAAGATGAACACGGACAACATATAATATTATCAAGAGAAGAGTCTATTGCAAAGCTAGTAAATGACGGTAATATGGTTGTGGAAGGAGCAAACCTTCGCCATAACGAATACGGCCATCCTTTGTTTGCAGACTTTTTCTTCTTTATTACCGGTTTCCACGGATTTCACGTTTCCATTGGGGTATTACTTAACTGTATTGTATTTTTCAATGTAATTATAGGAACATACGAACGCCGCGGCCATTATGAAATGGTTGAAAAAGTAGGACTCTACTGGCACTTTGTGGATTTGGTATGGGTATTTGTATTCACATTCTTTTATCTTGTATAGATTTTCAATATTTAAAAAATGGCACACGAACAAGCACATAAATTAGCAATCTTTAGAGGTAATCTAAAGTTTAAGTCCAACGTAAGTAAAATTTGGGGAGTATTTGTAGTACTTTCTATTATTACTATAATTGAAGTGGCTTTGGGTATTCTTAGACCCGACTTTTTGGTTACCCATAAATTTTTGTCACTAAATCTGCTAAACTGGATTTTTATTTTACTTACAATTTGTAAGGCCTATTACATTACTTGGGACTTTATGCACATGCGCGACGAAACCGTTGGCCTGCGTAGAGCCGCAGTATGGACAGGCGTATTTTTAATTGCTTATATGGTATTGCTTATACTTATTGAAGGCGATTATATTTATGAAGTATATAAACACGGATTTATAAAATTCGACTTCTAAGTTAAAAATTTGAAATTATAATTGAAGCCCTCTTTTTGAGGGCTTTTTTTATAACTCAATTCTTTAAAATTAACACTCAAAACATTGTCCAGCCCCCTTTTACCCTGTATTTTTGCAAACTAGCAATACGCACTTTTTAACGAGGTGTAAAATTTGTAATAATGAAGAAATATTTGGTTCTTGGCATCCTGTTTATTCTACCCATTACGGTATACATTTTTTTCGCAATGAGTACCAGTTATTTTAAACCCTTGCCTGTTTTAACCCCCGCAGTCGCAGAGCTGGATGGTTTTAAAGATCTCGATGGAAACCCCGTTCAACTGGAAGATAGAATATCGGTTTTAGGTTTCTTTGGAAATAATCTGGAAGCGCATAGAGCATACGCCTATAATCTTGCCCAAAAAATATACAGCAAAAATCACGAGTTTAAAGAGTTTCAATTTGTAGTTCTTTTGCCCGAGGGCACCGAAACACAAGCTAAAAATATTGAAGAGAAACTGAAAAAAATTGCGCCTACAGATGCGTGGTTCTTCGCTTTTGGTTCTACTGAAAATATCAATCGAGTGTTTCAATCGCTTGACTCCAATCTTGTTTTGAGTCCTGATTATTCTACGCCCTATGTTTTTATAATAGACAAAGAACGAAGCCTTCGCGGCCGTAAAGAAGATGATGACGCAGGTGTAATGTACGGATTTGACTCTAGCAACATTGCCGAGATTAACAACAAAATGAGCGATGACGTAAAAGTGCTTTTGGCAGAATACCGAAGAGCATTGAAAAAGTACGATTCAAATAGGGAAATATAACCCATCAATGACCCTGCAATTTCGAGAGAATAAGAAATAAACAATAAAGAATAGCAAACGTGAACAAGAATTATTCATACATAGGTATTTCATTTATAATATTGGTTTTTGGTATTTGGGCGGTTCCTAAAATTGTTAAAACAATTTCGGGACCAGATCTTGCTATAATTGGCACAGTACCATCTTTTAACTTTACAGATCAGAACGGAAAAGTAGTTACGAACAGCACCTATAAAGACAAGGTATATGTAGTTGAATTCTTCTTCACCACTTGCCCGTCTATTTGCCCAATTATGACCGAAAACATGATAAAAATTCAAAACGAGTTTTTCGGAAATCCAAAGGTAGGCATTGCGTCTTTTTCCATAGACCCCGAACACGACTCCGCAGCAGTTTTAAAAGAATATGCCGAAAACAAAGGCATAACCAAGCCGCAATGGCATCTTTTAACAGGTGAAAAGGAAAAAGTGTTTAAGTTGGCAAACGAAGGTTTTAATCTTTACGTAGGCGACGCCCCCGAAGTGGAAGGTGGTTTTGAACATTCCGGTTTTTTCGCACTCATCGATCAAAACGGAAATATTCGTTCCAGAATTGATGAAAACGGTAATCCCCTTATTTACTACGACGGGCTGGACGATAAAGGAATTCAAATGTTAAAAGAAGACATTAAAAAACTTTTATAAACCATGCACACCTCCCCGCAAAGCCCTAAAAATTACAATTTGTGGATATGGATATTCTCCATTGCTATTCCTTTGGCAGTGGCGGTTTTATTCACCGTAAAAATTCCAGGAGTGGAGCGATTGGGTTTTTTACCTCCAATCTACGCAACCATTAATGCCTGCACCGCTCTTATATTAATTACCGCAGTGTATCAAATTAGGAAGGGAAATAGGAAACTGCACGAACGCCTTATGAAAACTGCGATTGTGTTTTCAGCATTGTTTTTAATAATGTATATGGCCTATCATATGACCTCAGATTCAACGCCTTTTGGTGGCGAAGGCGTAGTAAAATATGTGTATTATTTTATACTTTTAACGCATATTTTGTTGTCTATTATCGTTATCCCTTTTGTATTGATAACCTTTGTTAGGGGTATTACGGGACAGTTTTATAAGCATAGAAAAATTGCGCGAATTACCTTCCCGCTTTGGTTGTATGTTGCAATTTCTGGCGTTGTTGTTTATTTAATGATTTCGCCTTATTATTAAATAGCTGAAGTTAAGACTCCAACCGTGCACTGCGCAAAATTGAAGTGCAATTTTGAAGTTTTTTCAATTTATAATTATTTACAATGAACACAAAAACGCTTCTTATATTAGTATTAATCTTGTTACTTATTGCAACTCCTGCCGAAGCACAATGCGCCATGTGTCGCGCTGTTTTAGAAAGTGAAGAAGGGGGTCAAGCAGCTAAAGGCATCAATAACGGAATTGTCTATCTTATGATTTTTCCCTACTTACTGGTTGGCGGAATTGGATTCGCAATTTACCGAAGCCGTAAAAAAGCACGCGCAGAAAATTCGCTGTAGATTTTTTAAGAGAAATTGTAACACTTTCCTTCAATTTGAGTCTTATAAAAAACTGAAATCACTTTTGGCTTTTAGTCTTAACAACAATTTCACATTTGGGAGGAGATTTCCCATGTATTTTGCACACCAACAATTTTAAGCATGATAGAAATAAAAAATCTTCACAAATCGTATCACATGGGCAAAAACTCGCTTCATGTTTTAAAAGGAATAAATTTCTCGGTTTCTGAAGGCGAAATGGTTTCCATTATGGGTTCTTCGGGTTCCGGAAAATCTACCTTGCTCAATATTCTGGGTATTTTAGACGAAGCAGACGAAGGCACATACACGCTAGACGGCACTCTAATTAAAAATTTAAACGAAAAGGTGGCCGCTCGGTATCGCAATAAATTTTTGGGTTTTATATTTCAATCTTTCAACTTAATCAATTATAAATCTGCTTTAGAAAACGTTGCAATGCCGCTTTACTATCAGGGTGTTAAGCGAAACATTCGCACCGAAAAAGCCATGCACTATCTTGAAAAAGTAGGCTTGGCAGATTGGGCTTCTCACCTTCCCAGCGAACTCTCGGGCGGACAAAAACAACGGGTGGCAATTGCGCGCGCCCTCGCCAGCGACCCCAAAGTTTTACTTGCAGATGAACCTACAGGAGCCTTAGACACAAAAACGTCATACGAAGTAATGGACCTTATTCAAGGTATTAACGACGAGGGAAAAACAATATTAATTGTAACCCACGAAGAAGATATTGCGCACATGACCAAGCGTATTGTAAACTTAAAGGACGGGCTTATAATAGACGATTCTGTGGTAAACCAAGTTCGAGCTAAAAATGAAGCTTATGTTTAGTCTTGAACGCTGGCAAGAAATTTTTGAAGCCATTGGCAAGAATAAGCTGCGCACCTTTTTAACGGGGCTTTCCGTAGCTTCGGGTATTTTCATTTTGGTTATTCTACTCGCTATTGGGCAGGGAATGTCTAATGGAGTTGCAAAAGAATTTGAAAACGACGCTACTAACCGTATTAGCGTTTGGACTAATGTTACTTCGGTAGAATACAAAGGGATGAATCCCGGCCGAAGAATAGAAATGGACAATCGCGATTACAACATGGCTGTCAAAAAAAACAGCGATAAAATAGAACTTAAATCGGGAGTTTATAGCCGTTGGGGTCAATTAACTACCTATAAAAAAGAAAGCGGAAGCTATAGAGTTGAAGGTGTTGGTGGCGATTATCAATTTCTAGAAAACGAAACTTTAGTCGCCGGAAGATATATTAATCAGAACGACCTCAATTACTTCGAAAAAAATGCGGTCATTGGGCATCAAGTGTTTTTAGATCTTTTTAAAGGAAAAAATGCCATTGGTGAATATATAGACATTGGCGGAATAAAATTTAAAGTAGTTGGAGTTTATACCGATCCCGGTGGCGAACGCGAAGAAACTCGTGTTTTTATTCCGTTAACTACAGCGCAACGCGTTTATAACGCCGGCGATAAACTTAGATCTATTGCTTTTACCCTTCAGAAGCACGATAAATACAAAGATGCTTTGGCAGCTTCGGAAGCTTTTTCGGCAGAATTAGAAGCAGATTTAAAAGCCAAACACACAATCGCCCCCGAAGATAACAGAGCGGTAAACGTAAACAATACTTTAGAAAATGCTAAACGTTTTTACGACCTCAATAATATGATTCGCTGGTTTTTTTGGGGTGTGGGAATTTGCACCATCATTGCGGGCGTAGTGGGGGTAAGCAATATTATGCTAATAATAGTAAAGGAACGCACAAAGGAAATTGGTATTCGCAAAGCAATTGGTGCCGAGCCGTGGTCCATAATTGGAATGATACTTCACGAATCTATTTTTGTAACCGCAATTGCGGGTTTTGTAGGCTTAATTTTCAGCCTAATTCTCTTGCAACTCGTTGGGCCATTTATTGAAATGGACTACATTAGAAATCCTTCGGTAGATTTTTCAGTAGCAATTACAACCGTAATTATACTTGTTGTTGCGGGTGCCATTGCTGGATTTTTTCCTGCGTATAGAGCCGCAAATATTAAACCCATAGATGCCCTGCGCGATGAGTAAACTATTTAGTAGAGACAGCTGGGCCGAAATAATTGAAGCCCTTAGCAGCAATTGGTTCAGAACTGTTATGACAGCTTTTGGCGTGCTTTGGGGCATTTTTATCTTGGTTATTTTACTAGCTGCAGGCAACGGTTTAGAAAACGGAATTAAACAAGGCTTTAACGGCATGGCCACCAACTCTATGTTTATGTGGTCGCAGACTGCATCACAACCGTATAAAGGCTTGCCGAAAGGTCGCAGATACAATTTTAAAACAGATGATGTTGCTGCTATTAAACAAAATGTTCCGGGTTTGCGTTTTGTTTCTCCCAGAAACCAATTGGGAGGCTTTCGCGGAAGTAATAACGTTGTGCGCGGGCTTCAAACAGGCGCCTTCAACGTTTATGGCGATTATCCCGAAATTATCGAGCAACAACCAATGGACATCACTTCGGGACGGTTTATAAATTATTCCGATATAAACGAAAAGCGCAAAGTTGCAATTATTGGCAGTGGCGTCCAAAGTGCTTTATATAATCCCGGAGAGGAAGTTATAGGTTCCTACCTCAAGATTAATGGCGTAAATTTTATGGTTATAGGCACCTATAAAAAGAAAGGCAATAACGGCGATCCCGAAGAAATGCAAAAGGAAATTTACGTGCCATTTACCGCATTTTCCCAAGCATTTAATATGGGCGATATCGTAGGTTGGATGGCGATTACTGCCCAAGATGAATACTCCATCACCAATTTAAAATCGCAAGTATTCGATGTTATAAAAACACGTCACACCATAAATCCGAACGACGATCGTGCCATAGGAAATTTCGACCTTTATCAAGAATTTAGCAAAATTACGGGCTTGTTTACGGCCCTTAATTTTGTTGCCTATTTCGTTGGAATATTGGTGTTGCTTTCAGGAATTATCGGCATTAGTAATATTATGCTTATCGTGGTAAAAGAACGCACTAAAGAAATTGGAATTCGTCGTGCCTTAGGAGCGACGCCGTGGAGCATTCGTTCGCAGGTTTTGTTAGAATCTATTTTCTTGACCATTGTTTCGGGTATGGCAGGAATTGTATTGGCATCGGCTGTGCTTTGGCTTGTAAACTATCAATTAGACGGTATGGATACTAGCGAAATGATGTTTATTAATCCGTCCGTCAACATTGGCGTTGTATTTATAGCATTAACTATTTTAATTGTTTCTGGGCTTTTGGCAGGGTTAATTCCCGCACAAAATGCCATTAAAATTAAACCTGTTGAAGCATTACGAACTGAATAATTAAGCAGTAATGGAATTAAAAAGCGATCCAAAAGTTGCAGCAGTTTTTGAAAACTACCCCAAACAAGTGAAGGGCCAAATGCTTCAACTTCGTGAGTTGGTTTTAAAAACGGCATCTATGATCGATGAGCCTATTGAACTTGAAGAAACCCTCAAATGGAGCGAGCCGAGTTATTTAACAAAATACGGTAGCACTGTTCGAATGGATTGGAAGAAAAAGAACCCAGATCAGTTTGCCATTTATTTTAAATGTACATCCAAGCTGGTTTCTACATTTAGAATACTTTATAAAGACAAATTCAAGTTTGAAAACAATCGGGCTATCGTTTTCAAATTAAAGGAAAAATTACCGGTGAAGGAATTACAACACTGTATCGCATTAGCGCTTACATACCATAAGGTTAAACATTTGCCAATGTTGGGAACATAATTAAACCTGAAAGAACCATCAATTAAAGATTAAAATTTCAATAATCAACAAAATGAAAAAGACAAAAACCATAATCATCCTCGTTACAATCGCAGTATTGTTCACAGTTTCTATGTATTGGCTCTATTCAAAAAATATTGAAGATCCCGTTGTGTACGAAACCGAAAAACCTGCTATGGGAACGGTGGTTAAAAAAACGGTAGCCACCGGCAGCATTGTTCCGAAGGAAGAAGTGCTTATAAAACCAAATATTTCCGGAATTATCGATGAAATTTTCGTGGAAGCTGGTGAGATTGTAAAAGCCGGAGACCTCATTGCAAAGGTGAAAGTTGTGCCGAATGTTTCCTCTTTAAACAGTGCTAAAAACAACATTAGTAGCGTACGTACACAAGTTGAAACGGCGCGGCTTGCTTTCGAAAATCAAAAGAGCATTTACAATCGCCAAAAGGAATTATTTGAAAAAGGTGTAATTTCTGCCAATGAGTTTGACAATGCACAATTGTCTTACAATCAAGCCGAGCAAAGATTAAAACAAGAAAAGGTTGGGCTTACCGCCGCCACTCAAAACTACGATATCGTAAAAACTGGAACTACGAGCGGAATGGGCGCGTCAGCAAATACCGAGATCCGTGCAACCGTTTCAGGAATGGTGTTGGACGTTCCGGTGAAAACGGGAAACCAAGTAATTGAAGCCAACAATTTTAACGATGGAACTACGATCGCTACCTTGGCCGATGTTGATAAAATGATTTTTGAAGGCAAAGTAGATGAAAGCGAAGTAGGAAAAATAAAAGAAGGCCTTCCGCTAGAAATTACCGTGGGCGCGCTACCGGACAATACCTTTAATGCAGATTTAGATTACATCGCCCCAAAAGGAGTAGATGAAAATGGCGCAATCCAGTTTGAAATTAAAGGAACAATGAAACATTTAGACACAACCACTACCTTTATTCGCGCGGGTTTAAGTGCCAATGCATCTATTATTTTGGCCAAAGCAGAAGATGTTTTAACCATTAAAGAAGCATTGGTTCAATTTGATCCTAAAACACAAAAGCCATTTGTAGAAGTAATGGTTGGCGATCAAAAATTTGAAAGAAGAGATGTTGAATTGGGCGTAAGTGATGGAATAGATGTGGAAATAAAAAACGGTGTTTCAAAAGAAGATAATATCAAAGTTTGGAATCAATTAAAATCGCCTTCGGCTATTAGGTAGTAGCGTTTAAGTTACTGCGGAAACATTTCAGAAAATTCAATATAAAATTATAATTTCATAAATTTTGTAACGCAATAGCAAAGCAAAAGACTTATTCAATAACAGTAAAACTTATGAAGAAACTAATAATCCCTTTCCTTTTTTTAATTCTCGGATTTTCGCTCAATGCCCAAACAAAACAGTGGACACTTCAAGAATGTGTAACCCACGCTTTGGAGAATAACATTTCGGTTAAACAAAGTGCGTTAGATGTAGCGAACAGCGAGATTGATAAAATGGAGGCAATTGGTAATTTTTTACCCGCAGTAAACGGTAATGCCAGTGCATCAAAAAATACAGGTTTGGGGTTAAACCCAACAAACAACCAGCTGGAAAATACAACTTTTGGATCAGCTTCGGCAGCAATAAATGTGGGGCTAACGCTCTTTGATGGACTTCGAAATGTTCGTCAATTGCAACGCTCTAAACTGTCTAAACTAGCGGCCCAATATCGGTTAGATAAAATGAAAGACGATATTGCACTGGCTGTTGCAAATTCATATTTACAAGTTTTACTGAATAAAGCAAACTTAGAAGTTGCCAAATCGCAAAACCTGGTTACACTTCAACAACTCGATAGAACCAACAGTCTTGTAGAGGCGGGAACGCTGCCACGTGGCGATCTTTTGGAAATTAAAGCGACGGATGCCGGCGAAAAACAACGAATCGCCGTAGCCGAAAACACCGTGAAAATTTCGTTGATAAGCTTAGCTCAGTTATTGCTGATTAAAGACTATTCAACTTTTGATATTGCCGATCAAGATTACGAAGTTATTGATGGCGGCATTGCAGATAAGGATGTTTCTGAAATAATTGCAAGTGCGAAAGAAACTCGTTCTGAAGTTAAAATAGCGCAAAGCAATGTCTCCTTAGCCGAAAAAGATTTGCAGATTTCACGCGGGGCATATTACCCAACGCTTTCCGCATTTTTTGGATACAATACGCGCTATGCAGATAACGATCCGCTAGATAGAGCGTTTGTGGAACAACTGTATTTAAACGACGGTATTGGTTATGGCCTACAGTTGAATGTGCCAATTTTCAATGGTTTTTCAGTAAGAAGTAATGTTAAGCGAAACAAAATTAATTTAAAAAATACCGAGTATCAATTAGAACAGGCAAAGCTCGATTTAGAGTCAAACGTATATCAAGCTTACGTAGATGCCAATGGCGCCCTTAAAGCCTATGAAGCAGCAACCGTGGCGCTCGAATCGCAGGAACTTGCCTATCAATACGCTAAAGATCGTTACGATGTGGGATTGACAAACGCCTTCGATTTTAGTCAATCAAAATTACGTTATGACAATGCGAAAATAGAAGTGAACAGAACTAAATTTGAATATATTTTTAAATTGAAGGTTTTGGAGTTATATTTTGGAGTTCCAGCAAGCGAATTAAAATTTTAAGTATGAAGAAAAAAACACTCCTTTGGGTTATTATTGCGATTGCTTTGTTAATCGTACTGCTAATAGTTGGAAAAAAAGCAGGTTGGTTTGGCAAAACTGGCGATTTTAAAGAAGTTGAAATCACCCAAATTTCACCAATTAATATTGTTGAAACCGTTGCCGCCACTGGAAAAATTCAACCCGAAGTTGAAGTAGCCCTTTCCTCTGAAGTTTCTGGAGAAATTATTGAGCTTCCCGTTAAAGAAGGGCAAACTGTGGAGAAGGGCGATTTGCTGGTTAAAATTAATCCAGATCTTATACAAGCTGCAGTAAGTCAATCGCAGGCTGGTTTGCAGAACGTTCGCGCTCAGTTAACGCAAGCCCAAGCCAGTGAAAAAAATGCAAAACTAAACTATGAGCGCAATAAAACACTTTTTGAAAAAGGCGTAATTTCTAAAGCCGAATGGGACAAATCTGTCTCTGATTACGATATGGCAAAAGCAAATTCAAAAGCAGCTTATTACAATGTGCAAAGTGCTTCGGCAAATGTAAAACAATCTGTAGACAACCTTGCTCGAACTACTATTTATGCCCCAATGAGCGGCACCATTTCAAAACTTTCCGTAGAATTGGGAGAGCGCGTAGTAGGAACAGCGCAAATGGCAGGAACCGAAATTGTTCGCGTAGCAAACCTGCAAAATATGGAAGTTGTGGTTGACGTGAATGAAAACGACATTGTAAAGGTTGCTGTAGGCGACTCTACCATTGTTGAGGTAGATGCGTATTTAAAGCGTGAATTTAAAGGCGTGGTTAGCGAAATTGCAAACAGTGCAGAAAGTGCGTTAACGGCAGATCAGGTTACAAACTTTAAAGTAAAAGTGCGAATTCTTCCAGATTCATATAAAGCCTTAACCGAAGGAAAGCCCGAAAGTTATTCGCCTTTTAGACCAGGTATGACGGCTACTGTTGATATAATTACCAACACAAAGAAAAATATTATCGGCGTACCAATAAGTGCAATCGTTATAAAAACAGATACCACCGACGCCAAAAAATTATATACCGCTGAAACTACTACTACAACAGACGAAAAATTTGAAGCCGTGTATTTAAAAGAAGGTGATGAGGCTAAGTTGCGCGTTGTAAAAACGGGAATTCAAGACGATTCTAACATTGAAATAATCTCTGGTCTAAAAGAAGGTGAAACAGTAATAACGGGGCCTTATAACACCGTTACCAAATCGTTAAAACAAGGCGACAAAGTTGAAGTTGCCGAACCCAAAACAGATAAAAAAGATTAATAATGGCTATTATTTTATGTCTTGAAACGGCTACTACAAATTGTTCTGTTGCAATTTCTGTGGACGGAGAAGTGAAAGCCATTCGTGAAGAAAACAATCAAAAATTTTCACACGCCGAAAAGCTTCACGTTTTTATTGAAGAAGTTTTGGCAGAAGCTAAAATAGATAAAAGCAAACTAGACGCCATTGCGATTAGTAAAGGCCCCGGCTCATATACTGGCCTGCGCATTGGGGTATCGGCCGCAAAAGGACTGTGTTTTGCTTTGGACGTTCCGTTGTTGTCAATTTCAACGCTTGAAATACTTGCGCGACAAGTAGAAGAGAAAGATTGCTACATTATTCCGCTACTTGACGCTCGTAGGATGGAAGTGTATTCTGCGGTTTTTAATTCCGAAATAAAGCAAATAAGTGAAATAAAAGCCGAAATAGTAAACATAAATTCTTTCAGTGCGTATTTGGAAGCGCGAAAAACCGTTTTTCTCGGCGATGGCTCAATTAAGTTTAAAGCACTTTGCTCACATAAAAATGCCCGCTTTCTCGATAGTAAATACCCGTCATCTGCTGGAATGGCAAGTTTGGCAGAGGCCAAATACAAAATAAGCGACACAGAAAATGTCGCTTATTTTGAACCTTTTTATTTAAAGGAATTTATGTTGGGATAATATTGCTGTTTTATAAAAGAGAGTCGAAATAGGTAATTGTTTTAATTAAATCGGCTTCTTTATCTAAATCTATATCGTTGTTTTTAATGTATTTCTTCATCTCACTTTTCTTGATGTCCATCATTTTTAAAATTTTAGATTTGCTGTTAGGCATTTCTAAAAACACACCGTTTTGAACTAAATAGTAGGTTACGGTTTTTGGAAAAGACGGAGGAGAATCTCTTTGATAGCTCGTTTTTGCTTTTTGCGGTTCTCTAAAAACGGCTTTTGTTTTTTTGTATAAATCGTAGGTTTTTCCATCGGTAAGTACATTGAAATACCCACCTTTTGCATTGCTTCCTTCAAAAGGAATAAAAACATAAATGTCTCTAAACATTTTCACATAAATATCTGGCGATTTCATTAATGCGCCATAATTTGCATCAATAGGAGATTTCTTTATTTCAATTTCATCTGCATAAGCATTGTAACGCATGGGAACATCATCTCTCAATAATTTATCGTCTTGAAAAATTTTTCCCTGTACAAAGTTTGGGTTTGCATACGCTTCATCTTTAATTGATTCAAATTGTGCTTCGGTAAGTCCAAAAGCCAAAGATTTTTGATTGATATCTATAGTTCGGTCATATATGCTAGTATAACTGCTCTGTCTATCTTGAGCAAAAACCGAAATTGCCATTAAAACAAATGTGGTTGTAAATATTATTTTTTTCATTATTTAGATTTTTAATATAATTTATAAATGTAATATTTATTTCTACAAACTTATGAAATTATTTTTGGAGTGTTTCCAAGTTATAATGGTGTAGATCGCGCTGTGGAAATGGAATTGAAATTCCGGCTGCTTCCAGTCTTGCTTTTCCTTCTTCCAAAATTAACCAGCGGAGTGCCCAAAAGTCTTCATTTTTTGCCCAATAACGCAGGCTGAGGTTTACAGAGCTATCACCCAATTCGGCAACTACAATCATGGGTAACTTGTCTTCAATTTTAAGTACCGTTTCTTGCGCATTCACCAAATTTAAAAGTATATCTTTTGCTTCTTTGATATTATCATCATAACCTATGCCGAAAGTTAAATTCTCGCGTCGAATTCCTTCTACGGTATAATTAATTATGTTGTCATTGCTCAATTTTCCATTGGGTACAATGGCGAGTTGATTGCCAAAAGTAGTAAGTTTTGTATTGAATATTGATATGTCTTTTACCGTTCCGTCCACGCCTTGAGCACTAATAAAATCGCCTACTCTAAAAGGTTTTATCAATAATATAAGAATGCCGCCCGCAAAATTTGCCAGCGAACCCTGCAGGGCCAAACCAACTGCTAAACCGGCTGCACCAATAATTGCCACTAACGACGCAGACTCTACTCCAAGTTGGGTAATTACTAAAACAAAGAGTACTATTTTTAATCCCCAATTTATAAGGCTTGCTATAAAGTTTTCGAGTGTTGGGTCGTAATCTTTCTTGTCGAAAAACTTGCGAATAAAACGATTTATAAGCTTTATAAGCCACCACCCAATTAGCAACATTAACACTGCGCCAATTACACTGGGTAAAAAATCGATTAATTTTTGTCCGTACTTGTCAAGATAAATATCTAAGTCACTAAATTTTTCCATAAAAACTTATTCTTTTTTGTTTAAAGATTTAATTGCAATTTTTGTTTCTGTCACGGGCAGTTTGCAAGTATTGTTCTCGCAAACATAAATTAGGGTTTCCCCGGGTACAAATCTATTTTCAAAAAGCGGCCCGTCTTTCTCGCTTTGGCTACCCGCAATAATAATATTGGGCAGGTAATTTGTATTGAGTTCCTTTACTATTTTAGGCGCAGCTTCGCCTACCACTACAACCTCGTAAAAGCCGTTTTTAAAATTGAGTAATAAGTCTAGCCAGTTGGAAAATCCACTGGGGTACTGTTTTATTTCTTCGGAAACGTTTTTAAGCATTTGATGCGAAATCTCATCAAAACCAGTTTCTTCAAAATATTTTGATAGCAGAAATAAATTCTTCGCCATCACCGAATTTGAAGCCGGAATTACATTGTCGCGATATTCAAAACTACGGGTAACTATAGCCGGATCTTCCTTTGACGTAAAATAAAACATGTGTTTTTCTGAATCGAAAAAGTTAACCCTTGTATAATCGGCCATTTTCTTTGAAAGATTGAGCCATTTTTCATCCAGCGTAATTTGGTATAAATCTATAAAAGCTTCAATAGTGAAGGCGTAATCTTCTAAAAATCCGTTGATATTACTTTTGCCGTTTTTAAAGTTGTGAAATAAAGCCCCGTTTTTCTGAAGTTGTTTTTCAGAAATAAAAGCTGCGTTTTTTAAAGCTGCATTTAAATATTCTTTATTGCCAAAAGCTTTGTAAGCATCTGCATATCCTTTCAACATTAACGCATTCCAAGACGTTAGTGTTTTGTCGTCCAATCGCGGTTTGTGCCTTTTGTTGCGGTAGGTGAGGAGTGTTTTTTTCCAGTTTTTCTTTTTCTGTTGAAATGCTTCGGAAGTAAGCCCAAATTCTTTAATTATTTCGGCATCTGTCTTTTTCCGAATTAATACATAATGGTTGTTTTCCCACTTTCCGTAGCTGTTTACATTGTAGTATTCCTTAAAAATATTGAAGTCATCTTTTAACTGCGCCTGCAATTCTTCCGAAGTAAAAACGTAAAAAGCTCCTTCTTGCAGGTTGCCGTTTTCATCTTTGCTATCTGCGTCTAACGACGAGTAGAATCCGCCTTCTTCGTCAGTTAAATCTGTTGTTATAAAATTTAAGGTTTCTTCAACTATTTCTTTGTAAAGTGGGTTTTTGGTTATTAGAAATGCGTTGCTGTACAGACTTACGAGTTGGGCATTGTCGTAAAGCATTTTTTCGAAATGTGGCACGTGCCATTTTTCGTCTGTACTGTATCGCGAAAATCCGCCGCCAATTTGGTCGTACAGTCCGCCATAAGCCATTTTGTTTAAAGTTAGAGTAACAAAATTTAGTAATTGGGTGTCGTTTTGTACAACGGCTTTTCGCAGTAAAAACTGAAGATTGTTGGGCATCATAAATTTGGGAGCGCCTCTAAATCCGCCGTTTTTAGTATCGAATTTCTGCGACCAATCGGTGATAATTTGTGCTGTGGAAAAATCTTTAAAACTTATCTCGTTGGTGTTTAAATGAATTAGATCCATGCTTTTAATACCTTCTTCCAATCGGTTGGCGTAGGCGAGCAATTTTTCTGGTTCGGTATTGTAAACTTCCTGAATTTGCTCCAAGGCATTTATCCAATCATTTTTTTTGAAATACGTGCCGCCCCAAACCGGTCTTCCATCTGGAAGTGTAACCACATTTAAGGGCCAGCCGGCGCTTCCCGTCATTAATTGTACCGCGTTAATGTAGGTTTGATCTACATCGGGTCGTTCTTCGCGATCTACTTTTACCGAAATAAAATTCTTGTTCATTACGGCTGCAACCGTGCTATCCTCAAAACTTTCGTGCTCCATTACGTGACACCAGTGGCAGGCCGCATAACCAATGCTTATTACAATTAATTTTTTTTCTTTTTTTGCCTGTTGTAACGCCGCTTGGCCGTAGGGTTTCCAGTTTACCGGATTGTGCGCGTGTTGCAGTAAATACGGGCTGGTTTCGGTAATTAAATCGTTTGTGTGTTTAGGTGTTTCCAAGGTGTTTTTTGTTGAAGAATTACAACCTATTAATATTTGTAGTACAAAAAGTGTAAATATCAATCGCATGGCAAGGTTTTGAGAAAAACAAAAATACGCTTTTGAAGTGCCAAAAGCGTACTTTAATTAAGACTTTAAAATGTTATTTCACTTCAAAAGTGATTTTTACATTTACTCGGAATTGCGAAATATTATCGCCGTCAACCACGCAACTCTGCTCGTTAACATATGCCGAACGAATATTTTTCACGCTTCGCGATGCTTCGTTTACTGCATTTCTAGTGGCGTCTTCCCAACTTTTATTTGAACTTGCAAGAACTTCAATTACTTTTAATACTGCCATAATTAATATTTTAAAGGTTAATAAATAGTGAATCTTCAAAATACAAACAATAGGCGCTAATTTTCAAAATATTAAGTTAAAAAGAAGCGCCAATTTGCAAGCAGCAGAAATATTATCCATTAATTGCAATAACGTTGTTTATTTGGCCGTGAAGCATTTCTTTTAACATCGTTTCAATTCCGTTTTTCAGCGTTATGGTAGAAGAAGGACAACCACTACATGCACCCTGCAGAATAACTTTTACCGTTTTGGTTTCTTCGTTAAAAGAATCAAAACGAATGTTCCCGCCGTCTCTAGCAACCGCTGGTTTTACGTACTCGTCTAAGATGGAAACTATTTCCTTTTCGAGTGCCGAATATTTTTCTGAAATGTTTTCTGAATTGTTTTCAGTTGAAGAAATAGTTTCGTTGGTACCTGCGGTGTTGGCTTCTTCATTTAAAATTGGATTGCCATCCTCCAGATATTTTCTGATGAATTCACGCATTTCCGAAACAATATCCTGCCACTCCACCATATTGTATTTCATTACCGAAACATAATTGTCGCTAATAAAAACCTCTTTCACGAAAGGAAAATTAAACAACGATTTTGCCAGTGGTGAACTTGCAGCTTCGTCTATATTTTTAAACTCTAATATTTCAGTAGCCAGAGATTTATTGGCCACAAATTTCATTACTGTGGGATTTGGAGTGCTTTCGGCGTAAATTGTTATCGCAACTTTTTTGGGAGTGCTTTCTTCAACAATTACCGAATTGCCAGTATTTAGGTATTCTGCGATAGATTCGGCAACTTCTAATTGAACATCTTTCCACTCAATAATGTTATATTTCTCGATAGCGATAAAATTTTGCGAAATATAAACCGTTTTAACAAAAGGGAGGTGAAAAAGTTGTTGGGCCAAAGGACTCTGTTTTGCCTCGTCAATATTTTTGAATTCGTAGCTGGTAGAGCGGGTTAAGAACGAGTTTGCAACAAATTTAATAATATTTGGATTGGAGGTTTCTGAAATATCTATGTTAAATTGGGACATTAAGCTGTTTTTTTTGCGAAAATATAAAAAGAAAAACAATGTATTCAATATATTTGGCACTGTAATACCCAGATTTATGAAAAAATTAATACTTTTTTTTACTATACTTTTTCCACTTTTTGTTTTTTCACAGCCCATTGATCTATTTCAGCAATTTAACGGGAGGTATGACTTTACAGCGGTTGGAAATACATTAAATGCACAACCCAACTTTAATGGTTATTGCGGCCAAATGCTACAGAGCAGCGCCACGCTAAATCTTAATCAGGGACAAACGTTTATTTCTGCACACCTTTATTGGGGTTCAATAGGAACTGGTGATTTTGACGTTGCCATAAATGGCACGCCTATTTCTGCCCAGCGAATTTTTAGCCATACCTTTAACGGTGATCCATATTTTTCTGCCTATGCGGATGTAACAGCCTTGGTAGGTGCTACTGGAAACGGCACTTATACTTTTTCTGATATGGATGTGCAGGCATTGCTTCCTCAGTATTGCGGTACCAATTTTGGCGGTTGGGCTATCTATGTAATTTATGAAGATCCATCGTTGTTGCTAAATCAAATAAGTCTTTTTGATGGCTTGGAAAGTGTTTCAGCAAATAATAATAACTTAAATATTACATTAACAAATATTGATGTTAGCTCTGATGTGCTTTCAAAAATTGGTTTTTTAGCTTGGGAAGGAGAGGCAGAAATAGCAAATGGAGAAAGTTTGTTTATTAATGGCACTTTGATTGACAACCCACCATTAAACCCTGCTGATAATGCTTTTAATGGAACTAATTCCTATATAGGTCCGCCCGGTAATGCGCAGAATTATAATATGGATTTGGATTATTACGATTTAGTAGGAATTGTAGCTCAAGGAGATACAAGTATCCTCATTGAATTGGAGTCTCACCAAGATTTTATAATGGTAAATAATATAATTACTAGTGTAAACTCTGAATTACCAGACGCTACCATAGAAATTGATGACCTCGGTGTACTCTGTGATAACAATAATATTGATGTTGAATATACTGTTTATAATGTAAATAGTACGAGTCCGCTACCGGCCAATGTACCCATAGCGTTTTATGCTGATGCCGTATTGATTGGCCAAACTACTACCAACAACATTATACCCATTGGTGGTTCTGAAAGTGGAACCATTACGCTTAACATTCCTATTGCCACCCCCAATAACTTTAATTTACGCGCTGTAGTTGATGATATTGGTAATGGAACTGGTATTGTGTCAGAAACAGATGAAAGTAATAATGAAGATATTTACCCAGTAGATTTAAGTACTGCTGGTATTCTTCTTAACCCAGGCCCGGCTTGTTTAGGGAGACCAGTTATTTTAGATTCAGGAGTTACCGATCCACCGTTTAACATTCAATGGTTTAGAAACGGTACTGCAATTCCCGGTGCTACAAACTCAACATTGGTAGTAACTACGGATGGTATTTACTCAGTTGAAGCCGTTGATGGTATTTGTAGGGTAGATAGTAATTCGGTTGTAATTACATTTAGACCCCAACCCACCGCCAACCCCCCTATAGATTTATACCAGTGCGACGATGGCACTACGGCTGGCGTATTCAATTTAACTGACAATGATGCGAACA
>NZ_JAIRBA010000030.1 GCF_022008365.1 Aequorivita vitellina
CAATAACAATTAACTCAATAACCCAATCCGGGAAAGGTCTTAAAAAGTAGCGCATAAAATAAAAGGCCGCCTAATTAGTTTTTAGACGACCTCTTCAATTTAAGTGACCTTGCCAGGATTCAAACCTGGAACCTCCTGAGCCGTAATCAGAAATTTCATTATTTGTTAGTTATTTAGTGATTACCTAAAAATTCATTAACCCTAATGATAATGGCAAATATACTACTTTCTGTTAATATCTGTTATCTGTTTATTAATACTATTAGTGTGCAAATAGTGTGCAAATAGTGTGCAAATGATTATATTTGTTGTAAATAAAAGACAAAGCGATGAGTTATAACATTTCGATAGTATTAGATAAAAGGCGAGCAAAAGAAAACGGTAAATTCCCTGTTAAACTAAGGGTTTACAGTAAGTCAGGTAATTCAAAGAAAGTAAAACTTTACTCTTTAGATATTGATTTAACAAATGATGAATTTGAAACCATTTGGATAAATGCCGAAAACAAAAATTTAAGAGGTTCTAATAATGAAACACGTTTAAAACTTCAAGCAATAGAAACAAGGGCAAACAATGAAGCAAAGGAAATGACTGTTTTTGACTTTGCTAAATTTGAAACTAAACTATTTCGCAAATCTTCTGATAAAAATAATGTTAAGTATCATTTTGATTTAGTTATTCAAAAGAATAGGGATAACAATAAAATTGGAACGGCTGAAAGTTATAGATGTACCCTCAATTCATTAGCGAAATTTAGCAAACTCAAAAAGAAGTGTGAAGTTGAAAAACTAACTTTTGATATGATTACGGTTGACTGGTTAAAAGAATATCAAAATTTTATGATAGCTAACGGCAAAAGCTATACAACCGTTGCAATTTATACAAGAACTTTAAGAGTAGTTTTTAATAACGCAATTGAAGATAACGACATCATTAAAGACAATTACCCTTTTGGTAAAAACAAATACAAAATACCAAGAACCAAAAAAGTAAAAAAGGCTTTAAACTCTATTCAGCTTAAAACGTTGTTTGATGTTGAGGTTTTAAATGATAACGAACAACAAGCAAGGGATTTTTGGTTTTTTAGTTATGCCAGTAATGGAATGAATTTTAAAGATATTGCGCTTTTAAAATATTCAGATATTAAAGACGAAAAATTTTCTTATTACAGGGCTAAAACATTTGATAAGACAGCCGAAAAAACAGAAATAGTAATCTACTTAACGGACTTTACAAAAGGTATTATTTCAAAGTATGGCAATAAGTCAAAAACTGGTTTTGTGTTTAATATCATATCTTCTAAAGACACAGCCGAAAAACAGTACAAGAAAATTAAAAACTTCACTCGCTTAATAAATGACCATATTAAAAGAATAGCCAAAAGAAACGATTTGCCGAATGATATTAGTACGTATTGGGCAAGACATTCATTTGCTACTAATTCATTGCGAAAAGGGGCAAGTATGGAGTTTATAAGTGAAGCCTTAAACCATAGCGACCTCAGCGTTACAAAAAACTACTTTGCAGGTTTTGAAGATGAAGCGAAAAAGGAGTTTGCTAATTCCTTACTTGACTTTTAAAGTTATGTTGACAAATATTTTATTTTTTTAGTCCTACATTTAGTACATTACCTACACAGAATAAAAGACAAAATGAATAGACAAAAGTTATTATTACTTGGCAATTTAAAAGAGCACAAATATTCTTTTTTAGATAGCCCAATTATACAAGCCGATGTAAACGTGTATGAAGTGCCTTTTGCAACCGAACCAACTAAGGGAGAGCATAGTTTAGAAAGTTGCGAAAATTGTCGTAAACATCGTTTAACCTTAATTGATGAAATTAATGAGATTGTAAAAGATTTTCCGAATTGTTGTGATAATCATAAGAACCTAAACAATAAAGGCTACTTCAACATAACTGACTTTAACGGTATTGCTGAAATGATAGCAGATAAAGTTTTGTACTCTTACCACCACATTATTAATAACCTCGACAGTGAAGATTGGTATAGTGATATAATAGCGTATCTAAATTATAGTATTGAAAGTTTCGGTAAAATGCCTTCAGATTGTGGCGAACCGTTTCAATTATCAACTTTTTATAGTGCTTTAATGAGGTTATTAAAGAACATTGAAAAAGAAATTAAATCTGATAAAATTACGATTGTCGAGGTTAGAACCCGAATGAATAAAGTAATAAAACTAATCGATATTGAAAATGAGCCGTTAGAAGAAGTTAACCGTACAGATTTTAATCTTTTACTTACAAAATACGATGAATGGTTTAAAGCGTTCCCTTTTGATTTACCATATTTCAGAAATTTGAAGCCAAAGTTTAAAAGGGTAATACCCTTGCAAACTGGTAGAACACGTTACAATAAATATTTAGGCACAACTGAAAACGAAAAACATACTAATGAGAGCCTAACGGTTTA
This sequence comes from Aequorivita vitellina, assembly GCF_022008365.1. Taxonomy (GTDB): domain Bacteria; phylum Bacteroidota; class Bacteroidia; order Flavobacteriales; family Flavobacteriaceae; genus Aequorivita; species Aequorivita vitellina. The sequence goes on from NZ_JAIRBA010000030.1 coordinate 2,438, forward strand.
TTTACTTCAAATAACCCAAAACATTATATCCAACATTAACGGCGCTACACTTTATGAAAAAGGTTTATTAAGTAATACAGATAAGATTGATATAGATTTATTAGTTCAGCATAGAAAATTACAGGCTTTAGAATTAAGTAAAATGCCTAACTCAAAAAGTGAAGATTATATCAAGGTTTTAAAAAAGTGGTTCAAACAAGAAATGAGGTTTATAAAAAAAATTACGCCAAAATTAAAAGATTTACCACCAAGCCAACCCGATTTTACATTTATAAATAATTTTGATCAAGTAGAGGCTAACAAGGTTTATGAATATTTTTTTGATAAACTTGTTAAAACAAAATACATCGATGAAACCACTTTACAGGATTATCTGATTTCTGCCTTTCAAGAAAAGCAAAAACCAAATCGAAGAATAACAATACATAATAAGTCAACGAATAAAAAAGTTCAAGAAGTGTTTTACAATTATTATAAAGATATTGCAGGGAAACCATACGGAAAGCAACAAAATTATGTAGAGTTATTAGGGAACTATTTTATAGGTTTTGACACCAAAAAACTAATTACGAACTTTAGTAAAACATACTAAAGCTATACTATTTCTACTAAAGTTGTACTTGTTGTACTAACTTATTTCAGACACCTTAACAATCAAATATCTATGCAGTAAACAACTAAATTTACTGTAATGGAAACATTAAAATTTGAAAATCTGCCAAACGCAGTCGCTGAACTTCAAAAAGTACAAAGCGAAATTTTAGCCTTACTACTTAACAAGGCTCAAAGTAAACCCGAAATTGAAACACCAATACAACTTGATGAAGTTGTACCAATTACAGGTTTAACTAAACCAACCCTTTACGGTTACGTTCAACGTAACGAGATACCATACCACAAAAAGGGAAACCGTTTATATTTTTTCAAATCCGAGATTATAGACTGGATTAAAACAGGAAAGCAGAAAACTTTAAAAGAAGTTGAAGCGGATGCAGATGCGTATTTGTCGAACAAAAATAAAGGGCTGAAATAATGGAAAATCACGATAACAGCCCGAATAAAAGACAAGGCAAAACTACAAATAAAAGCACCCAACTAAAAACCATATTTAACTATTTGCAAAATCATATTGCAACGGCTTCAATGGTTACAGATGCAACGGGAATACCTCAAAAATGTATTACACGCTATAAAAGGGATTTGGAAAAACAAGGCTTATTAGCTGAAGTAAAAAAAGGTTATTGCAAAATAACAAATCATTTGGCGTGGTACATAACCACCAACAAAAACCACTTTCCACAGTCGAACCAATTAAAGATGTTTTAAGCTATGAAAAAAGAAAAAACAAGTATTGGTATTGATGAAGTGGTAAACGAAACAGAAACGTTGTTAGAAGCCTTAAAAATGGACAAAGAACACCTAAAGCAAAACCAAGTTGAAAATATTCTAAGTGAAATGCTTAAAGGTATTGAGCCAGTCAATTTTAGGGAATATTGCAAAATGGATAACGATAAAGACAAGCTACAAAAGAAACATTTTTTAGTCGCTTGTATCGAGTTGCTTTTAAAGACTGTAAATGAAAACGGGTTTAGTCTTTGCCGTAAAAGTGAATTTATTTATTTGTTTAATTCCGAATACTGGGAAAATGTAAGCGATGAGGTTTTTAAAGACTTTTTAGGCGATGTTGCTCTAAAAATGGGAGTAGATAAATTTGATGCGAAACACCACCTTTTTAAAGATGAATTGTATAAACAGTTTATTGCAGATGCCGGACTTAAAGAAATTAAGCCAACAAACGGAACTACTTTAATAAACCTCCACAATGGCACGTTTGAAATAACACCAAAGAAACAGTTTTTAAGACCGTTTAAGAAGTCCGATTTTTTAACCTATCAATTACCCTTTGCTTATGATAGTGAAGCCAAAGCACCACAGTTTAAAAAGTTTTTAGATGAGGTATTGCCTGAACCCGAATTACAAAACATACTTGCAGAATATTTAGGTTACATATTTGTAAAGAATAGCGTTTTAAAACTTGAAAAGGTTTTATTGTTATTTGGTACTGGTGCAAATGGCAAAAGCGTTTTATTTGAGATTCTTATGGCTTTATTAGGCACTCAAAATGTTGCAAACTATTCTTTACAATCCTTAACGGCTGAAAATGGAAATTCAAGGGCTATGTTAGTAAATAAATTGCTCAACTATGCAAGTGAGATAAACGGGAAACTTGAAAGTAATATTTTTAAACTTCTAATATCAGGCGAGCCAGTAGAAGCAAGGCTATTGTATAAGAACACTCAAATCATTTCAGACTATGCAAGATTTATGTTTAACTGTAATGAATTGCCTAAAGAAGTTGAAAATACAAATGCTTTTTTTCGCAGGTTTATAATTCTACCTTTTAGAGTTACCATACCACCAAATAAACAAGATAAGGAACTATCAAAACGTATTATTGAAACAGAATTATCTGGAGTGTTTAACTGGGTTCTAAATGGCTTAACTCAACTACTCAAAAACAAGGATTTTACACAAAGTAAGATTGTTCAAAATGAAGTATTGGAGTACCAAAAAGAAAGCGACAGCGTAATGATGTTTTTGGAAGATGAAAATTACCAGCGATCTATTGAACAAGACAGACCATTAAAAGATGTTTTTGCTGAATATAAAACCTATTGTTTAGATAGTGGTTATCGTCTTTGTTCAAACCGTACCTTTTCAAGTCGATTAAGAAAAAATGGTTATACAGTTGAACGGAAATCGTATGGTAATGCCGTTTATATTGAAAGACAATTAATGTAGATAGTGTATAAAATGTACCTCTAAAAAAGATAAAATTTAGCAGTATGAATGATTACAGATATACATTAGAACCATACAACGGAATGAAAACCCGTTATCATTGCCCTAATTGCAATAAAAAAGGCGTGTTTACTAAATACCTTGATAACCATACAGCCGAACACCTTAACGATACAGTAGGTAAGTGTAACAGGCTTGTAAAGTGTGGTTATCATTACACACCAAAACAATATTTTGAAGATAATAATATTTCATTTGATACCTCAATTAACCACAAGGTTACAGCAAGGGTAAAGCCGAAGCCAAAACCCAAAACCAGTTTTATTGATGTTGAGGTAATGCGTAAAAGTAAAGCCAGTAAAAGCCCTAATTATTTTATTGATTATTTAGCCAGTCTTTGGAGTTATGAAGTAGCTTATTATTTGGCAGATTTATACAATATTGGTACTTCAAAACATTGGAACGGCTCAACAATATTTTGGCAAGTTGACAAAAATAACGCTATTAGAAGCGGTAAAATTATGCTTTACAATGCTACTAACGGCAAAAGGGTAAAAGAACCTTATAATCATATTAACTGGGTGCATAAGGCTTTAAAACTTGACAGCTTCAATTTAGAACAATGTTACTTTGGCGAACACTTATTAAATAGTGATGCCACTAAACCAGTTGCAATAGTTGAAAGCGAAAAAACAGCCATTATTTCAAGTGTCTATTTGCCTGAATTTATTTGGTTAGCGTGTGGAAGTGCTAACAACCTCAACGAAGCGAAAACCAAAGTACTAAAAGGGCGTAACGTGGTACTGTTTCCCGACCTTAAATGTTTTGATTTATGGAATGACAAAATATCACAGCTTACCTCGTTAGCGACCTTTAGAACCTCAACACTTTTAAAGGACAAAGCAACGGAAACCGAAAAGCAACAAGGTTTAGACCTTGCAGATTATTTAGTAAAGTTGTCCTAATGATTAAGGTTAAAAAATGAGAAAGATAAAAGGTTTATTCTATGCAGAAACCGTTTCGGGCAGTTGCCGTATTGATATGCGATTTATGCTAAGGGAAAAATACATAGTAAGAAATGCGGAAACGTGGGGCGTTATAAACTGGACAAGCGGACAAGCCGTTAATTTCAGATGCCGAATGGGCAAAACGGAAAAGTATTTGCGTTTGATGTATGCAGTTACCGACCGAAACGGAAAGCGTACCGACTATGATTATAAAATTGAAATTGATGAGGTGCAAAGTAATTTAGGAAAAGGTACAATCCTATATTTTCTTTGTCCTGAAAGCTGGAAGCGTTCCCGTATTCTAATTTCAGCTTATGGCGAACCAAAATTTATAAATAGGGAATATTACGAAACTAAGTACAGTTTAAGAGTTTATTACAGTTGTCAAAAGTCTTCAAAGACCGATTATCATAATAACCGCTATTTCGATTTAAAAAAAAAAGTGGACAAGCTTGAAACTGAATTAAAGGAAAAACACCGTAACACCCACTACAAGGGCAAACCTACCAAAGATTTAAAATACCTGACAAAACTAAGAAATGAAATGAGATACCACGATGTAAGAAGATTACAGATTTTTGACGAACAAATCAATAAAAGATATTCCCTAAAGATTTAGGTTTCACAGCTTTTCAAACTATGCCAAAATTTGCAACATTCCCTAAACTATTTGATGATGCTTTAAGATTAGAAGCATCCTATTTGAATAAACACGGCTACCTCAACCCTAATAAAATTCAACGTGGTACTATTACCTGGAGTAAGAACGGCAATAAAACAGGCAGTATTTCATTTGAAACCAATACAAAAAATGAATGCCCTTATATTGAATTAGATTATAAATGTAATGGCGAGCCCCGAAACTATCGTATTTATTTAGACACGGTACAATCAAATTTAGGTAAAGGCGAAATTTGGTATTTCATTTGTCCAAATACTAATAAACGATGTAGAATACTATACAGTATTGACGGCTATTTTTTGCATCGTGAAGCCTTTAACGGCTGTATGTACGAAAAGCAGACATACAGTAAAAAATGGCGTGAAATGGAAATGATTTACGGTGCTTATTTTGATAATGATAAACACTATTCAGAATTATACAGTAAGAATTTCCGTAAATTCTACAAAGGAAAACCAACAAAACGCTATCTAAAATTATTAAAGGAAATTGAAAAATCTGATAGAATAGATTACAGGGAAATTGAGCGTTTAATGATATTGTAAATTAGAGAGTAAATCTAAAATTATATTTCCCTATCAGTCATGCGTATACAGATTATTACTAAGGGTATTATAAAAAACCTTATATTTGAATTTCTCCCCACTAAACCATTATTAACCTAAATGTATTTCAAATGAAAAAAATCATTTTATTGCTTGCTGTATTATCTTCAAGCATTGTTTTAGCACAAGACATCCCTCAATTAAAAATAACACCCAATGGAGTAGAGCCTATTGTGGTTGAGGTTGACAGTTTAACCGCTTCAGATATTTATAAGAAAGCACTTAATTGGGTTCAAGAAACCTACAAAAACCCTGATAAAGTTTTAAAGGCGAACATTACAGATGAGAAAATTAGAATTGATGGATTTGCAAATAGTGCTTTTTGGTGGCAATCTTTAGGAATTAAGCAAACTATGGATATGGAGTATACTATTGAAATTTCCTTTAAAGATGGTAAATATCGTCTTGAATACATAGTAGGACAGTTCTACGTTCCTGGTGGTCAACGAGCACTTTATACTTATAGTTCTTTTTTCAAAAAAAGTGGCGAAGTTAGAAAGGCTTATGATGATGCTATTCCCAGTATAGAGCAAACTATGAATGAACTTTCCCTCTCACTATACAATTATGTTAGTGGTAAAACGTCAAAGGTAGATAAGGATTGGTAGTATAAAATCTGAAATAGAAAAATAAGAGTTACCTCGTGGGTGGCTCTTTTTTTTTAAAATAACTTTTCAAAAATAAAATTGGAATAGGCGTATTTGCTCTCGTAAGAATTGTTTTGGTAACGGTAAAAAAACAATGTAGTTAATGTATTAAATGTACCCTAAAAAAAATAAAAATAATTTAGTGTCTAAACAGACGTAAATTTAAAAAAGTGTGCAAAAAGTATGCAAATGAAAAAACCAGTATTTACAAAAACGTTGTAAAGTACTGGTTTTATTAGTGACCTTGCCAGGATTCAAACCTGGAACCTCCTGAGCCGTAATCAGGTGCGCTATTCAGTTGCGCCACAAGGCCAAATTATTATCGCTTTAAGCGGGTGCAAATATATTTCTTTTTAAATTGCAAGGCAAATTAAAACCCGAAAAAAATGGATTTATACAAATATATTAGAAATATTGAACATTTCCCTAAAGCTGGTGTCCATTTTAAAGACATTACGCCCTTGCTTGCAGATAGTGCGGCGATGGAAAGTTGTGTTGAGCAGTTATTGGCAATGATTGAAAATCAAAAAATAGATAAGGTAGCGGCCATTGAGTCTCGCGGGTTTTTTTTCGGAACACTTTTGGCGCAAAAACTTAATGCGGGATTCGTGCCAGTTAGAAAGCCGGGCAAGCTTCCGTATAAAACATTGAAAGAGCCATACCAATTAGAATATGGAATGGACGCCCTTGAAATTCACGAAGATGCTATTTTAAAAGGAGAGCGTGTGTTGCTTCACGACGATGTTTTGGCCACGGGTGGCACTGCAAAGGCGGCGTGCAATTTAATTGAAGGTTTGGGAGGCGTAGTTGTGCAATGTAATTTTTTGCTTGAAATTGAATTTTTAAACGGAATTAAGAAATTACAAAATAAACCCGTAAAATCTTTACTGAAGTTTTAATCTAGCGCATTTTTAGTAACCCATAATTTATAGGCGAAAATAGCCATTTGTAATTTAGTGGCCTTCGCTAAATCTACCCCTTGTTTAGTAAAACTAGGAAGAACTTTACTATTTACTTTTGAAAGAAATTTGAAAAACGTCTTCTTCATGATGTTTAAAATAATGTATGAAAATAAACAATTTGAAATGATTTTTTTAAAAATTGAAGTTAAAACCTAATATAGAGACAAAGACCAATACATTATAAGGATAGTAATAAATTTTCTAAAGATTCTTTTTGGCATTTACTATCTTCGCCCACAAATAAATTTTGATGGATTATTTATTTCTTTTTCTAGGTTTGGTTTTGTTAGTTGTTGGTGGCGAATTTTTAGTTCGGTCGTCCGTAGCGCTTTCATTCAAACTTCATCTTTCAAAAATGGTTATTGGGCTTACGGTAGTTTCTTTTGCTACTTCGGCACCTGAACTTTTGGTGAGTTTACAGGCTGCACATAATGGATTTTCTGATATTTCAATAGGAAATGTCCTTGGCTCCAATATCGCCAATATTGGGCTAGTTTTAGGTATTACCGCAATTATTTCGCCCTTGGCAATAGATAAGGATTTTTACAAGCTCAATTGGCCCGTACTTATGGTTGTATCCATTGCGCTTTATTTTATTTTGAAAAGTGGTCGTATAATAAGCCATTCTGAGGGCGTAGCCTTGTTACTTATGCTTTTTGTGTATCTCTGGATTTTAATTAAGCGGGCAAAAGGGCAAAGAGAAACCATGCCAGTTGATGATGGTATTGACGAAGGACTGTCTAAAACATCAAATTTTAAAATTATTGTTTGGTTACTAATAGGCGCTGTGTCGTTGTATGCGGGAAGTGAGTTTTTGGTAAGTGGTGCCGTTTCTTTAGCAGAACAGTTTGGTGTTAGCGAACGGGTAATTGCCGTAACTATGATTGCAGTTGGAACCAGTATTCCCGAACTTGCAGCTTCAGTTATTGCCGCGTTAAAAAGGGAAAAGGCTATTTCGCTTGGAAACCTAATAGGGTCAAATATTTTTAATATTTGTTCTGTTTTGGGAATTACTGCAATAATTCAGCCTATAGTATTAAAGAGTGAAGAAGTGCTTACCAACGATATTTTCTGGATGATTGGTTTTGCTGGGGTTTTAGTTCCATTAGCATTTCTTCCAAAATCCTTTGAACTTGGTAGAAAAAGAGGGATTTTCTTGTTAGGAGCGTATGCCGTCTTTATTGGGATGACAATTTTAAAATAACTCAGTATTTCTGTGAAATCCTAAAAATTTAGGGGGTGTTCATAAGTTTTTTGTCAATTCGTGTAAATTAACCATTCAATTTGAGGGGGTGTATTTGTGTTTTTTCTATTTTTGCCTCGTAAAACTAAAAACACAAGGATGTCAACTTTAAGATTTTTTGCAATTAAGGAAACCTTTAATAGGGTTCCAGTACCTGTTTCTGAAACAGAGAGACGTTCCGATATTTTCGGAAAAAACGTATTTAGAGAATCTGCTATGCGGCAGTATCTTACCAAGGATTCTTTTAAAAGCGTTATGGATGCTATAGAAAATGGCTCTAAAATAGAACGTCACATTGCAGACCACATTTCAACAGGATTGAAGGAATGGGCAATTGCCAAAGGCGCTACACATTACACACACTGGTTTCAACCTTTAACTGGTGCAACAGCCGAAAAACACGATGCCTTTTTTGAAACCATAGAAAATGGTCAAGCTATAGAAAAATTTGGCGGTGGGCAGTTGGTTCAACAGGAACCGGATGCTTCAAGTTTTCCGAATGGTGGGATAAGAAATACCTTTGAGGCGCGTGGTTATACTGCTTGGGATCCTACTTCACCTGCATTTATTTACGGCACAACATTATGTATTCCCACGGTTTTTGTTTCATATACGGGCGAAGCTTTAGATTACAAAACACCTTTGCTGCGTGCCTTGCAATCTATTGATAATGCTGCAACAGCAGTGGCAAAATATTTCGATAAGAATGTAACAAAAGTAACCGCCACTTTAGGTTGGGAGCAAGAATATTTTTTAGTTGACAGTGCATTGGCGGCATCCCGTCCAGATATTTCGTTGGCTGGAAGAACCTTATTAGGACATTCTTCAGCAAAAGGACAGCAGTTGGATGATCATTATTTCGGTTCTATTCCAGCACGTGTTTTAAATTTTATGCGTCATTTAGAAACAGAATGCATGCTTTTGGGAATCCCGGTAAAAACGCGCCACAACGAAGTTGCGCCAAACCAGTTTGAATTGGCTCCTATTTTTGAAGAAACTAATTTGGCTGTAGATCACAATTCATTATTAATGGATTTGATGCACAAAATAGCTGACAAGCATAATTTTAAAGTGTTGTTTCACGAAAAGCCTTTTGCGAATGTAAACGGAAGCGGAAAGCACAACAACTGGTCGTTGGCAACCGATACGGGCGTTAACCTTTTGGGACCTGGCAGTACACCTATGAAGAATCTTCAGTTTTTAACCTTCTTCATTAATACGCTTAAAGCCGTAAACGATCACGAAGAATTGCTTAGAGCATCTATTGCAAGTGCAGGTAATGACCACCGTTTGGGCGCCAATGAAGCACCACCGGCAATTATTTCGGCATTTATCGGGTCACAATTGACCGAAGTGTTGGACGAGTTGGAAAAAGTAACTAGCGGAAAACTTTCTCCACAGGAGAAAACAGATTTAAAGTTAAATGTAGTTGGTAAAATTCCAGAAATTTTATTAGACAACACAGATAGAAACCGTACTTCGCCATTTGCTTTTACAGGAAATAAATTTGAATTTCGCGCTGTTGGGTCAACTGCCAATTGTGCAAACCCAATGACGGTTTTAAATACTATTGTGGCGAACCAACTTATTGCTTTTAAAGCTGAAGTGGATGTTTTAATTAAGGACAAGAAAATGAAGAAGGATGATGCCATCTTCAATGTTTTAAAGGAATATATAAAAGATTCAAAGCGAATTCGTTTTGAAGGAGATGGTTACGGCGAAGCTTGGGAAAAAGAAGGCGAAAAACGCGGGTTGAGCAATCATAAAACAACGCCGCGAGCCTTGCAAGCAAAAGTTTCTGAAAAAACCGTCGCACTATTTGAAGGTCTTGGCATTATGAGCCGAGTTGAATTGGAGGCGCGTTATGAAATTGAAATGGAAGATTACGCGATGCGCATTCAAATTGAAGGACGTATTTTGGGAGATATTGCTAGAAACCACATTATTCCAACAGCTATTCAATATCAAAATATTTTAATTGAAAATGTTCAGGGGTTAAAAAATATTTACGGAACTGACTTTAAGAGTTTGGCTGGCGAACAAATGCAACTTATAGAACAAATTAGCGAACACATAGCAAAAATTAATAAAGGTATTACCGAAATGATTGACGCTCGTAGAAAAGCAAACAAAATTGAAGACCCAGTTGAAAGAGCTTTTGCTTATTGCGATGAGGTGAAATCGTATTTCCAAGTAATCCGTTATCACTGCGATAAACTCGAGTTGCTTGTTGATGACGAACTTTGGCCGTTAACAAAATACCGCGAGTTGCTTTTTACTAAATAATTTATACTTAAAACAGGCTATTTAATATGCTGTAAACCGTCTAGCTTTTGTTGGACGGTTTTTACTTTTAAATGACAAAAAGGTTCTGAAGTGGTAACCTTTCAATTTAAATAATACCGTGTTTATTGTTAAAAAAATATATTAATTCCATGTGGTGATTTAATAATTTGAAGTACAGTTTCAAAAAAAGCATAATAGCAATTCTGATTATTCTTCGCTATTTATAAAAACCCCAAGACACTACCTTTGTGGGCTTTTTTTTAATCCGTACTTTTGCAGCTATAACCAAACCCAATGAGTAAAGAAATTTCAAAACGTTACGCACAAAGAGGTGTTTCGGCCGGAAAAGAAGATGTGCACAAGGCCATTAAAAATGTAGATAAAGGATTGTTTCCAAACGCATTTTGTAAGATTGTTCCAGATTATTTAACTGGTGATAAAGATTATTGCCTCATAATGCACGCCGATGGTGCTGGTACGAAATCTTCACTAGCGTACGCATACTGGAAAGAAACAGACGATCTTTCGGTATGGAAAGGAATTGCTCAAGATGCACTTATTATGAATATTGACGACCTGCTTTGTGTAGGTGCAGTTGATAATATTATGCTTTCTTCAACTATAGGAAGAAATAAAAATTTAATTCCGGGTGAGGTCATTTCGGCAATCATTAACGGTACCGAAGAGTTGATTTCTGAAATGAAAAAATTTGGGGTTACCATTCATTCCACAGGAGGTGAAACTGCAGATGTGGGCGATCTTGTGCGAACAATTATAGTTGATTCTACTGTTACTGCCCGAATGAAGCGAAGTAACGTGGTGGACAATGCAAATATAAAACCGGGCGACGTTATTGTTGGTTTGGCATCTTTTGGGCAAGCAACCTATGAAAAGGAATACAACGGTGGAATGGGCAGTAACGGCTTAACGTCTGCCAGACATGATGTTTTTGAAAAATATCTAGCCAATAAATATCCCGAAACTTTTGACGCATCCGTACCTTCTGAACTTGTGTATTCAGGTTCAAAAAAATTAGATGATGTTGTAGCAAATAGCCCCATAAACGCTGGAAAATTGGTGCTTTCGCCCACGCGAACCTACGCACCGATTGTTAAAGAAATATTGACGCAATTCAGTAATAAAGAAATCCACGGAATGATACACTGTAGCGGAGGCGCGCAGACAAAAATTCTTCATTTTATTGAAAATTTACATATTATAAAAGACAATATGTTTGATGTTCCGCCACTTTTCAAATTGATACAAGAGGAAAGTAAAACAGATTGGAAAGAAATGTACCAAGTGTTTAACATGGGGCATAGAATGGAGCTTTATGTGCCTGAAGAAATAGCAAGTAAAATTATTAAGATTTCACAATCATTTAATGTTGATGCGCAAATTGTGGGTAGGGTAGAAGCATCAGAAAATAAAAAGCTTACTATAAGCGGCGAGAACGGCACTTTCACATACTAATTTCGTTAATATGAAGAATACCTTTTATATAATCTTTACGCTATTTCTGTTTAGTTTCAATAATATACTTGCAAATGTAAATTCACTTTTCTTAGCGCATATAGAAAAAGACACACTTCACTTAGGTTGGAAATCAAAAAGTGAAGTTGGTTTATTGCTAAATCAGGTGTCGTTTACAAATTGGAATTCGGGTGGAACAAACTCTATCTCGGGGATAATTTCGGGGAAATCTGCGGCAAAATTTAAAACCGAAAAGTGGTCTTGGAATTCAGTATTAAACTTGAAATACGGTTTAAACAAACAACAAGATAATGGTATTAAAAAAACGGAGGATATTATTGAACTAAATTCTAATTTAGTCTTGCAAACAGATTCTATTAGCAATTGGTTTTACTCTGCGCGGCTTAGTTTTAATACGCAATTTTCTAACGGATATAAATACCCAAATACGGAAGAAGCTATTTCTAGATTTTTGGCTCCAGGATATATGTTTTTTGGAATGGGGATGGAGTATGGCAAGAAAATAGAACAATTGTCTTTTTACGCATCGCCGTTCACTATAAAAACCACTTTTGTACTCGATGACTATTTAGCAAATAAAGGTGCGTTTGGGGTAAACCCAGCCATTTTCGACGAAGATGGAAATATGCTTAGCTCTGGTAGTCGCGTTAAACAAGAAGTAGGAATATTGTTGACTAATAAGTATGAAGAAAAACTTTTTGAAAATATTGAACTCAACAGCTATTTAAGATTATATACAGATTATTTAAATAGTTTTGGAAATATTGACATTGATTGGGAATTGCAACTAGACATGAAAGTCAATAAGTTTGTGAAAGCAACATTGGGCTCACACCTTAGATATGACAATGATATTAAAGTTGAATCTACTCGAAACGAAATTACAAACGAGGAAATTATAAGTGAAGGGCCAACCGTTCAATGGAAACAAATTCTTGGCGTTGGCGTAGTTATCGATTTTGATAAACTAGTTCAAACAAAAGAAACATCTTAATTCTCCAGTATCCCCTTTGCTGCAAACTAAGAATTCAGCAGATTTATCATTTCAAAATATCATATTTTCAATCGAAATATTATCGATTAAAAAATTGTAAATTTGCACTCATTATAAAATTTCTATGTTAGACAGGCTTCAAATAATAAAACAACGTTTTGACGAGGTAAGCGACCTTATTATTCAACCCGATATAATTAGCGATCAAAAGCGTTATATTCAATTAAACAAAGAGTATAAAGATTTGAGAATTTTGATGGATAAACGATCAGAATACTTAGAGCTTACAGCTAATATCAACGAGGCTGAAGAAATTATAGCCGAAGGTAGCGATGCTGAAATGGTTGAAATGGCCAAAATGCAACAAGAAGAAGCGAAAGAGCGTTTGCCTAAATTAGAAGAAGAAATTAAGTTTCTTTTAGTGCCCAAGGACCCCGAAGACGCCAAGAATGCAGTAATGGAAATTAGAGCTGGAACTGGTGGCGACGAAGCAAGTATTTTTGCGGGCGACCTTTTAAGAATGTACACAAAATACTGCGAAAGTAGAGGCTGGAAAGCTAATATTATAGATTTTAGTGAAGGTACTAGCGGAGGTTTTAAGGAAGTACATATTGAAATAGAAGGCGAAGATGTTTACGGAACCCTCAAGTTTGAAGCAGGCGTACACCGTGTGCAGCGCGTACCACAAACCGAAACCCAAGGTAGAGTACACACGAGTGCTGCAACGGTTATGGTTTTTCCAGAAGCCGAAGATTTTGACATAGAAGTTAACCCAAAAGATGTACGCGTAGATTTTTTCTGCTCTTCAGGACCTGGTGGGCAATCTGTAAACACAACTTATTCGGCAGTGCGTTTAACGCACGTTCCAACCGGTATTGTGGCGCAATGTCAAGACCAAAAATCGCAACATAAAAATAAAGAGAAAGCGTTTAAAGTACTTCGTTCAAGGTTGTACGATTTAGAGTTGGCGAAAAAGCAGGCTGAAGATGCATTAAAACGCGGATCAATGGTTACAAGTGGTGACCGAAGTGCTAAAATTAGAACCTACAATTATTCGCAAGGTCGCGTGACAGATCACCGTATCAATCTTACTTTGTATAACCTCGGAAATATTATGAATGGAGACATTCAGGAAATTGTTGACGAACTTCAACTTGTTAGTAATACTGAAAAACTTAAAGAAACAGGCGAAACATTTTAAAGTTTCAATATTCTGAAAAAAAAATGACTACAGAAAAATTAGTTTCAGAAATTAGAAAAAAGCACTCTTTTCTATGTGTGGGTTTAGATGTAGATCTTGATAAAATCCCGAGTTTTCTTTTAAATGAAGAAGACCCTATTTTTTCCTTCAACAAAGCTATAATAGACGCGACCCATCAATTTGCCGTCGCTTATAAGCCAAATACAGCTTTTTATGAAGCCTATGGTATTCAAGGCTGGAAATCTTTAGAAAAGACTATTAAATATTTAAATGAAAACTATCCAGAAGTTTTTACTATTGCAGATGCAAAACGTGGCGATATTGGCAATACTTCTTCCCGTTACGCAAAAGCATTTTTTGAAGATTTAGGTTTTGATTCGGTAACGGTTGCGCCTTATATGGGTAAAGATTCTGTAGAACCTTTCCTCAATTTTAAGGACAAACACACCATTCTGCTTGCGCTTACTTCTAATGAAGGTGCATTTGACTTTCAAACTAAAAAAGTTGAAGATGATGAAGTGTATAAGCACGTTTTGAAGACATCAAAAAACTGGAAAAATAGTGAAAATTTAATGTACGTTATTGGCGCTACAAAAGCGGAGTATCTCGCTGAGGTTCGCAACATCGTTCCAAAAAGCTTTTTATTAGTTCCCGGTGTTGGCGCGCAAGGTGGTAGCCTTACTGAAGTTTGCAAATACGGAATGGCTGAAAATATTGGCTTGCTTATAAATTCTTCTAGAGGAATAATATATGCTTCACAAGAAGCTAATTTTGCAGAGGTCGCTGCTAAGCAGGCTGAAAAAATGCAACTTGAAATGAAGACTATTCTCGATGGAATTCATTGATCAATTAAATAGAACTGTAAAGCTTTTAAAAATTCCGCAGCGCATCATTTCATTGGTGCCGTCCCAAACTGAATTGTTGGTAGACCTTGGTTTGCGCAATCGCATTGTGGGCGTCACTAAATTCTGTATTCATCCAGAAAATTTAAAAGACGAAAAAACAATAGTAGGCGGAACCAAAAACGTAAACTTCGATAAAATTAAGTTGTTACAGCCAGATATTATTATTTGCAATAAAGAGGAAAACACCAAAGAGATGGTGCAAGATTTGGAGAAAATTGCGCCGGTATGGATTAGTGATATTGAAAATATTCCGGATACGCTAGCCGTAATTTCTGCTTTTGGTGAAATCTTTAAGGTGGAAATGGAAGCTTCAAAATTAATTTCCAAAATTAATGCTGAAGTTGAAAATCACCGTGAATTTATTCAGCCTTTAAGTTATAAAAAAGTGCTGTACTTAATTTGGCAAAACCCGTATATGGCTGCTGGACGGGGAACGTTTATAGATTGCTTATTGCAGGAAAATAAGTTCGATAATATATATTCAAAAAACCAGCCGCGCTACCCAGAAGTAAAGACTGCAGATTTTATTAACGCAGATTTAATTTTGCTTTCTACAGAACCCTATCCATTTAAGGAGAAGGATGTGGCTGTGTTTAGAAATAAATTTAATACTGAAGTGAAACTAGTAGATGGCGAATTCTTTAGCTGGTACGGTTCGCGTTTAACCGAGGCATTCAGCTATTTCAAAACTTTGCATAATGTATAGTTACTTATCTGCCTGTTTAAACGATAAATATTGAATCTCTCGGAATACTTTATCAGCTTGTTTGTGGGCATCTTCACTTTTTCGAGAATCTTTAAGAGACATTTCAAAAGAACGTTTCATTAATAGTCTGTACTTTTCTTTTAATAGTTCAATTCTAGATTTCCTTTTAAATAAGCTTAGCATGATTGTATTTTTACAACATACAAAGATAAGATTGCATTTGGTAACTTATTATTAATAAGAGGTTAAGAAAATCACAAAGGAGTTTGGAGCTTTTGTTTACTTAATCTTGTAAAGCAAAAACCTGTCTGAGAAGATTGGTGGTTCTTGCCGCAATATTGGTACGAATCTCTTTTTCTTCAATACTAATCATTTTGTAAACACCATTTAACGCTTCGTTTGTTACGTAATCTGTTAAGTCTGGATTGACTTTGGTAACGAAGGGAACTGAGTTGTATCTTGTTATAATATTGGTCCAAATTTGATCTGCTCCAACTTTAGAAAAAGAATGTTTTATAACTGGATTAAATTTTGAATATAATGCGGTGGATGTTCGCTGTTCCAGATAATTGGTAGCTGCGTTATTTGGGCCTAATAAAATATTTTTTGCATCGGTAAACGTAATTTGTTTTACGGCATTTACAAAAATAGGCGTAGCTTCCTTTACAGCGTCTTCTGCGGCTCTATTTAATGCTTTGATGCCTTCGTCTGCTAAACTGCCCAAGCCGATGTCTCGTAATGTCTGATCTACTTTTTGCAATTCTGAAGGCAACATTATTTTTACTAATTGATTTCTGTAAAAACCATTTTCTTTGGTTAGTTTAGAAACTTGTTTTTCAATCCCAAAATTTAGCGCTTGCTTTAATCCATTTGCAATCATGGTCGGGTCTGTACCTGTTTGTGTAGGTAGCGTGTTAACTACCTGCTGCAATTCTGCGCACGACATTACAACAAATAGAGAACAGAAAAGAAATATTTTTTTTAAGACCATGTTTTTAGAATTACGTGAGTTTCAAATATAAAAAAGCCCTTCAAAATTGAAGGGCTCTTTTTATAAAAAATTTTAAAGATTCTTATTTAAGAACTTTAACTGTTTTTGTAGCATTGCCAATAGTTACTTGAACCATGTAAGCTCCAGAAGCAAGACCGCTCATATCAACTTTAGGAGAGATAACTCCTGGTTGCTGAGTAAGAACAACTTTACCTAATACATCGTAAACTGTTACATTGTCTACAGCAGTTTTAGTGCTAATAGTCAATACATCTTTTACTGGGTTAGGATATACACTGAAAGAACCAGCAGCGAAATCTTCAACTCCACTTGTAGCAGATTCAAAAACAACATCATCTAAGTAGTACTGGTTGTTAGCGTCGATAGAGAAAAAGTCAACTCCACCTAAGTTACCACCAGAAGTATAGAAATCTCCATTGTAGATTTCAGTACCATCGATAGACATAACAACAGTGTCAGTATCTAAATCAATTTCGTGTGTAAGTTGGAACCAAAAGTTTTCAGGGTATGTAAAAGTAGCAACAATGTTTGCAGGGTTTGCATCATCTACAACGTAACCTGTACCAGGAGCTAAGTTGTCCATGTTAAAGTGTACGTTAAGTCCCCAGATTCCTCCTGAAGCTCCTGTGTCTTGATCTTCTTGGATGTTATAGTAACCAGTTTTTCCACCAGGAACGTACATATACCAAGAAAGTGTGTATTGTCCAGAAGTTTGGTTTCCTAATAACAACATAGCATCTTGAACACCGTCGTCACTAATATAACCTGATTGTGAACCTGAGAATGCTTGGTCGGTAGTAATTACTAAATCTTCAGGACCAGCAGCGCCACTCCAGCTAGACCAATGGTCTTCATGAACAGGACCAGTAGAGTATCCTTCCATGTCGTCATTGAAAAATTGTGCGTTCGCACTAAAAGTGAAAGCTCCTATAGCAAAAGCCAATAAGTAAATTTTTTTCATAATGTTTAAGTTTTTAATTGTTTAATATTGATGCTGCAATATACAAAATTATTAAAATAACGCAATAGAATTTTGATTTTTTTGTGATATCAATAGTGAGCTAAAGTATTATGTTCGTTAAGATTTGACTAAATTTGCATTTCACAAAATTTCAAATAAACACTATGGAGAAGATAAGTCCTTATAAACCAAAATATAAAGTGCGAATTGTAACTGCAGCATCACTATTTGACGGTCACGATGCCGCCATTAACATTATGCGTAGAATTATTCAATCTACAGGAGTTGAGGTTATTCATTTAGGTCATGATAGAAGTGTGGAAGAGGTTGTTAATACGGCTATTCAAGAAGATGCTAATGCAATTGCTATGACTTCGTATCAAGGGGGTCATAACGAGTACTTTAAATATATGTATGATTTGCTGCAGGAAAAAGGGGCTGGCCATATAAAAATTTTTGGCGGCGGTGGCGGCGTTATTCTTCCGTCAGAAATAAAGGATTTAATGGAGTATGGCATAACCCGCATTTACGCGCCAGACGATGGACGCGAATTGGGACTGCAAGGAATGATCAACGATTTGGTGGAGTTGTCTGATTTTCCAATAGGCGATAAATTAAATGGTGAAGTTGATAAATTACCGAATAAAGAAATAGGTGCAATAGCACGAATAATATCTTCGGCCGAAAATTTCCCCGAAGTTGCAAAAGACGCCCTCGATAAAATTCATATTAAAAATAAAAATATTACAACGCCTGTTTTGGGAATCACCGGAACAGGCGGCGCAGGAAAATCTTCGCTTGTAGATGAATTGGTGCGAAGATTTTTAGTCGATTTTCCCGAAAAAACCATTGGAATTGTCTCGGTAGATCCTTCCAAAAGAAAAACAGGTGGAGCTTTGCTTGGCGACCGTATTAGAATGAACGCTATTAATTCGCCACGCGTTTATATGCGCAGTTTGGCAACTCGGCAAAGCAACCTGGCACTGTCTAAATATGTGGCTGAAGCTATCCAAGTTTTAAAAGCTGCCGAATATGATTTGATTATTCTTGAAACCTCAGGGATTGGGCAAAGCGATACCGAAATCATTGAACACAGCGATGTGTCACTGTATGTAATGACTCCCGAATTTGGTGCCGCCACCCAGCTCGAAAAAATAGACATGCTCGATTTCGCCGATTTGGTGGCAATCAATAAATTCGACAAACGCGGCTCGTTGGATGCGCTTCGCGATGTAAAAAAACAATACGTTCGCAATCATCAATTGTGGGACACACCGCATGATGAACTTCCGGTTTATGGCACTATTGCCTCGCAATTTAACGACCCGGGAATGAATAAGCTCTACAAAGCAATTATGAAAGAAATTGCTGAAAATACCAATTCAAAGTTGCACAGCGATTTTCATATTTCTGAAGAAATGCAAGAAAAGGTCTTTGTTATTCCACCGGCTCGCACGCGGTATTTATCTGAAATTGCCGAAAACAATAGAGCGTACGATAAAAAAGCTTCAGAACAAACCGAAGTAGCGCAAAAACTCTTCGGAATTTTTAAAACAATTGAAACTGTTTCGGGAAAACAACCCACGCTTGATAAGGCCGGAATTGATTCGGAATCTATCAATACTTCAGAAAATAATAGCGATTTATTAAAATTATTACTCGCTGAGTTTGATCGCGAAAAATTAAATTTAGATCCGTATAACTGGGAAGTTATTACAGGCTGGGATGAAAAGGTAAATAAGTATAAAAATCCAGTTTATAGTTTTAAAGTTCGCGGAAAGGAAATAAATATAAAAACACATAGCGAATCCCTATCGCACACCCAAATTCCAAAAGTTATTTTGCCTAAATACCAAGCTTGGGGCGATATTTTAAAATGGGTGCTACAAGAAAATGTACCGGGAGAATTTCCTTTCACCGCGGGACTTTATCCTTTTAAAAGAACGGGAGAAGACCCTGCAAGAATGTTTGCTGGCGAAGGTGGCCCAGAACGTACCAATCGCCGTTTTCACTATGTGAGCATGGGCTTGCCAGCCAAAAGGCTTTCCACAGCTTTTGACAGTGTTACCCTCTACGGAAACGATCCAGATTTACGACCCGATATTTACGGGAAAATTGGAAATGCCGGCGTTTCAATTTGTTGTCTGGACGATGCCAAAAAACTCTATTCGGGCTTTGATTTAAGTCACCCTAAGACCTCGGTAAGTATGACTATTAATGGACCTGCACCAATGTTGTTAGGCTTTTTTATGAATGCGGCAATCGATCAGAATTGTGAAAAATACATTATTGAAAACCAGTTGGAGGCAGAAGTAGAAAAGAAAATAGCCGCCATGTATAAGAAAAAAGGAATTGAACGCCCTAAATACCACGGCGAACTTCCTGAAAGCAATAACGGTCTAGGGCTTATGCTCCTTGGAGTGACGGGCGATCAAGTACTGGATTTAGACGTGTATAATAAAATTAAATACGAAACCTTACAGCAAGTGCGCGGAACCGTTCAAGCCGATATTTTAAAGGAAGATCAAGCACAGAACACGTGTATATTTTCCACGGAATTTGCGCTGCGTTTAATGGGCGATGTGCAGGAATATTTTATTGAGAAAAAAGTGCGAAATTTCTATTCGGTTTCCATTAGTGGTTACCATATTGCAGAAGCTGGCGCCAACCCTATTACACAACTTGCGTTTACCCTCGCCAATGGTTTTACTTATGTGGAATATTACTTAAGCCGCGGCATGGATATAAACGAATTTGGACCAAACCTTTCGTTTTTCTTCAGTAATGGAATTGATCCCGAATACGCAGTAATTGGTCGTGTAGCCAGAAAAATTTGGTCGAAAGCACTAAAGGAGAAATACGGTGCAAACCCACGCGCGCAAATGCTCAAATATCACATTCAAACTTCAGGTCGTTCGCTACATGCGCAGGAAATTGATTTTAATGACATTCGCACTACGCTACAAGCCTTGTACGCTATTTATGACAATTGTAACTCCTTGCACACCAACGCTTATGACGAGGCGATTACTACCCCTACCGAAGAAAGTGTACGCCGCGCAATGGCTATTCAGCTAATTATAAATAAGGAATTGGGACTAGCTAAAAATGAAAACCCAATCCAAGGTTCATTTATTATTGAAGAACTAACAGATCTGGTTGAAGAAGCTGTTTTAAAAGAATTTGATAGCATAACCGAACGTGGAGGCGTTTTGGGCGCAATGGAAACTATGTATCAACGCAGTAAAATTCAAGAAGAAAGTTTGTATTATGAAACCTTGAAACACAATGGAGATTTCCCAATAATTGGCGTTAATACATTTTTGAGTAGCAAAGGCTCACCAACGGTTCTTCCAGCCGAAGTGATTCGTGCAACCGAAGAAGAAAAGCAGGTGCAAATAGAAACGTTAAAAAATCTTCATAAAATGTATGAAGATAGCTCGGAAGATGCACTTGAAAAAGTAAAGTCGGCTGCCATCCACAATGAAAATATGTTTGAACAATTAATGTACGCTACTAAAGTTTGTTCCTTAGGTCAAATAACCGAAGGCTTATTTGAAGTAGGAGGGCAATATAGACGAAATATGTAAAGACGTTTGTAAATTTAAACAATACTTGCATTTGTGATAATTCTCACGATTGTGAAAAATTAGATAATTATCACAAATGTAAGTTTCACTTAAAAACTTAAAATTTTTCGCGAAACAGAATAGTTTCAATAATTGTTGAAGTAGTTTGTTTGCGCTGTGAAGTGCCGAAATTCTTCATTGTGCTTTATCGTGAGCAGCAGAAAGAAAAATAGAAATTAAACAGGTGTAATTTAGAGCGTTAATCTCCAGGTATGTTGCAGTTTTCTGAACTTCTTTAATTCTTTCCGAAGTAATGGTAGAAAATCTTTTCCGTTGCTATTCACTCTTTCCAAACGTTCGCAATTTTTATAGAGTAAATTTGATAACCGCAATACAGAAGCTGCATATTTGTGTTTTTCTTCGGAAAAAGGCTGGCTTTCAGCTTTTAGAATTTGCGGCCCCAATGATACAGATTGCTGCACAATATCGCCCGTAAAATAAATATTTGGATCTTCGGTGCCGGTTTTGTGCAGGGGTGCTAAATCATGACTAATATATGAAGATATATTTCTTGCTAATGTAAATATATCTAATGCTTTGGCATAAATAGCCGAATGTGAATTTTTACCAAACGAAGGATTAGACATTGTATTTTTCTTTTTTAAAGCGTATCAAATTTAAGCACTACAACGCACATTTTGCAATCGACATTAAAGTTAATATGTATATTTGCTTTAATTATTAATAATTATTTGTAATAAACTTTAATATGAGTATTGATCTTCTAAATTGGAAAATATTAAATTGTCTTCAAAATAATGCACGCCAACCCAATACGGAAATTGGCAGACAAATAGGGATGAGTTCGCCAGCTGTTTCGGAACGTATTCGGAAGATGGAAGATTCGGGTGTGATTACTGGCTATTATACGGTTGTTTCGCCATTTGAGGCTGGATATCAATTTAAAGCCATTATTACCCTTAGAGCGTTTATGGGAAAACTGAAACCTTTTTTAGACGTGGTTAAAACCTACGACGAAGTTTTAAATTGCTACCGCATCACTGGAAACGAAAATATTGTGATGGAAGTAGTACTTAAAAATCAAAAACATTTGGAAGCGTTTATAGACCAGTTAATAATTTACGGCGAAACAAAAACGCAGATCGTTCTATCGCACGTGGTTAAAAATAACGATTTAAAAATGCTTAAATAAGGGGTGTTAAGTTGATACTAATTAAATTCTTTTTAAGAATAAAATATTTTGTTTCAGATTATTTTAGTTGAAATTTTAAATGAAAAAATAAATTTCGATGAAAAATTACACCTTCCATTTTCTAATTGTTACTATAGCTACCGCACTTTTGGGTTTCACAGGATTGGAATTTCCGGGCGATAAAATTGTTAGGCTTCTTTGTCTTTTCGCTGGAATTGGATTGATGATTTCATGTTTAGATGCAATAATAGTTTCGCGTAAAAAGCGCAATGTAAAAAAAACACCCAAATTATAAATCGATATTACACTTTACCAGCCTCCGATTTTTTCAGCTGAAAATAAAGCCAAATAGTCAATAAAGCTATAAAAAGCAGGAAGATTGAAAAAACAGTCCAAGTGCTAAAATATCCAAAGCTATTCACCAAATTCATTCCTCCATTATGGCCTATTAAATGCGCAAAACTGAAACTCATGCTATACAGCCCCATGTAGCTACCTTTTCTTCCTTTGGGGGCCATTTCAAGAGCGAGGGCGTTTGAAAAGGGGAAACCTATCATTTCGCCCAACGTCATTAGCAGCATGGCTACTACCAATATTCCGCTCCAGCTCGTGAGGTTTAATACCAAAAAGCTTAAACCTAAAAAGAAAATCCCCCAAAAAGTTGCCATTGTTTTAGATATTTGCTTCCGGTCTAACCACGCTATCAGTGGCATTTCAAATATTACAATTGTCGCTCCGTTAATAAATAACAACCAGCCTATAACATCTTCAGAGAGAAAATGAACTTGTTCATAATAGATGGGCATTACCGAAAAATACTGAACAAATGCCAAGCTATTCGCTACCATTATTACGAAGAATAAAATAAAAAGTTTGTTTAAATAAGGTGGTATTCCTTCTTTAACCGTTATGCTTTTTACTTCATTTTTATTCTTTTGTTTTTTGGGTTGTAAAAGTAGAAATACACCAAAAGCAGCTAGCATACAAGTAAGTCCGTCAATCCAAAATAAGGAAGTGTAATTAATGTGTGCTATAATTAAACCACCCACCAAAGGCCCGATGGAAAAACCTAAATTTATAGCCAATCGAATAAGCGTAATAGATCTGGTAATGTTTCCCGGTTTGCTGTAAGTGTCTGCCGCAACAAATATTGCAGGTCGTCCGGCATCGGCCATTAGTGTTAAGATAAATATACCAATGCAAAAACCATAAAAAGTATTTAGAAACTGTAATAGTATAAACCCAACACCGCCCAAAAAAAGGCTTGAAATAATTACTTTGTAAAAACCGATAGTATCGGTTAATCTGCCACCAATATACGTTCCTGCTAGAGATCCAAGCCCGAAGCAAGACATAATCCAACCTACTTGCGGCAACGTAAAACCTTCAACGTTTACAAGGTATAACGACAAAAAAGGAATTACCATCGCCCCAGCACGATTTATAAAAGTAACCAAAGACAAAAGCCAGATTTCTCGCGAGAGTCCGCGAAAATTTGCCATATAATTGCTATAAATCTTTATCATACTAGGTTCTATAAAAAGGAAACGTCCCGGTTAAAGCCGAGACGTTTTTATATTGAATAATTTTATCGTTATTGAGTTCAATACATACATCGCCGGCATTTCTTTCTTGAAATAACCTGATAGGTGCGAATGGTGTATGTGTTGCGAATCATTTTATATAAATTAAAAACCAAATGTAGTGAAAAAAATTATTTCTGAATAAAAAGAAACACTAATTGTCTTTTTTATATTTTTACTAAAAACTACAAATGAGCCCATTACAATTATTTTGCTGCTTCTTTATTATAAGTGTTTCAATTTCTGCACAAAACGAAGGTTTAATTGCTGAAAGTAAAGCCGAACAAATAAAACTGAATGAAGAATTCAGCAATCCAGAAACTACAATTTTAGAACCTGAAGATTTCAAAAAATTTAAAGGTTTGGAATTTTACCCTATAGAAGAAAAATTTATTGTCACGGCCAAGTTTGTACGAACGCCAAACGAGAAACCATTTTTGATGCCAACCACTACCTCGCGAACCCCCGAATACGTAAAATACGGAGAAGCACATTTCACACTAGATGGAAAAGATTTCGTTTTGAACCTTTTCAAAAGTGTTGAACCTTACGATGAGCCGGGTTACGAAGACTATCTTTTCCTGCCTTTTACAGATTTAACGAGTGGTGACGGTTCCTACGGTGGGGGAAGATTTTTAGACATGCGAATTCCCGAAGGCGATTCAATAATTATAGATTTTAACAAAGCGTATAATCCGTATTGTGCTTATAGCCTACGATATTCGTGCCCAATTCCTCCAAAGGAAAACGATCTTTTAATTAGAATTGAAGCGGGTGTAAAAGATTTTGGGAAGCATTAAAAAAACTTCGCCAGCCACATTCCCAGAAACACCATTGTAAAACCAACTGCGAAACTAGCCAAAGTATAAAGCGCAAAAGACATAAAATCGCCCGCTCTTAAAAATAAATGGTTTTCATAAGCAAATGTAGAAAAAGTAGTAAATCCGCCGCAGAAGCCTGTGGCCAAAAACAACACTGTATTTTGCGAAAGCATATCGTTTTTTAAAGCGAGCCCCAAGATTATTCCAATTAGTAAACTCCCAATAATATTAGCTGCTAATGTGCCGAAGGGGACGCCCGTTTCGTAATCGTTTAAATGTTTTGCGAGCAAATACCGCAAAGTGCTTCCCAAGCCGCCACCTATAAAAACCAATGCTAACTGTTTCATTTACAATCCTATTTCTGCGGGTTGGGGCGTGGTAATAATTGGAATGTAAATTTCTGTTAACCAATTGGCCGGATTCGGAACTTCATCGGGATCGGTAATATACACTTCAAACATTTTACGGCTAGTATCTATTTCGTGATTATTTTCAGCAATGTATTGTCTTCCTTTTAAATAGGCCTCTGAGAGATGTTTGTAGTTTCCTTTCAACGAAATTTTTATGGCAGTTACAGGTTCCATATAACCACAAACCACGGGGCTACCTTCGGGTGTAATTACTTGTTCTTTTACAGGGATGGCTGCCGAAAAAATGACGGTGTTGTTTGCGTTGTCTATTTCGTTATAAATAGCGAATGGTTTCCCAGCCGTATTTAGATTGTGCTTTTTCACAAAACCAAATACTTCATTCATTAACGGCGCCATTTTTAAATCTACTTCATCTTGTTTGGCCACCGTAGTTGTGTACATATAATAACCACCGCCGTATTGAGTAACCCCATCTACATTAATGGTGAATTGCTTCATATCGTCTAAAACTTCGTTTTCAATCTCCTCCAGCCCAGATTGGTTCATTTGGTGCATGGCTGTTTCAAAGTCAAAACCGCTTAATGCATAATATGCTTTGTCAATTAATGTGTGCTCGCCTTTCATTCCCCAGGTTACTTTTGTGCCGCCTTCCATTTCTTCAAAAGTCCAATAAACTTTATTGTTGCGTTCGCCAGCGGGAGTTTTCAACATTAAATCTTGATGAATTTCTTTATTCGGAATTACCTTGGTTGTAGTCATTGATCCGCTCATCTCGCCTTCCCACGAATAGGAAGCGCCCTCGCCCGAAGTTTTTTCGGCATAAGTAAAAGAAATTGAAGGATCTTCTTTTTTCCACGGGCCCCAATTTTCCCAACTTTTATAATCGTTCACTTTATTAAAAATAACTTCTGGAGGCGCAGCAATTACTTCGGAATCTTGGATGTCAAAACTTCCATCCTGTGTTCCAAAATAGATAGCGCTGCCAATAATTATTATAAGAAGTAGAAAAAATAAGTATTTTAAAATTTTCATTTAGTTGGGTGTTGATTGGTGTTGCTAAGATAGTGAAAATTCGCGGACGCTTTTTAAAATGAATAGGCCTCATTTTCAAGTTTTCAACTTTGTAAAATTGCGATAAATATTTTAGTACATTTGCGAGAACCTAAAAATTTTATAATATGAAGAAGACCTTTTTTATTGCAATGGCAATAAGCGGTTTATTGTTTTTTTCTTGTAAAGACAACAAAGCGGACAACGTTGTAGCCCAAACTGAAACAGTGGAAGCTACAGAATTTGATTACAACGTAGAATCGTTTGCCGATGTAAAAATACTGCGGTATCAAATTCCGGGCTGGGAGAAACTCACCCTTAAAGAACAAAAACTTGTGTACTACCTCACCAAGGCTGGATTGGAAGGTAGAGATATAATGTGGGATCAAAATTACCGCCACAACCTAACAATTAGAAAAGCTTTAGAGAATGTTTACACCAATTTTGAAGGCGACAAAAGCACCGAAGATTGGAAAAACTTTGAAACATATTTAAAACGCGTGTGGTTTAGCAACGGTATTCATCATCATTATTCCAATGCTAAATTGATGCCTGAATTTTCTTCAGAATATTTAAAACAACTTTTAACCGATACCAATACAAAATTGGAAGGTGAAGCTTTTGATGTGATTTTTAACGATAAAGATGCAAAAAAGGTAAACCAAGCAAAAGGAGTAGATAATGTTGCGGAGAGTGCCGTTAACTTTTACGGACCAAACGTTACAAATAAAGACGTTGAAACTTTTTATGGAATGAAGAAATCTCCAAATCCAAATAAGCCGTTGTCATTCGGTTTAAATTCAAAATTGGTGAAAGAGGGTGGAGAGCTTAAGGAATTGGTCTATAAATCGGGAGGACTTTACGGTCCGGCAATAGACAAAATTATTGGTTGGTTGAAAAAAGCACAGGAAGTTGCTGAAAACCAAGCGCAGGGGGATGCTATTGGTTTGCTGATTGAATATTACAAAACTGGCGACCTGCAAACTTGGGATGATTATAACGTAGCTTGGACTGCTGCCACCGAAGGAAATGTAGATTATATAAACAGTTTTATTGAAGTTTATAACGATCCATTGGGCTACAAAGGTTCTTATGAAACTATCGTGCAGCTGAAAGATTTTGATATGTCTGAAAAGATGGCAGTACTATCTGAAAATGCACAGTGGTTTGAAGATAATTCGCCATTGATGGAGGAGCACAAAAAGAAAAACGTTGTAGGTGTTACCTATAAAGTAGTGAACGTTGCAGGTGAAGCGGGCGATGCGTCGCCAAGTACGCCAATTGGTGTAAACCTTCCAAATGCAAACTGGATTCGTGCAGCCGTAGGTAGTAAATCTGTTTCCTTAGGAAATATTATTGAAGCCTATAACAACGCAGGAAGTTCGGGAAGATTGAAAGAATTTGTAAACGACGATGAAGAGCTTGAACTTGAAGAAAAATACGGACAGTTAGCCGATAAACTTCACACAGCCCTTCACGAAGTAATTGGGCACGCTAGCGGGCAATTAAATCCCGGCGTTGGTGAGACCAAAGAAACACTTAAAAATTACGCTTCAACTTTAGAAGAGGGACGTGCAGATTTGGTAGGCCTTTACTATTTGTACAATCCAAAATTGCAAGAATTGGGGTTAGTAGACGATTGGAAAAAAGTTGGAATGGCAGCGTACGATGGTTACATCCGCAACGGATTGATGACGCAATTAATTCGATTAAACTTAGGCGATGATGTAGAAGAAGCACACATGCGCAACCGCCAATGGGTTTCTGCTTGGGTTTATGAAAAAGGCAAAGCAGACAATGTAATAGAAAAAGTTACCCGCGATGGTAAAACCTATTTCAACATTAATGATTACGATAAACTTCACGACTTGTTTGGCGAATTGTTACGCGAAACACAGCGTATTAAAAGTGAAGGCGACTACGCTGCAGTTGAACACTTGGTTGAAACCTACGGGGTAAAAGTAGATCAAAATATACACAGCGAAGTTTTGGAGCGCAACAAGCAATTTACTTCGGCACCGTACAGTGGATTTGTAAACCCATTACTTGTCCCAAAAATGGACGACAACGGCGAAATTGAAAGCTTTACGATTGAGCAACCTAAGTCATTTAAAGAACAAATGCTTTATTATTCTGAAAACTATAGTAATTTGCCTGCGGTAAATTAAAAACCAAACTACATTAAATGTAAAAAGCCTTCAAAAAAATATAATTTTTTGAAGGCTTTTTTAATAAAATAGCTTTGGTTAGTTTACTATTTTTTGCTCAAGGCTGTTTAAAGAATTGTTGTAGCTAATTCTAAAGGTTCATTACTTTAAACGCGCTTGAAACTCTCCGATTACGTCTGAGTAACTTCTTAAAACGCGATCCCATTCTTTATAAAGTTCGTCGCTTTTTACACTTGTAAGTGGTAATCCAGAAGCTTCGCTCACCAGTTTTATTTTAAAAACCAACGGATCTGTGGAAGTTTCTTTAATAATAATACGCGTACGAATGGTGTTTTGCATAAATGTTTTTAAGGACCAAGCGGTACGTAGATAACCAGTGTCTTTATCGGTCATTTCAATTACGTCAATGTATGATAATACAATTTGGTTCATCAATTTCCAGGCTTGATCTTTATCCATGGTATTCACGACCATTTCAATATCTACATTGGCAATATCTGTTTGTATTGAAGCGTCGTATGCGTCGTCGCGCTTCATTTCAATAAAATACGTTTTTGGCGGTTTTGTCATTCCTTTTTTATTGCAAAACTCGATTCGTTCTGTCAAAAAGCCTATTTTTTTGGCAATCACGGTTACACAATCGTCTTTGGGAACGGTAATTACGGTGCTTCCTTTTCCAATAAGCTTTCCGTTTAAAAAAATTTCAGCATCGCTTTCGGAAGAGCCAACTTCTACTTTTTTCTTTCCAGCTGCCGAAATATCAGATGTTTCGGGGCATGGAGCCGATCCAATCATTACGGAGCTGAAGGTAATTGCAATTAAGAGTATTAGATTTTTCATAATTTCTGTATTAATTAATTAGTATGCTAAATATAAATTTTGAAGTTGCTATATTAAATACCTAATAGAGGGTATTTTTATAAGAAGCCAAAACCAAACCCAATATTAAAAATTACGGTTCCAGATGAACTCATGCCTGGAATAGCAGGAATGTCTTCTTCTGCTGTTGCAGCAGAATTGTTGCTGTTTACAACAACAGTTTCGGGTATTTTTCCAAAGCCGTAACCCAGTTCGGCTCTAAAGTAAAACACCCTTCCAAGTTTGGCACCTACTTTAAAATTTACGGTGCTAAAATCAATCTTTGCAGTTCCGGGACCAAAGGAGCCATCATCATAATCTACATCTTCAAAGGTTCCCGTGCTTTTAAACGATAAATAGGTAAGAGACGCGTAAAGCCCTTTTCCTGTTTCTTTTAAATAAACGTTGGCGCCAAATTCAAAATTATTATACTTAACACTTACATCGTCAACAGTTTTAGACAGGCTTATAAAGTCTAAAGTAGCAGCAACGCGCTCATCTAATAATGGGGTTACGTATTCTGCATTTAAAGTTATTAAACTGGGAATACCTAATTTTGTTCCAATCCGTAGCGGTTTAATGCTTTCAGATCTTTCTGTGGTTTGGGTTACGGTAACTTCTTGCGCGAATCCGGTTATGCAAAATAGAAGAAGGGTAATACTAAGTAAACTTTTCATAATGGTTGATTTAGTTGTTTTCAAAACTATGAGAAAGAGAAGCAAAAAAAAATACCCATTTAAGAGTATATTTTAAATTGTTATTGGGAATGACACGTATAAATACTATTGAAAAATAGATGATTAAAACCGAAGAAACCTGTTAAAAAAGACGCTTTCAAACTAATACTTAAAAATCGTACTTCTGCTCCAACGCGTAGCGCAATAATTCGTTTTTGCCTGAAAGCCCTAATTTATGCATCATGTTTTTTCGATGTTTCTCTACGGTGGAAACTGCTGTAAAACGCAGATTCGCAATCTGACTGCTAGATTTTCCTTGTCCGATATAACGTAAAATTTCCCGCTCGCTTTTTGAGAGAAGTGGTTTTTTTGAAGTGGTTTCGGCAGCTTCATCCAGAAAAGATAAATCGATGCCACTATCAAAAAAAGTGTTGCCTTCTGCTACTGATTTTATTGCGTTTAGCACTTCTTCTAAAGGGGAGTTTTTAAGTAAATATCCGGACGCACCAGCGGCTATCATTTGCGAAACGGCATCTCGTTGGTTAAACATGGTAAAAGCAATGATTTTAGTTTCGGGAAATTCTTTTTTAATAAGTTTGGTAGCGGCGATGCCATCAATTTTTGGCATT
The DNA here is from genome assembly GCF_022008365.1 of Aequorivita vitellina. Lineage (GTDB taxonomy): Bacteria > Bacteroidota > Bacteroidia > Flavobacteriales > Flavobacteriaceae > Aequorivita > Aequorivita vitellina. Next base: position 32,884 of record NZ_JAIRBA010000030.1, read on the forward strand.
TTTATATCGGTAAGAACTACTTGTGGCTGTTTTTTTTGCACTATTTCTAGCAGTGCTTCCCCGTCGTTTGCCATTCCTACAACTGAAATGTCGTCTTCATATTTCAACAATAAATTAATGCCGTCCACTAAGCTTTGGTGGTCTTCGGCTATGGCTACAGTTATCATATTGGTATATCTATTAAAATGGTGGTTCCTCTTCCTTTGGTTGAATCTACTTCCATACTGCCTTCTATGTGCTCTACGCGGCGCTCAATATTGGAGAGACCCATTCCTTCTTTTTCGTGAATTAATTTGGGGTTAAACCCCTGTCCATTATCTTCAACAATTATACTTAGTAAATCTGTATGTTGCGTTATTGAAATGCTCGCCTCTGAAGCTTTTGAATGTTTAATAATATTGGTGACAAGCTCTTGAATTATTCTAAATACCGCTATTTCCATTGAATTTTCCAGTCGTTCGTCCAATCCAAAGTCTTGCACTTCTATTGTTAACGCAGTAGTGGCTGAAGCATTTTTAGCCAACTTTTCTACAGCCGGAAGCAAACCGTTTTTTGCTATTACGCCACTGTTTTTAAGGTGTGCCATGGCACGGATTTCGGTATAAGCTTCGTCTAAGAGCATACTTGTTTTTTCGAATAACTCGTCTTCGTTTTGTAACTTTCCTTTGTTGTTTTTTAAATGGCCAAACTGCAGCTTTACCGCTGCCAAGGTTGCGCCTACACTGTCGTGAAGGTCACTCGCCATGCGTTCGCGTTCTTTTTCTTGCCCGGCTATCATGGCGTCTATGGTAGTGAGTTCCTGCTCTTTTAATATTTTTTCGGTTTTTTGAATTTCTATTTCGCGTTGTTGCTCGGCAATGTACTGTTTGCGCTTTGTATTTTTGAAAACCAAATACGAAATAAGGCTAAGTACAACTACTAATGCCGAAGCTCCAATCCATAGATTTCGTTGTTGTATTTCTTTTTGTTTCAGGTTTGATTTTAGCGTATCGTTGTCGTAATTTTCAATAATATTGGCAATGCTTTCTTGGTGTTCCTTTTCTTTTAGACTATCGGCAAGTTTAATTACGTTTTTCAGGTTGTAGAAACCTTCTTCAAAGTAGCCTAAACCTGCGTTCACTTCTGCTAAATTTTCATCAATCATCAGTTCGTTAAAAACCTTGTTTTTTGTGGTGTTATAGCTAGCTGCTTTGATGAGGTTTAACCGTGCCTTTTCATAATCTTTTTTAGAAGCGTATGCTCTGCCCAAATTGTTATAAACGTTAAGGTAATTTTCGGGACTTCCAAAACTTGGATTGGTTTCAATCAATTTTAATTTTTGATTGTAGTAGTAAATGGCAGAGTCTGAATTTTCAATATTCGTTTCATACAACGCACCAATATTGCCATAAGTGGCTAATAGTAATATACTATCGCGCGAGCTAAAATTATATGCCAATACTTTTTTATAGCTTTTAAGAGCGGCGTCATTGTTTTCTCTAAATAGGTAATAATTGCCTTGCAGGTAATTGTATATTATATTAAAACTTTGATTGTTATATTTTACAGCCGCGTTCTTTAGTTTTTCCAGATAATCAAGTCTGTAGTGGTTATCTTCTTTGTAATCCCAAGATTGTGAAAGGCCGCTCAAACTGTTTAAAATGGTCAAGGTATCTTTGTTTTTTTTCGCATCTAAATACGCTTTTTGATGATATGCGAATGCCAGGGAATCATTGTCTAAAATACGATTGTAATACGCTTTAAAATATAATAATTTGGGTGTTAAATTGGCAGGTAATTTTTTTTGAATTTTAATCTTTTCGAAATAGTGCGCCATAGAGTCTGCGTTTCGCTTCTTGCTGAAATAAACCAACTGAAAATAGTTTTTTAAAACTGGGTCGTTTGTGTTTTCAATTTTGGTTTTAATTAACTCGTCGGGCGTGGTTTGGTTAAAATAATAATACGTAGAATCCTGCTGCGACCAACTGGCAGAATAAATAAAAAGCGCAAGAATTAAAATTACCGTGTTATACATACGCCAGAAGGTGTACAACCATTATCTAAAATGGGGTGGCCCGAAATTTCGGTGCCTTTCTTTTTTACGCCCAGTTTACCGGGATTTTTGCCACTAGCGCAAACTTGATTACTGCTGTTAATATCCAGATAAATAAATAGGCTGGCACCGGGAGATTTTTTAAGCCCGCTCAGTCTAATTTTAAAGATGTCGTAATCCTGATTTAATTGTGCCCCATTTGCTTCAAAATAAATTTCGTTGTCACTTTGTTTTTTAATGGTTAAGTAATGATTTTTCGGTATGGGCATATATAAAATAGCCGTTCCATTTTCTGTATTATAACACGATTTATCGGTTAATACAGCACAGTTGGACGTGCAAATATCATAATCGGAATTTACGGCGGTAACTTCGGTAATTGCGAATTCTACGACTCTATCTTTTTTACAACTTGTAACTGTTAAAAGAAGAAGGATCAAAAAACTTAGGTTAATTGTTTTATTACTCATATTGAAACTTGTTTTTGAATTGGTTTTTTTTATACTTCAAAGATTCGCTAAATTTTCGGGAATAGTAATCCCTGTTACTGGGGATATTCGTAATAAAATACAAGATGATAAAGCACTAATTTAAATAGAAGTATTAAAATAGACAACTATTTGCTTGATATTCAAAAACAATACAAGCTGTAAGCAATACGAACCGATTCCAATTAAAAGAGGTCGAATAAATTATTTTAATCGACCTCTTTTTTTCAAACAAAAATAGAAACACTTATAAGGTTAGTTGCATTCGGTAACAGGAATCCTCTGTAACAGTTACAGTTCCGTCCCAAGTATATCCTTGGCAACTTGCCGAGTAGTTGTATGTACCTGGCGTTAGATCGTTAAAATTCCCGCCAATGCCGTCAGCGGTACAATCTGGAGTACCGGCATAATAATATCCCGTAATATCACTGGAGCCTACGCCACTTAAATTTACGGTTATTGGGCCACAGCCAAAGTCATCATTAATCCAAAATTTCACATCGCCTTTGTTGCTTCCGCCACCAGAGCCGCCTCCGCCTCCAGTGCCACCGCCACTGCCTGCGTCACTACAATCAACACCGTAGCCATTAACAATTACGTCAACGGAACCGTTAGCGTCTAAATTTGCTTCTAAAACAAATTCAACCCCATTTATTGCAACGGTACAGGTATTTGGGGGTATATCGCCCAAATTATGCGCATAAAGCGTAATGTAATTAAAGCCGTTATACCCAAAATCGTAATCTACGCTTATTGGGCTATTTGGACCGTTAAGCGTTTGCTCGTCTATTATTACATTGCCATTTGCCACGATAGAAACAATATCGCCATCCACCGTTCCGTGGTCCCAAACGGAGATGGTAGTAATTCTGCTAGTAATTTCAATACAACCCAAATAATTGTTAGGTCGCCCAAAGTTGCTGGAAGGAATAATAGAGGTTTCATTTACTTCTATTGTTTCTTCTTCAGGGTCAGGTTCTTCGTCTTTTTCACAACTTATTAAAAAGAAGAAGGAAAAGGCCAGTAAGAAAGGCAATAAGTACGTTAGTTTTTTCATAATTTAATTTGGTTTTAAGTTACTTTTCAATTTTATTGTAATGTTGATTTTCAGTTAAGAAAAACCCCCGGTGCATTGTTGACTCTTTTACAATATCACTCCATCCCCACAGAATAATAGTTGCTCAAGATTGTTGTATTTATACAATGCACACTTAGGTTTTTTCTTCAGAAGAAATAAATTGCCAATTCAAACCGGGTTGTTTATTTCATCTGTAATTTTTGTTGTTAATGTGTGCTCTATCAGCGCGATAAGACAAATGTAGAAAACGGAAGCGTCATGAAAAATACCTATTAAGAGGTATTTTCTACCGAATATTTTTGAAAAGTTTTGGTAAAGAATTATAATAAAATGCTTGTTAACTACTATAATTACTGGACTAATGTGCGAAACTTAATTTTTAAAATACGTTTTTACCAAAATTAATACAGTAACAAAAACAAGGAAGCCTACCAGGACCCAAAAACTTCCTCTATAATATTTTTTGTGAAGTTTTTTGTCGCCGCGGTAACTAAAAATCATTACAATTACGAAGACAATAAAAAAGAATGCAGCGAAAACCAATTGGCCAGTACTAAACATAAATTTGTAATTTTACCAGTGCCAAAAATACAACACTAATTTAAAAATCACCCTGCTATCTGGGCATAATTATGAAGAATAAAATAAACGCGGTTTCTGAATTTCACAAAGCATTTGGTCTTGGAATGAAAGATTCGCCAACCGCCAACCTTGGAATTAAAAAGAACCTTTTGCGCTACGAACTTATGCGCGAAGAAAACGAAGAATACCTTGAAGCCGCAAACCAAAACGATCTAGTGGAAGTCGCAGATGCCTTGGGCGATATGCTTTATATTTTATGCGGCACAATCATAGAACACGGAATGCAACATAAAATTGAAGAAGTTTTTAACGAAATACAACGCAGCAATATGAGCAAACTGGGTGCCGATGGCAAACCAATCTATCGCGAAGACGGAAAGGTTTTAAAGGGACCTGATTATTTTAAACCTAATATTGAGCAAATTCTTGAGAAGTAATAATTAAAAAAGTCTGAATCGTTGCGCTTCAGACTTTTTTTAAATAAAATTTTTGGTACGTAATTACGCTACTTCAAAGCGCCATCCAAACGGATCTTCAGATCGGTTGTATTGAATGTCCATCAATTCTTTTTTAAATCGGGAGGCAAAACCATCTTGCTGTTTTTCAAGTTCGTAAACAGTTCCTTTATAGCTGAAAGCGCTCACAGGGCTTATAACGGCTGCGGTTCCTGCACCAAATATTTCTTTTAAACTACCGTTTTTTGCGGCTTCTACAATTTCAGCAACTAAAACGGGTCTTACCTCAATGGTAAGATTGTCTCTTTCGGCAAGGGCTAGAACACTTTTTCGGGTTACGCCATCTAAAATTCTATCGCTTACGGGTGCGGTAATTAAGGTGTCATTAACTCTAAAAAACACGTTCATTGTGCCAGCTTCTTCCAATAGCTTATGTTCATTGGCATCTGTCCAGATTACTTGTTGAAATCCTTTTTCGCGCGCCAAATTAGTTGGGAAAAACTGGGCGCCGTAGTTTCCGGCAGCCTTTGCCGCACCTACACCGCCATTTGCCGAACGGCTGTAATGTTCTGCTATTTCTACTCGCACATCGCCTGTGTAATATGCTTGTGCGGGCGACATTAAAATCATAAACTTATATTCGGTTGAAGGAGATGCCGAAACACCAACTTGTGTTGCAATTACAAACGGACGGATATAAAGCGAATTGCCAAGCCCGGTCTGAATCCATTCTTTGTCCATTTTAACTAGCGTGGTTAAAGCTTCAAAGAAAATATCTTTCGGAAATTCAGGGATGGCCATTCGCACCGAAGATTTGTTAATTCTATTAAAATTTTCTACGGGTCTAAACAACCAGACTCTTTTCTCGTCATCTTTAAAAGCCTTCATTCCCTCAAAAACTGCTTGCCCGTAATGAAAAACTTTCGCAGCAGGCGAAATTGTTAACGGGCCATAAGGTTTTATAGTTGCATTTTGCCAAATACCATCTTTATAATCGCACTCAAACATGTGGTCGGTGAACGTATTTCCGAATGTGAGATTGTTAAAATCTACTTCACCAACTCGTGAAGTAGCAACTTTTTGAATGTCTAGTTTTTGCGTGGACGATGAATTCATGAAAAGAAATGTTTATTTGGTAAAAATAGGTAAAATTTAAACCATATAAAATTCAAAAAATCATTAAAATTGCAAAGCATTACCATTCAATAATTTATTAAAATACTTCAAAATGAAAAAAATACTAATTGTGTTTTCACTTATAGCAATTTTAATGAGCTGTAAAAACGAAAAAACAGAGGATAAACCAGCAGTTGAAACCGAAGAAATAGCGATGAACTATCAAACCTTTGGCGATAAGATTACCGATGAAGATGTGTTGGATAAAGCTGCTATCATTAAACGATACAACGATTTACAAATTGGTGACACCATCAACGTAAAATTTGCTACGCAAGTAAAGGAAGTCTGCCAAAAGAAAGGCTGCTGGATGAAAGTAGATATGGGCGAAGACGAAGCTATGGTTCGTTTTAAAGACTACGGTTTCTTTATGCCGAAAGATATTTCTGGCAAAGAAATTATTGCAGAAGGAAAGGCTTATGTTGAAGAAATGAGCGTTGAAGACCAACGTCATTACGCCGAAGATGGTGGTGCCACCGCTGAAGAAATTGCGGCAATTACCGAAATAAAGCGCACTTTGGCCTTTGAAGCCCATGGCGTGCTTATTCCCGAAACGGCAAAGCAGTAATTTGAAACGAAGTTTATTTAAAACCGGCGACGGATCTTACACACTGCATATACCGGAATGGGATGAACAATACCACTCTAAACACGGTGCAATAGCCGAAGCCCTTCACGTTTTTATAAAAGAAGGGCTTTATCATTGGTTTTCTAAAAATAAAAGTGAAACTATTTCAATTCTCGAAATTGGTTTCGGAACGGGGCTCAACGCTTTTCTTACTTTTTTGGAAACCGAAACTAATTCTTTTAATGTAGCTTATACTGGAGTTGAAGCGTATCCACTACAAATAGATGAAATAAGCAAACTCAATTATTTCTCGCTTTTAAATACTTCCGAAGAAAATTTTCTGAAATTACACGTTTCTCCGTGGGAAGTAAAAACGAAACTTTCCGAAAAATTTCAACTTACAAAACAACAACGGCTCTTTTCAGAAATAGATGCCGAAAATACTTTCAATATAATTTATTTTGATGCCTTCGGAATTCGAGTGCAGCCCGAACTTTGGACTGAAACCATTTTTAAAATAATGTACAAATCGTTAAAACCAGACGGAGTTTTGGTTACTTACGCGGCAAACGGCAACGCCAGACGCGCTATGCAAGCCGCCGGATTTATTGTAGAGCGACTTACAGGACCACCCGGAAAAAAAGAAATGTTGCGCGGCACAAAAGTTAAAGGGTAAATGCTGTGGTTCTTTTGGAAGAAAAAAATTAAAATACATGTAATGCATTTTGTGTTGGGCATTTCATAATCTTCCGTTAATGGGCATTGCTATTTGCAATTGAATCGATAAATTTAGTTTTATGATTAAAAAGGTTTTAATAACTGGAGCCACTGGGCTTATAGGTTCTGAACTGGTAGCACAATGCCATCTTGAAGGAATTGTTGTTAACTACCTGACTACAAGTAAGGAAAAAATTGAAAACACTGAAAACTACAAGGGTTTTTACTGGAATCCTTCAGAGGGAGAAATAGATGAAAAAGCTTTTAATGGCGTGGAAGCTATAATTAATTTAGTAGGAGCTACTATTTCTGAAAGATGGACCGAAAAATATAAACAGGTAATATTGAACAGCCGAATTGAAAGTATGAAGCTGATCTATGAAACTCTGAAAAAAATAGACCATAACGTTGTTCATTTTATTTCGGCGAGTGGTATAGGTATATATCCAGATTCAAAAACCAAATTATACACTGAGGAAGACGATGCAATAGGCGATAATTTTTTGGCAAAAGTTGTCGTTGCCTGGGAAGCTGCAGCCGTAAAGTTTAAAGACTTAGGCATGGAGGTGAGTAAGGTGCGCACAGGCATGGTTTTAGCACGTAATGATGGTGCCTTACCACAATTGGTTAAACCAATAAAATATGGTGTTGGGGCACCATTGGGAAGCGGGGAACAATGGCAATCTTGGATACATATAGAAGATATTGCAGGTATTTATTTGTTTTTATTGAAAAATCAATTGGAAGGAAAATACAATGCTGTCGCACCAAATCCTGTACAAAATAAAAGAATGACCAAAATGATTGCTGCAAAATTAAATAACCCGCTGTGGTTGCCAAATATCCCGGCTTTTGTTTTAAAACTGGTTTTAGGCGAAATGGCTGTTTTGGTATTAGAAGGGCAGTTGGTAAGCTCACACAAAATAGAAGAACTTGGGTATCACTTTAAATATTACAATTTAGAAAATGCCTTACAGGATTTGCTGTAAAACAAAAAAAGAGAGCGGCAAGTTGCCGCTCTCTTTTTTAGAATTTATATTCTAAAAATTATGCCTTTGTAGCAACTAACAACACATTTAATTTAATGGCATCATTAATAAACTTATCGCCCAAACTCGGGAAAACAGATTTTGAGCCGTAATTAACGTCCCATTTAGTTCTGTCTATTTCAAAAGTTTCGCTTTTAAGTGTCATTTTATCGCCGTCTATACTTACCGTTGCAGGAAATTCAATTGCGTTGGTTTTGTCTTTAATTGTCAAGTTTCCTTTAACAATATTGTTTTCAATTCCAGTCATTTCAAATTTTGCAGTTGCATATTCCGTTGCGTTAAAGAAATCGCCTTCTTTACCTTCTGCGGTTCCTTTAAGGTGGGCTTCTAAACTTGCTTTGTCATCACCAGTTAAATCTTGAACGTTAATACTGTTCATATCAATCGTAAAATTACCAGCTTCAACTTTGCCATCGTTTAAGTGAATAGTCCCTGAAGATAGACTTATAGTACCGTGGTGCTTGCCGGTTGGTTTTTCACCTTCCCAGTTAATTTGTGAAGCAGCAGCATCTACTGAATATTCAGTAGCCATCTCTGTTGCTTGAGCAGCTTCTTCTACTGCAGTATCAGCTTCATTTGCTGTGTTTTTACAAGAAATTACACCCAAAGATATAAACGCTATTAAGGTAATTTTCAAAAATGTTGATTTCATAGTTATTGATTTTAGTTTAAGCGTGCAAAAATAGAGATATTAATCAAGATTAATCTTAAAGAACTATTAAATAAACCCTGTGACATTTTGACATTTTTAAACAATTGGCAGTACTTTTGCTCCCTTCAGAAAAAAATGAAAGAACGCTACTATGAGCAAAAACGATAATTTGAATGAAACCGAACGCCAAGCGGAAGTAGGTTTTGACGATAAAGAGATAAACGAGCAGCAAATTGCCGAAGAAAATGTAACAGATGCGCTTTCGGAATTGCAAGATGAATTTCAGCGCGAAAAAGATCGCTACTTGCGATTATTTGCTGAATTTGAAAATTATAAAAAGCGCACGGCCCGCGAACGTATAGAAATGTTTAAAACTGCGGGAGAAGACGTTATAAATTCATTGCTACCAGTTTTGGACGACTTTGAACGCGCATTAAAAGAAATTGAAAAAAGTAAAGACGATAATTTGTATAAAGGGGTTCAACTTATCAATACCAAATTGCGTGAAACCTTAAAGTCTAAAGGGTTGAATTTAATGGATGTAAAACAAGGTGATGTTTTTGATTCAGAATCTCACGAAGCCGTTACACAAATTCCAGCCCCCGATAAAAAGTTAAAAGGTAAAATTATTGATGTGGTAGAAAAAGGGTACACCTTAGGCGATAAAATAATTCGTTATCCAAAAGTGGTTATAGGACAATAGTATGAAGGAAGATTATTACGAAATTTTAGAAATCTCGAAATCCGCAACTGCAGCGGAAATTAAGAAAGCATACCGAAAAAAAGCAATTCAGTATCACCCCGATAAAAACCCGGGCGATCATGAGGCCGAAGCAATGTTTAAAAAATCTGCTGAAGCTTATGAAGTATTAAGCGATCCGAATAAACGCTCGCGTTACGATCAGTTTGGACATCGCGCCTTTGAAGGTGGCGGTGGTTTCGGCGGAGGTGGCATGAATATGGAGGATATATTCAGCCAATTTGGAGATATTTTTGGCGGTGGTTTTGGCGGTGGCTTTGGTGGTTTTGGTGGCGGTGGTCGCAGAACTATGAAAGGAAGCAATTTGCGTATTCGCGTACAACTTACCCTGGAAGAAATTGCAAATGGCGTAGAGAAAAAGATTAAAGTAAAGCGTAAAAAACTTGCAAAAGGCACCACTTACAAAACTTGTGCTACCTGTAATGGACAGGGACAAGTAACACGTATTCAAAATACAATTTTGGGTCGTATGCAAACCTCGGCCACTTGTAGCACTTGCGGTGGCTCTGGGCAAATTGTAGATTCAAAACCTGCAAATGCAGATGTCGATGGTATGTTAGTGACTGAAGAAACAGTATCGATCAAAATTCCTGCGGGAGTGGTAGATGGGATGCAACTTAAGGTTTCAGGAAAAGGTAACGATGCCCCCGGCAATGGGATTGCGGGCGATCTTTTGGTTGCAATTGAAGAAAAACCACACGACTCTTTACAACGCGAAGGCGATAATCTTCACTACGATTTGTACATTAGTTTTTCTGAAGCGGCTTTGGGTACTTCCAAAGAAATAGAAACCGTTACAGGAAAAGTGCGTATTAAAATAGACAATGGTGCCCAAAGCGGAAAAATTCTTAGACTTCGCAATAAAGGAATTCCAAGTATAAACGGTTATGGCACAGGAGATTTATTAGTTCATGTAAATGTTTGGACACCAAAATCGCTGTCAAAAGAACAAAAAGAGTTTTTTGAAAAAATGAGCGATAATGAGCATTTTCAGCCCAATCCAGAAAAAGAAGACAAGTCATTTTTCGAGAAAGTGAAAGATATGTTCTCTTAAACAAACGTTAAATAAATATTTTTACATATATTTGAAATATCGCTTCGCCTTAGAAGTGATAATTTTTCTTTTTCATAGCAATTTTTTTTCCCACCCAAAATTCAAATTTTGGGTGGGTTTTGTTTTTTATGGGCTCCCAGTACCAGCTAGTTATACCATTATCTACTTATTGTTAAACAGCAAATTAGGATGAATAGATTAACAAAAACACAATCCCGTTTCTGCAGTTTGTATTGGCTACTTTTTTATTGAAAATTTACAATGTTACTTTTTCTTCTTTTTTAGGGGTGTTGGTTTGTCTAAAAAAAATCATAAATCTTAGGACATAAAAGGCAGAGGTACTTTCAATTCAATATATTTACATACTTCAAATAATATTTATGGAAAAACTTTTAGTGGTCAACAATGTTTCCAAAATCTATGGAGATTACAAAGCGCTCAACAACGTATCAATCGAAGTTGAAAAAGGGAGCATCTTTGGTCTGCTGGGTCCTAACGGAGCAGGAAAGACTACCCTTATACGCATTATCAATCAAATAACAATGCCCGATGCTGGCTCTGTAATTTTAGACGGCGAGCCGCTACAGCCACACCACATAAAAAATATTGGTTACCTGCCAGAAGAACGCGGTTTGTACAAATCTATGAAAGTGGGAGAGCAAGCACTGTATTTGGCGCAGCTAAAAGGACTTTCAAAGCAAGAAGCGAAAGAAAGATTGAAATATTGGTTCGATCGTTTAGACATAGGCGATTGGTGGGACAAAAAAATTCAGGAACTTTCCAAAGGTATGGCACAGAAAATTCAGTTTGTGGTTACGGTACTTCACAATCCAAAGCTGTTAATTTTTGACGAGCCATTTAGCGGTTTCGACCCCATAAATGCCAACCTTATTAAAGATGAAATTTTAAAACTTCGCGATGATGGTGCCACGGTAATTTTCTCTACCCATCGTATGGAATCTGTAGAAGAAATGTGCGATCATATTGCGCTAATTCACAAATCGAATAAAATCCTCGATGGTAGGTTAGTCAATATTAAGCGGCAATACAAAAACAACACCTTCGAAATTGGATTAATTACGCCAGACCACGTGGCAGTATCGGCTTCATTAAAAGAAAAATTCGAGATTTTTCCCGCAACTTTCAAAAGCATTAATGACGAGTTGCAATTCAAAGTAAAAATACCCGATTCGGTAGCGCCAAACGATTTTGTTAGCTATTTAACATCGCTTGGGCAGTTAACACATTTTGTTGAAGTGGTGCCTACTGCTAGCGATATTTTCATTGAAACCATTCAAAAAAACTAATCGACAATGAATCATCTTCCACTTATAATTAAAAGGGAATACCTTACTAAAGTCCGCAATAAATCGTTTATTGTAATGACGTTTTTAAGTCCGCTAATCTTCGTGGGTATTTTTGCTTTGGTAGCTTATTTATCGAACATTAATAACGATACGGTGCGTAAAATTTCGGTGTTGGACGAAAGTGGCATATTTGTAAATGAATTTAACAGTACGCCACATATGCAGTATAATATGCTTAGTGGAATTCAAGTACAGGATGCGAAAAAAATAGCTGAAAATGGCGAAATATACGGCTTGCTATATATTCCTAAAACTGAAAGTCTCGATGAACTTTCAAAAAAAATCACATTTTATTCTGAAGATTCTCCGTCACTGTCATTGATGAATGACATTAATAACTTACTTGAAGACAGAGTAAATACCTTAAAATTAAAAGAAGCCGGCATTGATTCTGAAACCATCAGAAACCTTCATATAAACATCAGCGCCAATCAAGAAACATTTCAAGGAAAGGAAACTTCAAAATTAGGCTCCGGGTTAAAGTTAATTTTTGGGGGTGCTGCCGGATATCTGCTTTTTATGTTTATCATTATTTACGGAAATATGATTATGCGAAGTGTTATTGAAGAAAAAACCAGCCGCGTAATTGAAGTTATTATTTCTTCAGTAAAACCGCGAACGTTACTCTTGGGGAAAATTTTTGGAACCACCCTCGCCGGAATTACCCAATTTATAGTTTGGGTAGTGTTAATAATGGTGCTAATGACTGTTGTAACCTCACTCTTCGGGATTGATGCCTCAGCTGGTTCGCCCTCGCAACAAGTTTTGGAGAACAGTGTAAATGGCGGAACCCAGCAAATTATGCAAGACGTTATGCTTGAAATAAACAACTTGCCTGTTACCAATCTTATAATAATGTTTATCCTCTTTTTTATTGGCGGTTATTTGTTATATGCTTCGTTGTACGCATCTGTGGGTGCTGCGGTAGATAGCGAAACCGATACCCAACAATTTATGATGCCTATTTTAATGCCATTAATTTTGGCAGTTTACGTTGGCTTTTTTACCGTAATAGATAATCCGCACGGAGCGGTCTCTCAGGTTTTCTCGTACATACCTTTTACTTCGCCTGTTGTTATGCTCATGCGTATTCCGTTTGGTGTGCCACTTTGGCAACAGCTTATTTCGGTGTTTATTTTATTCGCAACCTTTATTGCTATGGTTTGGTTTGCGGCCAAAATTTATCGCGTAGGAATATTAATGTACGGAAAGAAACCCACCTACAAAGAAATTTTTAAGTGGCTTAAGTATTAAAAAAATGCGCCGAATGTTGCTATGTATTCGGTGAAATTTTTGTTGACCAAAAAAAA
>NZ_JAIRBA010000031.1 GCF_022008365.1 Aequorivita vitellina
CAGCGTTTCCGCCAGAATCTGTTGCAGTTAAAGTTTCACCTACTACACTGTCACCACAAGAAAGGGCTATTGCACCAGCGCAATCATCATAAGTCACTACCGGTCCGCCACAGCTAGCTGTACCCACACCTGTAATTGTATTTTCAAAGTCACCGAAGTCACCAGCGCTAAAACCAGTTGTAATCAAATAATATTCAGTACCTGCAGTTAAGTTTACATCTAATATTTGAGAAGTTCCTAAACCACCTGGACCGTCATCATCTCCAGCTACATAATTTGTAGTTTGATCTAATGGATCAAAACAAGTTTCATATAAGAAAATATAACCATCCCAAGCACCGCCATCTTGATCACTGTCAATAGTGTAAAGACCAGTAACATCAACGGTAAATGGACCGTAAACGTCATAAGATACAGGGCCTAAACCTGAGCAGCACGTACCATCTGCAAAAGGTCTGTCCCAAATATCAGGACTTGTTGCGTCGTCTGGAGTGGAGTCTATTAAGTTACAGTCGCTAACTATTGGACAGCCGCCTCCGCCGCCGCACACGAGACCAGGGAAGGTATTATCTGTACCGCCAGCAACTGTACCAGTAATTATTACATTACCTCCACAAGAAACAGTATATGTAGGTGTATTATCACCAAAAGTTCCTATGGACTCTATATAAAATTCTAATGGCTCATTTGAAGTCATTACCATTTGAGTATCTGAATAAGGGGGCGCACCATAGGGACCGCCACTTAAAATTACCGCTCCCAGATTGTCTCTCAATTCCCAAGATACCTCATCACCAAAATTAATAGCATCTTCTACGGTAACGGTCCAATTATTACCACCGCCACTATCACAACTATAAGTTCTAAAGGTATAATCAAAGTCTGGAAATGGATTATAACCTGCATTTGCAAAAACATTACCACCAGGGTATGGGTTAGTAGTGTCTCCCGCAACACAAGGTAACGTTGGATCTCCTTCAATAACAATATAATATGTATCTCCTACCGTTACGTCTACAACGGGATCCCAATATACATCGGCCCATACAGTTCCATCGGTTTGCGATGTTCCGCTCGCTAGCATAGTTCCGCCAGCATTCGGAAGTCCATCCCACAATGATAAATTAACATCCAATCCAGTGGAAGGATCTGTAAACATAATACCAGCTCCAGCAGATTGGTCTTCTAAAGCAATATAAGATTGTGCCAAACCTCCTTGAGTAATGTTAGCCATACAAGTATTGGTAGCATCTTGATTTACTTCGAGGATGGGAGTGCCACAAACTCCGCCGCCACCGCCGCCAGTACCTTCTTCAATTGTTAAAGTATCAATACCTATATAATCTGAATTACTGCCCGCAGGACCTCCATTGGTTACCCAATATCTAAATGCAACGCGCGTATCTGTTGCTCCTGTAAGGCCAGTAATTGCAACAGTGAATTGAGTCCATGTCTCAGGATAACCGCCCACAGTTAAACTCGGGTTTATCTCTAATAACAACTCAGTGTAAGACCCAACATCTGCCGGCCCGGTTGGATCCACATTAGCTCCATCTGGGCTAATACGCACTTCCAATCTATCTGGAAACGTACTTCCCGTAGGAACACGTGTCCAGAAAATAATTTCGTCTCCGTTTTCTAAATTGAGAACTGGTGTAATCATAAAGTTATTAATAACACTTCCCGCAGTATTATTATAATTGGCTCCAATATATGCGGTTGAAGCTCCAGATTGTGCCGGAAAAACCGCATCGTTACCTTGAAACCAATCAGTGGAGCCTACCACATCACTTGCATTCACAAAAGTAAAGCCTGCTCCCGGCAATGTTGTAATGTCGTCAAAATCTTCAGTAAGTAAAGTTGCCTGTGGACCCCGAGCACCAGCTCTTTGGTTGCTCAATATGGGGGTTTCTGAATTGAGGTTCTGCGCATCAAAAGTGGCAGACCGTGTTTCATTATTCAATACTACAGAAGGCATCGTTTCTTGCTGTCTGTTTTCCACACCAGATGTTTTCGATCCGTAAATCGAAGTATTCTGTTGAATAAATTGCGCTTCTACGGTAGCCATTATACCGATGAAAGCAAAAATAAACATTGTAATTTTTTTCATAATTGCTATGAGTTTAGTTAATAAGTCCCTAAATGTACCTAAAAAATGTTTAAAAAAATGATTTTTAGCCCACACATTATCTGTATTAACGAAAAAATCCTGCCTCAGAGAATGGGACAGGATTTTTTAATATTTATTCTCTAGAAAATTACTTGCCTTCTACAAAAGCCTCCATGACACCATCACTCACGCCCATATTAGAAAAACCGCCGTCGTTATATAAATTTTGAAGGGTTACGCGTTTTGTTAAATCGCTAAACATCGCTACCGTATAATTAGCACAGTCTAAGGCTGTTGCGTTACCTAATGGCGACATTTTATCTGCATAACTAATAAAGCCATCAAACCCTTTAACACCTTGTCCGGCCGTAGTTGGTGTTGGCGATTGCGAAATAGTATTTACTCGAACCTTTTTATCTCTTCCAAAGAAATAACCAAAACTACGCGCTATACTCTCCAAATATGCCTTATTATCTGCCATATCGTTGTAATCCGGAAAAACACGCTGCGAAGCCATATAGGTAAGCGCTATAATACTTCCCCATTCATTCATGGCATCTTTTTGGTAAAGCACTTGCATTGTTTTATGAAACGAACCCGCAGAAATATCCCAACCTTTGTGGGTAAAGTCATAATTCTGATTGGTATAATGATTGCCTTTTCGCACGTTAACAGACATACCAATAGAGTGCAAAACAAAATCTATTTTTCCACCCAAAATTTCAGTTGCCTTTGCTACCAAGTTTTCCAGATCTTCAATGCTTGTGGCATCAGCAGGAATAACTTCTGAGTTAGTTTTCTCCGCAAGTTCATTAATGGTTCCCATGCGCAGTGCAATTGGCGCATTTGTAAGTACAAATTTTCCGCCTTCTTCGTGAACGCGTTCCGCGGTTTTCCAAGCTATTGAATTTGCATCCAATGCGCCAAAAATAATTCCTCGTTTTCCTTTTAATAAGTTATACGACATGTTTTAAGTATTTTATTAGTTGAATAGATTTTCGTTTTATCTTAGTTTTAAACCGATGAGTAAAGATACATTTTAATTCAATAATTCCTTCGCATTTGCAATGGCGGCTTCCGAAACATTTTTACCACCCAGCATTTGCGCAATCTCTACAATTCGTTCCTCGGTGTCCAAAATCTTGAGATGAGTTGCAGTAATTTCGTTCACGTCGTCTTTGTAAACTTTTAAATGATGGTCGCCTTTTGCGGCTATTTGCGGTAAGTGCGTAATGCTCAGTAACTGCATCGACGTACTCATTTTATGCATAATTACCGCCATTTTATTAGCCACTTCGCCCGAAACTCCTGTATCAATTTCGTCAAAAACAATGGTTGGTAGTTTTTTGTATTCGGCTAAAACAGCTTTTATGGCAAGCATAATACGGCTCATTTCGCCACCCGAAGCCACTTTTTTTATCGGACCAAAAGCCAATCCCTTATTTGCAGTAAATAGCAATTGTAACGTATCTGTTCCGTTGCTTTTAAAAGTTTCCGAAGCAGTAAGTTCAAACTGAAACCGTGCATTTGGCAGTCCCAAAGGAAAAAGCGTTTCTTCCAGTTTTTTCTTAAGAACGGGAATAGCATCTACTCGCTTCTTATGAAGCTTTTCCCCAGTTTTTAACGCCTTTTCGCGCAAGTCGCTTTTTTGTTTTTCTAATTTTTCAATTTGCTCGTCCAATCCAAGTGTGGTATTCACTTTTTCTTCCAGTTCCTCTTCAATTGCAATCAATTCGGCAACGGTGGCTACTGAGTGTTTCTGCTGAAGTTTATAAAGCGTTTGTAACTTTTCATTAATCTGTGAAAGTGTTTCGGGGTCCGCTTCAATTGTTTCGGCAGTGTTGGCTACTTCGGTCGAAATATCTTCTAATTCAATAATTACGCTGTTTAAACGCTGCCAAAAATCTTCAAATATTTTTGAAAAATCTTTAATTTTCCCCAAAACAATGCGCGCTTCTTTTGCAGTTTGTAAAGCACCAATTTGTTCTTCTTCAAAAAGACCGTTAACACTGCTCAATGCTTCTTGTATTGCTTCAGCATTGTTAAGCGTTTCGTATGTTTCTTCGAGCTCTTCTTGGTTTAGTTTTTTTAAACCCGCAAGCTGCAGTTCATTAAAAAGAAATGTATTGTAATCCAGCTCTTTGGAAGCATTTTCCTTTTGTAATTTTAAAGCCGAAAGTTTATCCGAAATCTTTTTGAAATCTTCAAATTGAAGTTGATACAATTTTAAAACTTCAGCATTTCCTGCAAGCGCATCTATTACTTCCATCTGAAATGTTTCCGAAACAATTTCTAAGGTTTCGTGCTGGCTGTGAACATCTACCAAATACGGCGCCAACGCTTGCAGTTGCGCTAAAGCCACCGGCGTATCGTTTACAAAGGCTCGCGATTTTCCACTGGGCAAAATTTCGCGACGAATAATGGTGTGGTCTTCGTAGTCTAATTCATTTTCGGTGAAAACTTGGTGTAAACTGTAATTTTTTATTTGAAAATGTCCTTCAATTACACATTTAACAGCTTCATTTTTTATGCTACTTAAATCGGCTCGTTTTCCTAACAAAAGCGCCAAAGCTCCTAAAATAATAGATTTTCCAGCACCCGTTTCGCCTGTAATTATGGTTAAACCCTCGTTTAAATCCACACGAATATCTTCAATAAGCGCATAGTTTTTTATGGCGAGGCTGGTTATCATTTTTCGATGTTAGATTTTAATCGTGAGACGCTAGATTTTTCAAAATTAATATTTCAAAGTTGCGTTTTTGAATATTTAACCCTGAATCTATTTTAAACCTATAAATTTAAAGGAAAGATACTAATTGGTATAATCTTGCTAAAATTAAAATTTAATTTCGGCCCAGTTGCTGCGTTTTGTGGGCGCCAATCTATTCAGGTTTTCAACAAGTCTTGTAATATCAACCTGCGGGCCGCCGCTGAAAATGGCTTGTATTTCGTCGCTTTTTGCATCAAAAAACGTACGAACCAAAAAAGAATTTGGTCGGCGATCGTTAATACCTTTTAGCTTATTGATGGCTTCGGCAATGGTTTGTTTGGCTCCTTTTTGATCTGCAGCCATTTTATCCATTCCTTCGCGGTGATATTGATACATTACATCGTGGAATTCCTTATAAACCGAAGACAACAACGCATCGTTATAGCGGTATCTTGACTGGTTACCATCTGTAGCTTTCCAACCTTGATAATTACTTGGTGCAGCCGTATTTGTTATTTGTTTGGCAATTTCAAAATAAGGCGTACCTCCGTTTAGGGTAAAAGTATCGGCATCTAAACCAATCACGGTGTAAACGTGGTAGGCAATCACCGATACAAGGTTAGAATCAAAGCTGTTTATATTAAATGATAACGGCTCAAATTCCTTATAACTAAACTTTACTTGCCTGTCAAAATAGTTGTAAACTGGCGTATCATAAGTAGATTGAAAAACGGGTCGCGAAGACTGAACTTGCAGTGTAGCAGTAAATGAATCGCCGTCAAACTGACTTATAACAAGCGTCATATTACAATCTATTCGCTCTTGGTTTTTGTATTCTTTATCGGTCCATTTTGTGTTGTTTACAAACTCTCGCAACTGCGTTTCCAGGGTGCGGAAAATTTGCAAATTGGGTTGACCGGTTTGTTCGGCATCAATAGAAACGGTACAATTAAGTTCTTGGGCTTCTGCAGTAAATACAGCTACAGTCGCTAATATAAAAAGTAAAATTTTACGCATTTGTCTGTTCTATAATATATTCTAAAATATCTTTTGCTACTTCCGTTTTAGGTTTAACAGGAAAAGGAAGCGTTTTATTGTCTTTGCTAATTAAAGTTATTTTATTGGTGTCAGATTTAAAACCGGCACCTTCGTCTCGAAGCGAATTTAACACAATTAAATCTAAATTCTTTTTTTTCAGTTTCAATTTTGCATTTTCTTCTTCGTTTTGAGTTTCCAACGCAAAACCAACCAAAAATTGTTGTTTCTTAATTTCGCCTAACGAAGCCAATATATCCTTAGTTTTTGTAAGGTGAAGCGTGAAGTTATCTGTTTTCTTTTTTATTTTTTCTGAAACAACTTCCGTCGGGCGATAATCGGCTACAGCAGCGCTTAAAATGGCTACGTCGCTACTATCGAAATATTCGTGCGCCGCATTATACATTTCTTCGGCGGAAGTAACGCGAATAATTTTAATAAAATCGTTTTCAAGTTTTAGAACTGAAGGGCCTGAAATTAAAACAACCTCAGCGCCAAATTCGGCTGCTGTTTCGGCAATTGCATAACCCATTTTCCCGCTGGAATGATTTCCTATAAATCGAACCGGGTCAATTGCTTCGTACGTGGGGCCGGCGGTTACTAAAAACTTCTTCCCGCGTAGTGGTAGTTTCGATAAAATATTATTTTCCAAAAATGAAACAATCTCTTCGGGTTCCGCCATTCTGCCCTGCCCTACCAAACCGCTTGCAAGTTCACCAAAAGCCGCGGGAATTTGAATATTTCCGAAGCTGTTTAGTTTTTCAAAAGTTGCAGCAGTACTTGGGTGTTGGTACATGTCTAAATCCATTGCGGGCGCGTAATACACTGGGCATTTCGCTGAAAGATAGCAGGCAAGCAATAAGTTGTTGCAAGTGCCATTGGCCATTTTGGAAAGTGTGTTTGCAGTAGCCGGAGCTATCAAAAACAAATCAGCCCAAAGGGCCAATTCTACGTGATTGTTCCATTTGGGCTCTTTAAAAGCATTTTCATCTTTTTCATCTGTAAAAGAAGAAAACACTTCGTTTTTTGAAAGTGTTGCAAGAGTAAGTGGGGTAACAAATTCCTTTGCAGAATCCGTCATAACCACTTTTACATTAGCTCCTTTTTTCACTAAAAGCCGAACCAAAAAAGCTGTTTTGTATGCGGCAATCCCGCCAGTTACGCCAAGCAAGATATTTTTCCCGTTCAAAACAGACATAGTTCAGTGTTCAGTAATCAAAGTTCAGTAATCAATCAACACACAGCTTTAAGCGTTTGTATACGCTCTGTGTTCCCCGCAGCGGCGGGTAAGGGGCCTACTCCTCTACTACTTCGTCAGCAGTATTGCGGTAGTATATTTTGTTTTCCAACCATTCCTGCACCGCCAAAGCGTGTGGTTTAGGAAGTCTTTCGTAAAATTTTGAAACCTCTATTTGTTCTTTGTTTTCAAAAATCTCTTCCAAACTATCGTTGTAAGTAGCGAACTCATCAAGCTTTTCAAGCAATTCTTTTTTGATGTCACCATTTATTTGTGTCGCTCTTTTCGAAATAATTGAAATAGCTTCATAAATGTTATTTGTTGGTGCATCAATTAAGTTCTTGTCTAGTGTAACCGTATTGATGGGTGCGTCTGAATTTTTAATATCCATAGTAAAAATTAATTAAATAGTGGGTTCTGTTTCTAAAGGAACGAGCTTGCTCTCAATGTCCTGATAATATTCTAATGCTTGGGGAGCCAAGTCTGTATCCTTGTAATATTTTATAAAATTATTGTAGTGCCCTTTCGCATCACGTAAACGCTCTTGCACCAAAACAGGTATACTGTTAATGGCTAATTTATAAGCGGATACGAATCTTCCGTAAAAGGCATCTTTCCTATAAATTGAACCTGGATTGTCTGTTATAAAATTATCAAAAGCTTCAATTGCAGCTTTGTAATCTTCAACACGTAAATATTGTTTTGCTACTTCAAACTCTTTCTTTTCCAGCTTGTTTCTTAGCTCTGCAACCAAAGCGTTTGCTTCGGGGCGTTTATCTGAGTTGGGGTAATCATTTATAAACTCCTGCAATTTCTCAAGCCCTTTGTAGGTATCTCTTTGATCTAACGAATATCTTGGAGAAAGCTGATAGAAGCTTTTTGCAGATTTAAACGATGCAACTTCAATGCTATCACTCATTGGATAGGCTTGCGTAAATCTTTCAAATTGATACCCGGCAAGATAGTAATCTTCTAAATTGTAATAGGTATTTGCGTAGATATACATTAGTTTTTCGCCTTGCGGCTTTCCTCTGTACGCGGGCACTAACTGCTCCATTAATTTAAGTCCTTTTTTGAACTTTCCCGTTCTATAAAGCGAATCGGCTAACGCGTATTTTTTACCCATATCATCCTTTCGCAAAACCTCTTGATATTGACTACAAGAAGTAAGAAGAATGGTAAGGCAGAGTATTAAAAAAAGTGGTAATCGCATGGGCTTAAAAAACATCGTGCAAAAATAGGGAATTAAACGTGATTGAACAAACTTATTATTTGGCTAAAATATTGCGCCGAAGGCTATTATTTGCAAGCCTTTTGAAATATTTAACTTCTAAATTAAATGAAGTGGTTTCTAAAACTTTTCAACAAAGGCGTCAATTTTAGATTGCAAACCCTCGCTAACTCCCACTAACGGAAGCCGTACGGTATCGCCGCAAACACCTAATTTCTTGAAAACTGCCTTAATTCCGGCCGGATTTCCTTCGGCAAAAATATAATCAATCGCCGGGGCAATTTTATGGTGAATTTTATAGGCTTCATCTACTTTTTTCTCCAAACCTAGTTTTACCATTTGTGAGAATTCCTTCGGGAAACCTTCGCCAATAACCGAAATTACGCCTGCACCTCCAGCAAGCACCATCGGCAATGTAATCATATCGTCACCCGAAATTATTAAGAAATCTTTTGGGCAACCAGCAATTAACTTCATTGCTTGCACAATATCGCCCGCCGCCTCTTTTATTGCCACAATTTTTTCGAAATCGTTTGCTAATCTAATCACTGTTTCAGGCAACATATTTGAAGCCGTTCTCCCCGGAACATTATACAAAATAACAGGTAACGGAGCCGCTTTTGCAATGGCTGCAAAATGTTGGTAAATTCCTTCTTGTGTAGGTTTGTTGTAATATGGCGAAACCGAAAGAATAGCCGTGAAAGCTGATAAATCGCGGGTTTTCATTTCTTCAATAACTTCTTGCGTATTATTGCCACCAATACCTAAAACCAAGGGCAAACGTCCGTTATTTGCCGTAATTACCGTATCGATAACAACTTGCTTTTCTTCTTTTGAAAGCGTTGCGTTTTCGGCGGTGGTGCCTAAAACTACCAAGTAATTAATTCCGTTTTCAATATTGAAATTCACCACATTTTTAAGCCCATCCACATCTACTGAAAAGTCGCTTTTAAATGGGGTGATGAGCGCTACGCCCGTTCCAATTAATTCTTTCATAACAATCTATATTTTTTTAATTTCAAATCTTTTTAAAGATTTTCAAATATTTTATCACTTCACTTTTAAAATCATCTAGTTTTAGAGGCGCCACGGCTAAAAGCAAATCGTATAATCGTTCGTCAGCACCTTTAAAACCAATGGTAAATTTTGCTTTGCTCTGTACAACCATTGCACTTAAATACTCGTGTTTACCTGGGTAAAAACCTATTAAAACATCAAAAGGCAATTCTAAAAATTCTAATGCATTCTGACTTTTAATTTCACCGCGCCACGTAAATTCTTTGTTGGTTATTTGGTTTTGTCGTAGCGAAGGTAACTTCTTCCGCGTTTCAATAAAGCTGAAAATTTTTACGTCTTTTGGTTGTAATCCGAGCGCTGCTCCAAATTCATACAGTTTTTCAAAATCGTTAAAAAAAGCTTCATCTACCACAAATCCCAAACTTTTTAAAGGCTCGTTTCGCTTCGAAAAATCCCGCTTCGACAGGTTTTTATCGATATGTTTTTTTAGTGATTTTTGTTTTACTTTCTTCAACATAAAATGGGCAATGCTTGAGTGGCAAAAATAGTTTTTTTCAATGCTATTTCTATTTTCAATTTGAAATCATTTGCAAAAAATCATCTTCCGAAATAATTGCTACGCCTAGACTTTCTGCCTTGGTTTTTTTACTCGGCCCCATATTTTCGCCTGCGACAACATAATTGGTTTTAGACGAAATTGAGCTGGAAACCTTTCCGCCATTGTCTTCAATCAATTTTTTAAGTTCGTTGCGCGAAACTTTTGTAAAGACACCGGAAACTACAAAGGTATTTCCTTTTAAAGTATCGGTTTGGTTTGCGAGTTTTTCTGCCGAAATTTCCAACTGCACACCGTAACTTTTCATTCGCTCAATTATAGCAATATTTTCTTCGGAAGCAAAAAAAGAAACTACACTTTGAGCGATGCGTTCGCCAATTTCATCAACGGTAATCAATTCTTCTTCCGTTGCATTTTGCAGCGCATCAATTGTTTTGTACTGCTTTGCGAGTTTTTTCGCTACGGTTTCACCCACATAACGAATTCCTAATCCGAAGAGCACTCTTTCAAACGGAATTTGTTTGGAAGCTTCAATTCCCTTCACAATATTTTCGGCACTTTTTTGCGCCATTCGTTCCAACGGAATTATTTGTTCTTCAGTTAAAAGATACAAATCTGCATAGTTGTTTATTAAACCGTTGTTCACTAATAGTGCCACAGTCTCACCGCCCAAACCTTCAATATCCATCGCCTTTCGCGAAATAAAATGCTGAATACGGCCAATAATTTGTGGCGGACAACCAGCCGCATTCGGGCAATAATGCTGGGCTTCGCCTTCGGTGCGAACTAAGGGCGTGCTGCATTCGGGACATTCGGTTATATAATTTGTAGGATTTGAATTTGGATCGCGCTGCGTAAAATCTACTCCAATTATTTTCGGAATAATCTCGCCGCCTTTTTCAACAAAAACGGTATCGCCTTCGCGTATATCGAGCTTTTCAATTTGGTCTGCGTTGTGAAGCGAAGCGCGTTTTACAATGGTTCCCGCCAATTCAACGGGTTCTAAATTTGCAACCGGCGTTATTGCACCAGTCCGCCCTACTTGGTACGTAATTTGGTTTAAAACGGTAGAAACCTGTTCGGCTTTAAATTTGTAAGCCATCGCCCAACGCGGCGATTTTGCTGTATAACCCAACTCTTCCTGCTGCTGGAGATTGTTCACCTTAACCACTACTCCATCCGTTTCGTAAGGCAATTCGTGACGGTGAATATCCCAATAATTTACAAACTCCAAAACCTCATCCATGCTTTTAGCGAGCTTGGCAGCTTCGGGAACTTTAAACCCCCATTGGCGTGCTTTTTCTAAACTTTCAAATTGTGTTTTTATAGGAAGCCTTTCTCCCGTAATACTGTATAACAAACAATCTAACGGACGTTTTGCCACTTCTGCACTGTCTTGCAATTTTAAACTTCCCGAAGCGGTATTTCTTGGGTTGCGATAAGGTTCTTCACCCAATTCAACTCTTTCGGCATTCATCTTTGCAAAACCTTCAAAAGGCAAAACAATTTCACCGCGAATATCAAACAAAGGCGGGTAATCGCCTCTTAATTGCAACGGAACGGAACGGATTGTTTTTACGTTAGCAGTTACATCATCGCCTTGAAAACCATCGCCACGGGTTACGGCTTTTTTCAACTTTCCGTTTTCATAAGTCAAACTAATGGAAGCGCCGTCGTATTTGAGCTCGCAGGTAAATGCGACTTCGCCATCAATCGCTTTTTCAATTCGCTTTTCCCAGTCTTCCAAATCTTCTTTTGAATACGAATTATCCAAAGAATACATTCTGTAAGTGTGGGGAACGGTTTCGAAATTCTTAGTAACCGCTCCGCCAACCCGCAGCGTGGGCGAATTAGCATCGTAAAATTCGGGATGCGCTTTTTCTAACTCCTGAAGTTGCTTCAGTTTTTGATCAAATTCAAAGTCGGAAATTGTTGGATTATCTAATATGTAATAGTTATAATTATGCTCGCGAAGTTCGTTGCGAAGCGATGTTATTTGTTGTTCGATGTTCATGCAACAAATATAAAATTTAAACCTCACAGGTCTTTGAGACCTTTGAGGTTTTTTTTACGCTCTATCCTCATTCAGCCATTTGGGAACATCTGGGCGTTTAAATTCATTCATTTTCTTTAAAAGATTCACGGGATTGGTATCTACCAAAAGCAAACTGTAATTATCCATAGAAAGAAAGCCTTTGCGCACCATGGTTTCGAGCATTTTAATAAGATCGTTGTAAAACCCGTTAATATTCAACAGACCGATTGGTTTTTGATGCAGCCCTAATTGAAGCCAAGTTATTATTTCAAAAAGTTCTTCCAAAGTACCCATGCCGCCCGGAAGTGCGATAAAACCGTCGCTTTCTTCTTGCATTTTCAGTTTACGTTCGTGCATGTTTTCAGTTGTAATTAATTCGGTAAGGCCCAAATGAACAACTTCTTTCTTCTTTAAAAAATTAGGAATTATCCCAATAACCTTTCCTTTGTTCTCCAAAACACTTTTGGCAATAACGCCCATCACGCCAATCTTCGCGGCGCCATAAACTAAAGTAATGTTGCGTTTAGCGAAAATCTGTCCTAAATTCTTTGCAGCATCAGAAATAGCCAAATCGTTGCCATCACTGCTCCCGCAAAAAATGCATATTTTTTCAAGTTTATTCATATTTCCTGTTCTAGTGGAACTTTGCGTATTTGGCTTATTCTTCACCATAAAAACACAGAGAACACGGCGGTTATAAATTACATTTTACCATTCGGTCTTTTCCAAAAATGTCTTTTTTTACTTCAATATTTCTGAAACCTTCACTCGTTAAAAGCGCAGATAATTCTTCACTAAGGTACTCATTAATCTCGAAAAAAAGTTTTCCATCGGGTTTTAAATGACTTTTTGCCAACGTAGAAATTGCTCGGTAAAACAGCAACGGATCGACATCTTTAACGTACAAAGCCGTGTTTGGCTCATATTTTAAAACGTTTTGCTGCATCTTTTCCATTTCCAATTCGCGCACATAGGGCGGATTTGAAACAATTATATTATATTGCGTCGGAAGGGTTTCAGCCTTTAAAATGTCTGTTTGAAAAAAAGTTACTTCAGCAGAATTTAGTTTGGCATTTTCCCGCGCAATTTGTAAAGCCTCCTCTGAAATATCCAAAGCAGCAACTTCAGCGTTTTGAAGATTTTTGGCAAGTGAAATAGCAATGCAACCACTCCCGGTTCCAATATCTAAAATAGTATTGAAGTTTGAGATTTGAGTAGGGAGAGCTTTTTCAGATAATATCCATTCAACCAACTCCTCGGTTTCGGGACGCGGAATTAGAGTGTGTTTATTCACTTTAAAAGGAAGACCGTAAAATTCAGTTTCACCTATTATATATTGAATGGGTTCGTGTTTTTTAAGCCGAAGTAGCGCCTTTTCAAATTTTTCTGAATCTTTTTCAGTTACTTCAACTTTGGGGTCGAGTGCAATTTGCAATCGGGTGAATCCTAAGTATTTTTCAGAAAGTATATTAAAAAACGACTGTATTTCTTCCGAAGGATAAATTCCTGAAAGTTGGTTTTTAAAATGTTCCTTTTGTTCTAAAATTTTCAAGTGATCGTGTTTATATTCAAATGAAATTGAAATTGAATCCCAAATCAACGTTTGAAATTTTGGATTTTGTTATTTGAGGTTTATTTGAAATTTACAAATGTTTAACCATATGCACGGGACACGAATAATGACCCGTATCGCCCAGTGCACCGGCAATATATTCAAAGCCCGATTGTTTGTAAAGTTTTTGGGCGTGCGTCATATATTCCATGGTTTCAAGGTATATTTTTTCATATTCAAATTCGCGTGCTTTTGCCAAACAAAATTCCATCATTTGCGCGCCAAGACCTGTGCCACGGGCTTCGGTAAGAAAATACATTTTTTGAAGTTCGCAGACATTACCTTCATAATTGTCTAATTGGGCAATGCCCGCACCGCCAATAATTTTATTGTTTGCTTCAACTACAAAATAAGCCGCTTTTGGTTTTTGGTAGGTTTCAAACATACAATCTAACGCGGCATCTGCATAAGCCGTACCCACTTTTGGCACATTAAAATCTATTAAAACACTGCGTATTACTTTGGCGATTTGCGGATTGTCTTTCTTTTCAATAAGACGAATAAATGGTGCACTCATTCTAATTAAAACCTTGTATTTTTACGCGGTGAAGATACACGAAAAATATATTACCCGCTGCATTCAACTGGCTAAAAACGGACTGGGAACCACCTATCCAAATCCGTTAGTTGGCAGCGTCATTGTTCATAAAAATGAAATTATTGGCGAAGGTTGGCACTACAAAGCTGGGCAACCGCACGCCGAAGTAAATGCTATTTCCAGCGTAAGCAACACCAAGGTTTTAAAGGAAGCAACCATTTATGTGAGCTTGGAACCGTGCAGCCATTTTGGCAAAACACCGCCCTGTGCAAATTTGATAATTGACACCGGAATTAAAAAAGTGGTTCTAGGTAGTTTAGATCCAAATCCACAAGTAGCTGGTCGGGGAATAAAAAGATTAATGGAAGCCGGCTGCCAAGTAATCGTGGGCGTTTTAGAAAACGAATGCAACCAATTAAACAAACGGTTTTTTACATTTTATCAAAAAAAACGGCCTTATATTTTCTTGAAATGGGCGCAGACTGCAGACGGTTTTATCGCTCCCAAAAGCGAAACCCGCAACGAGACCAAACCTGTGTGGATTACAAATGAATTTTCACGACAATTAGTGCATAAAATGCGAGCCGAAGAGCAAGCTATTTTAGTGGGAACGAACACGGTTTTGCAGGACAATCCATCGCTTACGGTTCGGGAATGGACGGGTGAAAATCCAACGCGGATTGTTATTGATAAAGAGCTGAAAATTGCGCAAGACTTTTCAGTTTTTGATACAAGTTCAAAAACGATTGTTTTCACTGAAAAAGAAGGCAAAACTTCGGAAAATATAACTTTTGAGAAAATTGATTTTTCTGAAGAAATTCCGAAGCAAATTTGCGAAGCTCTTTTCCGAAGTAATATTCAATCCATTATAATTGAAGGCGGTGCGAAAACGCTTCAAACTTTTATTGATGCCAATCTTTGGGATGAGGCTTTCGTGTTTTATGGAAACAACACATTTATTGAAGGTGTGAAAGCTCCTGTTTTTAAAGGTGAAATGATTTCCGAAAAAAACATAAAAGACGACACTTTCCGAAACTTTAAAAACCCCAACTCTTGATAGCACTCGCGCTTAGCATCCTCTCTTCCACAATGATTTTTGTGGTTTTTAAACTATTTTCAAAGTTTAAAATTAACACCCTTCACGGACTTACCTTTAATTATGTAACGGCCTGTTTTTGTGGAATTATTTTTCAAAAAGAAACTGTAGATTTTCTTGCCATTCCAAGTTTTAGTTGGTTTCCATTTGCGTTGGTTTTAGGAGCATTGTTTATAATTGTTTTTAATTTAATGGCAATAACCACGCAGCGCAGCGGACTTTCAGTGGTTTCGGTTGCGACAAAAATGAGCGTTGTAATTCCTATTATTTTTGGCTTAGTTTATTATAACGAAAGTTTGGGGTTTTTAAAAATTACAGGTATTATTTTAGCATTAATCGCTGTGTATTTAGCTTCAATAAAAACGAAGGACGGCATAAAAATAAAACGCTCCAATTTCATCTTTCCTATTTTGGTATTTTTAGGAAGTGGAATAATAGATACCACCGTAAAATATTTGGAAGGAGAATTTATAGCTAAACACGACATCCCTATATTTTCGGCCACTATTTATGCCATGGCCGGCGTAATTGGATTTGTAATTTTAGCATTCCAAGCGAGTAAAGGGAATTTTAAATTTCAGTTTAAAAATGTGCTTGGCGGCATTGCTTTGGGAATTCCAAATTATTTCTCCATCTATTTTTTGGTGCAGGCGCTACGCAGTGGTATTTTTGACAGTTCGGGCGTTTTTACAATCAATAATGTGGCGATTGTAATGTTTTCAACTTTAGTGGGCATTTTACTATTTAAAGAAAAATTATTAGTGAAAAACTGGATTGGAATCGGGCTTGCCGTAATTAGCATTATTTTAATTGCCTTTGAAAAATTTTAGATCACTGACCAAAAAAACCTTGTTATTTGGAAATTGAAAAAGACACATATAAAACCATTTTAAAACCTGCAACAGAAGTTCTTTTTAAGGAAAAGGGAAGCAAATTTTTTGGCTACGCATTTCCTGTAAAATCTGAAGACGATGTAAAAGAACATATTGAAGCGCTTAAAAAACAGCACCACAGTGCGCGACATTGGTGCTACGCTTGGCAGTTGGGCAAAAGTTACGAACACTATCGCGCCAACGATGATGGCGAACCGTCAAACAGTGCAGGAATGCCCATTTACGGGCAACTCCAATCTTTTGACGTTACAAATATTTTAGTGGTGGTTGTGCGTTATTTTGGCGGTACAAAGTTGGGAGTGGGTGGATTAATTCAGGCGTATAAAACCACTGCGCAAATGGCGTTGGAAACCTGCAAGATCGTAAAACGAACTATTGACGAAACATTTCTTTTGAAATTTGAATATCCAGAAATGAATACCGTTATGCAACTAATAAAAAATGAAAATCTAAAACTGATAAGCCAAAAAATGGAATTGAATTGCGAATTTGAAATTGCGGTTCGAAAAAAAGATGCCGAACGTATTTATCAGTTATTCGAAAACACCTATAAAGTTACCATTAAACCAATTGAAGACTAATTACTCTTCTTTTAACTTGTCTATTAAATAGTTAGGTGCTTTCATTAACTTTTTAGTAGTACTATTTACAAAAACGAGAATAGTAGTTGCGGTTACCAAAAGTTGTTTGGATTCATTATAAATTTCATATTGAAATTCAATTTTCACCGATGGCATTTGCTTTAAAGTTGTCTTTATTGTTAATAAATCATCGTAAAAAGCGGGTTGTTTATAATCAATACTCAAGTGCACTACAGGCAAGTGTACATCATTGGCTTCCATCCATTTATAGCTAAAACCAAGCTCTCGCAACCATTCAGTCCTACCTTGTTCTAAATACTGTGCATAGTTGCCATAGTAGACCACACCCATTTGGTCGGTTTCACCATAACGCACTCTAATTTGTGTAAAAGTATTCTTCAAGATTTTGTGCCTTTTAAAGAAAGTTTTTTGTAGTTTTATCGAAAGTCAAGTATGGCGAAAAAAAACTAATAATTCAACCCCAATGTGGTTTTTTTTATAACTTTTTTGTTCACATATTTGCATTGTTAATAAATAGCCCGGAAATACTCCATCCCCTATTTTTTGGCCACACTTAATTAAACAAAAAAACACGACTTTTAACTATGAGCAGAACTGCGGAATCGGTTTGGAACAATTGTTTGGCTTTTATCGAAGATAATATTACTTCGCAGGCTTTCAAAACTTGGTTCGAGCCAATAAAAGCGGTAAAGCTAACCGATAATGCATTAAGCATACAGGTGCCGAGCAAATTTTTTTATGAATGGCTCGAAGAACATTACGTTAAAATTTTAAAGGTTGCCCTCACCAAGGAATTGGGCGCTACAGCCAAATTAGTTTACATTATTAGAATGGAAAACACCTACGGCAACAAACAACCTTTTACCGAAAAAATACCCAGCGCCAACCGTAGCAACCTTACCTCACAAGAGGTTGACGTACCGCTAAAAAATAAAAGCCCAGAACTTAAAAATCCGTTTGTAATTCCTGGTATTCGCAATGTAAAAATTGAATCGCAACTAAACCCAAATTATAATTTTGAAAGTTTTTTAGAAGGCGAATCCAACAGATTGGCCCGCTCGGCAGGATTAGCTGTGGCTAATAAACCCGGTGGCACTTCATTCAACCCCTTGCTTATTTTTGGCGGTGTTGGACTAGGGAAAACACATTTAGGTCACGCAATTGGCGTTGATATAAAAGATAAATATCCAGAAAAAACCGTACTCTATATTTCTGCCGAAAAGTTTACGCAGCAATATATTGAATCTGTAAAAAAGAACAACCGTAACGACTTTATTCACTTCTACCAAATTATAGATGTGTTGATAGTTGACGACATACAATTGCTTTCTGGAAAAGCGGGAACGCAAGATGTTTTCTTTCATATTTTTAATCATTTACACCAAAACGGGAAACAAGTTATTTTAACCAGCGACAAAGCTCCTGTTGACATGATTGATATAGAACAGCGACTGCTTTCACGTTTTAAATGGGGACTCTCTGCTGAATTAAATCATCCAGATTACGACACGCGTGTTGCCATCATTAAAAACAAACTATATCGCGACGGCGTTGAAATGCCCGATGATATTATAGAGTTTTTGGCGAATAATATTAAAACAAACATACGTGAACTTGAAGGCGCCATCATTTCGTTGATTGCGCATTCTTCATTCAATAAAAAGGAAATTACAATTGAACTTGCCCGCAAGATTGTTGACAATTATGTTAAGCACACCAAGCGCGAAGTTTCTATAGATTATATTCAAAAAGTTGTGAGCGATTATTTCCAAATGGATGTAGATACATTACAGTCTAAAACACGAAAAAGACACATCGTTCAGGCACGCCAATTAGCGATGTTTTTTGCGAAAAAATTCACCAAAGCATCGCTTGCATCAATTGGTTCGCAAATTGGGCAACGCGATCACGCAACCGTACTTCACGCTTGCAAAACAGTTGATAATCTTTCGAGTACCGACAAGCAATTCCGCAAATACGTAGAAGATTTAAGCAAAAAATTGACGCTTTAAATTAAGTTGGCAGTAATCTGTTGGAGCATGTTGCAATATAGCTCCTTAATGATGCTAACCTTCTAAACTTACAGAAAATTGGTTATGAAAAAACACAAAATCCTTATGGTCTGCCTTGGCAATATTTGCCGTTCGCCTTTGGCTGAAGGCATTTTAAAATCTAAGGTAGATTCATCAAAAGTTTACGTAGATTCAGCTGGGACAGGGCATTGGCACGTGGGTGATGAACCCGACAAACGAAGTATTGCCGTTGGCAAAAAATACAATATAGATATAACACAACAACGCGGAAGACAGTTTAGCACCAGCGATTTTGAAAATTTCGATGAAATTTATGTGATGGACAATAGCAACAAAGAAAACGTTTTGGCACTGGCCGAAAATGATTCACATAAAGAAAAAGTGAAGCTAATTCTCGATGAAATCTTCCCCAATGAAAATGTAGATGTTCCCGACCCCTATTTTGGCGGAGACGCTGGGTTTGAAAATGTGTATAAAATGCTCGATGAGGCTTGCGAGCAAATAGCACAAAGGTTTTAACCAATTTTACGGTTGATTTTCTTATATTTAATATTTCACATAAAAAATCAACTATGAAAAATCTATTACTCCCGCTCTGCTTTTTTATATTTTCAACATTGGTCTTCTCTCAAGATGTAAGTATCGAATTGTTTAAAGATAATTTCAACCAACCTTTGAGCTTGCAACATGCGAATGATGACCGATTATTTGTTGTTGAAAAAGGTGGAAAAGTAAAAATAATTCAAGTTAATGGCACCGTTAACACTACCCCGTATTTAGATATTTCGGCACAAATTACAACGAATGGTGAACGCGGCTTGCTCGGCCTCGCATTTCATCCCAATTATGCCAACAATGGCTTCTTTTATGTGAATTATACCGACACCAACGGCGATACGCAGATTTCTAGATTTTCAGTAGATAGCAACAATCCCGATTTGGCCGACTTCAATTCAGAATTACCTCTTATAAGCTACGATCAACCCGCCTCAAACCATAATGGCGGTAATCTGGCATTCGGCCCAGATGGTTATCTCTATATTGCTTCTGGCGATGGTGGCGGTAGTGGCGACCCAAACGACAGAGGTCAAGACTTAATTTATCCGTTGGGGAAAATACTGCGGATAGATGTTGATAACCCCACTGGTGGGAATAATTACGGCATTCCGGCTACTAATCCATTTGTAGGAGATCCAAATGCCTTAGATGAAATTTGGGCATACGGCTTGCGAAACCCGTGGCGTTTTTCATTCGATTTTACCGAGAATAATATTTGGATTGCCGATGTGGGGCAAACTAGCAGAGAAGAAATAAACCGAGCGAACATAACTGAAGCAGGCTTAAATTACGGCTGGAGATGCTACGAAGGCACCCAACCGTTTAACACACAAAATTGTCCACCTCAATCTGAAATGACTTTTCCGCTGGCCGAATATACTCACACTAGTGGCAATTGTTCCATTTCGGGCGGCTTTGTTTATCGCGGTTCAATTTATACAGATATTTATGGCCTTTACTTTTTTGCAGACTTTTGCAGCGGATTAATTGGCACAGTTGACGATGCCGGAAACTTAGTGGAACACGGCACTTTTACAGGAAGTTGGGTTTCCTTTGGCGAAGACGTTACTAAAGAACTATACCTACTTGATCTTGGTGGTTCTATTTATAAAATTAAAGGCGACGAAATCGCAAGCACTGAAGATTTTTCAATTGAAAATACGCTGAGTATGCTTCCAAATCCGGCTTCGGAAAATGTTTCTTTTAGTTTAAATAATGAACAACTTAACAGCATTTCACTATTCGATGTTCGCGGACGTTTGATTATTTCCGAAGAAAATATTTTTAACAGTGAAAAAACAATTTCCATTTCAAACTTGAAGTCAGGAATTTATTTCGCTAAAATTACTTCAACGAAAGCGCAAAACATTATTAAAAAACTAATTGTTCAATAGTATTTAATGACTTCAAAAAAGGGAAATTTATACCTAATTCCGTGCCCCATGGGCAATGTGCCACCTTTGGTCGTACTTCCTATTTCAGTAAAAAATGCAGTTGAAAAAATAGATTACTACATTGTTGAGCACGAAAAGAATGCGCGTCGTTTTATAAAAAGCATTGTACCAGAAAAGCAGCAACCCAAGCTAAAACTTAAGGAAATAAATAAATTTACCCTTCCAGAAGAAATTCCAGCTATGCTCAATCCGTGTTTGGAAGGGTTTGACGTTGGTGTGATAAGTGATGCCGGTTGCCCCGGGATTGCAGATCCTGGCGCTCGTGCTGTGCATTATGCGCATGAACTTGAAATTAAAGTGGTTCCGTTGGTAGGGCCATCTTCAATTTTACTGGCCATGATGGCGAGTGGTTTTAATGGGCAGAATTTTGCTTTTAACGGGTATTTACCCATTGATAAAGGCGAACGAAAAAGAGAATTAAAACGTTTGGAAAAACTATCAAAAGACCTAGACCAATCGCAACTCTTTATTGAAACCCCCTATCGCAACAACCAAATGTTGCAAAGTTTGACCGAGAACCTCAACCCACAAACAAGAATATGTGTGGCCTGCGATATTACGTTGCCTTCAGAATACATAAAAACGGCACCTGTGAGCTTGTGGAAAAAAATAAAGGTGGACCTTCATAAAAGACCCACCTTATTTATTATTCAAGGATAATAAATATTAGATTATTCTCGGTTTTTTATTCGCCACTATATGCGAAGTATCATATCCCGAAAACTTGCGCAAGTAGTAACGGATTGAAGTACCGTTAGCATCTTCAAATCGATTTGTTCCTGCACTTCTAAGGAATTTTTTTACATTTCCAGCACCAGCTAAATGGGCAGCGGCTAAAATTCCAGATTCGGTAATTTTAACACCAGCCATTGTTTTACCAACGGAACGCTTAATGTCTTTGCGTAAAATCCACTTATTTAATGATGTGTAAGCCATAAATGCAGCTTCTTGCTGGCGGGTATCGAAAAGAAAATTATCGGCATTCTTAAGCCCCATCATTCTAAGAGTTGCTCGTGAAAACTGATATTTCCCCATATAACCATAATCGTTAACGATTTGGTAATCCCCTCTCGATTCTTTAAAACCAAGCGCTTCTTTAAATCCTAAATAGGTTTTTCCCAAAAATAAATTAAATTGTGGGTTCACAGGAACTAATAATGGAGTAAGCTCAGCTTCTGTGGGAACGTGATAGAATAACTCTAATCCTTCTGTGCTAAAGGCAGAAAAATCGTGGTTTTCCTTTGTATTGAAACCTGTCCCTACTAGTACGGTAACAACAAGTAAAACTGCAATTACAAATATTCTTTTTTTCATTGAGTTTTAAAATTCGAACGTATAATTACGTCTTCGTTTCAGCCGGCAAAGATAATACTTTTTTTAATAATCTGATTTGTAGGCTGTTAAATAAATATTAAATAAAAAAACCAGGCTTGTCAACCTGGTTTTTTCAATAATTATAATGTCGCTCTGGCGTTGTTATCAGGGAGGATTTGTGAAATATCGTAACCTACAAAGCGTTTCATGTATTTTGTAATTGGTACATGATTGGCATCTTTGAATACGATTTCACCATTGCTATCCAGAAATTTTTTCACATTTCCGGCTCCTCCTAAATGTGCCGCCGCCACTAGGCCCGATTCGGTTATTTTTATACCATTAATTGTTTGACCAACAAATTCATCAATATAATCTCTAAGTACCCATTTGTTTTTAGAAATTAAAGCTTCAAAAGCTTTTTCTTGTAACAAAGGGCTATTTAAAAATTGAGATGTATTGTAAATTCCTACCCAATTAAGAGTAGAACGGCCAAACTGGTATTTGCCTAAATAACCCAATCTGTTTACGGCTTTGTAATTACCACTGCTTTCACTAAAGCCGAGGTCATAACTAAAGCCATGGAACGACTTCCCAAGATAGGGAATACCCGCTTGGGAATTCAAATTCACTTCATACTCGTAAGGAACATTGGCAACGCTCCCTACGGGATTTGTAATGAATATAGAACTGCTGTAATCTACTTTCTTTGAAGAGAATGCCATTGCAACAAAAACTGCAACAGCCAGCAGCGCAGACAATTTCATAAAACGTTTTGTCATGTTTTACTTAGTTTAAATTATAATTATCGCGTCATCGCTTTGTGCGAGACGAAATAAATCTTTAATACAAACACGCATTACGGCAAACGCATGTTCGCCGCGCTGTATGAAAAAATCGTGCCAAAGAACGTGTGATCATCAATATTACACTTGATAATCAATTGCTTATGAAAAATAAGATACTATAAAAGGGAAGAATAACCATAGCGTTAACACAATTTAACCTGTGATAACAAGTGGTTTTAACAAATTAAAAAAAATATGCGTAGTTTATCTTTTTAAGCCTTGCTTATTTACCCACCGCACATATTCGGCTTTGTTTACGTTGTGCTGCGCTAAGTTTTTGGCGAACTTGTGATAACCAAAATTTGTAACATCGGCTACAAAGTAGTAATAATCGTGCTTTTCGGGATTTAGCACTGCATCTATCGAAGAAATATCGGGCATTGTGATTGGCCCCGGAGGAACGCCAGCATATTTATAGGTATTGTACGGCGAATCTAATTCTAAATCTGCATAAAGAACTCTTTTTATAATCTGATTGTAATCGCCACTTTCACGTTTTAACGCGTAAATAACCGTTGGATCTGCCTGTAGCAACATTCCAACTTTCAACCTATTAATGTACACCCCTGCCACTCGCGGCCGTTCATCAACCTTTGCTGTTTCCTTCTGAACAATAGAAGCCAAAGCCATTACCTGTTCTTTTGAAAGGTTTAATTTTTTTGCCTTTTGGGTTCTAGATTCATTCCAAAAACGTTCGTATTCGGTTTTCATTCGGTCGCGGAAAGTTTCGGCAGCGCTATTCCAATAAAATTCATACGTATTTGGAATATACATGGATAATCCCGTTTCTTTATCTAAGTCAACTTCCTTTAAAAATTCGGGGTCGGTCATTGCTTTTAAAAGTGAAATGCTATCTGCTTCAATTTGATTTGCAATATGGCCCGCCAAATCTTCCAAACGTTCTTGATTGTTAAATTTCACATTAATCGGAATATTTCTACTGCGAAGCGTATTCACAATATCATTATTGGTCATTCCTTTTTTTATAATGAAATGACCCGGTTTAATGTTTTCAGAATATTGCTTTTGGTCTGCAATTGTTCGAAACGATTTGGCATCTTTTAACAGGGGCTCCAACTCGTCAATTACATTATTTATACTCGCATTGGTAGGTATATAAACGTGCGCTTCTTTATTATTAAAAGCGGTGTTTCCCGTAAAGGCAGTATCGTAAACATACCACGCAAATGCACCCATACCAACGGCTCCGAGCAAAAAGACAATTATTAATATTTTTTTTATATACATTTTTTAGAGTATGAATTCAGGATTTTCAATTTTGAAATAGTTGATAAAAATATTCACTTTTATATTTCCCTTCGGAAAAAATCCAATCCTTTTTTAAACCACTTCGTTCAAAACCTGCTTTTTCGAATAATTTAATGCTGCCTTCATTTTCTTCGGTAATACCCGCGAAAATTTGATGCACTTTTAAATGTTTAAAAGCGTAATTACAGGTGAGTTTTAAAGCTTCGGAAGCAAAGCCTTTCCGTTTATCTTTTTCAGAAAAAATTACAATGCCAACCCCTACTCTGCTGTGTTTTGGATCGAAGTCGAAAAGATCGATAAACCCAACTTGATCTTCATTTTCACTGTTACAAATTACGAGTCGCAATTGTTGTACATCGTAAATATCGCGATGGCTGTTTTCTAAATATTGCTGCAGCATGTATTTTGAATAGGGCGTTGTGGTATTGCTCACTTCCCAAAGCGATTCGGTATTTTCTAAATTGTACAGAAAATCCAGGTCTGAAAGTTCCAATGCGCGTAAAAAAATATTTTCTCCCTTTAGTGTGTTCATTTCCAAATTCCTTTAAAAACCTGTATTGCTGGTCCTTCCAAATATACATTTTTATAATGCGAACCTTTCTTCTTAAAACGCACTTGCAGTTTGCCGCCGGGGGTTTTTAGCGTGATTGTATTTTCTGAAGTTTTACCCGCTTCAAACATTGCAATTGCAACGGCCGTAACCCCCGTGCCGCACGAAAGTGTTTCGTCTTCCACACCGCGTTCATAAGTTCGAACTGAAAATTTGGCAGTATCAAGCTTTTCAACAAAATTTACATTCGCGCCTTCCTTTCCGTAGATTTTATTTCGAATACTTCTGCCATTGTTGAACACATCAAAATTTTCCAAATCTGAAACTATTTCAATGTGATGCGGCGAACCCGTATTTAAAAAAGTATGGTTTTCAGAAGCATTGATTTTTTCAACATCGTTCATTTTTAATGAAACCCAATTATTATTAATCGTCGCTTCGTGCATTCCGTCAACGGCTTCAAAAGTTGTATTATCAGAAATAATTCCCAGAAACTTTGCAAAATGGACAATACACCTTCCGCCGTTACCGCACATTGTGCTTAGGTTTCCGTCGCTATTGAAATAAACCATTTTAAAATCTGCAGTTGCGTGATTCTCCAATAAAAGCAAACCATCAGCGCCTACGCCAAAACGACGATCGCAAATTTTGGCTACGAGCGCGATGTCTTCCTTTGGAAAAAATGTTTCGCGATTATCAATAATCACAAAATCGTTGCCCGTGCCCTGGTATTTGTAAAAGGTGAATTCCATAGAAGCGCAAAGATATAAAAAGCCACCACGTGTAAGGCTGAAGTTTAGACGTTAAATGCAAGTTAAAACTTAAATCTTGGCATACTATTTTCAAGCTATCTTGGTTAAATTTGTAGAGGTATTATTAGAATATTTCTTCCAAAGTACAGTTTTTCATCTCCATCTTCGTAGGATTGAAAAGCTAAAACCGTTAAAAATGCAAAACTTGAGAACAAAGTTTTCATATAACATAAATGTAGTACTAATTAAAAAACTTGTACAATGAAACAAACAATCCGTTTATTTCTGGTTGCGCTCTTTGCTGGCGCTATAACACTTGGGGGTTATAAATATTTTGAAGAAGAGAACACGATTCGTTTTGAAACCCCGCAGCAATCAAAATTTATACCTACAAGCCTTTCGGCTACGGCTGCCGAAATGACAACCGATTTTACCGAAGCAGCTGAAAAAACAGTGCATGCCGTGGTTCACGTAAAAAACACGACGGTAAGCAGGCAACCCACCAATATTTTTGAATATTTACAAGGCGGCGGGCAACCCAGAGCGATGGTTGGCAGTGGTAGTGGCGTAATAATTTCGCCCGACGGTTATATTGTAACCAACAATCACGTAATTGCAAATGCCACAAATCTTGAAGTTACGCTGAATAACAACAAAACCTATAAAGCCGAATTGATAGGTACAGATCCAAATACAGATATTGCCCTGATAAAAATTAAAGACGATAGTGATTTTCCATATATCCCCTTTGGCGATTCAAACAATGTGAAAATTGGCGAATGGGTACTCGCGGTAGGAAATCCTTTCAATTTAACCTCAACGGTTACCGCAGGTATTATAAGCGCCAAAGCCCGTGATTTAAATCAATTTGATGGAAATACGCAATCCTTTCTTCAAACCGATGCCGCTGTAAACCGTGGAAACAGTGGTGGTGCGTTGGTTAATACGCGTGGGGAATTAATTGGTATCAACACGGCTATTACTTCGGAAACTGGGAGTTATGTGGGGTATTCCTTTGCAGTGCCTTCAAACAACGCCCGAAAAGTAATTGAAGATATACTTGAATACGGAAATGTGCAACGCGGAATTTTAGGCATACAGGTTGGGAATTTAAATCCGCAGCTTATTGAAAAGTATGGAATTAACGTAACCCAAGGTGTTTTTGTAGGCGGCATTGAAAAAGGAAGTGGTGCCGATAAGGCGGGTATAAAAAAAGGCGACATCATAAAACAATTGGATGGGTATAAGGTTACAAAATTTGCCGATCTTTCTGGCTATCTAGGTTCCAAACGCCCAAAAGATGTGGTTGAAGTAACTGTGCTTCGCGATGGTACGGAGCGGAAATTTCCGGTTGAACTTATAAAGTTAGAAACTTTTGCTATCGACGATTTGGGAGTAGAAGTTAAAAATATTACACCAGAAGAGCTAAAGGCACGAGGCTTAAAAAACGGTGTAGAAG
This sequence comes from Aequorivita vitellina, assembly GCF_022008365.1. Classification (GTDB taxonomy): domain Bacteria; phylum Bacteroidota; class Bacteroidia; order Flavobacteriales; family Flavobacteriaceae; genus Aequorivita; species Aequorivita vitellina. The sequence continues at coordinate 26,910 of NZ_JAIRBA010000031.1, forward strand.
TAACCCGCGCATTATCGCCCGAAATTGCTCGTTATAAACTGGAAGGCATTATTATAACCCATATAAATGATGAACCCATTAATAATATAAACGATGCAAAACGAATTATGAGCCAGCGCGATTATCACACCCCAATAAAAATGACTTTTATGGATGGAAGCGGAAACATCAATTCGTTTATTTTTAGATAGAAACTCGAATATACTTAATAAACACCGCTGAAAACCCAAATTTACAGCGGTGTTTTTATTATGCGTTTTTATTTCCCCAAGCCGATGAAAATAAGTAGTTTTGCACAAAATTTTAACGCGCTCCACGTTCTTCGTTTTTGCACGGCATTAAAAAAGACGCGGACCTAAAAAAATGTATCCTTATGAGTTTTGATGACGTTTATGAAAAAGAACTGTCTTTTCAAACTGACCGCCGAAAAGCATCAGTAGAATTTATTAAAATCATTAGCGACCTTTGGTACGATAAGTCCATAGAATTGGTACTTTTCCGCAACCAACTTATAGACCGCAATGTGAGTGAAATTTTAAACCTGCACGAATATGCAGGCGAATTTGTTCAAAAGCCTATTTCAATTTTCGACTCAGTTGAAATTGCACAGGCTATTAAAACATTAGATCTTCCCCCAGCAAAATTAGACATTGGTAAACTTACGTACGAATTTCATTTAGAAGACGATAAATATTCCAATGCTTTAGCTTTCGTTTCAGATAAATTGAAAAATGCTAAAGAAGCCAAAGCACTAGTTCCAAAAGACGTAGTGCTGTATGGTTTTGGACGTATTGGTCGTTTGTTGGCTCGTGAGCTTATGACCAAAACAGGACAAGGAAACCAGCTTCGTCTTCGCGCTATTGTTGTTCGTGGCAAAATGGACCAAACTGTTTTAGACAAACGTGCTTCACTTCTTCAATATGACTCTGTACACGGAGATTTTCCTGGAACCGTAAAAACAGATCTTGAAAATAGCGCATTGATAATTAACGGCTCCACCGTCCACATAATTAATGCAAACAATCCAGAAGATATTGATTACACCAAATACGGAATTGAAGATGCTTTAATTATAGACAACACTGGTGCATTCCGCGACGATAAAGAGCTAGGCCGTCATTTAAAAGCGAAAGGCGCCGCAAAGGTTTTACTTACCGCACCTGGCAAAGGCGTTCCAAATATAGTTCACGGAGTAAACCAGAAAGAGCACGACCCACACACGGTCGATATTTTTTCGGCAGCGTCGTGTACTACCAATGCCATCACTCCAATCTTAAAAGCAGTTGAAGATTCTTTCGGTGTAGTTCGCGGGCATTTAGAAACCATTCACGCTTATACAAACGACCAAAATTTGGTTGATAATATGCACGGTAAATACCGTCGTGGGCGCGCTGCAGCACTAAATATGGTAATTACAGAAACTGGCGCCGGAAGTGCAGTTGCAAAAGCCTTACCCGTTTTAGCTGGCAAACTTACTTCCAATGCAATTCGTGTTCCTGTGCCTAATGGTTCTTTGGTAGTTTTAAATCTTGAAGTTGCAAAACCTACTTCAAAAGACGACATAAACGCTACTATGAAGAAATACGCTCTGGAAGGCGATTTGGTTGAGCAAATTAAATATTCAATGAATAACGAGTTGGTTTCCAGCGACATTGTTGGCTCTTGCTCCCCTGCAATTTATGACAGCAACGCAACTATTGTAACTGACGATGGTAAAAATGTAGTACTATATGTATGGTATGATAACGAGTATGGATATAGTCACCAAGTAATTCGCTTGGCGAAGTATATTGCACAAGTTAGAAGATTTACTTACTATTAGTATTAAGTAATTTATGAAATAGGAAAAATCCTGTTGCCAACGCAGCAGGATTTTTTTTATATTTGAGACCTCACTTTTAACATTTCTTTAATAATGCGATTCTTATCTCACAATTCAATTCCTTTTCTTTTGTCAATCTTCTTATTTACATCCTGCTCAAAAGACAGCGATGATCCAGTGCCCCAAGAAACTGTAATAACCGTTTCAACCAGTGATTTTTCCATAACAATAGATGAAAACCCAACAAACGGGCAAGTAATTGGAATTGTTCAAGGAAGCACAAATGACGGAGCAGTTGCTTTCTCAATTACTGAACAAACACCTGAGGGCGCGTTTTCTATTGATGCGGCTTCGGGAGAATTGAAAGTTGCTGATGAAACGCTCTTTGATTTTGAAACAAATCCTACAATTACCGGGATCGTGAATGTAGCCAATGGCGCTGTTTCAGAAAATGCTTCGGTTGTAATTACGTTGAATGATTTGGTGGAGGAGACTGTTTATGAAGGGGATTTAATTTTAAGATCACAGCAAGAAGTAAACGATTTTGGAGCTAATAATTACATGGCAATAATTGGAAACTTATATATTGGTGATCCAGAAGAAGGTACCACTACAGATATTTACGATTTAACTCCACTTCAAAGTTTAAGATCGATAAATGGAGATTTAAGTATTTCTAACAACCCTTCATTGATCTCTACGGTAGGTTTAAATATTCAAAATTTAAATGGCGCACTTGTCATTTTTTCTAATGAAACTTTAGAAATGTTAGAAGGGCTTAACGATTTAACCTCAGTTCATGATCTGGTTTTATCATTTAATGCTGGCTTGTTGGACCTTTCTGGATTAAATCAACTTACTTCCATAGAGGATAGATTGATATTGATTTCTTGCCCACTAATATCAAATCTTGATTGGCTAAGCAATTTAACATCGTTTGGAGGAGACTTAACTATTATAAATTGTAATTCGCTAACAAATATTGATGGTCTCAGCAATCTAACCACTGCGAACGGTGAATATAATTATTTTAGAATAACACATAATAGTTCTCTTTTAAATCTGAATGGAATTGAAAATTTAAATACTGAAATATATCACTTGGAAATAACAATGAACTCTTCGCTTACGAGTATTGAAGGCTTGCAAAATAAAAGAGTGACTACTACATTAAGTATTATAGAAAATCCCTTTTTAGAAAATCTTCATGGTTTAGAATCAACCACTAATATTTCTAATGAACTTAACATACAGAACAATAATTCTCTAATAAATATTCAAGGATTAAGGAATTTAGAAACTGCTGAAACACTTCAAATATTTAATAATGAAAAGCTACCAAATTTGGTTGGCTTAAACAATTTAGAAATATGTCGTAATTTAGATATAAGAGGCAATAATGAACTTGCAGATTTTTGTGACTTACAAAACCTCTTCATAAATGGTAGTAATAATAGCTACATTGCAATATACAACGCCTACAATCCAACAAAACAAGACATAATAGACGGCAATTGCAGCCTTTAAAAACGAAATAATGAATAGACTTTTAACTTTCAGAATAATTGCAGCAGCTATTATTCTCAGCTTCATTTCTTGCTCAAAAGACAGCGATGATCCAGTGCCCCAAGAAATTGAAATAACAGTTTCAACCAGTGATTTTTCCATAACAATGGATGAAAACCCAACAAACGGGCAAATAATTGGAAGCGTTCAAGGAAGCACAAATGATGGAGCAGTTGCTTTCTCAATTACTGAACAAACACCTTCGGGCGCCTTTTCTATTGATTCGGCTTCGGGAGAATTGAAAGTTGCTAATGAAACGCTCTTTGATTTTGAAACAAATCCTACAATTACCGGGATCGTGAATGTAGCCAATGGCGCTGTTTCTGAAAATGCTTCGGTTGAAATTACTTTGAATGATTTGGTTGAGGAGAATGTTTATGAGGGGGATGTAATTTTAAAAACACAAGAAGAAGTTAATGATTTTGGAGCAAATCAATATACACAAATTAACGGCCTACTCCTTATTGGTCATCCTGAAGAAAACGGAACAACAGATATTATTGATTTATCACCGCTTCATAGTATTAAAATTGTGAACAATAGCCTACAAATTAAAAACAATACCATATTAACATCAACTGTAGGGCTCAATGTAAATTTTATTTTAGGGCAAATAGCAATTCTTAATAATCCCTCTTTAGAGAGCATTAAAGGGTTTGAGAGCATTAATTCCACCCTCGGAATTTTCCTTTCTAACAATCAAGTACTCACCGATGTTTCAGGTTTGAGTCAAATTACCCATATCGAACTTAATTTTAGTATAATTTCATGTCCATCATTGCCCGATATTGATTGGCTCCAAAACCTTTCGGAAATTGGAAATGGAATTAAATTAATAGGCCTCAATTCAATTAGAAATATAAACGCTTTAAGTAATTTAAGAAATTTTACTGATGCCTATGGATCCATATATATTGCAAATAACACTTCTTTAGAAAATCTAGATGGACTTCAAAATTTTTCTGATGATATTACTTTTTTAGATATCATTGGCAATACGGCACTTCAAAATATTCAAGGTTTGGAAAATATTGGTGTATTTCAAGAATTGAAAATAAAAAACAATGAATCGCTACAGAGTTTAAACGGGCTTGGAGCAATTACGGCTGTTAACAACAGAATTGAAATTAGAAACAACAACTCTCTTATTGATCTACAAGGCCTCAATAACTTGGAAAGAGCCAGCAACTCATTTTTGATTCAAGATAATGAAAGTCTCACAAGTTTAAATGGGTTGGATGGAATTGAAAGTTTTACATTAATCCGATGCTATAACAATACGGTACTTTCAGATTTTTGTGCTTTACGCAGCGCTTTAATCTTAAATAGCAATTTCGGTTTTAGTGCAGAAAACAACGCCTACAATCCAACAAAACAAGACATCATAGACGGCAATTGTAGCCTTTAAAAACGAAATAATGAATAGACTTTTAACTTTCAGAATAATAGCAGCAGCTATTATTCTCACCTTCATTTCTTGCTCAAAAGACAGCGATGATCCAGTGCCCCAAGAAATTGAAATAACAGTTTCAACAGAAGACTTTTCAACCACAATGGATGAAAACCCAACCAACGGGCAAATAATCGGAACCGTTCAAGGAAGCACTAATGAAGGCGCCATTACTTTTTCAATTAGAGCACAAAACCCTGCGGGGGCGTTTTCTATTGATTCCGCTTCGGGAGAACTGAAAGTTGCTGATGAAGCGCTTTTTGAATTTGAAACTAATCCAACTATTTCCGGGACAGTGCAAGTTTCAAATGGAGCTGTTTCGGAAAATGCTTCGGTTACCATTTCTTTGAATGAGCAAAATATCTATGAATTACCTTATATCCGTTTATGGACACAAGAAGATGTAAACCTTTTTGGAGCTAATCAATATACAAGAATTATGGGTACACTATATATCGGAACTCCATATGAAGGCTATACAACAGATATTTCTGATTTATCTCCACTTGGAAGCATAAAAACGGTTGATGCTAATTTAAAAATACGTAACAACCCCGACTTAATATCCACGACAGGACTGGGTGTTACTCACATTGGAGAAGGACTCATCGTTTCTGAGAATAAAAATTTGGAAAACCTAGATGGACTCGAAGGTTTAACTTACGTTCAGTATTTACAATTAATTCATAATTTTGCATTGTCCGATTTCTCAAGTTTAAGTCAATTAACTTCCCTTGACAATGGGCTTTATCTAAGTGGTTGTTATTTATTGACGGATGTAGACTGGTTAAGTAACGTGGCTTCTATCGGCAATGTCATTGATATTACCAATAATCCCAATTTAACAAATATAAATGGGCTTTCTAATTTAAGAAATTTTACAGGGGAACCCGACTATATTAGCTTTAATACCAATATAAACCTAACAAATTTGAACGGTCTCCGAAATTTAACTGCCAACGTATCTAATTTGTCGCTATTCCAGAACTATTCATTAGTAAATATTGATGGTTTGGCAAATATACAGGTGACTAAGTCAATTAATATACGTTATAATCACGCATTAGAAAATATTGATGGACTCGAGTCAACCATCGGTCTCGAGGATGAACTTTTTATATTTCATAACATTTCTTTGAGAAATTTATTCGGCTTACAACAAATTACTAACATAGGAAAAGTAACTATCGATGAAAATGAAAATCTGCTAAGTCTAAATGGATTAGAAAACCTTTTACGAGTTTCTCAATCATTTAGAGCAAGGCAAAATTCTAATCTTTCAGATTTCTGTGCTTTAACTAATTTATGCGTCAATGGAGATTTAAACATTTTGCAAGCAGAAAACAACGCCTACAACCCCACAAAACAAGACATTATAGATGGCAATTGCAGCTTATAAAGCTATTTTCAATGATTTTTAAATATTGAGATTCCCGCCTTCGCGGGAATTTTTTTATGACTTCATTAACTGAAACTCTCCCTGCTTTAAATCACATTTGTTAAACCAATTTAGCTTTAAAAATGTCTGAAACCAAAAAGAAAAGAGGCTTCAAAAAGAAACGCTACACTGTTCCAATTATAATTTTAGTAGTGCTAATAGCATTTCGAATTTACCTTCCAACGCTCGTAAAAAACAATATAAACAAAGTCTTGGCAAACATTCCTGGCTATTACGGACAGGTGGATGATGTTGATATATCGCTTTATCGCGGCGCTTACGTAATCAACGGAATGTATTTAAACAAAGGCACGGCAGAATCGCAAATCCCTTTTTTAAGTTTTCCAAAAAACGATATCTCCATCGAATGGAAATCGCTCTTTAAAGGCAAAATTGTAAGCGAAATAATAATGACGCGCCCAGAAGTTATCTACGTTTTTGAAGACCAAAAAGAAAAAAGTGGCGATGCAAACGTGGACGATTGGACCAAAGCGCTTACCTATATAGTACCCATAGACATCAACCATTTTGAAGTTCACGACGGCAAAGTAGCATTTGTGCAACTTTCCGCAGAACCAAATATCGATTTACAAATTGCCAAGCTTGAACTCACCGCAGACAACCTTCGCAATGTAGTTGAAAAAGAACGCATCCTTCCCTCCCGCCTTCGCGCAACGGGTGTTTCAATTGGTAATGGGAACGTTTCCTTGGAAGCAAATATGAATTTGATGAAAGAAATTCCAGATATGGATTTGTCTTTTTCGCTCGAAAATGCAGAGGCTACTGCTTTAAACGATTTCACAAATTATTACGCAGGCCTCGATTTTAATAAAGGCACCTTCGGTCTTTATAGCGAAATTGCCATTGCCGACGGTCATTTAATTGGCTATGTAAAACCACTTTTAACCAACACCAAATTGATTGGAAAAGACGATGGTTTTCTCGAAATTTTATGGGAAGGTTTCGCAGGGTTCTTCAAATTCATTCTAAAAAACCAAAGCACAGATACGCTCGCCACTAAAGTTCCTTTTGAAGGTTACCTTAATAATGTTGAAGCTGGCGTTTGGCCCACCGTTATTAACATTTTTGGAAATGCCTGGATAAAAGCGTTTACAGGCAACGTGGACAACGAAATTGAATACAAAGATGCTTTCAAACAAAAAAATCTAACCCGAGAACAAAAGAGTGAGCTTCGTAAAAAAGAGCGCGAACAACGAAAAAAAGAACGCCAAATTAAGAAGGGTTAGTTTTATGAGGCAATTCCGTACTTTTACCGTTTATTTCCGCTAATTATTCAAAAGAATTAAGAATTTTTATAATGCGAATAGACATCATAACCGTAGTACCCGAATTACTCCAAAGTCCTTTTGAAGTTTCAATATTAAAACGCGCCATTGAAAAAGGAATCGTGGAAGTACATACCCACAACCTTCGCGATTGGTCAACAAACGCCTACAGGCAAATTGACGATTATCAATTTGGTGGTGGCGCCGGAATGGTGATGATGATTGAACCTATAGACAAGTGTATTACCGAACTAAAAGCCGAAAGAGATTATGACGAAATAATCTATATGACACCCGACGGTAAAACTTTTAACCAACACACGGCCAACGAACTTTCGTTGAAAGAAAACATAATCATCCTCTGCGGACATTATAAAGGCGTGGACCAACGTGTGCGCGACCATTTTATAACACGTGAAATCTCTGTGGGCGATTTCGTTTTAAGCGGTGGCGAACTTGCTGCAGCTTTAGTTTGCGACGCCATCATTCGTTTGATTCCCGGTGTTTTGGGCAATGAAACCAGTGCATTGACAGATTCTTTTCAAGATAATTTATTGGCGCCACCAATTTACACACGCCCTGCGGAATATAAAGGTTGGACCGTTCCCGAAATACTAACAAGCGGCAACACAGGAAAAATAGAGGAATGGCGCGAAGATCAGGCTTATAAGCGCACAAAAGAACGCAGACCAGATTTGTTGGAGTAATCTCTAAAAGAGTGATTTTAAGAATTCAAAAATTCCCGTTTTAACGGCCAAAGAGTTTTTGGCAAAAAAATAATTTCAGAAGCTCTTAATTTAGAATAAACCTTATGACTAAAATAAGCTATATATTTATTCTCATCTTTTTATTTCCAGTTGCTCCCAAGATTATTGTCAATTAAAAGACGGAACATATAAAGTGGAATTTGATAAGGAGTTTTTTTCCTTTCAATACAAAGTCAACGCTGATACAATTGAAGAAATGTACGATGACGCGAGAGTAACCTCAGTTATAGAATGGATTTCAAATAAGGAATATTTTCTAAGCGATCTTCCTTCTCATATAACTTATAAAGATGATTTGGATAAATCTACCTATACATTTGGCAAACCATTTTATCGATTGATTAAATGTAGCAAAGACACTTTTTATTTTAATTTAATGCGAAATGAAAATAATGTTGTCAATGCAGGAAAACTAATTAAAATAGATTGAAAAACTATTGAATTTTGAAACGCAAAAACTAAAATAAAATGAATAGCAAACAAATTGTAGCAATACTACTAACAGTCGTTCTTTTCGCAGCTTGTAAAAACGAAACCGAAGAAAAGACGGACGCTAAAATAAACAATAACGTGAGCGCAGATTTCAGCACCCTACTAGACAATTATTACGAAGACGGTCTAAAGCTCAACCCTCTGAGCGCTACATTTTCTGGAGATACGCGCTACAACGATAGTTTTCCAAATATCCTTTCGGATGAATATGTTGCTCAATTAAAAAACTATTACACAAGCTATAAAAATGAGGTTTCAAAGTTTAATGACGAAGATTTAAACGAAACTGAAAAGATGAGCAAAGACGTGCTTTTGTGGGAATGCAACATCAACTTGGATGAGTTTTCATTTAAAAACAGCCTCTATTTTCCAATCAATCAAATGTGGACTGTAAATTTAGTGATGGGCCAATTGGCGAGTGGAAGCAGTGCACAACCTTTTAAAACCGTTGAAGATTACACCAATTGGTTGAAACGAGTGGACCAATATGTTGTTTGGTTGCATACCGCGGAAGCAAGAATGAAAGAAGGAATGGCGGCCGGCTACGTGTTGCCAAAATCGTTAATTGTAAAAGTAACACCGCAGTTAAAGGCAATGACCGAGCCAAACCTAGATAAAAATCTATTCTATTCGCCGGTAAAAAACTTTCCCGATTCCTTTTCAGAAATACAGAAGAAAGAGCTTACCAAAGCGTATTCAAAAATGGTATCAGGAAAAATAATTCCTGCGTATCAAAGTCTTTACGATTTTATGGCTGGCGATTATTTAAAAGCAGGAAGAACAACTACCGGAATTGCAGACACTCCCAATGGTGAAGCCTATTACAATCACCAAATAAAAAAATACACCACCACCGAAATGAATGCTGATGAAATCCATCAATTAGGTTTAAGTGAAGTGGCGCGTATTTCTTCGGAAATGGAGAAAGTAAAGGAACAGATTGGTTTTAAAGGCGATTTAAAAGCGTTCTTCAATTTTGTTCGTACCAATAAAGAACTTATGCCGTACAATGAACCACAGCAAATTATCGACCATTTTTACGCTATTTACGACACAATGAAACCAAAACTGGAGCTGCTTTTCGATAAAAAACCGAAAACCGCCTTTGAAGTAAAACAGACCGAAAAGTTTCGTGAAAACTCTGCAAGTGCCGAATACAATCCCGGTAGTTTGGACGGCACACGTCCCGGAATTTTTTATGTTCCAATTCCAAATGCTTCAAAATATAATATTTACAGTGACGAATCGCTCTTTTTGCACGAAGCCATTCCTGGCCATCATTATCAAATTTCATTAACCCAAGAAAATGACGAATTGCCAATGTTTCGCAAAACCCTATTTTACAGCGGTTACGGCGAAGGTTGGGCACTTTACAGCGAATCGCTCGGCAAAGAGCTCGGACTCTATACAGATCCGTATCAATACTTTGGAATGTTGGGTGCCGAAATGCACAGAGCAGTCCGTTTGGTTGTAGATACCGGAATGCACGCCAAAGGCTGGACACGTGAACAAGCCATTCAATATTGTTTGGAAAACGAAGCCGAACCCGAAGCAGGAATTATTTCAGAAATAGAACGCTATATGGCTAACCCCGGGCAAGCATTGGCTTACAAAATAGGGCAATTAAAGATATTAGAGCTTCGTCATAAAGCAGAAAAAGAGCTGGGCGACAAGTTTAAAATAGGTCAATTCCACAATCAAGTTTTAGAAACAGGTTGTATTCCTTTAAAATTGCTTGAAAGCAAGATTGACAAATGGATAACAGATTCTAAATAGAAATTTAAAAAACACAGATTAAAAAAAGGAACAAAATCTTGTTCAATAACTTAATTTCCTTACTTTTGCACCCACTTAATTCAACCTCTGGCGAAAACCGTGAATGTTGTTTTAATTTAAACCTTATCAAGCTAACAAAATGGAAGCATTAATAAAATTTGTAGAAGACGAATTCGTTACAAAAAAAGAATTTCCTGAATTCGGAACTGGTGATACCATTACCGTTTACTACGAAATTCGCGAAGGCGAAAAAACAAGAACCCAATTCTTTAGAGGAGTAGTAATTCAAGTTAAAGGAACAGGTACAACTAAAACTTTTACAATTAGAAAAATGAGTGGTACTGTTGGTGTGGAACGTATCTTCCCACTTAATATGCCAGCACTTCAAAAAATTGAGATCAATAAAAAAGGTAGTGTGCGTAGAGCCCGTATCTTTTACTTTAGAGGTCTTACCGGAAGAAAAGCCCGTATCAAAGAAAAACGTTCATAGTTTATTTTTTGTTGAAAACTCTCAAAAGCCCTGTATTTACAGGGCTTTTTTTATGAACAATTGTTAACATGCACTGTTTGTAAACTGTGGATTTTTAATGGGTTACAAACACTTGCGCATTCCAATTTCCGTATTATATTAGCAATATCAAAAACGGCCTAACAGCCCAATTGAAAACCTAAAGTAACGTTCTTTTACATATTTTTTCAAAATTATAAATGAAGCTAACGCTCGCAAGAATGTTAGTTTCCAGATTTTGAATTAATAAAAAGCAACACACTTTACAAGCTTTTTTTGATTGCTTGAGGTACTCACGATCTTTAGATTATTAGTACTGAGATCAAAAAAGTTTATGAGTCGCTTTTTTAAAAGACGCATTTGTCTTACAGCAATGCGAAACTAGAAAAATTCGAACTCGTGTAAGTAAATCACATTTGCAAGTGGATAATAAACTTGCCTTGTTTCCGCCTTGACGGATAGATGGTAACGATTTACTTTACAAGGAGCCATATCACAATGTATTTATACAGTGATATGGCTTTTCTTGTTTTTAGAAGTTGCATTTTTAAGTAAAGTTAACGCGATTTTAAATCTAAGTTTCTTCGGTGTGTTTCAAGTCTTACTTGAGCAATTATGCTGCTACTTCTCTTTCAAAAACGCCGCCAAATCGCTATCTTTGCAACTTTAAAATTTAATGTTTCCTAAAAATATTTCAATGACGAACGCTTCTAAAATTATATACACCAAAACCGATGAAGCACCGGCTTTGGCAACCCATTCATTTTTACCAATTGTAAAAGCTTTTACTGCACCAGCAAACATAGTATTAGAAAGTAGAGACATTTCGCTTGCTGCAAGAATTTTGGCTGTTTTTCCAGAGTTTTTAAAAGAAGAACAACGTGTAACAGACGATTTGGCCGAATTAGGCCAACTGGCTAAAACCCCAGAAGCAAACATTATTAAACTTCCAAATATTAGTGCTTCAATACCACAATTAAACGAAGCCATTGCCGAGCTTCAAAAGAAAGGTTTTAAAATTCCTAATTATCCCGAAGACCCAAAAACTTCAGAAGAAAAAGAAATTCAAGCTAGATACAACACCGTAAAAGGAAGTGCCGTAAATCCAGTACTCCGTGAAGGAAATAGCGATCGACGCGCCCCAAAAGCCGTAAAAAATTACGCTAAAAAAAATCCACACCGTATGGGTGCTTGGAGTAGCGATAGTAAAAGCCATGTTGCAACAATGCAGGAAGGCGATTTCTTTCACAATGAAAAATCGCTTACACTTGATGCAGACGACACATTAAGTATCGTTTTGGTGGAAAAAGACGGAAACAAAACTATTTTAAAAGAAAATTTAAAAGTTTTAAAAGGCGAAATTATCGATGCAACGGTAATGAGTAAAAAGGCTTTGGTTTCCTTTTTAGAAGAACAAGTAAAAGACGCCACAGATAAAAAGGTATTGTTTTCAATTCATTTGAAAGCGACGATGATGAAAGTGAGCGACCCAATTATTTTCGGGTATGCCGTAAAAGTTTACTTTGAAGATTTATTTAAAAAATACGCCGATACATTTAAGAAATTAGGCGTTGATGCTAACAACGGTTTGGGCGATTTGGAAAACAAACTTTCCGAATTGAACGAATACGAAAGAGACGCCATTCTTCAAGACATTAAAAAGATTATATCTGAAAACGCAGATTTAGCAATGGTTAACAGCGATAAGGGCATAACAAACCTGCACGTTCCAAGTGATGTAATTGTAGATGCTTCTATGCCTGCGATGATTCGCAATTCAGGACAAATGTGGGGGCCAGATGGTAAGAGCCACGACACCAAAGCTGTAATTCCAGATAGTAGTTATGCCAGTGTTTTTGAAACCACAATTGAATTTTGTAAAAAACACGGAGCCTTCGATCCAACTACAATGGGCACAGTGCCAAACGTAGGTTTAATGGCGCAAAAAGCTGAAGAATACGGCAGTCACGACAAAACATTTGAAATTCCAGCAGACGGAATAGTTGAAGTTTTAAACGCTTCTGGAAAAGTAATTATTAAACACAATGTTGAAAAAGGCGATATTTGGAGAATGTGCCAAGTAAAGGATTTGCCAATTCAAGACTGGGTTAAATTAGCTGTAAATCGTGCCCGTGCAACTGGAAACCCAACAGTATTTTGGTTAGATGAAAACCGAGCTCACGATGCCGAACTCATCAAAAAAGTAAACAAATACCTACCCGAGCACAATATAGACGGATTAGAAATAAAAATTCTCTCCCCAGAAAAAGCAACCGAATATACTTTGGAACGCGTAAAAGCTGGGAAAGATACAATTTCGGTTACAGGGAATGTGTTACGCGATTATTTAACAGACCTCTTCCCTATTTTGGAATTGGGTACGAGTGCAAAAATGCTTTCCATCGTTCCACTAATGAATGGTGGTGGCTTATTTGAAACCGGCGCCGGAGGTTCGGCCCCAAAACACGTTGAGCAATTTTTAGAAGACAATCATTTACGTTGGGATTCTTTAGGTGAATTTTTAGCTCTAGCCGTTTCATTGGAACATTTAGGAACCAATTACAACAACCCAAAAGCAATTGTTTTAGCCGATGCTTTAGACGAAGCAACCGAAAAATATCTTGAAAATAGCAAATCGCCTTCTCGAAATGTGAACGAAATAGACAACCGCGGAAGTCATTTTTATTTGGCAATGTATTGGGCAGATGCACTTGCAAAACAAGACAAAGACCAGGAGTTAAAGAATATCTTTGCTCCAATTGCTAAAAAACTTAAGGAAAACGAAGCTAAAATTAATGACGAATTAATTTCTGCCCAAGGCCATAAAGTAGATATTGGCGGTTATTATGAGCCTACCGAAAAACTGGTTTTTGAAACCATGCGGCCTAGTAATACATTTAACACCATACTGGCGCAATTAAATTAAACGCCAAGCGCTCAATAAACCTTCGGCCTCGCTGAAGGTTTTTTTATACCTAATAAAATAACCTTTGAAAAAAATATTCACCTTCCTACTTTTCTTCGGATGCATTGCCGCTTTCGCACAGGAAAAATTTACAATCAGCGGCACCATTTCCGAAGCAGATTCAGGAGAAACCTTGTTCGGGGTAAACGTAATTATTCCTTCAATACAAACGGGAACAGTGACCAATCAATACGGATATTACTCAATTACACTCCCAAAAGGCGATTACGAAATCTATTACAGCAGCATCGGTTTTGCAACTCAAACATTTAATATTTCGCTAACCGAAAACATCAAAAAAGATTTGGCACTGGCAACAGATACAGAAAGTTTAGACGAAGTGGTTATTGAAGCAAACGGCGAAAGGCTCAACGTGCGAAGTTCGCAAATGAGTAAAAACACACTTTCTACAAACACCATTAAAAAAATTCCTGTGGTTTTGGGCGAAGTAGATGTTATAAAAGCAATAACGCTACTTCCCGGAGTTACAAGTGCGGGCGAAGGCGCTAGCGGTTTCAACGTTCGCGGCGGTGCGGCAGATCAAAATTTAATTTTGTTAGACGAGGCTACACTTTATAATTCGTCGCATTTATTTGGTTTCTTTTCGGTTTTTAATCCGGATGCCATCAAAGATTTAACGCTTTATAAAGGAGGAGTTCCCGCCCGTTACGGCGGACGTATTTCTTCAGTTTTAGACATTTACCAAAAAGATGGCAACAATCGCGAATATCGTGCAAGCGGCGGCATTGGTCTGGTTGCGAGCCGTTTGCTTTTGGAAGGGCCTATTAAAAAAGACACTGCTTCATTTTTGATTGGCGGGCGCAGTAGTTACGCACATTTATTTCTTCCGTTATTTAACAATGACAACATCGCTTATTTTTACGATTTAAACACAAAACTAAGTTATAATTTCAATGAAAATAACCGCCTATTTTTATCGGGGTACTTCGGAAGAGACGTTTTTGAAATCTCTGACAGCTTCGCGAATAGCTTCGGAAACACAACTTTAAACCTTCGGTGGAACCATCTCTTTTCAGATAAATTGTTTTCAAATCTATCACTAATTTATTCCGACTACTATTACGGTTTGGAACTGAAATTTGTAGAATTCGATTTTGACAGTGGCATCCGAAATTTCAATTTGAAGTATGATTTCACAAATTATATTTCAAACAACATAGATTTACGCTACGGAATAAACAGTATTTACTACAAATTTAATCCCGGAAATGTATCGCCAACCACCGAAGATTCGGGTGTAAATCGCTTTAAACTCACCGATAAATACGCTTGGGAAAATGCTGCTTATGTTGATGCCGATATTGAAGTTTCTGATAAAATATCTATTCAAGCCGGACTCCGATTGTCAACTTTTAACCGTTTGGGGCAGGATGAATTATTTTTATACGCAAATGACAACCCAATATTTTACAACGAAAGTTTAGATATTTATCAAAAAGCGAAACCAACAGACACCGTCTCATTTAGTAGAAGTGAAACCATAAAATCCTTCGCCAATTTAGAACCGCGCTTTGCAATTTCATATTTATTAAATGACGATTCATCCATCAAAGCAAGTTACAACAGGATGGCGCAATATGTACATTTAATTAGCAACACTACGTCTCCCACTCCTTTTGATATTTATGCGCCCAGCGGAAAATATATTGACCCACAATTAGCAGATCAAGTTGCCTTTGGCTATTTCAGAAATTTCAAAAATTATTCTTTGGAAGTAGAATCCTTTTACAAAGTAGTGAAAAACAGATTAGACTACGTAGACGATGCAGATTTGATTGCCAACAACGCCATTGAGCAAATTTTATTAAAAGGCGAAGCCCGGGCGTACGGATTGGAAATGCTTTTCAGAAAAAATACAGGAAAATTGCAAGGTTGGTTGGCATACACCCTTTCTAAAAGTGAACAACGCACCCCCGGAAGAACGGAAGTAGAAACCGGTATAAATAATGGTGAATGGTATAATAGCGCTTGGGATAAAACGCACGACATTTCAGTTACTGGCCAATATGAACTTACAAAAAAATGGTCTTTTGGCGCCAATTTTATCTTTCAAACTGGAATTCCCACCACCTATCCCGAAGGACAATACAATTACAATGGCGTAGTGGTTCCTGTTTACGGAGCACGTAACAGTAGTCGTCTTTCAACATTTAACCGTTTAGATTTGTCTGCCACTTGGACTCCAAAAGGTGAAAGAGATTCCGGCCTTCGCGGAAATTCACGCTGGAAAGGCGAATGGGTTTTCAGTATTTATAACGTGTATAATCGTAAGAATGCCGCGTCTATCAGTTTTAGGGAAAATACAGATATTGATCAAAATGAAGCAGTAAAGCTCTCTATTTTTGGGATAATCCCTTCGGTAACCTATAATTTTAAATTTTAAGATTATGAAACAGCTATTATTTTTAGTGATTTTCTTCGGGATACTAACTTCCTGCGAAGACGTTATTGAAGTAGAATTAAATGAAGCTGATCCCCGACTCGTCGTAGAAGCAAATTTAAATTTATTGCAGGGCGGTAGCGCTAGTTCTGTTGTTCGGTTAACCACAACAACACCTTTTTTCGATAATAATGTGCCATACGTTACTAATGCAAACGTCGCCGTTACAGATGCAAACGGCAGGGTTTATCCATTCAATTATACCCAAGATGGCTTTTACGTGAGTAACATTAACCTCCAA
The DNA here is from genome assembly GCF_022008365.1 of Aequorivita vitellina. Lineage (GTDB taxonomy): Bacteria > Bacteroidota > Bacteroidia > Flavobacteriales > Flavobacteriaceae > Aequorivita > Aequorivita vitellina. The sequence goes on from NZ_JAIRBA010000031.1 coordinate 43,682, forward strand.
TTAAACATAGCTTATACTTTAACAATCGTTTATAATGATGAAACTTACACCGCCACTGAACAGCTTTACCCGGTCGTTCCGTTGGAATATGTTGAACAACGCGATGATGGAGGTTTTTCAGGAGAAGATATTGAGCTAAAAGCATTTTTTACAGATCCTGCCGGCGAAGGGAATTTTTATCTTTTTGAAGGACTTTCTGATAGAGGCGATTTGCTCGATGTTTACAAGGATGAATTTTTTGACGGCAATCCTATTTTTGGATATTATTTAGTAGACGACCTGGCTCCTGGCGATGAAGTACAATTTAATCTGTATGGAACGAGCGAAGCGTATTATAATTTTATGTTCACGCTTTTGCAACAAACTGGGGGAGGCGGTGGACCTTTTGAAACACAGCCCGCTACAGTTCGCGGCAATATTGTGAACCAAACAAACCCAGATAATTTCCCACTGGGCTATTATAGAATTTCTGAAGTTTCTACACTTATTTATACTGTTCAGTAAAATGTTTTAACTTCGCAATTTACTCTTTGAAGAAATCGAAATCGAAATCGAAATCGAAATCAAAATCGAAACTGAACACTGATCGTTGAACATTGAACACTGAAAAAATGTCTTTTATAAAAACTACGGAATCGGATTCAAAATACAATCATTTAGAAGAAATGAGCGTTTCTGAATTGCTTAAAAATATAAATGATGAAGATAAAAGCGTTGCGTTTTCTGTTGAAAAAGCGCTTCCGCAGATAGAAAAACTTACCGAAAAAGTAATTGAAAAATTAAAAGCAGGCGGTAGGTTATTTTACATCGGCGCTGGCACGAGTGGCCGTTTGGGTATTTTGGATGCTAGTGAATGCCCGCCAACCTTCGGCGTACCACACGAATTGATCATTGGTTTAATTGCTGGTGGCGATTCCGCCATTCGCAAAGCCGTAGAATTTGCCGAAGATTCCGAAAACCAAGGCTGGAAGGATCTTCAGCAAGAAAATATCTCAGAAAAAGACATAGTAATTGGCATTGCCGCTTCCGGAACCACACCCTACGTAATTGGAGCCTTGAAAAAGTGTAATGAAAACAATATTGTAACTGGTTGCATAACTTGTAACGAAGGAAGTCCGTTGGCCTTAACCGCACAATTTCCAGTGGCGGTAGTTGTAGGTTCAGAATTTGTTACAGGAAGCTCGCGAATGAAAGCCGGTACCGCACAAAAGTTAGTTTTAAATATGATTTCAACCGCCGCCATGATTCAATTAGGACGCGTTAAAGGAAACAAAATGGTAGATATGCAGTTAAGCAATAATAAGCTTGTGGATCGCGGCGTACGAATGATTATGACTGAATTGAATATTTCTGAAAGAGAAGCACAAACACTGTTGGAAAAACATAAAAATGTTCGAAACGCAATAAACAATTTTCAAGATGAGTAACAAACACACAAACTTCGATCTATTAAAAAAAGGTATAAAATTTTTAGCCTTTGCTTTACCGTTACTTTTCTTAAGTCCGTATTTACTTACTTTATCTTTTTTGAATAAAGAAACATTTATGCTATTCGTGTTTCTTTTCTTCGGAATTATTGCGGGTGCTGGAGCTATTTTTCTTTTATTCAAAGGCATCAACACAATTATGAGTGCTATTTTTTACAAATAACGGAAGGTTGTTTAGTTGAAAAAATTGCCTCACTTTATTATTTCGGAACTTACTTGACTTTCGGGGTCCATTTGTTGTATCTTGTGTCAATATTGTTCTTCCATACTCATATTTCTACTCCCAAATGGCGACTCAAAGCCGACTTAATGCCGATAAAATGCCGACGTAATGCCGACTCCTAGCCGACTCAATGCCGACTCTACTCCATAGATACTCC
>NZ_JAIRBA010000032.1 GCF_022008365.1 Aequorivita vitellina
TTAAAAATCAACTTCATTTATAACTCTTATTTACCAATATTTTGTCCCAATGACGCACTATGCCGTTAGGCATAAAATATCGGTAGAAAAATAAATCCCGACCTTGTCCAGTCCCGTAGGGACGCCATATAAATATAGGTGTTCACAGTGATAGTCCGTGTTGTGTGGGACCCCAATGTTTTTTTACATATCCTGTTTATTTCTTCCATCTTTAAAACGAAATAGGTTAAAAGTTTTCGCATTATTATTATATTTGAAAGGAAGCACTGGCTTTACTTCCCTTATTATATAGCCCCATGCGCAGAACTTAGTTTGCTTGGGGATTGACATGTATTAAATTTTAAAATAATAACAACGCGGTACGAGCGTAGGGGACGGGTGATTGTAATTTTATAGCTCCATTTTATACGGCTTACGAAAAAAATCTCGTTAATACTGAAAATGTTGAATTATTAATCAAAAACAATTTCAACTATGTTACAAGTAAATTTAAACAACTACAACTTCAACTATGTTGAAAATGGCAAAGGAGACAGTCTTGTATTTGTTCACGGTTCTGCAAGCGATTACCGAACTTGGGACAAACAGTTGGAATACTTTGGCAAATATTTTCATACTATAGCATACAGCAGACGGCATCATTGGCCAAATGAACAAATCCAGGATAATGAGGACTATTCTATGGCAAAACACGTAGCAGATTTAGAAGAATTCCTCAAATTTATTGAGAATCAGCCAATTCATCTTGTCGCCCATTCGTATGGTGCGCTACTTTGTATTCTACTTGCTATAAAAAAACCTCAATTAATTCGCACTCTAACTTTAGCAGAACCTCCTGCTGTTGCTTTATATGTTAGCAATACTCCTAAGCCGAAGGAAATACTTACACTTCTGTTTTCAAAACCACAATTGGCTCTAGGTATCATTAAATTCGGAGCAAAAGGTATCGCACCCACAACTAAGGCGTTTAAACAAAATGATATGGATAAAGCGTTGGATATTTTCGGAAAAACGACATTAGGAGTTAAGGCATTTCTTAATTTATCAAAATCAAGGCTTGAACAAGCACGATCCAATCTTTTTAAAGCAGAACTACTTGGTTCAGGTTTTTTACCCTTGGATAAAAACAAAATACGAAATATTACACTTCCAACATTTTTGATTTCAGGTGAGAACAGTCCAAAATTATGGCAAGATTTGCTCGTTGAACTTAATAAATTAATCCCAAATTCCGAATTAAAAATAATTCCGGAAGCATCACATATAATGCACGAGGACAATGTTTCAAATTACAATACAACGGTTCTATCATTTCTAAAAAAAAATACTAAGTGACATAAAAATTGTAACAAACGTCTTTTGGATTGTAAACAGCCCACTCTTCCTTTTAAAGCAAATTCTCCCAATTAAAAATCAACTTCATTTATAACTCTTATTTACCAATATTCCATCCCAATGACTCACGATGCCGTTAGGCATATAACATCGGTAGAAAAATAAACCCCCGTCTTGCCCAGTCCCGTAGGGAGGCCATATAATATAGGTGTTTACAGAGATAGTATATGTTGTGTGGAACAATAAATTAAAGGTTTCAAACCCACGGGTTTTGTATTAGGTCGGGAAAAAAAATAAAATTCAATCCAAATCAACCAATGACTAAAGAATCTTGGAGAATTTGGAAGGAATATGGCAATGTCAATTTTCCTGAAAATTATTGTCATAAAACAGGAAAACCATCGAACGGTAAAACTTCAATGAAAAATCCAATTTTATAAAAGAAAAGACAAAAGTTATAAAAACACACCCTACAAAACGAACAACAACCATTAATTCGCTCACAACTCATAATTAATATTAAACCCCACAAATTATCTGACGGCCCGCAGCGTTTTCTCGCGGTTCTGGATTATTTACTATCTTAGTAGGTAAAGCATTCAACATATTTATCCAAAAGTTGTCATTGCCATAAAAACCAAATTTATGAAACGGCCTGTTATTTTATCGATACTATTTTTGCTTCTAGCTTCTTGTCAGCCGTCTGATTCTGGGCCTTATTACAATTTCAGCAATTTAGATTACCAATCCATTCCAGAAGAATATCGAGATATTGGTAAAATATTTGTTTTTAAAAATGCCGAAAATGACGAAGTAAAAATTAAACCATTATACTACTCTTTAAAAAAAGAATTTGAAAGCGGAATTGGCTTTGGGCAACCTCGTGGCGACAGCTATTATTACGATAATTTGTGGATAGAAATTGACCTGATGAGCATAGAAATACCGGATAAACCAGAGGGATATTGCGAAAGCATTTCTATTAACATCAATAAATCTCCATATAAAGGCTTATATGTAAAATTATTGATACCAACTTATTCTGGACAGTCTTGTACTGGGGGAGGATTCACGGAATTTGAGCCCTTTGAAGGTTTAACGCAAATGGTAATAAATAACAAAACATACAACAAGGTAAAAATAATTTCTACCAACAACTACTTTACATTATATACAGACTCCCAAGTCGATAAAGTTTATTACGATATGGATTACGGCATAATTGGATTTGACGATTCGCAAAACAATAAGGAATTCCGATTAGTAACCGATTGAAATACCAACAGCAACCCAGCAGACGTGTGGCAACCTACAAATATCAAGAATACATTCAGCTTTAGAACCTTGCAAGTCGATATTACCAAACGCAACAAATTACAAGCGGTGCCAGTTGAAATACCAACCTAAAATCACCAACATTTGTTTAATTTTTAGAAGTGTAAAAAAGGCTCAAATTCCAGCCCTGCTACTGCGTTTTTATAAAAAACTTTGTTCGAGCTTGTTCGAAATTCGAAACGGCGCAGATTGCCAAGCTCGCAGTTGATACCGCTGGCCACGATTCCGTCTATTCCCAGAATACTTTTAGTGAACTTTAAAGATACCAGACTCGCTGCTTTTTTATAGATGCTAACCGCAATTTGCTTCACCAGTTCACTACACGCAAGTCAGCAGATTCCACTGCAATCAATCCCTTGTGTAATTACTACCGTGAGTGCTTATCCAGAAAACAATAATTTAAGCCCTATAACTACTGGTTTCACAAAACCGGAAAACCATTTCATCAACCCAAAACACAACTTCATAAGTGAAAGTGTATAAGGCATTGATAACCAAATAGAAACATCAATCCAAATTTGTTTAGAATTTTAATAAAGCTTACCTTTCTAATTATTTCCTCATCTCTTTTCATATAAACTTCATTTGTTCTGTTCAATTCAGAACTAGTTCCTCTTTAATTATATAACCAATTTAAATATTTAATTATGAATACAAACAATGAAGAAGGCGCATTAGAAAAGAATAGGCGCGTAGAGATATATGTAAAAACCAAACAACTTTTTGAACTTGGGGAACGTCCAACCGAAGATCAAATTGATAACCGCACTTCCCTAAGGAGTAATCAACATAGCGAAACTATTTCTGGTGTTTTAGAAAATAATTGGAAGAGTCACAAGGATTTTGAACTTCTTGTATTTAAAAATCATACAATGCAATGGACGCTTCCGCAACGACTTCACAATACAGCAGATCCTGGATATGAGGCCAAACTTATAAGTGTACATCACGTACCAACAGGGGGGAGTCCGAATTTTTTCGATAAAGAGGATTTAAATGCTGCATCTGATGGAAAGGTTAAAGCCACCATCAAAGACAATTCGCAAGTGAACCAAAGCTACGTCTATATTATCAAATTTACTATTTCGCACAATGGAGTGACCCGTAAGTACACCATAGATCCAAAACTTAAAATCAATTCTTGATATCCACTATATGTTTTTAAATAGAAAAGCATATTATTTTGCAATTGGCTTATTGTGTTTCGTTTTAACTATAGTCTCTGCTCAAGATCAAAAAAAGGCAGATAGTCTATTAATCATTTATCAAGAAGACGAACTTAAAGGTATAGAAAAATTGGAACTGCTTCGGAACTTATCTTTTAACGAGATACATAATCTGGATGCGGCCATTGGATATGCCGAGGAACTTATCAACTTAGCTAAGCAAGAAGACAACTATTTATACCTTCATAGAGGATATATTCAGAAGGGCAATTCGCATAGACTTGCGGGTGATTTAAATGCGGCTTTAAACGCCTTTTTCAAAAGTACCCAAGCATCCATTAAAGCTAATTATCTTGAAGGCGAAGGCAGTACTTATACTGCTATAGCCGACACCTACTCAGAGATTGGCAATTCAAAAAATGCTGAAATTTATTACGCCAAGGCAATTCAAATATTGAGAAAAACAAACGATTCAATTGCTTTAGCCACTACCTTATTAAATGCCGGGGACGAATATTTTAACAGTGAAAAGTACGCTTTGGCGCTGCAATATTTTGAAGAATCCGGTCTCATCTTTAAAAAAGCAAATTATAAAATTGGAACGGCCTATAACCTAGGAAACGTAGGGATGGTTTATGCCGAACAGGGTAAAGATTCACTCGCCAAAACATATATTAATGACGCTATTGCAGTTTTGGAAGAGTTGGAAGATTACTATGCTATTTCCGAATACCTTACATATATGTCTGATATATATATGAAGCAGAAAAATAGCGCCACTGCGCTCACCTACGCACAACGCAGTTATAATTTAGCGCTAAAATACGGTTTAAAAAAGCAAATAAGCGAATCCAGTCTTAAACTTTCTGAACTTTACGAACAGCATAAAAATATACCTGCCTCTTATGCCTTATATAAAAAGCATATTGCCTACCGAGATAGTGTAACAAATTTGGAAGGCGTTGCGAAGATGGCAGATTTACGTACCGCTTATGAAGTATCACAGAAGCAGGTGGAAGTAGATCTTCTGAATCAGCAAAAAAGAAATCAACTTATCATTATTGGATTTACCTCTTTATTATTACTCACCTTATTCTATAATTACCGAACAATTTCCAAAGAAAAGAAGAAATCGGAAAAATTACTGTTGAATATCCTTCCTAAAAAAGTGGCGAAAGAACTAAAAAATACAGGAAAAGCAACAAGTAAAAAGTATGATAATGTATCAATTCTTTTCACAGATTTTCAAGGATTTACGGCATTGGTTGCTACCATTTCCGCAACCAAATTAATTGAAGAGCTAAATCATATATTTGGTCGATTTGATGATATTATGGACGAATATCAAATAGAGAAAATTGAAACCATAGGCGATGCTTATATGGCTGCCTGTGGATTACCAGAAGAAAATGAACATCACGCGCAAAGATGCGTACAAGCTGCTCAAAAAATGATCGATTTTCTTATTGCAAGAAATTTAACCAATGATATTCAATGGAATATGAGGGTGGGTATTCATTCAGGCCCAGTTGTAGCGGGCGTTGTTGGTAAAACCAAATTTGCTTATGATTTATTTGGAGACACTGTGAATACGGCGGCCAGAATGGAAAGCAACGGCAAGCCAGAAAAAATAAATATTAGTCATTCAACCTATAAATTGCTGAAAGATGAGCCCTCCTTCCTCTTTAAAAGCCGTGGACGAATACTTGCAAAAGGCAAAGGAGAAATGAAAATGTACTTTGTGGAGACAAAATAAAAATAATTTGGGGTGGCGTCTTTGGGTCATTTGTTGGCGGTATTACCGCTATCTTCAAAAAATCGGATAGCTACTCCATTGACGGAAATGAATTGAAATGGGAGCAATTTAAAAAAGCGATGAAGCTATTAGAATAAACTGATAGCTGAAAAAAGCCCAGTACAACCCTTAGCAAGAATTACATATAACAACATAAAACGCTTCCGACCTCACAATAAAAAATTCAAACAAAATCCGCAATTTTCTTTCAATATTTTTAAAAAATACAATTGAAAGTATATATTGCAGTAGATTAATTTATCTCCCTTTAGCACCCAAGTCTTTTTATGAAGAGTTTTAGTAACGCATTGATTTTATTGTTTTTTGCTTTTTTCAATTTTATTGGATTTGCACAGGATTTCCAACTAAAATCGAAGCTGGAAAGAATCGAAATTCAAGCGGACTCTTCTTTTGTAAAAGAAATTGCAATTGTATTTAAGAAAAGTGATGTACCGCGGCTTTATCCAATAATCTACGACACAGAATTAGAACAACTTACCAATGTGCAGCTTTTTGAACAAAAGGGAAGGCGCCTAAAAGAGCTGTCTGTAAAAAATATGTATGAGGAAGCTGCTAAACTAGATTACATAACTAGCAAGAAGATTAAAATTGTTGAGATTCCGGCAGATATAGAGGTGAAGCTAACATATTTAATTTCCTGTAAGGAATTGATGTATTTCTCAAGTTTACAATTCTTTTCCTATGACCAAATAGACACCTTAAATTATGAAATAAACGTTCCGTTAGAATTTAAATTCACCCACAATACAATATACCAAGATTCCTTGTCATTTTTTGCGATAGACTCAATTAGTACCAACACTGGTTCTATGTGGAATATTAAAGTGGCCCCAAAAAAAGTAGAACCAGATCCACTGCAGTTTTTTGGAATATATAAGAATATGAAAGTTCCATTTATGCGAACCCTTGTTATGCCGAGTTCCTATAACAACCAACCGATTAACTATATGAACGATTGGTATTTTAAGCAAGTAGCGCCAAAGCAAGGTTTAAGTGTTTCGGTAAAAGAGAAAATTGATGCGTTAACGGCTAATACTACGGACCCCTCACAGATAGTGAACATTATTTATAATTACGTAAAAAGTAATTTTAAATATGTTGCAATTGAAATTGGTATGGGCGCTTTTATCCCTTCGCATGTCAATGAAGTTTACCTAAACAAACAAGGCGATTGCAAAGACCTTTCAAATTTATTATCGGAAGCACTAAAATACAAAGGTATTGATAGCCATATTGCTTTAGCTGCTACTTTCGACCATATTAGCGATTGCGATTTTCCATCCTTAAGCTCGGCCAATCACGTTATTGCCATTGCCTATATAAATGACGAAACCGTATTACTAGACCCTACAGACCCTATCCATGTGGCAGGAACGCCTGTACAAAGTTTACAAGATCGCACTGTTTTAATTGTTAGCTCTAAAGGAGGTTCATTTTACAAAGTGAAGGGATTCAGTCCGCAACAAAATGAAATATTCTACGCCTTGGATTTAAAAATAGATTCCAATGATATGAATATTAAAGGAACGTTTAATGTAGATTATAACGGACTCTCAAGTAATTATTTACGCCGCATCCTTAAAAGTGAAGGAGAAAAGGAGTTTGCTAATTATGCAGAGACTTTTTACGATGAAATTTTTGGCAATCAATTAATCTCAGATTTAACAATACTAAACCAAGCCAATAAGCTCCATCTACAAGGGAATATTGCTATCAATGGGAAAACTTTTAATGACGACACAAACAAGTATTTATTCATTGATTTTTTACCAAGGCTTATAGAAACAGAGCGTAGGGAAACATTAATTGACGGCACTTATTTACACAATCCCTATAACAAAAAAGTACTTGTAAATATAAAATTAGACCAGCCCGTTGAAACCTTTAACCCTATTGAACATACATTTGAAGGGGAGGGGATATCGTTAAACGTAACCCAAAGAGCACTGTCTAACTTAGAAATTGAAATCTCTTACGATTTTATTTTTGATCATATTTTTATAGACAAGGAAAATATTAGTAAAACAAATGAAATATTGGAATCATTTAAAAAAATAATCAATGCACCAATTGTTCTCAAAATCCAAAAGAGCTAGCCTTGCCATTATAATTATAGGCGGGCTCTTTTTCAGTTTTAAAGCTACTGTTAACGAAACAACAGAAGACCCATTTTTAACAATTTGTAAAAATGCAGACGCCTATTACACGCATTCCTATAGAGATGTTACCTACGAAAAATACTGGGGAAGCTATAGAAAACATATTTCAATAAATAATAAATTGGTGGTAAACACGCCAGCGGGGGTTGAGAAGTATGCTTTTTTAATTCTGGATGAGTTTGAGAGCAATAATATAGAAAGCTTTAAAATAAGAACCCTTAAGGCCAATGGATCTATCGTTGAACTGGATTCCAGTTTGGTTTTTCGGCGAAATTCCCAACGTGAAAAATTTGGAGTTATAAATTATCCCATTCCGGCAGTAGAACCGGGCGATACTATTGAAACAAACTACGTTTACTATGAGCGTTTAGAACAATCTAATTTAACGAGCTATGTAAATTTATACTCTAATTTACCAAGTGTAAATTCGCAGTACACTATAAAAACCGCTCCAGACCTCACGGTGCGTTACAAAGGCTATAACCATTTTCCAAAGCCAGATATTATTGCCAATGACACCATAGTATATTTACAGTTTTCTATGGATAACGTAAAAGGACTGGTAGAAAATGAGCATAGTTGTTTGCCTTGTGAAAAACCCTATTTGTATTATTCCTTAGAAAAAAAGGATAGTGAACTAAGATCATGGCGCGATGTTTACAACGAAGAGTTTAATTTTTTAACCCAACCAATGGCGTTAGACAAAGAAAATTCATCGTATTACAAAAGGTGGAAACGCAGGGTAATTGGAACCGCCAAGGATAGCACTAAATACCATCAATTGCAGTTATTGCACAATGAAGTGGTCGCCAATTTCAAAATGTCGCCAGTGCTAGTAGATGAATTTATAAAGTCTACCGGGTATTTCTTAAAGGAAGAAAGATTTGATCCCGTTAGTATCCGCAGGTTTTATAGGCAACTATTGGAAGATTTGGAAATAGACTATTGGGCCGTATTTGGCAGAAGTAAACAATCTGGTACCATTGATACCGATTATATTAGAAAAGGTGAGTTTGACCACGTATTCTTTGCTTATGTAAATGAAAAAGGCACCCTGCAGTTTTTATATCCCCATGAAGAGTCTTATATGTATTTAATAGATGAAATCCCCACATCTTTATACAGTACAAAGGCCGTCTTAGTAAAACCAAAAGCAACCGACAAAAAGAAGAAAAAAGACAGTTTTATTGACGGAGATTTACAATTGGCGCGGGTTGATTCGGTAGCAATTGCAACAATTAATTTACCGGGAATGGATTCAAATTACAATTATATAAATCAGATGATTTCTAGCGATGTAGATACTCAAGAAAAGAAAACCACTTTTAGGTATAGGTTGGAAGTTTCTGGTGGATTGTCAACCGAAATGAGAAGCTTTTTTAATATGTTAAGCCAGGATGAAGACGCTAGCAATTTCTACAATGCGCTATCAGAATTTGAAGGTAGCGATAACAGCTTACAGATTGATACGGTGACAAGCAGACTTCAAAAAGGCTATAAACCCTTTGTTTATCTCATGAGCGCCGAGGGTACATTAAACAATGCTATTACATTTATAAATGATAGTCTGGTAAGTGTTTCCTTAGATAAATTAATTCAACATTTTCAGTTAGAAAACAGTGAAGACGCGCCCGAATTAAATTATTATCTTGACTATAATTACTCAGACTATTTTACATTTTATCTAAACTTCCCCAGTAATATAGAAGTTTTAGGCCTTGAAAATGGAAGTGTAGCTTTTAAAAATGATTTGGGTGAATATATTTTTGAAGCAAAACAGAGTAAGGAGAATCAACTTATATTGCAGTCTAATTATACAATTTTAAAGAATTTAATCCCCAAGGAAAAGCTCAAAGAATTGAAGGTGCTAAATGACCACGTAAAAAATACAAAAGGAAAACGCTTGATCATTAAATTAAAAAAGAGCTGATTTGAATTTTCAATGCTCAATGTTCAATGTTCAATGCTCAATACTCAATTTTCAATGCTCAATGTTCAATGCTCAATATTCAATACTCAATGTTCAATACTCAATACTAAACAAACCATTTAGAGGCGCAATTTAAATGGTTTAAAATACAATATCCACATCACGAAAGCTCCTTCCCCTTAGAAAAAATATGAATTAAAGTAGCTAAGTTAATAGAGGGGAAGGTGGCCGCCGGCGCAAAATTTCAATTAATTACTACGCACATCTCCCGGCGGACGGAAGGGGTGGAGTTCAATTTTAATTTTCAATGTTCAATGCTCAATATTCAATACTCAATCCTCAGAGTTTAGAGTTCAATTTTCAATGCTCAATATTCATTATACATTATACATTCTTCATTAAACATTCTTCATTAAACATTCTTCATTAAACATTCTTATATATTATTCATTCTACATTCTTATACATTACTTTTGCGAAAATTAAACAAAGCTATGCGATCAATACTTCTTTTAATAATTTCAATAGTTAGCGTTTTGGGCGCTACGGCCCAAATTGGGTTTACAGAAAATATTGTGATTGATTTTTCCCTAAATGTACAACAACCCCGCGGTGCTTTTCCCGCCGATTTAGATGGCGATGGCGATATAGATATCCTCTCATCATCCTATAATGGTGATAGACTTGTATGGTTCGAGAATGTAAACGGTATAGGTACCGATTATATAAAACACCTTATTTCTTCCACCATCGCAAATCCTTGGGGTGTTCATGCTGCCGATTTAGACGGCGATGGAGATTTAGATGTCTTAGCAGCATCCCTATCTGGAAATCATATTATTTGGTATGAAAATACCGATGGCAATGCAAATTTTGTAGAAAAACAGGTTATTCCCGCCACAGAAGTTGAGTTTATAAAAACAGTTGACATTGATGGCGATTCTGATTTAGATATTGTTTGGTCTTCACGGTTGGATGGTACGCTAAAATATACCCTAAACACAGATGGTTTAGGAACATTTGTTAGCAGCTTTAACATAGAAAGCAATGTATCCAGTATTCCGAATTTTCATTTAGCCGATATAGATGGCGATGGAGCAGTTGATGTGGTCTCATCTTGGTCTATCCAAGGAGGTTCCCAAGGTGTATCTTGGTATAAAAATCCAAATGGGGGTCCCTTTGGCAATAGATTGGTAATATCCAATGATGTTTCAAATGTTACTTCGGTGTATGCTGGCGATCTAGATGGCGATGGGGATATAGACGTTGCTGCAGCATTGGCTGGGGATGAAAAAATTGTATGGTACGAAAATCTCGATGGTCTCGGCAGCTTCGGCACAGAACAGGTTTTATCTAATAATGCGGCTGGAGCTTTTCAAGTACGCCTGTTTGATATGGACAGTGATGGCGACTTAGACGTTATTTCGGCGGCAAATGGTACTGGTGAAATTACTTGGTTCGAAAACTTAGACGGTGCAGGAAATTTCAGTAGTGAAATCATTATAGATTCTTTTCTTGGCGCTATGCGTAGTCTGGAAATTGCTGATATAAATGATGATAACAATCCAGACATTGTTGCGGTTACAGATGGAGACAATAATATTAAATGGTATAATAATACGGATGGCCAAGGCAATTTTTCGGCTTATACAATAACAAAACATATAAATGGGGGTAAGGTTGTTTCTGCTGCAGATTTAGATGGTGATGGCGACTTAGACTTGCTTTCGGCATCGCATTGGGACGATAAAATTGCGTGGTACGAAAACAAGGACACTCAAGGAGAATTCCACGATTCGCAAAGAATAATTTCAGAAACTGTAAATGGAGCTTCTTCCGTAGTTGCGGCAGATTTAGACGGAGATGGCGATATGGATGTTATAGCAACATCGTCGTTAGATGATGATGTTGTATGGTTTAAAAATACAGATGGAAACGCAACTTTTAGCGAACCTATAGTAATAGAAAATGACTTGTATAGCGTGAATAAAACCTATGTTTCTGATATTGATAATGATGGCGACATAGATATAATCTGTATCGCTCGCGGTAAAATCGTATGGTACGAAAATGTTGATGGACAAGGAAATTTCGCGCCTTTACAACAGATTGAATCCATTAATAATTTTTACATAGAATCTATTGATCTTGGAGATTTGAATGGCGATGGAACTATTGATATCGCTGCAGCCTCAAGCTATGGCTTGTTATACTTTATAAACTTAGACGGGCAAGGCACATTTGGTCCACGACAAATTATTGAGGATTATAATTGGGAAGCTGTTTCAACCAAAATCACCGATATAGATGGCGATGGTGATAACGATATTGTATATACGGGTACAAATTCAACAACAGATTACGTTGGATGGGCAGAAAATACCGATGGCTTGGGCACTTTTGGTGCTATTCAGCTAATAACAACTATTGTTTCAAACCCAAAAGATTTAAGCGTGTTCGATGTAGATAATGATGGCGATGTAGATGTAGTTTCGTCTTCGTATCAAGGTACAGGTACCGGAATAATTGCGTGGTACGAAAACACAGATGGTCTAGGCGATTTCAGTAATACACAACAAATTATTACCACCACACCCGGCGGTTTTGAATTTGATTTAATCAAGGCGCATATAAACCAAGATAATGCCATAGACCTTGTTTCTATAAATAATGTCAACAACCAAATTATCTGGTATGGCAATAACCAAACAACATTAGTAAACCAAATTACAGGTACTGTGCGTCTCGATCTACTTGCCGATGGTTGTACACCCGATGACGAATTGCTTAGTGGCTTAATGATTATTGCTGAAGGTAGCACAACAACCCAAGCAACCTTTACGCAAGAAAATGGAACGTTCAGTTTGTTTACTACCGAAGATGGCGTTGTTAATACCCAAATCACTTCGCAGTTACCAAACTATTATCAAGCAAATCCTGCAGTTTTTCAATCAGACTTTACGGGTTTTGGAAATGTTGATGTAGCAAACTTTTGCATTGAACCTACCGCTGCTATTAACGATTTAAATATTAGTGCGTACCCTATGTTTAATGCCCCCAGACCCGGTTTTAATACCTCTTATAGATTAGTTTATAAAAACGTGGGCACAACACAATTATCAGGTTCCGTAATTTTTGAATTTGATGGTTCAAAATTAAACTTTTTGAGCGCTACAGCCCCCTTGAGTTCTCAAACGGCAAACGCCTTAACTTTCAATTTTGAAGATTTAAATCCGTTTGAAGTAAAAACCATCGATATAGAATTCAATGTGTTTCCGCCCCCAACAACCAATATTGACGATGTGTTGGTTACTACGGTCACGGTAAACCCCATCCCTGGCGATATAACAGAAGCAGACAATGTATTGCGCTTTGAAGAAATAGTTGTTGGCTCTTATGATCCTAATGATATGATGGTGTTACAAGGTGAAGAAATTTTTATTGATGAAGCAACCAACTACCTCAACTACCTAATCAGATTTCAAAATACAGGTACCGCAAGTGCCATAAATGTAAATGTAACGACTGTTTTAGACGAAAAATTAGATTGGACTACCATGCAGTTAGAAAGTTTAAGCCATTCCGCCACAGTAGAAATTACAGAAGGGAGCAATGTAAACTTTGTGTTTAACAACATCAATTTGCCCGATAGCACTTCAGATGAAGAAGGTTCGCATGGGTTTATTGCCTTTAAGATTAAACCAAAAACCAATGTGGAAATAGGAGATGTAATAAGCGGCCTTGCCAATATCTATTTTGATTTTAATCCAGCCATCATCACAAACACCGTCCATACCGAAATTATGGAGCCGTTAAGCGTAGATGAATTCCCTGTGAATTTAATAACCGTATATCCAAACCCTGTAAAAAACGTTGTAAATATAGCTTCAAAGGCGTTGATTGATAAAATTGCAATTACAGACATTAATGGAAGGCTACTTCGCACCAAAAAAGTTTCTAATACCGCCTACAGTTTAGATGTTTCCAACTTATCAAATGGTCTGTACTTTTTAGAAATAGTGGCCGAAGGACAAAAATCCGTTAAAAAGTTTATAAAGAATTAAAAAGTAACACATAACCCTTCATGTTGCGAGCCCAGCATTTGGTGGAGGTGTAGCCATAAGCTAGCTTATGGGTTATTCGGTTCCGTTAATCGAATTGTTGTGAAAAAAGAAACGCGCGACTCCATTTTTTTGTAAATTTGGAATGAAGTCTTATGCTTTATTCTCCCCACTTTGCCCATTGTAACTAATAGTAAACCAAAGTATTGCCGTAAGTTTATAGCTAACATGGTAAATTAGCTATACATCTAAGGCTACTTATACCATAGGAAACATTATTTTTATTACACCCATTTTGAAAGTTATAAATTTATTTATGATAAAAAATGCACTTTATATAGTCGCAGTATTAGTGTCATCGTTTTACGGAGCGCTAGCGCAAACCCCCACTTTTGAATGGGCAAAATCTATGGGTGCAATAAATTACGATTATTGTTATGATGTTGCGGTAGATGGCTCCGGAAATGTTTTTACTACGGGTTATTTTCAGGGTACGGTAGATTTTGATCCAGGTCCGGGTGTATTTAATCTAACAACGGGTCGCACTGGCGCCTTCGTTTCCAAAATAGACCCTTTGGGAAATCTTGTTTGGGCAAAAGCGCTTACCGGTACGTATTCCACACAAGGAAACACCCTAGTGCTTGGCGAAACCGGAAGTGTTTACATTTCAGGTAGTTTTAAAGGCACAACTGATTTTGATCCTGGAAGTGGCGTTTACAATCTCACTGCTATCGGAGAAAACAACAATGCATTTGTGTGCAAATTAGATGCTTTGGGGAATTTTGTTTGGGCAAAACAAATTGGCGGCCAAGGCTATTGTAGCGGCCTGTCAATAGCCCTAGACCAATCTGCAAATGAAGCTGTTTACATTACTGGGAATTTTATTGGCACTGTGGACTTTAATCCCAACGTTGGTGTCTTTAACCTAAGCTCTGTTGGTGATAAAACAGATATCTTCGTGTTTAAACTGGATACTAATGGAGCCTTTGTTTGGGCAAAGCAAATAGGGGGGACAGGACTAAAAAGTACCCGCCAAATAATTATAGACCCAGATGAAAATGGCGCTATTTACACCGTTGGCTGGTTTGACGGTACCGTGGATTTTGATCCAGACACAACAACCAATTTCAACTTAACGTCTGTAGCCAATTACGATGTTTTTATAGCTAAATTAAACAGTTCGGGAGATTTTATATGGGCAAAGCAATTGGGCGGACCAGGTTTTAACAAAGGCATGGCCATAGCGCTGGACCCCACGGGAACTGGCGATATTTATTTAACGGGCGCATTTCAACAAACCGTTGATTTTGACCCAGGTGCTGCTATCTTCAACCTGCATTCGGCAGGAGACTTTGATATTTTTATAGCTAAATTAAACAGTTCAGGAAATTTTGTTTGGGCAAAAGCAATGGGAGGCCCAAGTTACCAATACGGCTTTTCCATAGCGCTGGACCTTCTCGGAAATATATATACCACGGGCTATTTTAGAGGCAATTGTGATTTTAATCCCGACCCTTCAGCAACCTATTTTTTAAATGCCCCGGGAAATGATGAAATCTTTGTTTCAAAGCTAAACAATACAGGAAACTTTGTTTGGGCAAAACAAATACTGGGCACAGGAGATGATTATGGTCTTTCCTTAACGCTTAATACATCTGGGGAACTATTTATGACGGGCGCCTTTTTCAGTCCTGCCATCAATTTTGACGCTATTACCTTAACAAATTCCTTTAGTGGTGGCTATACTTGCGATCTGTTTCTTGCCAAACTGAATTCAGACACCGCTGGCATTGAAGACGCCGAAAAAATTAAAAACTTCATGCTTTATCCCAATCCAGTTACCGAAAACCTGTATCTCCTTTTTCCAAACAATGATCAAAAAGCAGCAATAAGCATAACTGATCTTACAGGAAAGTTAGTAAAAGCTATTTCGCTTACATCAAACCCTATTTATGTAGGCCATTTACCTAGTGGTGTTTACCTTCTTAATGTAGAAAGTGAAAATGCTACGAGCTCCCAGAAATTTATAAAACAATAGCAGCACAGCTTAGCTGGAATTGCAACCTGACATTTATGCTCTTTTTAAATGTTTGTTGGAATAAATGGGTAGAGATTCCACCCCTGATTAATTTGCCACAAATGCAAAATCCAGTAAAACTTTGATCTTCAAATGCATTAAATTAATCCATTATGTTTTAAGATATTGGGTATTACAGCGTGTTAAACATACAGTATAACGATTATGTTGTAATTAATGGCAATTACTCCCAAAATACTACTATATTTGCATCGTAGTAATTATGTGTGTAATAGTATGACTAGTAAGAAAACTGTATTAAAATCAATAATAAAGCCTGGTGGCATTGCTTCCGGTTATTCTTTTAGGGGAAAAATAAATGGTTCTCCTAAAGGTAACTTGCGTGTTGTGCAGTTAAAAGATATGGAAAATGAATATACTTCCATAGGTAATGATTGTACTTTCATAGACGCAGCTGAAGTTAAGGAAAAATACTATCTGGAAAAAGGTGATATCCTTTTTATTTCAAAGGGTGCTAACAATTTTGCAACTGTTTTTGAACTTGATGATGTATTGCCGTCAGTTGCAAGTTCGGTGTTTTATGTAATTAAAGTAGATGCCTTAAAGGCAGAGCCAAATTTTGTGGCTTGGTATATTAATAAAAGCAAGGTTCAACAGTATTTTCAAGAATATGCTGTAGGAACCTATTCTTTAAGTATCAACAAAGAAGTGGTTGAAAATATTCCATTGCAGTTACCGCCTTTAGAAATCCAGATAAAGATCGCAAAAGTGGCAATGCTTGCTCAAAAAGAACAATATATTTACAAGTCACTTAAAGAAAAAAGAAATCAACTATTAGAAGCGCAGCTTTTAGAATCAATAAATTAAAAAATATAATAATGCAAGAAAGACCCAGTCAAGATCAGATAAATAAGATGCTTTGGAATGCGTGTGATACCTTCCGAGGTGCCTTTGATTCATCGGAATACAAAAACTATATCTTGGTTTTTATGTTCGTTAAATACTTGAGCGATGTATGGAAAGATCATTATAACGAATACAAAAAACAGTACGGAGATGATGAAGAATTAATAAAACGCAAACTAAACCGCGAGCGTTTTGTGCTGCCTGATAACTGTACCTATGATTATATATACGACCATAGAAATGACTCTGATATTGGTGAAAAAATAGACAAGATACTCTCCAAGATTGAGGAAAAGAACATTGAAAAATTGGACGGCGTTTTTAGAAACATCAGTTTCAATTCTGAGAAATTGGGGCAGACCAAAGACCGAAACCGCCGATTGCTTAACCTAATTAACGATTTTGCAAAGCCAGAGCTCGATTTTCGTCCTTCCTTATGGGATGGCAAACAAGACGTTTTGGGAGAAGCCTATATGTATCTATTAGAAAAGTTCGCATCAGGAGCTGGCAAAAAAGGCGGTGAGTTTTTTACACCAAAAGAAGTTTCACAACTCTTAGCCAAGTTGGTTGCACCCAAAGCAGGGGCTCGTATCTTCGACCCAACCGCGGGATCAGCCTCACTTTTGGTACAGGTTGCAGAAGAAGTAAAAGATAAAGACGGCAACCCATCGAAAGACTTTGCAATTTATGGACAAGAGAGCAATGGCGACACTTGGGCCTTGAGCAAGATGAACTGTTTTATCCACGGAATGGATGCCGCACGTATAGAGTGGTGCGACACTTTAAACAACCCTCAATTATTGGAAGGCAATGGCTTAATGAAGTTTGATGTAGTTGTCGCAAATCCGCCTTTCTCATTGGATAAGTGGGGGCATGAAAATGCGGAAGCTGATAGGCATAGAAGGTATTTGCGAGGCATACCTCCAAAATCTAAAGGTGATTATGCCTTTATACTGCATATGATTGAAACCACTTTGCCCGATGGTCGCGTGGGCGTAATTGTGCCCCACGGCGTATTGTTTAGGGGAGGTAGTGAGGGTAGAATACGGCAGGCACTTATTGAGGAAAATCTATTGGAAGCCGTTGTGGGTTTACCGCCCAACCTTTTCTTTGGCACGGGCATTCCTGCGGCCATCCTAATTTTCAACAAAACAAAAACCAATACCGATACCTTGTTTATTGACGCCAGTAAGGAATTTGACGATGGCAAAAAACAAAACCGACTGCGCAAAAAAGACATAGAAAAAATAGTAACAGCCTACCAAGGTTTTAAAGAAATACCTAAGTATAGCCATATAGCGGCACTGGATGAGATAAAAGAGAACGACTATAACCTCAACATTCCGCGCTATGTGGACACCTTTGAAGAAGAGGAGCCTGTTGATATGGAGGCCGCCAAAAAGGAAATTGAGCAGTTGGAGCAGGAGTTGGTTGCTGTAAAAGCAGAAATGGAAGGATATTTAAAAGAGTTGGGGCTATGAGTGTAGCGAAAAAAAACATTGAAAGAGTTAGAAAAGCTGTTCCCAGAGGTATTGCGAGGAAATTATGGGTAAAATCTGGAGGACGCTGCCAATATACAGATTGTAATAAACCTCTATGGAAGGATGAACTTATGCAGCGCGATATGAACAAAGCGTATATTTCCCATATAATTGCTGCTAAGGATGACGGTCCTCGTGGAGAAAAGGTGCTTTCTGAAAAGTTAGAATTAAGTTTTGATAATCTCCTTTTACTCTGTGATGAATGTCATAATAGAATTGATAAAGCACAATTAAATGGGCATCCGAAGCAAATACTCATAAAGATGAAAAAAGACCATGAGCTACGTATTGAGTTATTAACAGGTCTTCAAGAAGAAAAGAAAAGTCATTTATTGTTCTATACCTGTAAAATTGGAGCTTTTCTGCCCACAATTACATTTAAAGAAGCTTCAGCAGCAATAATACCAGAATATTTTCCAGTATCAGACAACCCCATTGAAATTGGTATGGGATTTAATACAATTTCGGATGATATGGATGATTTCTGGATATTTCAAAATCAACAACTTGAAGAAGCCTTTAATCAAAAAGTACGCCCACTTTTGGATAAAGGAGTAAATCACTTCTCAGTTTTCGGAATCGCTCCTCAACCACTTCTTATTAAGTTAGGCACGCTTTTATCAGAACTTGCTGTTGCTGAAATATATCAATCACATAGAGAGCCTAAGCAAACATGGAAATGGCAAAATGATATGTATAATATTGACGTAAAATTATTGGAGCCGCAAGCTATAAAAACCAAAGTGGCATTAATAATTAGTTTGAGTGATAAGGTTAATTATGAGAGGATACATAAAGTACTTGGGGCGGATGTTTCTATATGGGAAATCACAGTTCCCGAACCAAACCGAAATATCTTAAAAAATAAAGAAACCTTGGAGAAATTTAAAAACCAAGTAAGGAATGCGTTCAGTAATATAAGAAAGATTTATGGCCAAGATTCAGAAATCCACTTATTTCCTGTGATGCCTAATTCCTGTGCAATAGAAGCTGGAAGAGTATGGATGCCCAAAGTAGATTTACCACTTATAATTTATGACCAGAATAATAACAGGAATGGATTCTATAAAGCCCTGACAATTTAATAATTTTTAAATATGATTACAACCACCAAACATTTACAACTTTTTTTAGAACAAATAGCCACCGTTCTTGATATTACGGAAGCTCAATATAAAGAAGTTGTTGACCGATATACGGCAGTATCGAATCATTTAGCGGCAGATGATTCACCCTTAAGTAAATTTAAACCCGATATTAAACCGCAAGGTTCTTTTCTTTATGGGACAATGATTCGCCCTATTTTTGAAACAGATGAACTCGATGTAGATTTAGTTTGCCGATTGAAGGGTAAAATGGATAGTTGGGCACAAGTACATCTTAAACAAGCTGTCGGTGACCGAATAAAGGAAAGCAAAGTTTATGAACCAATGCTTGATGAAGAAGGTAATCGTTGTTGGACAATTGTTTACAGTGGCGCATTTCATTTAGACATACTTCCCGCCCTTGTAGGGCAGGAGCATTATACTTTGTTTGAAAAAAGCTATACAGGGCTGGCAGTAGCACAAGTGGATGAACTTGCAATAAGAATGACGGATAGAAATCGGATTAATTATAAATGGGATCCGAATACGCAAAATTGGCCTAAATCAAACCCTTTTGGCTATGCAAAATGGTTGAAGAATAGGGCAAGTCTCGCTTTTTTAAAGAATGTTGTTTTAAGTGAAAATGTTGAGCCATTACCTGAATATTCAAAAGATAAGGAACCTTTAATTCGAATTGTCCAAATCTTAAAAAGACATAGAGACATTATGTTTGGGGAAGACGATTGTGAAAAACCTATATCCATAATAATTACAACATTGGCAGCGAAGGCCTATGAAAAGGAAACTGATATTTTGCAAGGACTTTTAAATGTCCTTGACAAAATGGAAAATTTTATAGAAGATGTTTACAGCCAAGAACATCAAAAAGAAATAAAATGGATTGGAAATCCTGTTAATTATGAAGAGGAGAATTTTGCTGACAGATGGCCACTTGAACCTGAAAAGCAAACAAAATTTTATGATTGGCTGGAAAAAGCAAAGACCGATTTTGGAAGTATTAAGGATATGGATTTAACAAGGGCCTATAATTACTTAAAAGAAGTTTTAGGAACCCGCGCGGTAAATGAAGCTGTTAAGGAATTAGGGTTTGAAATGATTATTTCAGAAAATTATAAACCTGTAAATTATAATTCATCATTATTGTCGGTAACGCATAGACAGAAACCTCTTTGGCCAATATATAAACAATATAATTGCCAAATTCATGCTTATTACAAAAACCCATTAAACGGAGCAAGAATTACAGTTACGGGAAATACTGTTGTCCCAAAAGGGTGCAAAATCTTCTTTAATGCTATAACTGATGTTAAAAAACCATTTAATGTTTATTGGCAAGTAGTGAACAATGGGGAAGAAGCTAAGGTTCGGGGACAATTAAGAGGTAACATTTTTCCATCAGTAAACTTTGGGGTAGGGGGACTAAGGCATTGGGAAGATACTATGTACGAAGGTTTACATTGGATTGAATGTTTTATTGTGAAAGATGGTTTTTGTGTAGCTAGAAGTTCGGAGTTTTTTGTGAATATAAAATGAGATTACTTTGTGTGAAGAAAAAATGATAATACACTATCTAAAGAAAAATTTTGTATAAATAATTTAATAGAACATTGAAAGATGGAACTAAAACAAATTTTAGAAAGACTCACGGAACTAAAGTCCGAAATAGGCGACCTGGGCAAACTCCCAAAAGAGGTGCTTCAAAAGATAAACTATAAGTTCCGGCTAGACTGGAACTACTATAGCAACCGTATGGAAGGTGGCACTCTTACACGCGAAGAAACCCGTAGCGTGATGGTGGGTAACATAACCGTTGACGGAAAACCTATTAAAGACGTTATGGAAATGAACGGCCACGATGAAGTGGTGCGCGAGATATTAAGAATGGGCAAAGGCGAAGTGCGTATTTCCGAAAAAAGAATCAAGGAAATCCATAAGGCCATACTTAAGGAAACCGACGATGCCGGCAAAAACAAACAAATAGGCAAATGGAAAACTGCACCCAATGAAATCATCAATTATAAAGGCGAAAAAATAAGCTTCACCGCCCCAGCAGATGTGGCAGATGAAATGCACGAGCTTTTAAATAAAACCAATGCACAGTTGGATGCTTATTTTGCAGGGAAAAAGGAAGCACAGCACCCACTTATTATTGCGGCCGATTTTCACTTAGGCTTTGTAACCATACACCCGTTTTTTGACGGTAATGGTCGTACAGCCCGTATCTTAATGAATCTTATTTTAATTGCTTGTGGGTATCCGCCAATAATAATAACCGATAATAGCAAACAGGCTTACTATCAATATTTGGCAGACATACAAGCCTATGGAGGTGATAAAGAATTGATGTATTTCCATATGGTAGGTTTGGAACATAGGTCTTTAATGCTTTTGCTTAAGGCTGCAAAAGGAGAGGACATCGAGGAAGAAGATGATCTTGATAAACGTTTAGAAATGCTAAAAAGAATCTCCGAAACCGATGCGGAAAATATTGTGCGTTTGCACAAAAAAGATATAAACATAAATAGTTTTGTTTCTTCAGTAATTAATGCTTTGGCACACGCTATTTATGACCAGTTTATAAAATTGGAGCCACTTTTTGCGGATAATTATATAGAAACGCGCGTAGACCAAACAGGTGTTAAACAAAAACCCCCGATTGCTATTGGCAATACTATTATGAATGTTTTTGCAGAACCAACTTCAAAAAACCGAAAGGAATTTCGGCTAACTATGAGTCACCTTCAATATAAAAAAGCGGGATTAAAAGCATTTGATGTTTATTGGGAATTGGTTTTAAAATTTGAGGATAGTAAATATATTATTACTTATGAAGGAAGCAATGATAAAAATTTGATTGGCAAGCTTTATCATCAGGCGCTTTCCAAAACCGATATAAAGCAAATTGCAAAAAACTATTTTAAATATGTACTGGATAAAATAGAATATAATCTCGAAAATCTTAATAATGACCGATAGACAGAACGTTGAGATAAACAGCAGCCTTGCCAGTACTCAAACTTGCGACCCTATTAAAATGGAGGAGCGCTCGGGCTATAAAAACACCAAACTTGGCTGGATACCTGAGAAGTGGGAAACCCCACGAATCGATGAAGTGTTTGATTTTTTAAGTACGAATTCGCTATCAAGAAATCAATTAAATTATGAAGATGAAGAAGGTGTTTTTAATATCCACTACGGCGACATTCATGCAACCTATAAACAACCCATTTTAGATTTTGATAATGAAAACCGAGTTCCGAAGATAAACAAGGATATTGTTTTATCAGTAAATACAGATTTCTTAAAAGACGGCGATTTGGTTATTGCAGATGCTTCGGAGGATTATGAAGGTGTGGGTGAAGCTATTGAGCTCAAAAATATAAACGGCAAAAAGGTAACAAGCGGTTTACACACTTTTGCTTTTAGGGATAAAACCAATAAGACTGCCGAAGATTTTAGGGTCTATATTTTTAGAAACCTCTTAGTTAAGAAAGCGCTCAAAACAATTGCAACAGGAAGTAAAGTTTACGGTATCTCAAAAGGGAATATCCAGAAATTTAGAATAGTCTTGCCACCCCTCCCCGAACAACAAAAAATAGCCACCATCCTTTCCACCTGGGATAACGCAATTGCAAAACAACAACAACTTATTGTCGCAAAGCAAAAGTTTAAAAAAGGTTTGATGCAATTGTTGTTGACGGGGAAGAAACGGTTTGAAGGGTTTGAGGGGGATTTTAAAACGTCGAAATTAGGCGACATATTTACAATTCAGGGAAGAGTTGGATGGAAAGGATACAAAAAAGAAGACTTGCGAGAAGAAGGGCCAATTGTAATTGGTGCCAAACATGTAAATAATCAGTTATTAAATTTAAGTGATCCAACATATCTATCAATTGAAAAATATGAAGAATCACCTGAAATAATGATAAAAATTAATGACTTGCTTATTGTACAAAGAGGTTCACTTGGTAAAATAGCACTGATTGAGGAGGAAATAGGCAAAGCTACTATTAATCCAAGCATGGCAATCTTAAGACCTAAAAATGATAATATATCCGTAAAGTATATTTATTATTTTTTATGTTCAGATTTTAGCCAAAATCTAATTATGTCCGAAACTGGAAGCACAGGAGTTCCGATGATTTCGCAAAAACAAATTGCGACTTTCAAAATGACATATCCTTCATTGATAGAACAACAAAAAATAGCTTCCGTTTTAAGCGCTGCGGATAAAGAGATAGGCTTATTGCAAAGTGAACTTGCACAGCTGCAAGGGCAGAAGCGGGGGTTGATGCAGCGGTTGTTGACTGGGGCGGTGCGGGTTAAAATATAAAAAATAATTTATGATAAAGGTATTTCCATAAAAAACAAAAAACCTAAGCATATCACTTAGGTTTCTTGTCGACCGGGAAAAGCCCAATCCTTTTTACTATGACAAATTTAGCAATAATCACCCTAAAAACAATGCTTTTAACAGTAAAAAAAGAATATGGAGAACTTATAAAATCCTTGAGATAAACAAACAGCCCATCCTATTGGACATTCTATTGGACATGTTATGGTTATTAGCTCCTATTTGTCCGATAGATGTGTTAGTAGAAATACTTTTAGTATAATCCTAAAAAACTACATAGCAATATGCATAAACACGATTTAAATAGAGTTCATTTTTATTCTAAAGAAGATATGGCAGGGGGACATCAACTGTCAAAAGGAGAACATATTTTAAAAACTGAAATTAAATCTAACTATACTGACATCAATGATGTTTTAGAGCTTCACAACCTAAAAAAATACTTTGACAATGAGTTGTATTTAAGAAGTTGGACGCAAAAAGAAACTGATGATTTCAAAGAAAAAGCGATAGAATATGGCAAAATAGTTGGAAAGTTCTTTTCAACCATAAACGACGAAAATGTCATTGAAACTTATAGACAAACATTACACGGTTATATTCATTCATTTTGGGAAATAGTAAGTTCTCATTCCCTTTTTAAAAGAATTTCAAAACCAAATTTTAGCAAAATTTTAGAGGATGAACCACACTTGATACACGAAATTTTAACTCACAAAGGAATAGTTAATTATTATGATAAAGAACTCAAACTTTTTTTATTAAACTATCCTACATCTGCCGAGATTTTGCTTTCAGTTTATGAAGCAGAAGATGAATTTAATAAAAATCAAAAGTTTATTCCTAAAAGCCTGAATATTGCGGACAAAGAAAATATAATTTCAAAATATTTAGATTCAGCAGAAACTAACTTAAATTACATAGGCTTAATTGAAAATGTAAGGAACAGAAACGATTTCAAAATTTCAGAAAAAACAAGGTTAAAAGCAAAACGGTTGCATAAAAAGGAAACAGAAAAGTTCTTTGCTGACCAAGGAGGGATGTCTTATGGTGTTTCTATTAGCTTTCCAGAAAACGCAAGTAAAATAAAAGATGGTCGCATTGACGATGATCTTGTAGTTAACTATACATATAGTTTGGACTTCATCAAAAACAATAATCACCCATACCTGCTATTTCAAAATTTCAAATTTTTGTTTGAATTTATTGACAATCAAAATAGAATAAATCTTGTGAGCAAGAAAAGCCAATTGGGTTTATTTGAAAAAATTATGGGTGTTAATTCCCAAAATGAATATAAAGTTGGTTCCGGGTTTTCCTTATCTGAAATGACATCTCGTGGTCAGATTTATGGTTACAATAAAATTGTTAATGAATTAAACACCTCCATAGAAAATATTTTACATTTTGCTTTTACTAAGGCTTTTCAAGAAAGATACAGTTTTGCAGACAACGCTCGTTTTTTAATTTCTACTGCAAATAATTCAAACTTTGAAAAGGTAAAATTGTTGGCACCTGAATTTGAATCAATTTTAAAACAATTCAAACTTTATGTTGAAGATGGAGAAATAGACTTTGAACTTTTGCAGATATCATCATCACCAACCACAATTAAAAGTATTCCAAGCCTTAATCGAAATAAATACATCTATTTTAATAATGACAATCAAGAAATGGTTGGTTGTTCGAATTTATTTTTTTCAGACCAAACGCTTCTCGCTTTTGTTGAACCATTTAAAGAAGAAAAATACCATACTTTTTTTGACTTGCTTGTAAACGAACAAGTAGATTTCAACAATTATGAGCAACACCAAAAATCACAATTGAATTATTTATTTGATAGGGGATTTATTAAAACTGATGATGAGGGCTTTATTCAAATTATAAACCCAGCACGACTATTTATATTAAAAGACCTTTACGACAACGAATTTGCATCTTTCTATCGCTATCCTTTAGAGTTTCAAAAAGAAGCTTTTCAAATGGCAAATGAAAATATAGTTTTCTTTGAGAGTTCATTATTTTCAAAAACTGAACAATCCTATTTCAACTATTTTTTAAACAAAAGTGAGTTTACCAATGGACTGGATTTAAGAAACAGTTACTTACACGGAACACAAGCGGACCCAGAGGAAATTCAGAAACATGAGTATGCGTATTTCACGTACTTAAAGTTGGTTGTTTTGACTTTGCTGAAAATAGACGATGATTTACAGATTTCGAATGCAATAAAAAACAGAAACTAAGAGCGAGCGGCTAACCGTGGTTATAACCAATGGAACGAAAGAATAAACATAAATAAAAGTGCGGTGCCAGTTTAAGAAATCAGAGCGGATAAGAGTTTCCTCAAAAACATATTAAATATCCCAAAACGAAAAATAACACAGAACACATGGCCGTATCAAACTACACCGAATCCCAAGACTCCCAAACCCCAGCCCTAAACCTCCTCCAAAAAATGGGCTGGCATTATATTGCTCCAGACCAAACCATTGCGGAACGGGATGGGCTGTTTACAGGGGTGTTGCTGGAAAACATATTGGCAGACCAACTGAGCAAAATAAACAGTTTTGAATATAAAGGCGACAACTATAAATTTTCCACGGGCAACATACAAGCGGCCATCAATGCCCTAAAGTCGGTGCCAGACGAAGGCCTTTCCCGCACCAACGAAAAAGTGTACGACCTGCTCACCTTAGGCAAAAGCTTTACCGAAACCATACAAGGCGACAGCAAAGGTTTTACACTTAAATACATTGATTGGGAAAATATAGAAAACAACAGTTTCCACGTTACCGAGGAGTTTGAGGTGGAGGGCATAAAAGGCAAACGCCGCCCAGACTTGGTGCTGTTTGTAAACGGCATTCCCTTTGTAATCATTGAAAACAAACGCAGGGACAAAAACGAATCCATAGACGAAGCTATCTCCCAAATGCTGCGCAACCAACGCAAGGAGGGCGGTATTCCACGTTTGTTTTACTTTTCGCAACTGTTGATGGCAGTTCAGCCAAACGAAGTAAAATACGCCACCACGGGCACCCCTGCCAAGTTTTGGAGCGTGTGGAAAGAGGACAATGAGAAAAAAGTAAAAAAACTACTTAAAACAGCATTAGAGAACCTTCCTGCCGAAGACAGATTACCCACCCAACAAGATAAAAGTTTGGTTTCGCTTTGCAGCCCTAAAAGAGTGATGGAACTCGCCTATAAATACATAGTCTTTGATGGCCCCATAAAAAAAATAGGCAGGTACCAACAGTATTTTGCCGTGCAGGACACTATGGAGCGGGTAAAACAAAAGGACAGCAACCACAACCGAAAAGGGGGAGTAATCTGGCATACCACAGGTAGCGGCAAGTCCCTAACTATGGTAATGCTCTCAAAAGCCTTGGCACTGGACTCTGAAATACCAAATCCGCGTGTAGTAATAGTTACGGATAGAATAAGCTTGGACAAGCAGATATACAAAACCTTTCAAAATTGCGGCAAAAAAGTACAAAAAGCCCAAAGCGGCAACCACTTAACCGAACTTTTAAAAGACAGGGGTAATGAAGTAATAACAACTATTATAGATAAGTTTCAGGTTGCTTCAAACAGGGTAAAATTAAAAGACTCCCAAAACATCTTTGTGCTGGTGGACGAAAGTCACCGTAGCAATTACGGAACTGCCCACGCCAGTATGAAAAAGATTTTGCCCAACGCCTCCTACATTGGGTTTACGGGTACACCGTTGATGAAAACCGAGAAAAGCACCGCGCGTAAGTTTGGCGGCTTTATCCATAAATACACCATAGACCAAGCTGTAAAAGATGGTGCGGTTTTACCATTGTTATATGAAGGCCGTTCCGCCAAATTGAAAATAAATAAAGAACAAATAGACAAAGGTTTTGAGCGTTTGGCAAAGCCATTGGGCGAAGAAGCGCAAAAAGATTTAAAAAGGAAGTTCTCCTCCATCTCAAAAATCTATGAATCAGATAGCGTAGTAGAGGAAATAGGGTACGATATATCAAAACACTACACAGCAAACTGGCAGGGCACAATGGCAAAAGCACAGTTGGCAGTGCCAAAGATTGATGTAGCCATTAAATACCAAAAGTATTTTGAAACCCAAACAGATCCCGCGTTAAAAATAAATACTCGTGTGGTTTTTACCCCACCGGACAGCCGCAAGGACAACGAAGATGTATGGCAGGAGTCGAGTTCAGATTCCAGAAATTATTGGGAGGGACTGATGAAACAGTTCCGCGATCAAGATACATACGAAAATTATGTAGTGAACAAGTTTATCGACCCCGAAGATACCGAAGTGGAAATGATTATTGTGGTAAGCAAACTATTAACTGGTTTTGATGCACCGGTTAACACCTTGCTCTATTTGGCAAAACCTCTAAAAGGCCATAATCTGTTACAGGCCATAGCGAGGGTGAACCGTTTGTTTAAAGGAAAGGAATACGGTTATATTATTGATTATGTGGGCGTATTGGGAAAACTGGACGAAGCCTTGACCGAATACAGCGCCTTGGAAGATTTTGAGGAAGATGATTTGTTGAATGCCGTGGAAGATATGAGCGAAGAGGTGCGCAAAGTACCCATCCACCACGCTGAGGTTTGGGATATTTTTAAAGAGGTTAAAAATAAAGAAGATATAGAGGCACTTGAACGTTGCATTGCACAAAAAGACGTGCGTGATCAATTTTATGAAGCCCTGTCGCAATTTGCAAGAACGCTACAAGTAGCTATGGCTTCAGATACATTTTATGAAGAATTCACTACCCAACAAATAGCCTTTTATAAAGCCGAGCTTAAAAAACTGCAAAGTTTGCGGGTTTCAGTAATGTATCGCTATGCCGAAGCCGTTTCTTATAGAGAGTACGAACCTAGAGTAAAGAAATTATTAGACAACTACGTAAACGCCTATGAGATAATGGAAATTACCAAAGACGTTAATATATTCGATAAGAATATGGTTGAAGAAGCTTTGGAAACCTATGGTAAAACCCCGGCATCAAAAGCAGATTTTATTGCCCACCGCATGAAAAAGGTGATTACCGAAAACATGGAAAAGGACGAGGCGTATTATAAAAAATTCTCAGACCTTATTGAACAGACTATAAATGATTTCCATGAAGGCCGATTAAGTGAAAAAGATTACTTAGAAAGTATCAATAAAATTCGCAATGATTTTGATAAAGGCTATCAAGAAGGTATTCCGGTCTTAGTAAAAGACCGCCCAGAAGCAAGAGCAATTTTTGGGGCTATTGCACAAGTAATAAATGAAAGACACGGTAAGGAGGTTACTGATGGGATTCAGGAAAAACTGGCAATTGCAGGAATCGATATCACCAAGATTATTGAAAAATTGACGATACGGGATTGGAAAAAGAATTTAGACATCCAGAACAAAATGGAAAATGCAATAGAAGATTATTTAATGGAGCATCGTAAAGACTTAGGGGTTTCCATTAATTTTGATGAAATAGATAGCATCCTCGCCAAATGTTTAAAAGTTGCTAAAAATAATTTTTAATGGAGAGTGTGGAATACGGGTCTAAGACCATTAACTTTAAAATAACCAGGACCACTCGAAAAACCTTGGCTATTGAAGTCCATCCAGATAGCAGTGTTCAATTAATAGCCCCCAAAGACTCCACTTTAAAGGAGCTGAAGGGTAGGGTAGTGCACCGTGGTAAATGGATTGTTAAACAGCAGGCATATTTTGAGACTTTCCTTCCCGCTACTCCTATACGGGAATATGTATCTGGAGAAACACATTATTATCTTGGAAAACGCTATTTGCTAAAGGTTGAACAAGGTGTTAAAAACACCGTCAAGCTTACGGGGGGTAAAATAGTGGTTACACTTATTTCGCCTAGTCAAGACAAGGTTAAAAAGATGTTGGCTTCTTGGTATTACAGGCTCGCCAAACGGAAATTTGAACAGCTTATGGAGTTGACTGTTCAAAAATTTAAACAGGAAAAGATCGAAGCTAGTTCTTTTGAAATAAAACGAATGAAGAAACGATGGGGGAGCTGTACCCCAGAAGGGAAGATTATCTTAAATCCAGAGTTGATTAAAGCCAATACCAAATGTATTGAATACGTAATAACCCATGAGTTGTGTCATTTACTTATTCCCGCCCATAACAAGGAGTTTTACAAATTGCTGGCAGAGAAGATGCCTAGATGGGAACGGTGGAAGGAGCGGTTAGAAAGGTTGATGGCGTAGTGTAAACGTTTAGAAATTAAAACTAATAATGCTCTGTAAAAGAGGCATAGGCTATATCGTCTGTACTACACCCGTTGACGCGGTCGTTCCGCTCGTGTCCAGCCAATAATCCACCTCACTAAAAAGAAACCCTCCAAACCCCGCCACTTCAACTACCCCCAAAAAAAAAGTTTCATTTTTTTCAATGTTTTTTTATATTAGTAGTCTAAATTATCTCCCCAGTAACCTTTAACCTTTAAATTATCCAAAATGTCTAAAAAACCTAAGAAAAATAGGTCAAAAGACCTAGCGGACATTCATTTATTAAGAGATGAAGATGTTATGAAGTTATTTGGGATCAGCAGATCTTGCCTCTATCGATGGCGCCAGAAGGGTATAATTCCATTTAAAAAAATGGGAAGTATCAATTTCTACATCAAAGAAGTAATTGTAGAAATGCTATACCGTACTGCGGGCAGGCTTCCAGAACTTGATGGTGCGGAATAAAACTGTAAAGTAACTTCCATAAAAAAAACCAACCATAGCGTGTGAAACACTACAATCGGTTTTTTGGCATCGCTTTAAACTATATACCTATAGCTTAAAGAAAGTCGCTTATTGCTTAAAGCGAACTTTAAGGCACGGTAACTGAACCGGCATAGCTGCTAATGGCAACCTGCTTCCCATTTTCCGTTACAAAAGTCATCCAGACTTCTGCAAGAGTGCCACTTAAATAAAGCGGAACTTTAAGTACAGCCGCGCCATCGGCACGGGTACCTTGCGGATTAAACTCCACAAACTCCGCCATTTCGGTACAAAACACTACCGCTATCATTTTATCGGTAGCGTCTGCAGAGCCTTGTCCGCTGTTGTCGGTCCAGCTTAGGTTAATTTCGCCTGCCCCGCCAGCGGCTACAGCCGGGTTGTCAACCCCGCGCAGCACGCCACGGCTTATCAACACTTTGGGGTAGTCTATTAACCAAGTGTCATCTGTACCTGGTAATAGTGCCTCCTTAAGGTGATAACCCGTTGCCAAGTTAAACGGCGACTTTGTGCCTTGTTCCTTCCCAAAATAAGTACCTACTATGTTTTTAATAGGTCTTAAAAATTTAATAACCGTGCTAAATTTTGCACGTTGTTCCAGTTGCGCTTCCGTTGCAGCAACTGAGCTCTCTTTTGGTAGGCCTCGCATTAGGTCTTTCCCTCTCCAGGAATACCCGATTACATTACCAACCTTCCCTCTAAAGGGACCTAGGATACCTTTTCTATAGCTTCCCATAGTTTTAAAGATTTAAATTAATATTCAGTTAAAAACGTCAAGGCTAAAGTATTATGTAATACGTTGTTATCCAAATAGATAGCACAAATCAAAACAGATTAACACAAATTAAACCCAATTAAAACGAATTAACACCAATCAACACATTAACGCAGTTTTAATGAGGTTTTCTTCGGGTGTTGTTTTGTTCCTGTTCAGCTGTGCTCTCCAAAACGAGGGTTTTTGCGAAGATGAGTAGGAGGGGGGTAGCATTTGGGGAAAGGGTGGTGAAGTGGATCCATTTTATTAGGCTTTCGGATTGATTATAGTGTAAATGTTAATTTTTCTATATGAAATTTGTTAAAGAAATAAAAAGTTTTAATATATTTGATTGAAGCTTCGGCTTTATTCTCCCCTCTTAATTTAAACCGCTGCGCAGGCTATGGCTTGCTGGGGGTTGTTTTAAAAAACTTAGAAAACTGAGGTGTATATGTGTGGGCTATTGTAATAGTTATGTTGTATATTCACTAGTTGTGCAAAATGCAAAAAACTAACCAAAATCAATAAAATGACATCAGAAAATTTCGATAATCATACTATTTTTGACAGACTGAATTCATTAAAAGAAATTTTGGAGAATGAGGAAGTAAAAGAAAAAATTGACCTTGAAAAGCTATCTTATTTTCAAACTGTATTTTCATATATAAATCAACGAGTTAAATTAACAATTCCTGATTTAATACAACAGACCGAATTAGACTCTTTAAGTACAGAATTAGACGCAGGAATTTCTCAAATCAATAGCTTTTTAGGGAACACTAATGCTGGACATCTTACAAATGCGACAAATAATTTTATTGCTGCAATAAATAGAATTAAAAATTTTCCAATCCCAGTAGCGAAAGCTGATTTTAATTTTTCACGTAAAATTGCGGAATTTGAAAAAATAGCTAAAAGTAAATACAAATCTTTAGAAAAAGAAAAAGACGAACTTCAAGCTGAACTCACTAATTTCAAAACAGATTTAACAACCAAAGAAACTGAAATTCAAAGATTGATTAAACTTATTGAAGGTAAAGAAACAGAGATCCAAAATCTGAATTCTACTTTTCAAACTGATTTTAATAACATCAAATCAGAACACAATCAAAATTTTGAAAACGACAAAAAAACATATCGTGCCGAAATAGATAAATCCAAAGAACAATTTAAAAAAGAAATTGACGAATTAAAAAACAGTATCGATACAGATACTTCAACTTTAATTTCAAAATTGGAAACCAAACTTTCAGAGGCAAAAAAATTAGTTAATCTAATTGGAAACGTTGGAATTACAGGCAATTATCAGAATATAGCAAACAGTCACAAAAAGAGTGCTAACTTTTGGCGAGTTACGGCAATTGTATTTATGTCAATTTTCTCCATTCTATTGGTATGGACCATTATTGATTTAAGTTCAGAAGGATTTAATTGGACCAAATCACTTATAAGACTTATTGCGGCAGCTGCATTATCTTATCCAGCCACCTATGCAGCACGTGAGTCATCCAAGCATCGGAAATTAGAAACTATAAACCGAAATGCAGAACTAGAGTTAGCCTCAATTAATCCATTTATTGAAGGTCTTTCAGATGACAAAAAGCAGATTATAAAGGAAAAGTTAGTAGAAAAATACTTTGGAAACAATAGGAATAACGATTTTTTAGACACAAAAGAAGAAGGTTTATCAATTCCTGCTTTTGAAAAAATATTGAGTGCAATTTCTAAACTTAAAGGATAAAGCACTATGCACAACACGAGTATAAACGCAATAGCGGATTTAGTGTTTAACCAAAGTTAATTTTATAAATTGAAGGTCAGTTATAAATTGAAAAGTAACTGCGTAAATCCCGCTACTGCGCTTATACCAAACGTTGTGTGTAATGTGAAAAACAGAACTAAAATTAGACAGCAGAATTTAAAAATTTATCTTTGTCTCAAATTAAGATTGACCATAAATGAAAATTGACATAGATAAAATAATTACCAAGTTTAAAGACAATAGTTTAAGTTCACAAAACGAAGAAGATGTAAGAATAAATACAAATATTTTTCTAGACAGTATTTCTGATTTTTATGGATTAAACAAAACGTTTACAAGCGAAGTTTCTTCACTTCAAGGAGGTAGAGCTGATAGCATCTATTCAGATGTTATTTTTGAATTTAAAAAGCCAAAAAAATTCAAGTCCCAAGTTGGTGAAGATGAAGCTATTTATGGAAGAGACGAAAAAGATAGAGGTTTATACTCTTATTTGGTAAATTTTAGTTTAGACGAGTTAGGAAAAGGAGATGACGAATATTTTGAACAAATACTGCTTTCAAAAGTAGGTGTTGCTTTTGACGGTAAAACGTTTATTTTTTTTAGATATAAAAAAGGTTCTGAATTAATTGATTTACTTGTAAACAAGAAGACAAAGAAATTCCCAAAACATATCCAAAATAAAAGGGAGCTTACTTACGAAATTGAAAAAATTACTGATTTCGATTTAGGAGTAAAAAAACTACTTCTTTTTATAAGATCTACGAAAAGAAAAAGATTATCATCAGAAAATCTTTTGCAATCATTCTCATCGAGTTCAGATATCTCAAAAAATAGTATTCTTTATTTATATGAATTACTGAATAATAACAAAGATTCTAATACAAGAATTGATACTTTATTTCAGGAATGGAATAGGATTTTTGGTGACATTTATGGTAAGGAAGAAACAGATTTCACTAAATACAAGGATGATTTAATCAAAATGTATTCTTTACCAAAGAATATGGAAATCAGACATACTTTATTTGTTTTACAAACATATTATAGTATCGTTATTAAACTTTTAGTACATAATTTACTTGAATCATTAACTAATCCAACTGGCAAAGCAAAACAACCAAAGTATAAAAACGAATTAACTTCTTTATTTTCAGGAAATCATTATACCAATTATTATATAGACAATTTTTTTGAAATTCATTTTTTCGAATGGTTTGCATTAGCAGAAGATTTAGAAATGGATTTTATAAATGATATAATAACAGAGTTAGATACTTTTGAAACTACTGCTTCCGTAATTAAACCAGAAGTAGTTGGAGATGTATTAAAAAAAATATATTCAGATTTAATACCAAGAGGTTTAAGACACTTACTTGGAGAATACTATACACCAGATTGGCTAGTTGATTTTACAATTGAGAAATCTAAATACGATTGCGAACTCAATACATCTATTTTAGATCCAACTTGTGGTTCAGGAGCTTTTCTAACGCATTTAGTAAAACAATTTTCTGAAAAACACAAAGGACAAGTTAATCAAACAGATTTAATAGATAATATCACAAAGAACATTGTAGGCTTTGATATAAATCCGATAGCTGTTATTTCAGCAAAAGCAAATTACATTCTAGCTTTGGGTGATATAACACAACTAGAAAAGGAAATTACAATTCCAGTATATATGTGTGATTCTATTCTCGTGCCTACTGTTCACGCCAAACAAAAAGAAAAGAAACACTCAATAGACATTAATACAGTTGTTGGAGAATTTGAAATTCCAGTTTTTAATACTCGAGAAGAAAATGATTACTTTTTAAAAACCACTTCTTCTTGTATTTTAAAAGACTACACATCATTTGATGAATTTCATAAATTATTAGTTTCAGAAAATAAAATCAACTTAAATTCAGAGCAGATAGAATATGCGAAAGTATTTTACGACAAATTATATAATTTACATTTAAGCGGTAAAAACGGTTTCTGGCCAATTATTTTAAAAAACTCATTTGCACCACTTTTTTCACAAAGTAAATTTGACGTAATAATAGGAAATCCACCTTGGATTACTTGGAAGGCAATGTCAGACACATATAGAAAAGCTACTTTAGATATATGGTTAAGTTACGGTATATTCGAAAAAAGTGCCTATGATAAAATCACAAGTCACGATGATTTTGCAATGGCAGTAACTTATGTTTGTATAGACCACTATTTGAAAGATAATGGCTTAACTTCATTTGTTTTACCGCAAACATTTGTCAAATCTCTAAAAGGTGGTGAAGGTTTTAGAAAGTTTAATATATCTAGAGATGGATTAAATATTCCTTTCTCAATTATAGAAGTCTATGATATGCTCAAAGTAAATCCTTTTAAAGGTGAAGCTTCGAATAGAACATCTGTATATGTTTTTGAAAAAAATAAAAAAATGACATATCCTATGGAGAACTATTTTGAATGCTATAATATTTCATCTGATAAGGTTGCATTTGAAGATAGCTATTCAACAGTAAAAAGGAAAATGGGATTTGAAAAACTTTCTGCACAACCAATCAATGATAACTTAAGAAGTCCTTGGCTGACTATTAAAAATTCATTATTCGTAAAACTTGGTAAGTATTTAGGCAAGTCGCCTTATAAAGGAAGAAAAGGCATAGAGCCTTGTGGTGCAAAAGGTATTTACCTAGTTGATATTAAAAAAACAGTTGGCGAAAATATTCATATTGAAAACTTAATTGAAAGATCAAGATTACAAAAAGCAAAAGATTTAGGTGTCTTTCCTGGTGTTGTAGAGAAAGATTTGATATATCCAATGGCTGGAGGAAGAAACATAGATAAATGGGGTTTAAATTCTTATTTATATATAGTAGTTCCTCATAATTCTACGGGAAAGTCAAAATATAGAGGCATTGATGATAAAGTTTTAAAAGTAAAGTATAAAAAAACCTACGATTGGTTATTTTACTTTAAAGATTTATTACTTGAAACAAGAATAAGAAGTGGGAAATTTTTCGACAAAGACCAGTTTCCTTGGTATAGACTTGATAATGTTGGCGACTACACATATATGCCTTATAAAGTATTATGGAGAGAACAAAGCAAGGAAATGACTGCTACTGTGGTATCTTCAGTTGACGATGAATATTTAGGAAATAAACTTGTTTTATCTGATTCCAAAGTTTTATATGTTTCATTCGAAACAGAAAAAGAAGCTCATTATTTATGTGGTATTTTAAATTCTAGAGTGATTGGGGAAATAATTGAGGCATATACAATAGATATACAAAAAGGAGTGGATATAGTAAAAAACATCAATATTCCTGAATTTGATGAATTTAATAAAGATCATATTAAAATGTCTGAATTATCAAAAGAAGCTCATAAATTTTATATAGCAAAAGACAAAAAAAATATTGATTCAACGGAAGTTAAAATTGAAAAATTAACACCGAAAATATTTGGAACTGAATAAAACACTACACACAATCGAGTAGACGGCTCCGCCCCTAACTAGGAACGGAGTGCGCCTCTCACACCACCGTACCCTTCGGCTCCGCTCAGGATAAACCCAGCGGGTCTCATATATGGCAGTTCACCAAATTAATGTCTGTGCGCTATCGATGTAATCTCCTAGCGGTTTGTAGCCTCTTCGTTTGAGTCTGTAAATGGTTATGGTAGTTTTTAAAAATAGGACTTTGAGCTAGGGCAGCAGTGCTTTTTATACAGACTACAATTTGCTGAGTTTGTAAATGTTTAATTTTTTCAAGCTCAATATGTTAAATAAATAACCATTATTATTATATTTGAAAGTAAGCCTCGGCTTTATTCTCCCCTCTTAATTTAAACCGCTGTGCAGACTATGGCTTGCTGGGGGTTGTTTTTAAAAAACTTAGAAAATTGAGGTGTATGTGTGTGGGCTAATGCAATAGTTATGATGTATATACACTTGTTGCCCACAATTATGAAAAAAATCCGAACACAATTTACATTCCTTGCTTTTTTGACAATTTCGTTAAATGGATTTGCTCAAGAAGTGTCATTTTTTAATGCTGACGGATTTTTTTCAATCGGAACACAATCAAATCGAACTGCTTCAATAACGTTATCAGACGTTGACCAAGACGGAGATTTAGATGCACTTGTAGCGAATGGAAGACATTGGGCGGAACAAAATTATATTTACTACAATGACGGAAATGGGGGTTTCAAATTAGCCCAACCTATTGGAAAGTTTCTTGACGCTTCCTATTCTGTGAAAAGTGCCGATTTAAACAATGATGGATTTATGGATATTGCAGTAGCCAATGACAATATTGAGAATAAAATATATTTTGGTTCAGCCAATCAAAATTTTGATAAAGAAATTTCTTTTGGTTCAATATCGCCTTCACGAAATCTTGAAATTGCGGATATTGACAATGACGGAGATTTTGACCTAATAATCTCAAACAGAAAAGCTCAAAACGAAATTTGCTTAAACGATGGAAAGGGCAACTTCAAAAATATCATAAATTATGGTAACCAATCTGACCAAACAATTCAAACTAAAATTGTAGACATAAACAAAGACGGATTTTTGGACTTGATTACAGCAGAAAGACAGAGTGAAAATAAAGTTTATATAAATGACGGTAAACAGAAATTTTTAAAAGTAATTGAATTTGGTAATGAAGATGATGAATCTCGTTCTATTGACCTGGGAGATTTCGACAAAGACGGATTTTTAGATATAATAGTTGGAAATTTAGGCTCGAAAAACAGTATTTATTATGGCGACAAAGATTTGAAATTTAATAGTGTTTATTATTTCAAAACAGAGCGTTCAACTTCTTCGATTAAAGTAGCCGACTTGAATATGGACGGATATTTAGACATTGTTGAAGGAAATTCAGAAGAGCGAAATTATGTTTATTTAGGTCAAGAAAATGGCGAATTTGTCGAAATAGGTTTACGAGAGGACTTAAAAGACGATACTTATAACATAGAAATAGGAGATGTAAATAACGATGGGTTTCCCGATATTGTGGAATCAAATTCTGGAACTTGGAATCTATATTACAGAACTCGGAAGAAATAACTGTGGGCAATCGAGTAGACGGCCGTGAGCAGTAAGCCCACGGTGCGCCTCTCACCCCACCGTACCCTTCGGCTCCGCTCAGGATAAACCCAGCGGGTCACGTATATGCCGGTTCACCAGATTAAAGTCTGAGCTTTATCGATATAATCTCCTATAGGACTTTGAGCTAGGGTAGCAGTGCCTTTTGTACGGGCTACAATTTGCTGAGTTTATAAATGTCTAATTTTTTCAGGCTCAATATATTAAATAAATAATCTTTATTTTTATATTTGAAACTAAGCCTCGGCTTTATTCTCTCCTCTTAATTTAAACCGCTGCGCAGGCTATGGCTTGCTGGGGGTTATTTTTAAAAAACTTAGAAAATTGAGGTGTATTTGTGCGGGCGATATGTAATAGCTATGTTGTATATTCACTTGTTCTACGCAATTTGACCAAACCAACAAACTGAATGAAATTAAAATGTCTTTGGTGTCTTAATGAAGAGCCGAAAGTAACCTTTGAGAAAAAAGCTCATACTATTCCTAAATCTTTAGGTGGACAGAATTACAACAAAAATGTTTGTGACGAATGCAATTCGTTTTTTGGAAATAAACAAGAAGTAAATTATTCGATTGAAGAAGCTTTAAAGGAAACTTTCAACATTACTCGGAGAAGATTGTTGATGGGAACCAAACAAAAGCGTCAAGTCGGAAAATTTAAATCACGCTTTTTTGATATTAGAGAAAGAAATGGAAAACCAAGACTTGTAGTAAAACCCTCTTTTCGTCTGAACTCAACTTACCAAAGAGAATTAAGTTATTACTTTAAAAGAGGTCTTTACAAAATGTATTTAGAGGAATTAAATAGACAAACTGACAAAGGATTTGAACCTAAATATGATGTTATAAGAAGTTTTGCGAGATATGGAAAAGGAACTGCAACTGTTCTGTATTTTAACCGAGTAGCTGGAATGATGATGATGTTTGCGAGAGAAGCAGAAACGCCAATTTTATATTTCGACAGAATGAAATATTTGTATTCTAATGAACAGTTTGTGGAAATTGAATTTCTTGGACACGTTTTCGGATTTCCGATTACACTATTCTCGAAATCGGATTTTGACAATTATATAGAAAAGTCATTAAAAGAAAAACAAGGATTTTTTAAAGAAGCAAAAGTAATAGACAAATTAACTGATGTAGATTTAAGCTTGCGAATTATGAACAGCTGAAAAAAAACTGCGTAGAACAACGTGTCCTATAATTCATTGCTTTGGCAAGTGCTTATTTGGAAAATTCCTTCGGAATTTTCTCGGGTTCGTATTTGTTTACTAAATTAGTTGCTTAACCACGCAACTAACCATACACAACAACGTTAGCCTTCATTTAACACAAAATTCAATCTATGATGAAAATTTTAGACTATGGAAATTTAATTCGAGAATTACCTTGTCAAAATCAAGGTTTTGATATTTACAGAAAAAATTGGTTTGTAGAATCACAAGAAGACAATATTAATGAAATCTTCAAAAATTCAGATAAGGATAAGAAAATCACAATAAATCGATTTGACATAGAAAATTCAAAGAATAATTTACCCATATTTATCGTCAAAACTTTAATGTGGGGCTATCCAACAAAAGGAAGAGGAAAAAATATTGACAAGTTATTATCAAAAGAATCTTTAACTAATTTAATTTCCAAACTTCAAAATTATTCAGACCGTGATATATCTATCGAACTATTAAAATCTGATATTAAAGAAATTGATGGTTTAGG
This sequence comes from Aequorivita vitellina, assembly GCF_022008365.1. Classification (GTDB taxonomy): domain Bacteria; phylum Bacteroidota; class Bacteroidia; order Flavobacteriales; family Flavobacteriaceae; genus Aequorivita; species Aequorivita vitellina. The sequence continues at coordinate 39,839 of NZ_JAIRBA010000032.1, forward strand.
ATTATCAACAATGACAAAATTCACAAATTTTTTAAACACAACTATTAACGGAAATAAAGCAGTTATACTTGATTTACAAATTATTAGCGCGATTAATCGAGGAGTTTTTGAAGAATTCAAAAATCTCGAAAGAATAAATTATGATAACGCTATTAAGTATTATCCTGAGTATTTATCAATTATTGGAACAATTTCAAAAAAGATTAACTCTACACCGGACCAAATTGAAAATTTTCTTTTTCTTTTTGGGCGTTCACTTTCAGAAATAAAAAACACAGCTAACTAATGGAAAATGAGGAGTTTGCGTACTTAGACGGTTTTTTAAACCAAGATTCGGAGAATAGTTTTGATTATCTTGACCTCTTCGAGTTTGTAGTAAAAAATAAAAAAATCGAAATGGAACTTACTGAATTTTTTGTAATTGAAAATGGTTTCAGAGAGTCGTGGAACAGGAATTCAGGAAAATTGGTTGGAGATGCAGAATTTAAGAATGATGTTTATCGTTATATTGAAAAAGAAATTGAGAAGCAAACAATAAAAACTTATATTCCCCAAAATAAAGTTGATGAGTGTGTGGATTTGATATTGGATTATCTATCATCAATAGGACAATACTATTCGGATTTTTCTAAATCCTAAATAAAAAAACGAAGGCCAATCGAGTAGACGCCCGTAAGCAGTAAGCCCACGGTGCGCCTCTCACACCACCGTACCCTTCGGCTCCGCTCAGGATAAACCCAGCGGGTCTCGTATACGGTGGTTCACCAGATTAAAGTCTGTGCGCTATCGATGTAATCTCCTAGCGGTTTATAGCCTTTTCGTTTGAGTCTGTAAATGGTTATGATAGTTTTTAAAATCGGACTTTGGGCTAGGGTAGCAGTGCCTATTGTTCGGACTACAATTTGCTGAGTTTATAAATGTCTAATTTTGTCAGGCTCAATATATTAAATAAATAATCTATATTTTTATATTTGAAAGTAAGCCTCGGCTTTATTCTTCCCGCTTAATTTAAACCGCTGCGCAGGCTATGGCTTGCTGGGGGTTGTTTTTAAAAAACATGGAAAACTGAGGTCTATATGTGCGGGCAATGGTAATAGCTATGTTTTATATTCACTTGTTGGCACTTATGTGAGAAAAATATGAATAATAAAAAGACTTATATATTTTTATTAATTACCATTATTTGGTCTTGGACTTTTTGGGTTATCGGTCTAAATTATCTTACAGATGGAATTAACCAAAAATCAATAGGAAGATTTTTAATATTCTTTTTTACTGGCTTATATGGACCTACAATCAGCGCAATTGTAACAGCACTTATTTTTGACGGACTGAACGGTGTGTTGAATTTATTTAAGAAAGTGTTTATTTGGAACATCCCCTTTAAAAACTATTTATACATAATACTATTGCCTATATTTTTTATACTTATTGGTATTGGATTATATAAAATATTTATTGGAGATATTGGGAGTTTTAATATAGCAGCTTTTCTTTCAATTCCAACTGTACTAGGGGCTGGGCTATATGCAGGACCTTTAGGGGAGGAAATTGGATGGAGAGGATTTTTATTACCCGAATTACAAAAAAAACATTCGAACTTAAAAAGTGCAATCATAATTGGAGTTATATGGTTTATTTGGCATATTCCACTTTGGTGGGCACCATTTGGCACTTTAGTTAGTGGAGAATCAATTTCTTTATTACCCGTGATTACATATTTTATTATGCTCATGTGTTTATCAATAATAATAACATGGTTAGTGATTAATTCTAAAGGAAGCGTTCTAGTTGCAATCTTATTTCACTTGTCCATTAATGCAGGAATAGCCTTGTTGTTTTTTCCTGAATTAAATGTTGATTTTAAGAAAGTACATTTATTATCCAGTATTGGAATGATATTATTTACTGGAATATTAATTGCGAAAAACAAATTAAAAACGAGTGCAAACAATGGATAACAGTACATAAGCCTGCGGGATGCTACGACACGATACATGGGACGTTGTACACAAGCCAAAAACAACCTAGAAAATGGCAAAATCAACAAGAAGAAAATTTATAATTGGAACCTTATCTGCACTGGGTGGATATTCCGGTGATACTGACCCCCCATTCCGGGCATATTGACCCCCCTTAGATTTATTGGTCAAAAAGATAAGAACGTGACAAATTTACAGTT
>NZ_JAIRBA010000033.1 GCF_022008365.1 Aequorivita vitellina
TTTTAGTATACCATTAACTCTTTCTGCTAATGCGTTTTCATAGCAATTACCAGCTGCCGCCATACTTATTTCGGTTTTCTGTTTTTTCAACTGTCGCCCTCGCTGGCGCGAGCGTCCCGCTCGTGCCTTCTCCATCCACCTTCCACTCCTGCTGGCGCGAGCGTCCCGCTCGTGCCTTCTCCATCCTCCATCCACCATCCACCATCACATTATAAATAATGAAATTACAGTATCTTTAACAAACATTCAATTTTTTATGAGCAGAAAGTATAAATTTCACAATCCGAGTGCTGCATATTTCGTTTCTTTCGCAGTAATTAATTGGATAGATGTATTTACACGAGAAGCTTATTTTAATGTAATTGTTGATAGTTTAGACTTTTGCCGAAAACATAAAGGAATGGCTTTGTTTGCATATTGTATTATGCCAAGCCACATTCATCTATTATTTCGAGACGAAAACGAAAATCCATCTGGACTATTAAGAGATTTTAAGGGTTTCACTTCCAAAAAGATGATTGCTTGCATTCAAGAACATCCACAGGAAAGTAGGCGCGAATGGATGCTTTGGATGTTTAAACGGGCTGGAAATAAAAACAGCAACATTACGGGCAGTCAGTTTTGGCAACAAAACAACAAGCCTATTGAGTTATGGAGCACCCCGGTAATTAGAGAAAAGTTTGATTATATCCACAACAACCCTGTAAAAGCCGGTTTAGTTACTGAGCCTTGGGAATGGAAATACAGTAGTGCCAGAAATTATGCCGAGCTAGATGCGGTCATTGAAATTGACGACATTGGATTTCTTGGTTAGGTATGGCGTTTAGGGTTTTCGTAGTATGTTTTGGGTTCGTGTACGTTGAAGAGCACGAGCGGGACGCTCGCGCTAGCGGGGGTTGCTTACCAATTTAAAATAATCATCAAAATCTGCTTCGGTATAATGGCGAAAAACTAATCTTTTGGAATTCATTATTGCTATAATTTTCATAAAAGTAATACCTTCAAATTTATTTAATATGAAAAAAAGAAAAGACCGTCGAGAAGAAAACGGTCTGTTCACAAGAAATAATATTTCAGAAGCTATTCAACTACCGAAATATTATCTATTTGATAGGTTGTAGAAACCCCGTTTGACGCTCCCAAATATTGGTAAGCAATATAAACCACTTGTCCTTCGTATGCAGAGAGATCAATATTACCCGAAGGTGTAAATTCTGTGCCATAACTGCTTGTGTGGCCACTGGAAATTTCGGCGTTTAACTCAGCCCAATTAGCCGTTGCAACATCATCATCAAAATCTGTTGAAATTTTTACAAACAGCCCAGCGCCGTTATAAAAACCATCATTTGTTTCAAAAGTGAGGGTTGGCGAAGCACCGCTCGGTAAAATTAATCCGGGGGTAACCAACCAAACTTCACACGGATTTTCATTGGAATTATATGCCGAAATCTGCGCATATTTATTCGAATTAAATTCTTGAACGTCATAAAGTTTCGCGCCTCCATTTACATTTGTATTTGTCCATCCCTCAATAGATATAGCAACATCTGCCGGTTGCTCCTCAAAATTTTCTGAAAAAGGTAGTTCTATTGCATCACCTGTTCCGCCGCCACCGTTATCACAGCGCTCACCTTCCATTTGCACGTCATCAATATCGCGTATAAATAACTGCACATCGTTATTAAAACGACTTAAAATAGCAGTTAAAGTTCCATTGCCTTCGGGCAGTAAAATGCCTTTAAAATCTGCGAAACCACTAGTACGCAGGAAGATTAATTCGCCTTCACAGTTTTCCACATCGCGGTTTACACCGTAGGTATTATCGGGGTTTGCATAATGTGCCACGCCTGCGAGCCCATCGGGAAACTGCACGTTTTCAAATTTTACCAAGGTATTTAACAGTGCAACATTGTTATCATTATCGACTGCTTCAGCAATGGTTACCAATTGTGGAACCAGTGAATCGGTTTCGGTGGAACGCAAAATACGCTCTTCAAAATCGTCAATATTTATTCGGCCAATTTCATCTCCATCTTGAATTCCAATCGTTGGAAGCTCGGCGTATTGGCCAATATACAGCCCGTCAACTCGAAAATATATTTTACGTCCGGGCTCATATTTGGTATAAAGGTCAGTAGCATTGGTTGAAATAGCAACGCCAGCAGTAGGATTCTCCGGCTTGTCTTGTATAATTAGCGATTTATAAATATTGCCAGTTTCATCACTTGAAACCACATAAGCTTCAATATATAGCGCTCTATTTGACCCATCTCCCGCTTCAATAATTTTTGGTTCGTAACCTCTGTATCGCTCTTTTATAGAAATAATGTTTTCATTCACATCTACATTTGGTTCTTCAACGTTTATTTCGGGTATTTTATAGTCGTCGTCTTGAACACAAGCAATAACTAAAAGTCCCAAAAGAATTAAGAAGCTTAGTTGTTTAATGTTTTTTAAAGTTTTCATTTTGAATAATATTTTAATTCCTCTAAAATGTATATATCTAAAACCGAACGTAGAAATTTACGTAAAACGTGGTTCCGTAGCCATACCAGTATTTTGGCCCAAACACACGCGTATCGTTTGCCATATCTTCTGAAAGCGTCCGGTAGTTTGCACTTCTGCCTTGTTCAAAACCACCCGTTTTATATTCTTGGTCTAAAATGTTGCTAATGCTAGCAAAGAAGCCGAGGTAATAACTTTTAACCTTCCACGATTTTCCGCCTATTATATTTACTAAAATATAGTCGTCAAACTTTTCCTGTTTTAAGAGTTCTCTTGCAATTTCTGGATTGTAATCGTTAAAAGGGATTCCATCCGTATCTAAATAAAAATTGGCTGTCCTGGTAAGTGGCGAAACATCTATATAAGCATTGGAGAAATAATTTGTTGTGGAGCCAAAAAACCAGAACTCTGGGTTGCGATATTCAAAACCAATTTGGTACGCCTGTTGCGGCCCGCCAGCAACTTTGTAATCTTTTAAAGTAGATTTTCCGTAGTTTACAGCCCCGCCGGGAACATCAGTAAAATCATCGGATGTTAGGTATAGATTCGGATTGTTATCATACGTATTTTGCCCGTACGCTGCGGCAGCTTTCAATTTGATGGTTGGGGTTACTTGAGCTTCAATACCAAATTCGCCACCCAAATTTTTCTTGTCTATATCTGTTAAAACTTCTTGTACAAAAGCTGTGGAAGCACTTCTCCCCGGCACCGAAATCCCGTCGGCGTAATAGAAAGATATTTCGGAAGCATCCTGTTTTAATGTATAATATCCTGTTAATCTAGCTTTTACAATGGGTGAACGGAAAATGTAGCTGCCATCTATATGTATGTTTTTTTCTTCGGTTAAATCAGTGACTGTTGCATTGTTTTGACGCGAATTTGAAAAAGAATTTCGAAGGGTTGGCGCTTCGGTAAAATAGGCTGCGTTTACTTCAAAAATATGTCTTCCCGTAATTTTATACCTGCCACCCACCTTTCCGCCGTAGGTTGTAAAATCTAGTTTTTCACTTTTTCCGAAAGAATTTTCTGGAAAACTCCCATTGCGATAAAGACCGTTTCTTTGGTAACTAACCTTTCCCAATTTTCCCGCTGCGTACAAATCTATTTTTGAATAGGTGAATTGCCCCTGTACAAATCCATTGTAATCGGTGGCGTCGAGCTCAAAGTTGTATTTCATTTTATCTCCTTCCCCAACTACGCGATCTGGATTGTTTAAATCGCTTTGAGATTGGTCGCCAGAGTTAAAAGTATCAACATCTAAATAACCATTTCCACCGAGCAAATCGAGCATATTGGCGAAGTTTATTGAGTTCAAACTTCTGAAATTAACATTTGCAGTTAATGTTATATTCTCATTTAATTTTGAATTGAGAATGGTATTTGCAGAAAGTTGGGTGTCATCATTTCTATCTTCATATAAATAATAACGCGCCGTTCCGCCGTAAAAAATATTAGTTTCGTAAATATTCTGCCAATCTATTTGCCCGTCATCCACAAAATTTGAATACGCTTGGTACGCCCCTTCATAATTTGGACCAGCTGGATCTGCCAAAAAATAACTCGGCATTTTTTGATAGTAACTCGGATCGGGGTTTGGGGCATTGTCATACCCCAAACGGCTGTTTCCTATTTTTCCAAATTGATAACCTAAGTTGGTATTTAGATGGGTTTTTTCAGAAATATTCCAAAAATGGTTCAGCATAATAACGGGTTCAACCACTTCTTTTATCCGCGAATTGCGAATTTCATCATCCTGTTTTCCCCAGTATGCATTATAGCGCGTTCCTTTTAAATCATAAACTTCTTGCGTATTTGGTGAAGATTTTCCTCTTCTATTTGGAGTATAAAAAGCTGTAAGATTTAAGCTGCTAGCTTCGTTAAATCTTCTTTCAACTGAAACAAATAATGAATTGGCATCGTACAAAGTTCCCTCATTAAAACCTTCCTCGGCAAAACGGCGCGCCACCAAAATAGAATACGCCCAACCATTTGGCAGTAACCCACTGTTATAAGACCCCATTACCCTTCCGCGATAGCTACGGTTGCTTGTGGCGTACGAAATACGCCCACCTTTTCTGTATTGGGAAGCGCGCATAATAATATTTGTGGTACCGGCGAGACCTCCAAAATTATATTCATTTGCAGATATACCCATAGAAAACATTTGGTTCCGTTGCGCGTCATTAAGGCCGCCCCAGTTGGACCATTGCGGCCTACCGTTGTACATTTTATTCATCGCTAATCCGTTGATAAGTACTTTGCCGTCGCTAGAGTCGTAGCCTCTTGGCCTGAAGAATGTCGTGCTAAAATCATACGATGCCGCATTTAAAAAAACGTCTTTGGAAGCTTGCAGCAATCCCGAAATATTATACGAAGTTCCTTCATCTTCGTCCAATTCGTTATCGGAAAGACTAATAACGCCAATTTGAGCTTCAATTGCTGTTAGGTCTGGAGCCATTAAAATTGGATCTAAAGAAACGGGAGCGTTATCTTGAATTTTTATAGGAATTCGCAAAGTAAGATACCCAGGTTTTGATACTTCTAGAATTTGTTCGCCCTTCGGAAGGTTTTTTTGCGAAAATGAAAAGGTTCCTTCAGCATTGGTTGTGGTGCTATAAATACTATTTAGAATACTAATTTGTACGTCCGAAATAGGTTCACTGGAGTAAGTATCTATTACACGACCTACAACACTTGTATCTTGGGCAAATGAAGAATATATACCCAAAGTAAACGCTACCCATATATAAATGACGCATTTCATTTCTAAAAATAAATTTTAACAGGGGAGCGTTTATTAGTGATATTTCTATGAAAAACGCATAAATTTAATACTTTTTTGTTTTATTATCCAAATTTTCAGTTAATTTTATTATTATTTTGTTTTTACACAAAGGAATGAAGCTTTCTATACTACCTCTATTTCTCTGTTTATTTTATATTTCATTTTCATTTTCCCAAACCGAAAAGAAGTATAAAGTAAATACCATTGCGTTTTATAATCTTGAAAATTTATTTGATTATGAAGACGACCCCATTACTTTTGACAATGACCGTACCCCAGCAGGGAAAGATCATTGGACTCAAGAAATATACGAAGCAAAATTGCGGAATATGGCTAAGGTTATTTCGGAAATTGGTAAAGATGTTACTGGCACCTCCCCTGCGTTAATTGGTGTTAGCGAAATAGAAAACCGCCGCGTCCTTGAAGATTTGCTTAACCAAAAGCTATTGGTTAAAAAAGATTACGGCATTGTACATTTTGATAGCCCCGATCGTCGTGGAATAGACGTTGCGCTACTATACCAGAAAAAGCTATTCACCCCCACAAATTACAAAGCTTACGAACTTGTAATCTATGACGATCAAGACCGAAGTAAGCGCATCTACACCAGAGATCAATTAGTGGTTAGCGGAATGCTTGATGGCGAAAAAATACACCTAATTGTAAACCACTGGCCTTCGCGTAGTGGTGGCGAAGCCCGAAGCAGACCAAAGCGCATAAAAGCAGCTGAGCTGAACAAGAAAATAATGGACTCGTTATTTAGTATCAACCCGTATGCAAAAATTATAACCATGGGCGATTTAAATGACGACCCAACCAGTCCAAGTGTTAAAGATGTACTGAAAACTAAACACAAACGGACCAATATGCAACTGAAAGAGTTGTACAACCCAATGGAAGATATGTTTAAAAATGGTTTGGGTACCTTAGCGTACCGCGACAGCTGGAATCTATTCGACCAAATTATTATTTCGACAGAATTGGCGAAAAAAGATTTTTCGAGCTATCGTTTTTACAAAGCGGGAATCTTCAACAAAAATTATTTAGTAACCCCACGCGGAAAATATAAAAGCTATCCTTTCCGCAGTTTTGTAAATGGATATACGGGCGGATATAGCGATCACTTTCCGGTATATATTTACTTGATAGAAGAAAAAAAGGATGCCAATTAAAATACATAAGCGCGCGAAAAATCGCGCGCCTACAAATGCTCAAATTATATATATTTCTTTTAAAACCACTGGTTCCACGGAATTCTACTCAGCATTAAAATTAGAGCAATGGTATAGAATATTGCCAGTGTTTTAAACTTGCCGTGCGACAATAATTTCTTTTTGTGTTTTGAATACCCTATAGTTATAAAAACAACGGTTAAAATCATTACAAACGGATGTTCTACCGCGTAAAGCCGGAATTCAGAATTCTTCATTACTTCACCCATTCCTAAGTTTGTAATATTTTGTAAACCCAAAGGCGAAATAAAATAAAGAATTAACCCAATGAGCACTTGAATGTGCGTCACAATTAATGCAAATAGCGAAATTCTAAAATCTTTGGCTCCATATTCTCTTTTTGAGAAGAAACCTGCCAGTGCATTAAATGTTGCAAGTAGCACAATTAAAAGCACTAAATAAGCCCAGTAAGAATGAAGAAATTGAAAAGTTGTGTACATAGTTGATTATTTTTAGCGTGCTTCAAATATAAGGTTTATAAACAAAAAAAATGCCTCAAAAGTATGAGGCATTTTTATTAAACAGTTAAATGTTTATTAGAAATCGTAACGCAAGCTAGCGTTCCAAGTTCTTCCGTTACCATAATAGTAACCAAACGAGCTTTTTTGGCTCAAATACATTTCATTAGTTACGTTGTAAACGTTTGCTCTTACAGTAATGTCTTGGCCACCAAAATCGAATTTATAAGTAATTCCCGCATCCAATAGACTGTATGGAGAAAGACGTTCTGCTTGGTACACTTCATTATTTTGCGAAGAGGCAACTACGTCTTTAGCGTTTACAAAACCGTACAGATCTGAATAGATATTGTAATCTGCATCTACGCTTAATCCACCTACTACATCGTATTTAAAACCAAAGCCAAATGAAGTTTGTGGCGCGTTGCCCACTTTGGTTCCTGTTAGGTTAACATTACCTTCTTGTAAAAGATTGTTGGTTTGATCTTCTCTCGTTTCAAAAGGGGTTTTACCGTCGTACTTCCAGTTTCCAATACTACCAAAAGCGCGGAACATAAATGCGCTTGAGTGACGGTATTTTCCTTCAAATTCAAAACCTTTGTGAACTTGTGTTATATCGGTAAAGCGTTGGTATCTATCAACTTGCTCGATTGGATTGGTAGATGTTGGATCTCCTTCAATAAAGCTACCTGCTAAAAACCTGTTACCCCAGCTAGTATAGTACCCGTTTAAATCTAGACTAAATTTGCCTGCACGAAGTCTATATCCTGCTTCTAAACCTATAATTTCTTCATTATCTATTTCATTTTCACCCTCGAGCATATAGTTTGAGTTTCTTACATCTTCAAAAATATTATCAAGGTAAGGCTGTCTTGAATAATATCCAGCATTTACAAAAATGGTGTTATCTGGAATAAAAGTGTATCCCATTCCTCCTTTGGCATTATAACCCATTTTATTAACCTTATCAGACTTTCCAAGACCATTCACACCTTCAATTTCATTTCCTGGAGCGCGACCTTCTCTTTGGTAACTTTGTGTAGAAACAGCTCCTTGAACAAATGCGGAAAAATTATCTGTTTTGTATTCTGCTTGACCAAATCCACCAATGTAGTTAATGTTTTCTGAATAGTCATACGAATAACGTTGACCTTCATCGGCCGAATTAAATAAAGCAGCCCAAGGATTTGCTTCAAAAGTTTCGCTTAATACGTAGTCTTCTCCGCGAACACCATCGTAGCCAAAATTATCTGTAAAACCCTGAAGACCTAAAAGATCATTCAATTGACGGTAGTGGTCTCCTCGGTAAAATCGTGTATCGATACCAACATTTAGGTTGAAGTTATCGCTTACAGCACTCTCAAGATTGGAAAGAAAGCCATACCAGTTATGGTTGTTTACAGACATACGTCTTACAACTGAACCTAGACCATAACTTCCAATACCGTTTTCGGCTCCTGCAATATTATTTTCTTCAATGGCATCAAAATCAATTTCGCCGTTTCTGTCTCTAACAATGTTTCTTGAGCTTCCCAATGGGCCTGTTCCACCGCCACGCCCCCAAGATGCATACACCACAGAGGAAAGGTTTGTTTTTTCGCTAATGTTCCAATCCCAGTTTAAGTTAACAATAGGCTTGTGATAGTAGTTTCTTCTAAAAGTATATCTTTCGCCATTGTAAAATCCTGAATTGCTATTATAACGCTTACCATAGAGGGCGTACGTTTCCAAATCATCATCAAAGTTTTGATCGTGCCATTGTGGCGCCCCTGTTAACAAGAAGTTGAATGAGTGCGTGTCGTTTGGCACATAACCAATACCTATAAAATAGTTTTGACCTTGACCAGCAGTTCCGTCAGAATACTTTCTGTGTGCTTGCCAGTGGTCAAGTAAAAACGAGTAAGCCCATTTTCCTTTTAAACCAGAATCGTAACTAATAGTACCTTTAAAGTAGCTGTCGTTACCCGTCATAAAACGTGCAAAACCACCTTCTTTTCTACCTGCAGCACGCGATACAATGTTTACGGTACCACCCACTGAAGAAATAGCCAATTTTGAAGAACCCAAACCACGTTGTACTTGTATGGCATTGGCAACATCTGAAATACCAGACCAGTTAGACCAGTACATTTTTCCGTCTTCCATTCCGTTAATTGGTTGTCCGTTTAAAAGGAATGCAGTGTTTGTTTGGTCAAAACCTCGTAAAAACATTTGCGAGTCTCCAAAACCACCTGCTTGGTTAGAAACGTACACACTTGGCGTACTTTTTATAGCCTCTGGAAATTCTACGTTACCAACTGCCTTTGCTTGAATTTCGGCAGCAGTTATAGTAGAAACGGCAATAGGAGTTTGACGGTCTTTCGCCATATCTATAATTCCTCTTCCTACAATTACAACCTCTTCAAGTGCATCTGCATCAACGGTAATTTTTATATTACCAAGAGCAGTTGTGCCACCTACGGCGTTATAGGGAACCTTTTCAATAGTATATCCAATATATGAAATGGTAAGTGTACCCGAATTAGCAGAAGTTTCTAATGTAAAATTTCCGTCAAAATCGGTAATGGCACCGTTTGATGTGCCAGTCTCAACCACATTGGCTCCTGCCAAAGGATCGTTAGATTCAGAATCGATTACCGTTCCGGTAACCGTAGTTTGTGAAAAAGCGGCAAAACCGCCAAGTAAAAAAACAAGAAGTAAAAGTTTTTTCATGAAATTAAATTTTAGGTTTAAAAATTTCGGCAAAAATACAATCTTAAATAGTTTCTAGCCAATAAAAGCCATTAAGAAATTATTAAGATAAATACATTCTGAATAAAGATAAAATTTAAAGTTTAAATGCCTGTAAAAAAGAACGTTAGTTAATAACAAGGTTATTAACAGGTGAAATATTAAGCTATTTTAAAATACAATACAGTCTAATTTTTCTTTTAAAGGAGTAAGCGTTGCGAAATATTGGTCTTGCATTTCCACAGGAAGTGGTTTGGAAAAAGGAGTGTCATCTTTAAACGGATCTACCTCTTTTCCATTTTTCCAAAAACGATAACACACGTGTGGTCCGCTGGTATTTCCTGTCATACCAATCCAACCAATAACATCTCCTTGATTTACGTATTCGCCTACTTTCACATTTCGAGCCTTCATGTGTAAATACTGGGTTTCGTACGTGCTGTTGTGCCTTATTTTTACATAATTACCGTTGCCACCTCTTCTTTCAGATTTTGTTACAACTCCATCTGCAGTGGCCAAAATTGGAGTTCCAATGGCTGCTGCAAAATCGGTTCCGCGATGTGGACGTAATTTAAACCCGTAATATTTAATGCGCCTCTTAAGATTGTAACGCGAAGAAATTCTGCTGAATTTAACAGGCGATTTCAAAAAAGCTCTCTTTAAATTATTGGCAACTTCATCGTAATAGCCAGAAATTTTTTCGGAAGAATCTGTAGAATCCGAAGAAAATTTAAAAGCGTAAAGTGGTTTTCCGTGATGCTCAAAATAAGCGGCTTTTATCTCCTGAAGCCCACCGGGGATGGTGTCTTCTATAAACTTTTCGGTATAAACAACTTTAAAACGGTCTCCGGGCTGTAGTTTAAAAAAGTTAATGGTCCATGCGTAGATATTTGCCAATTCATCTGTCATATATGGACTTAAATTCTGCTCTTCCATGGTTGCCGATAGCGAGCTGGTTATTACACCCGAAGCCTCTCTTTCTTCATAACGCACAGGCTTTTGGCTGTTGTAAATTGAAAGCGTATCTCTAAAATCTACAACGGCAAAATCTACTTTATTGGTTTCGTAAATAAAAACTTGGGTTTTGTTTAAAGAATCTTTAGAGTTAAGAAGCACGTACGGTTTGCCTATTCCAATTTTGCGAACGTCAAAGCTGTCGCGGAATTTGGTGGCCACTTCCATTATTTTATCTTGCGATACACCGTTGGCAAAAAGAATATCGCCAAAGGTATCGCCTTTGCGAATGGTGTCTCTTACCACATTATATTCGTTAAGATTATACCCGTATTGTTCTATTGTTGGTACTTCAACAACTGTATTAGTTTCAGGAAAATCGTCTTTGGTATTATCGCACGCGGTAGTAAGTAGGGAAAGCGTTAGTGCGGCTAAAATTAATTTTTTCAATGCTGGGGAATTTTCGGTATTATTTACTCTTAATTTGCTATTATTTTAAAGGAGTGTTGCAATCCTTTGAATTCGGTTAAAGTGGCTTTTAAAGAACCAACTGCCAAATCTGCCTTTACCAATAATGGAATTTTATTTTTATCATCACTTATCCAAACAGTTAGGCTTTCCTTTTCTTTAAATACGCGACCAGACTGAACGTAAGGTCTAAAAATAAGCGTTCGGACGCGCCCAAAATTAGTATCTAAAATCTCTTTTCCAAGGAATTTTAGCCTGAATTTGTAATTTTCTTTGTCAAAAAACATGTTCATTTCAACAACATCTCCAGCTTTTATATTTTCGGTGTTTAATTGATTCCGAAGATAATAAAATGCCGAAATCATATCCTGTGTATCTTTAGGGAACGTAAAGACCGAGGTTTCATTGTTCTTTTTATCGTAAACCGTAGCCTTTTTTGAAGTATGGTTGAAATCTATCTCAATATCTTTGGTGTAACCACCTTCGTCTATTTTACGAATAAAACGATAGGGAATATCTTTTTCCTTATCGATATACGATTGATAATCGTCTTCAACTTTAAAAAACCATTTTGAAAGACCCACCGTTTCGCCATAACCGCGAACGTGAAAAACTTCTTTATCTTTTATTGAAGCACTCTTTACATTGAGCGTGGCGTAACCCGCAGTTACAAAGCCATAATGCACCCGAAATTTAAAATACTCGCCATCGCCATACGATCTATTCTGTGCGGACAGCGAGATGATAGTACCAAAAAGAAATAAAACCGCGAGCAGCTTTCTCATAGATTAGGGGGTTTTTATCACTTTACGAATTACAACTACCATTCCAAAAAATAAACCCCACCTTCATTAGACGATGGGGTTTCAATTATGTTACATTTCTATAAGGTTCCTCTCTGTTCTTGTTCGCGTTCAATAGATTCAAAAAGCGCTTTAAAGTTTCCTGCGCCAAAACCTTTTGCACCCATTCGTTGAATAATTTCAAAGAATAATGTAGGACGGTCCTCCAAAGGTTTAGTGAATATTTGAAGTAAGTAGCCATCTTCATCTGCATCAATCATAATTGATAGTTTTTTAAGCTCGTTGATGTCTTCTTTCATCATATTCATATGGTCGCCCAATCTTCTTGGAATATCGTCGTAATACGCTTGTGGCGGAGGCGGTAAGAACTCGATACCGCGTTCCTTCAACTGGCTTACGGTTTTAATAATATCGTCTGTTGCAACTGCTAAATGCTGCACACCAGAGTCTTCATAAAAATCTAAGTATTCTTCAATTTGCGATTTTTTAATTCCTTTAGCGGGTTCGTTTATTGGGAATTTTATACGGCCATTTCCATTGCTCATCACTTTACTCATCAAGGCCGAATATTCTGTGTGAATCTGTTTGTCGTCAAACGAAAGAAAATTTACAAAGCCCATTACTTCTTCGTACCATTTTACCCATTTGTTCATTTGGCCCCAGCCTACGTTGCCTACCATATGGTCTATGTATTTTAAACCTGTTGGGGTAGGGTTGTAATCGCTTTTCCATTCACGAAAACCTGGTAAAAAAGTACCGTTGTAGTTTTTACGCTCTACAAACATATGCACCGTTTCGCCGTAGGTGTATATTCCGCTTCGCACAACTTCGCCGTGTTCATCTTTTTCAACAGTGGGTTCCATATATGGTTTTGCGCCGCGTTTGGTGGTTTCTTCAAAAGCACTTGTAGCATCGTCAACCCAAAGTGCAATAACTTTAACCCCATCGCCGTGTTTTACAATATGGTCGTTAATTGGCGATTTACTGTTTAGAGGGGTGGTTAAAACGAGCGTTATTTTATCTTGTTTAAGCACATAACTCACTGAATCTCGCGAGCCTGTTTCCAAACCTTTATAGGCGAATGATTGAAAACCGAAAGCCGTTTTGTAAAAATGTGCAGATTGCTTGGCATTACCAACGTAAAACTCTACGTAATCGGTGCCCAATAATGGTAGAAAATCTTCTGCGCCCTCAAATATTTTTTCCAGTCCGTAATCGACTGATTTTACTTCTTTGCTCATAATTTAAATCTTTAAAATTTTAAGTTTTTAGGATTATGCCTTGTATCCCAAATGGTAAGTATTTCTATTAAATCTTCTTTTATTCTATAAACTCTTTTATAATTTGAATTCTAACATCTATCATTGCGGTTTTTATTCCAGCTGTTGGGTAAATTGCCGCAACCTTTACCGCTTCATTAAAAAAATTTTCTAACTTTTTTGCATATAAAATAGATTTGTTCCTATTTGTCCAATATTTATAAATGGCTAATTTATCTTGTGTTGCCCTTATAGTCCATCGGATTTCACTTGAAGCCATTTTGCAACTAATTTTTCAGTTTCTTCTTGTGAATAATATCTACCGCTATCTGCATCTTTAATGCCCCCATTTACGAGCTGTAATTTTGAAGGAGAAAATTCGTAAACAGTTTCAAAATCTATTTCAGAAGAAATCAAACTGAATATTTCATTAAGAATATTTTCATCTTCTATTGAATTTACTCGTTATATTATTTTTTGCTTTAATGTCATAAAATGCGTTTTTCTGCTAGCTGCAATTGACTATTCACTACTCTTTCTCCAACCAACTCTGGTAATACGTACCATCCGAAAGTTTTAAACCATCTTCGGTAACTTGTAACGGTTTAAAAGTATCTACCATAACGGCCAGTTCTTCTGTTTCTGTTTTACCAATACTTCTTTCCGCAGCACCAGGATGCGGTCCGTGTACAATACCGGCAGGGTGAAGCGTGATTTGTCCTGCTTCAATATCGTTTCGGCTCATAAAATCGCCATCTACGTAATATAACACCTCATCGCTATCTATATTGCTGTGATTATACGGTGCTGGAATACTCAGTGGGTGATAATCATACAACCTCGGCACAAAACTACAGACAACCATGGCATCTGTTTCAAAAGTTTGGTGTACTGGCGGTGGTTGGTGAATGCGACCTGTAATTGGTTCAAAATCGTGAATTGAAAAGGCGTACGGAAAGTTGTACCCGTCATAACCCACAACATCAAAAGGGTGTGTGGCGTAAACCATTTCAAAAATATCGTCTTGTTTTTTCACTTTTACCAAAAACTCGCCTTTTTCGTCGTGGTGTTCAAGCTCCTGTGGCTTGCGGATGTCGCGTTCGCAATACGGTGAATGTTCCAACAATTGGCCAAACCAGTTTCTGTAACGTTTTGGGGTGTAAATTGGGCGTCGCGATTCCACAATAAAAAGTCGGTTGTCTTCGGTGTCGAAATCTATTTTGTAAATAATTCCACGGGGAACCAACAAATAATCGCCGTATTTAAAATCGAGATTGCCTAAAAAAGTTCGCAGTTTTCCGCTGCCTTTATGGATGAAAATCAATTCATCGGCATCGGTATTTTTATAAAAATAATCTTTTTGCGATTCTTGCGGCGCGGCAAGTATTATGCTGCAATCGCTATTGGTGAGTACCGTTTTACGGCTGTTGAGATAATCTTTTTCGGGCTTTACATCGAAACCTTTAAGCCGAAGCGATTCCATATTATTGGCGCGTGCAATCTTCGGGGCAACGTTGTATTGTTTTAATATTTCCTTTACTTGTGTGGGGCGATATTCGTGATAAATATTGCTGTACATCCCATCAAAACCAACGGTTCCGAAAAGTTGTTCTGAATAAAGGCTTCCGTCCGGTTTGCGGAATTGCGTATGGCGTTTGGGCGGTATTTTGCCCAGTTTGTGATAGAAAGGCATCTTTTTAAATTAATGGGTTATTGAGTTATTGTGTTCATTAATTTATTGCAAAATATGAATTTGTGATTATAGTTTTTCCTAATAACTTAGTAACCAAACCACCTCATAACTCTTCTCTACAAATATCGTAAAAATATTAGAGCTAAACGTTCAATATTATGCTAAAACCGATACCCCAGCGCAACATACCACTCGCTGCTATCCAATTCGGGCGAATAGGAATATTTAAGTTCCATTGGCCCCAAAATTGTTTCTAACCCGTAGCCCAAAGAATAGCCCGAATAATCTACACCATCTATCCACTCTCCATTTTCAAAAAGGTCGTTACCAACGTTGGCAATATTTGCTGAAATATTGATGTGGTTTTTTCTGAAAATTTCATAATCAAGGGTAAGGGTAGATTTAAGATAAGTATTTCCACGGAGCGAAATAGCTTCATAGCCCATAAAAGGCACAATGTTATTCATCTCTTTAAAACCGTACCCGCCCAAAGCAAAATCTAAGGTAGTAGTTTCGGGGCCGCCTAATTTAAAACCGCCTTCACTTGTAAAATGGGCTGAAAAATTTGGAAAAAATGTATGTGCATATCCAAATTTTGCTTTTGCTAACGAAAATGGCTGAAAGTCTTTATTGCGTCCGTGTGCGAAAAGATACCAATGAAAATCGCCCAAAAAATACGCTCCAGATTTTGGGAAGAAACTATTGTCGTAAGTATCGTATTCCAAGAAACCGTACGCACTGTAATAATTGGTGCTTTCAAAAACGGTGCGCGGCAAATTCTGATCATCGGTTCCTATGGTTTCAGAAAGATATCTTAGATATTTATGCTCTCCTCCCAAGCCGAAAGCAAAAGTTCGGCGAAAGAGCGTTTCAAAATATAACTGATTGGTGAAATCGCTGTATTTAATAGAAATTTTATTAATGGGTAATGACAGGTCTGCGTTTAAATCTGCATCAATAAAATCGAGTGGAACATCGGCTTCAAAAAAATGATATTTTGAATTAAAGCCTACACTCCAATAAAAACCCTTATCTACATAGTATTCAAAATTGTAGCGCAGATTATCGCCGGCTATCAAATCTAATGAAGCAATATCGTTATTTGTTAACAGGCGTTTGCGGGTAATATTTACTAAGGCACCTGTACGAAACAAATCGTCATAATGCGCCGCAAAACGAAGCATCATTGACGAGCTACTCTCCCGCAATTGCAACAACAGTGTACTTTGGTTGTTATCATCTTCAAAAAATCGATAATTAATATCCTGAAAATTTCCGGTAGCGGAAAGATTGTTGATGCCTTCACTAAAGTCTTTATAGCTAACCTTATCTGGGGTGCGAAGCTTCAATTTCCCCAACACATAACTTCGGCTGTATTTTTCGTTGCCTTCAATGCGCACCTCTTTTATATAAATGGTGTCGCGGTTTTCAAACTTAATTTCTTTCTTTTCAAAAGGTCTTTGTTGCGAAGCGACGCTGTCAAGCTGTTGCTTGTACAAGGCTGCAGCGGTTACCCCAGCCTCCACAATTTTTTTACCTTCATTGAATGAAACTACTGAAAAATCCTTAATATTTGGGTGAATATAAACGTCGGTGTTTTTTCGTTTTTCTATCATATCATTGATAGTACGGTAGTTGTTTATCTGCACCAAAACCTCGAAGGCCGATTTTAAATTATCGCGGGTTTTAAGACTGTCCTGCACGTCAACACCAATAATTATATCCATTCCCTTGGCGCGCACCTCGTTTAACGGATAGTTGTTTACCACACCCCCGTCTATAAGCACTTTGTCGTCAATAATCACCGGACTAAAAAGTGATGGCAACGCCCCGCTGGCAATAACGGCACGTGGAAGATAACCGCGATCTAAAATTACTTCTTTCCCCGTTTCAACATTTGTGGCAACGCAGAAAAAAGGAATAGGCAGCTCACTAAAATCTGAAATATTACTTACGTGACTCGTTAATTTTGAAAGCAGATTATACACATTTTGCCCTTTTGAAAGGCCCGACGGAAATCCAATTTTAAATTTGTCGAACGGAAGCGTTAACGCGTATTTTTCCGACTCCTTTTTTTCGTAAAATGTTTTTGAACTTCGCGGAATATCGTCCTGTATTAAAGTGCTGAAGTTAGTCTCTTTAAAAATACTATCTAGCTGTTTAGCCGAATATCCCGACGCATACAACGCGCCTATAATAGCCCCCATACTGGTTCCGCCAATATAATCTATACGCACCCCTGCTTCTTCAATTACCTTTAACGCTCCAATATGCGCCAAGCCTTTTGCCCCGCCACCACTCAAAACAAGACCCACCTTTAAATCCTCGTCCTTTCCTTGTGAAAACGACAAAGCCGTAATAAATAAAAACGCTATCATTAAAAATTGCTTCATAGCTGGATTGTTCGTTATTTTTTTATTTATACTGTCAGTTCGAGCGCAGCCGAGAACCTTTTCCTATGTCAGTTCGAGCGCAGTCGAGAACCTTTCCTTCTGTCCGTTCGAGCGCAGTCGAGAACTCCTTTGTCAGTTCGAGCGCAGTCGAGAATTCTTTCATTTAAAACCTATCATCAACTACTCATCATTAAAATGTGCCGATATTTTCTTAGCCCGACTCGCACCAACTACCTTCGAAAGTTCATCAAAGCTGGCAGCTTTTATTCGTTTTTTACTCTTAAAATGTTTTAGCAACTCTACTACCGTCTTTTCACCAATTCCGGGAATGGTTTCCAGCTCAGTATTCAGCGCCTGCTTGCTACGTTTGCTTCGGTGAAATGTAATACCAAAACGGTGCGCTTCGTTGCGCAATTGCTGAATAATCTTTAAAGTTTCACTTTTCTTATCTAAATACAACGGAATGGGGTCATCGGGGTAAAACAATTCTTCCAATCGCTTTGCAATACCAATTATTGCAATTTTTCCGCGCAGCCCCAACTTGTCTAAACTTTTTAAAGAAGAAGACAATTGCCCCTTCCCTCCATCTATGATGATAAGTTGCGGCAAGGGTTGCTCTTCTTCTAACAATCTTTTATAACGGCGGTAAACCACTTCTTCCATCGAAGCAAAGTCATCGGGGCCTTCAACAGTTTTTATATTGAATTTGCGATAGTCTTTTTTACTCGGCTTGCCATTTTTAAAAACCACACAGGCCGCAACGGGGTTTGTTCCTTGAATATTACTATTGTCAAAACACTCAATGTGTCGCGGTTCTTCACTTAGCCGTAAGTCCTTTTTCATTTGCGCCATAATGCGCTTTTCATGACGGTCGGGGTCAACAATTTTGGCTTGCTTAAACCTTTCCATACGGTAATATTTTGCATTTCTTTCAGAAAGTTCAAGAATAGCTTTTTTGTCGCCCAGCTTAGGTACATGCACTTTTATCCCTTCGCCCAATTCTACCTTAAAAGGTACGTATATTTCCTTTGATTGTGAATTAAACCGTTGCCTGATTTCAATAATGGCGAGCTGCAATAATTCTTCATCGGTTTCGTCCAATTTCTTTTTAATTTCCAGCGTGTGCGAACGAATAATCGCGCCGTGGGAAAGCTGCAGAAAATTCACATAACCATAACTTTCGTCAGAAATTACAGAGAAAACATCTACATTATTAATCTTAGGATTTACAACGGTGCTTTTGCTTTGGTAGTTTTCCAGAATATCAACCTTTTCCTTTACGCGCTGCGCCTCCTCAAATTTTAAATCGGCAGCCAAAGTTTTCATCTGCTTTTTAAATCTGTGCAGCGAGTCTTTAAAATTCCCCTTCACAATATTGCGGATGGCTTCAATGTTTTCGTTGTAATCCGCTTCAGATTGCAGCCCCTCACAGGGGCCCAAGCAATTCCCCAAGTGATATTCCAAACACACCTTATATTTCCCTGCCCTAATTTTTTCTTCAGAAAGGTCGTAATTGCAGGTGCGCAACGGATACAACCCTTTAATCAAATCCAGGAGCGTGTGTACGGTTTTCATACTTGTGTATGGCCCAAAATATTCGCTGCCGTCTTTTATCATCCGGCGGGTTGGAAAAACTCTTGGAAATCGTTCATTTTTTATACAAATCCACGGATAACTTTTATCGTCTTTCAGCAGAACATTGTAGCGTGGCTGGTATTTTTTTATCAAATTGTTTTCCAGCAAAAGTGCATCGGTTTCGGTCTTTACAACGATGTGCTTAATAGTCGCAATCTTCTTCACCAAAAGCCGCGTGCGGTTGTTGTCAAAATTTTTAGTGAAATAGGACGAAACGCGTTTTTTTAGGTTTTTTGCCTTGCCCACATACAGCAGCTTCCCGTCTTTATCGTAATATTGATAAACGCCGGGCGAATTGGGAAGGGTTGCAATTTGAAGTGTTACCGAAGCTTGGGCCATAGGTTCAAAGATAGTGGATTGTAGGTTTTAAGCGCAATGAATTTGAAGGGTAAAATGTTAAATGACAATTAAGATTTAGAATTCTAAAGAACGTGCTTTTATTGAATATTTTTTTGAAAGTTTGGACATTGAGGCTTTATGCTTTATTTTTAAGATATTTCAAAATTGGTCAATGACAAGTAAAATAAACTTATTATGAAAAAGATATTGATTCTTGCTGCTTTTGTACACACCATTTTCTGTACGGCACAATATACGGCAATACCAGATCCCAATTTTGAGGATTTTCTGGAACAAAATGGCATGGGTGACGGCATTCCCAATAACGGTTTGGTGCTGACTGCCAATATAGAGAACGTTACTACACTTTCCGCAAGCGGGAAGGGCATACAAGACCTGACTGGGATTGAAGATTTTACCGCTGTTGAACTTATAGGATGTGCCAACAATAACCTTCCATTTTTGGATGTCTCACAGAATATGAATTTATGGGCTCTTAATTGCCAATCCAGCAATGTTGTGGAATTGCATCTACCCCCAACAGCGACACTGGAAATTTTAAATTGCCCCGAAAATTTTTTGACAGCGCTCGATATTAGCCAAAACCCCGGTTTGGAGCAATTGTATTGTGATATTAACGATATAGGGAGTTTGGACCTTACAAACAATCCGGTCATTGATTTAGTTATAGCCACCTATAATAATATATCAGGAGTTTTGGATACCTCCCAAAATCCATTGCTCACCTCAATTTCCGTGAGCCATAATAACATATCGAATATTGATTTAACCCAAAACCTAATACTTTTGGGCTTTGACGCAACTAATAACCCACTCGAAAGTCTCGATGTAAGAAACGGCAATAACGAGAATATTGCAACCTTTAATGTTTACGAAACCTCTGATTATTTGGAATGCATCCTCGTGGACGACGCCAGCGCCAGCTATCTGGACGATTGGCTAAAGGACCCGGGGACCACCTTTGTAAACAACCAGGCAGAGTGCGATGCCCTGGGGGTGGCAGATGCAACACTGCAAGATTTTACGATGTATCCCAATCCGGCAACCAGCGAGGTTATCTTAAATCTCCCCAACCACGGGTTTGATGGGCTGGTCGTTACCGTGACCAATAACTTGGGGCAGGTTTTGGAAAGCAAAGAACCATTGAGAAACAAAACGTTTATAAAACTTGATGTTTCAGGCTATACTGCGGGAGTCTATTTTGTAACCCTAAAAGCCGGCAATGATGTTACTACCAAAAAGTTGGTGGTGCGGTAAGATTGTAAATTTAAATTAGTAAAAGGAGCTATAACAGGCTCCCTTTAAAGTTGACGAAATTGGTTTTTTTAAAATTTTAACGTATATTTAACCATTATAAATTTTAAATGGCCCAAATCATGAGAAAATTTACTTCTTCCTTTTGGCTTCTTTGATCTTTGTGATGAGCAATAAGGCCCACGCACAGATCCATTGCGAAATTGATACCTTGGCTTCCGCCAATAAGACCCTTGATACTTCAACTCTTGATGAGGGGCTATACTTCCTTCATTTTTATGAAAACGGCGAGCTTATCGTAAAACAATTGGTCATTGAACATTAAAAAACCCAAATATGAAATATTTAATAATCATTGGCTGTTTTATTTGCGGCATATCCAGCTATTCCCAATACACGGCAATACCAGACCCCAATTTTGAAAATTACCTTGAGCAGAACGGCATGGGCGATGGAGTGCCGGGCAATGGACAGGTGCTTACCGCAAACATAAATACGGTAACAGAATTGTTGGTAAATATCCAGAATATTAGCGATCTTACGGGCATTGAAGATTTTGTGGCCTTGGAACTTTTAGGCTGTGCATTTAATCCATTGACCACATTAGACCTCAGCAATAACCATCAGCTTGTTGAGTTATACTGCACCTCTGGCAACATAGAGAGTTTGAACATTACCCAATGCCCAAATTTAGAGATTTTGTATTGTGATGAAAATTTTTTAATGGAACTCGATATAAGCCAGAATCCCAATCTTGACGAACTAAGTTGCGAATGGAATCTTTTGACGGGTTTGGACACCACGCAAAACCCCAATCTTGGGTATTTGTTTTGTGAACATAACGAAATAGAAGGGTATTTTGACACATCCCAGAACCCTGAGTTGATCTATTTTACAGCACACGATAATAATATAACTGACTTGGATTTCACACAAAATCCTTTTTTAAATAGTTTTGGAGGATTTTCAAATCCTTTAGAAAATGTGGACGTCCGCAATGGTAACAATGCTAATATGCAGACATTTAACGTCACAGATTCCAGCGGTCTAAAATGCATCCTCGTGGACGACGCCAGCGCCAGCTATCTGGACGATTGGCTAAAAGACCCAGGGACCACCTTTGTAAACAACCAAGCAGAGTGCGATGCGCTGGGGGTGGCCGCCGCAACACTGCAAGGTTTTACCATGTACCCCAACCCGGCAACCAGCGAGGTTATCTTAAACCTCCCCAACCAAGGGTTTGATGGGCTGGTCGTTACCGTAACCAATAACTTAGGGCAGGTTTTGGAAAGCAAAGAACCATTGAGAAACAAAACGTTTATAAAACTTGATGTTTCGGGCTATACTGCGGGAGTCTATTTTGTAACCCTAAAAGCCGGCAATGATGTTACTACCAAAAAGTTGGTGGTGCATTAGGATTTTTTTTGTTTTAAAATTAGAAAAAGGGAGCTGTTGTGGCTGCCCTTTTTTGGTTTAAAAAAATCTGTGTAGCATTCCCAAAAATGTTAATACTGGATTAAAATTATTGGTGCATTTAAAACCCCTTCGGCTTTTTAATTAAATTGCAAGCACAATAACCAATTATGAACATTGCCATTCTTTCCCGAGGGGAAACATTATATTCCACCCAAAGTCTTTTAAAAGCTGGGGAAGCGCGCAACCACACTATGGAGGTTTTGGATCCTTCCTATTGCAACCTCGCCGTGGAAAACGGAAAAGCGGTACTCTATTTTCAAGATGAATTGGTAGACGACCTGCACGCGGTAATCCCTAGAATTGGTGCTTCAAATACTTATTTTGGTACAAATGTGGTCCGCCATTTTGAGGCAATGGGGGTTTTTAGTGTGGCTTCTTCAGTTGGAATTATTAATAGCCGCGACAAATGGACTTGTTTTCAAATATTGGCAAAACATCAAATTCCCGTGCCACGCACAATGTATGCTTCGTTTTTTGAATTTGAAGAACAATTAAAAACCTTTAACGGCAAGCCCATTATCATCAAACTTTTGGAAGGCACACACGGCGAAGGCGTTATTCTTACTGAAAGTCCGCAGAATGCGATGGCCACGATTGAAACTTTGAATGCCGCTGGCGTTAAATTTATACTTCAGGAATATATTGAGGAAGCAAACGGCGCCGACGTACGCGCCATAGTGGTGGACGGCGTTGTGGTTGCAGCGATGAAACGCAAATGCAAGCTTGGTGATTTCCGCAGCAATCTGCATCGGGGCGGGACTTCGGAAATGATTTCGCTGTCTGCCGCAGAGGAAAAAATTGCAATAAAAGCAGCAAAAACGATGGGTCTCGGATTTTGTGGAGTAGATATTCTGCAATCAAAAAACGGGCCGTTGGTTTTGGAAATAAACAGCACGCCAGGATTGGAAGGCATTGAAAATACTTCGGGAAAGAATATTTCAAAGAGCGTAATCGGTTTTATTGAACGAGCTATAAAGTTGCAGTAAATAGTTTCTGCTATTGGATATTAAAAACTCTATTCAGCTTCAATTTCGATTTCAATTTCGATTTCAATTTCGATTTCTATTGTATACCTTGCAATAACAAAATTTAAAACTTTGAAAAGAGAAATTGGCAGAATAGACAAAGCAGACTTTCCGCAACTCAATTTAATCAATATTGAGGTGAAAATTGATACTGGGGCGTACACTTCATCAATTCACTGTAAAAATGTGAAAGTTGAAGACAATTATCTAAAATGTACCTTTTTAGATGAAGAACATCCCAGTTACCACGAAAAAGAATTTGTTTTTGACGAATACGATGTAAAAGTAGTGAAAAGCAGTAACGGGCAAGCTCAAGCCCGTTATAGAATTAAAACTGAAATTGTTTTATTTGGAAAAACGCACCCAATTTATTTAACATTGAGCGATCGAGAAGAAATGCGTTTCCCCGTACTTTTAGGTCGAAATTTTCTAAGTAGAAAATATGTCGTTGATATAAATAAAACCAACCTCTCTTATAAACAAAAAATCGAAAAATGAATATTAAAATATTATCGGCAAATGCAAACCTGTACTCTACAAAAAGGCTTGTAGAAGCTGCAAAAGCCAGAAAACACGATGTTGAGGTTATCAATCACACCAAATGCGATATTGTAATTGAAAAGAAAAACCCCGTAATTATATACAAAGGCCAAAAAATTGAACATACCGATGCAATTATCCCTCGTATTGGAGCTTCTGTTACATTTTACGGTACCGCTGTTGTTCGCCAATTTGAAATGATGCGCGTTTTTACCACCACCGAATCGCAAGCCTTGGTACGCTCGCGCGACAAACTGCGAAGCTTACAAATACTTTCCCGCGCTGGTTTGGGATTGCCTAAAACCGTTTTTACAAACTATTCTAAAAACGTAAAAGAAATTGTAGATCAAGCTGGTGGCGCCCCCGTAATTATAAAATTGTTGGAAGGAACGCAGGGTATTGGCGTAATTTTAGTCGAAACCCGAAAAGCCGCCGAATCTGTAATTGAAGCTTTTAATAATTTACAAGCCCGTGTTATTGTGCAGGAATTTATTAAAGAAGCTGGAGGGGCCGATATCCGTGCATTTATTGTGGATGGCCAAGTTGTGGGCGCTATGAAACGGCAAGGAAAAGAAGGCGAATTTAGAAGTAATTTGCACCGCGGCGGAACGGCTTCGGTTATAAAACTTACAGATGAAGAAGAAACGGCCGCTCTAAAAGCAGCCCGAGCTATGGGCTTGGGAATTGCGGGAGTAGATATGCTTCAATCTGCTCGAGGACCGTTGATTTTAGAAGTAAACTCTTCCCCAGGTTTAGAAGGAATTGAACAGGCTACGGGCAAAGACATTGCAAATCATATTATTAAATATATTGAAAGAAACGTTTAAAAATGGCTAAAAAGGAAGAACGCGATATTGTAATTTTAAATGAACACGTAGCGCTAGGTGAAAGCAAAACGATCGATTTCAGCATTGCGAAACTTTATACTTCCACAAAGGTTGAAATTCCAATAATAATTGAACGTTCTAAAATTCCGGGTCCAACGGTCTTAATCACAGCCGCCATCCACGGCGATGAAATAAACGGAGTGGAAATTGTTCGTCAGCTAATTGCCCGAAAACTCAACAAACCAAAACGAGGCACTATTATCTGCATCCCAATTTTAAACGTCTTTGGGTTTTTAAACGGCGATCGCTCCTTCCCCGATGGACGCGACCTCAACAGGGTTTTTCCAGGGACAAAAACGGGTTCGTTGGCGAGTAGGGTTGCGTATCATTTCACCAAAAAAGTTTTGCCACACGCAGATTATTGCCTCGATTTTCACACGGGCGGCGCCAGTAGATTTAACGCGGCACAGATTAGAATAAAACCTGGTGACGAACGGTTGTTAGCACTAGCAAAAGTTTTTAACGCACCTTTTACCGTATATTCAAATACTATCGAGAAATCTTATAGAAAAACGTGTCAAAAAATGGGGATTCCTGTTTTGCTTTTTGAAGGCGGAAAAAGTCGCGAAAGCAACAAGCAAATTGCAAGAGAAGGTGTTGATGGCATTTTGCGTTTCTTAGAACATTTAGATATGTTGGGTACCAGACACGCGGCGCCAGAGCCAAATACAAAAACGGTAATTATTGAAAAAAGCAAATGGATTCGTGCCTATAGAAGCGGCCTACTTCACGTAAAAATCGATTGCAACAAACACGTGGAGAGAGGTGAGTTCTTAGCAACAATTACAGATCCGTATGGCAAAATGCGTTTCAAGGTTACTTCGCCCAATGAGGGTTATATTATCAATGTAAACCAATCGCCAATTGTAAATCAAGGTGATGCAATTTTTCATATTTCAACTCAAAACACAGCAAATACCGAAGATGAGGAAATGGAGGATTGAGGTTTTCTACTTTTGAATTTATTCTCTGGTTAGATTTTAAATGAAATTTATAAAGTATGTCAGATAAAGCTACTTTGCGTATAAAATATAAAAAGCTGCGAGAGCATTTTTCTGAAAAAGCAGTTGAAGAAATGAGTCTTCAAATTGCAAATCAGGCGTTAAAACTTCCCATTTGGGATAAAACGTATTACCATATTTTTCTCACTATTTCAGAAAAAAAAGAAGTTAATACTGAATATTTACTTCATATTCTTCAGGGAAAGGATAAAAGCATCGTCATTTCAAAAGCAGAATTTTCAACGGGTGAAATGCAGCATTTCTTGCTACAGGAAAACACCGAAATACGAACTTCAAAATACGGAATTCCGGAACCAGTCGCAGGATTAACAATTTCACCAGAAATTATAGATGTTGTCTTCGTTCCGCTATTGGCTTACGATCAACTAGGACATAGAGTGGGTTACGGAAAAGGGTTTTACGATCGTTTTTTAGCAAAATGCACTCCCAATACAGTTTTCGTGGGACTTTCTTTTTTTGATGCCGAGCTTGCAATATCTTTTGAATCCAACGATATTCCTTTAGATTTTTGTGTCACGCCAAAAACCAGTATCGATTTTAGAAAATAAGCCTGTATCTTTAACGACAGAAATCGTTTAAAAACCAAAAAATTCATGGAGTTTTCAAGAATTGAACCCAGTGGTAATCCACCAGAAAATTATTTAATTTTCGCAATCCTGATGACCATATTCTGTTGCTGGCCCGTGGGTATTTTTGCTATCCTAAAAGCCACAAAAGTACGAGAATTGTGGGCTATGGGCGATGAAGTAGGTGCGCAAAAAGCTGCAGATGACGCTAAAAAATTAACTATTTGGGGCGCTGTGGCTGCTTTTGTTTTAATTATAATTCCTGTGATAATTTTATTTTCAATGGGTATTTTCGCAACTTTAATGGATGCAGCTTAAAACGTTTCATAAAATAGGACTAATTACAGTTTTACTGCTAAGTTTTGTATTTGTATATTATTTTTTCAACCCCGCTTCAAATTTTTTCATTCCCTGCCCCTTTCATTATTTAACTGGATTTTACTGCCCGGGTTGCGGCTCGCAGCGTGCCATTCATTTATTACTACACGGCGATGTTTTTGGAGCGTTTCGGTTTAACCCATTAATGGTGCTAACCTTGCCTATTTTAATTTATGGATTGGGACTAACACTTGCCAATTGGATATTTGGCACCCAAAAAAGGTTTATGCTTTTCTATAGCAAGCTCTTTATTTTCGGGTATTTTGGTTTGGCAATTCTATTTTGGATCTTACGGAATTTGCCATTTTATCCTTTTAATTTGCTCGCGCCAACCGCTTAAAATATTGAAGAAAATAACTATATGGATTTTTAGAATTACCACCCGTTTTAACAGGTGGATTAACACCGCCAAAATTTAACGGATTTTAACCCAAAAAAAGCTTAATTTATAATTCAGTGTCCTCTTTTTTCGGAAAAGCTTTTTTGTTGAAAAGAAGCAGTAAAATTACCCCAATACTTATTGAAGAATCGGCAACGTTAAAAACGGGGTCAAAAAAAGTGAAGTATTCACCCCCCCAAAACGGAACCCATTCTGGCAATGTACCTCCGTAAAGCGGGAAGTAAAGCATATCTACCACTTTTCCGTGAAATAGGGTGCCGTAACCTCCGTCCTCAGGGAATAATGTGGCTACTTGATGATGACTATCATTAAAAATAATTCCGTAAAAAACAGAATCGATAATGTTGCCCAAAGCCCCAGCGAAGATTAGAGCCACACAAAAAATGAGGATGGTGGGCATATTTTTCCGAACGGAATCCCACAACCAATAACCAATACCACCAATTGCAACAATTCTAAAAAGCGTTAAGAAAAGTTTGCCATATTCGCCCGGAATTTTCGCTCCCCAAGCCATTCCTTCGTTTTCAACAAAAAGAATTCTAAACCAATCAAACACGCGAATTTCTTCACCTAATACAAAGTGCGTTTTAATATAATATTTTGAAATCTGATCTATTAATAAAATCAGAACGATGATGACTGTAGCTTTCTTTAGGCTCATAACATTCCCCGCAAAGGCGGGGATCTCATTAAATTTGTAAAATAATTAACTTCGCAAAACGAAAGCCCTCCTTCAACATCGTAGCATGGCTACGAAGACCGAAACGCTTCTATGGGCGTGGCAAAAATAGCAATATTATTTGGTTTGCAGCAGCATAATATTGCCGTTGACACTTTCAGCTTCAATAAGAAATCTTCCACCCTTGGGAAGTGTATTATTAACAGTGCCATGCTTTGAAATTGCCCTTCCCGAAACATGCATTTTGGCAAGAACACTTATGTCTCCGTTTGCTGTTTTTAAGTGCGCATTTCCTAAGAAATTAGTTAGCGTACAACTTCCATTTTGTAGAGAAACCGCCAGTTTTTTAATGTTTCCCGTAGCTTCCAACGAAGCCAATTCCGATTTAATTTTTACTGAAATATTTTCCGGAATAAAAAGCATTATTTCAACTGCCATTAGTTTATGCGCAGCCAGTTTATCATTTTCAAAAGCAAAATAAGGCATCAATCCCGTTTTCAATGAAAGCGTTCCGTTTAAAAAGTTTTCTTCAATAATTATGGCTTCGGAATGTTCCCCAGAAATTTTAGCTTTAATTTGAATAGTTTCTCTTTTGGAACCAAAAATTTCAATCTTAAAAATAGCATCATCTTCAATATACAACGCGTGAAGTCCTTCGGCAGCAAATTCCTTCTCGAGAACTTTTTGAGCCACGACGCAATGAATTCCGAAGCAAATAAAAACAATTATAAAAAATGTTTTGTGCATCGTTTTAAATATAATAATTCAAAAACGGTCAACAAAAAAGCCCCACTGTTTAAGATGGGGCTAATTGTGTTTTTGTAGTCCAGAAACTACTTTTGTAAATTCTTAGCCTCGATGCTTAAAGTAGCGTGTGGCACGAGTTTTAAACGTTCTTTATTGATCAATTTACCAGTTACGCGACAAACGCCGTAAGTTTTATTTTCTATACGCACCAATGCATTTTTAAGGTCGCGAATAAATTTTTCCTGACGTATGGCAAGTTGCGAGTTTGCTTCTTTGCTCATCACCTCGCTGCCTTCATCAAAAGCTTTAAAGGTAGGCGAAGTATCGTCTGTACCGTTATTACTGTCGTTTTTATACGAACTTTGAATCAACTCCAATTGTTCGGTTGCCTTTTTTATTTTATCGTTTAAAAGTAATCTAAATTCTTCCAGTTCGGCATCTGAATATCTGGTTCTTCCTGTGTCTGTCATGATTAATGTTTTTTAATACGTATTTGGGTTTCAATATCGTCAAATGCAATTTCTGTTCCTTCTTCAATATTCGGTTGAAATTGCAAAACCTCTGTTAATGTTTCTTCTTTTATATATGCTAGGTTTTGTTTTACCGCCACCTCTAATGCTTCGTTATTTTTAAGTGTAACCTCAATGCGGTTTGTTACTTCAAACCCGCTGTCTTTTCGCAGGTTTTGAATTCTGTTTACCAGCTCTCGGGCAATTCCTTCGTTTTTTAATTCAGGCGTTATTGTTACATCGAGCGCGACAGTAACTCCATTTGCATTTGCAACCAACCAGCCCTCAATGTCCTGCGAACTAATTATTACATCTTCGAGTGCCAATGTAGTACTTTTTTCATTAATAAAAACTGATATTTCCCCGTCTTTCTCTAAAATAGCAATTTGTTGTTGATTAAAAGCTGAAATAGTGGCTGCCACTGCTTTCATATCTTTTCCAAATCGCGGGCCAAGGGCTTTAAAATTTGGCTTTATCTGTTTTACCAATATGCCAGAGCCTTCGTCTATCAGTTCTATTTCTTTTACGTTTACTTCGCATTTTATTAAATCTGAAACCGCTAAAATTTCCTCTTTTTCAGAATCTTCCAAAACCGGAATCATTATTTTTTGAAGCGGTTGGCGCACTTTTATTTTCTCCTTTTGACGTAAAGAAAGTACGAGCGACGATATGGTTTGTGCTTTCTGCATCTTGTGCTCTAACTTTTTGTTGATGAACGAAATATCTGCTTTCGGGAAATCGGTTAAATGTACCGATGCTTCGGCTCCGCTCTGCAACCTTCGTTCATTTGCAATACCCGAGCTTAGATCTTTATAGAGTCTATCCATAAAGAATGGAGCCACAGGAGCGCCTAGTTTTGCTACGGTTTCCAAACACGTATAAAGTGTTTGATAGGCCGAAATTTTATCGTCGTTATAACTGCCCTTCCAGTATCTTCTTCGGCTTAAGCGTACAAACCAATTGCTTAAATTTTCCTGCACAAATTCCGAAATAGCGCGCGTTGCCTTTGTAGGCTCATAATCGGCATAATATTCGTCTACTTTTTGGATAAGGGAGTGTAATTCTGAAAGTATCCAACGGTCAATTTCCGGACGTTTTGCCAGCGGAAGATCCTGCTCAATATACTCAAAATTATCGAGATTGGCGTAGAGACTGAAAAAACTATACGTATTATAAAGCGTTCCGAAGAATTTATTGCGCACCTCTGAAATTCCGTCTTGGTCAAATTTTAAATTGTCCCACGGATTTGCATTGCTAATCATATACCAACGTGTGGCATCTGGCCCATACACGTCTAAAGTTTCAAATGGATCTACAGCATTGCCCAAACGTTTGCTCATTTTCTGACCGTTTTTGTCTAAAACTAGTCCGTTTGAAACTACGTTTTTATAAGCAACATCGTCAAAAACCATGGTTGCTATTGCGTGTAATGTATAAAACCAACCACGCGTTTGATCTACACCTTCAGCAATAAAATCTGCTTTGCGCCACGTATTTTCTACCTTCTCTTTGTTTTCAAAAGGATAATGCCATTGTGCGTACGGCATGCTTCCACTGTCAAACCAAACATCTATTAAATCGGCTTCGCGCTTCATTGGCTTTCCGCTTGGCGAAACAAGGGTTATTCCGTCAACTATATTTTTATGAAGATCTACATTTGCGTAGTTTTCTTCGGAAAAATCGCCAGGTTTAAACTCCTCAAAAATATCGTTGGTCATAAAACCAGCGGCGACAGCTTTTTGCATTTCTGCTTTTAATTCTTCAACAGAACCTATTATAATTTCTTCTTTTCCATCTTCGGTTCTCCAAATTGGCAACGGGATTCCCCAATAGCGCGAACGCGAAAGGTTCCAATCGTTGGCATTTGCAAGCCAATTTCCAAAACGACCTTCGCCGGTAGCTTTTGGCTTCCAGTTAATTTCTTTGTTAAGCTCGAACATTCTATCGCGAAATTCGGTAACTTTTATAAACCAAGAATCTAAGGGATAATATAGAATTGGCTTATCTGTACGCCAGCAATTTGGATAGCTGTGTAAATATTTTTCTACTTTGAAGGCTTTATTTTCAGTCTTCAATTTAATTGCCAGCTCAACATCTACAGATTTCTCCGGCTCCTCTCCTTCGTCGTAATATTCGTTTTTTACGTATTTACCCGCCAGTTCTTTCATTTCTGGACGAAACTTTCCTTGAAGATCAACTAATGGAACGAGGTTACCGTTTTCGTCTTTTACCAACATTGGTGGTATTTCGGGCACTGCTTCTTTTGCAACTTTAGCATCATCTGCACCAAAAGTTGGCGCGGTGTGTACAATACCCGTTCCGTCTTCGGTAGTAACAA
The DNA here is from genome assembly GCF_022008365.1 of Aequorivita vitellina. Taxonomy (GTDB): domain Bacteria; phylum Bacteroidota; class Bacteroidia; order Flavobacteriales; family Flavobacteriaceae; genus Aequorivita; species Aequorivita vitellina. The sequence goes on from NZ_JAIRBA010000033.1 coordinate 31,097, forward strand.
AATCGCCAGCAATAATTCTGAATGCATTTTCAGGATTGTCGTGTGGCTTCACGTAGTCTAGTAATTGTTCGTAACGAATGCCTAACAAAGCTGCGCCTTTAAACTCCTTTGCAATAAAATACGGAATCAATTTATCGCCTTGAGTGAAGGATTCTAAAGATTCTTCATTTGGCTTTTCTTCATATTTATTTGCGAATTGACTCGCAACCAAGTTTTTCGCCAACACAACATTTATTGGCTGAAATGTGTATTGGTTAAAAGTTTTCACCAAAACATAATCAATCTTTGCGCCAACTGTAAGTGCCGTATTACTCGGAAGCGTCCAAGGAGTAGTCGTCCAAGCGAGGAACCAAATATTGTTTGATTCTTCTGCCAAGAAATCGGGCAAAGTTTCGGCCATTGCCTTAAACTGGGCAACTACCGTGGTGTCTGTAATATCTTGATAGGTACCGGGTTGGTTGAGTTCGTGTGAACTTAAACCTGTTCCCGCTTTTGGGGAGTAGGGCTGGATAGTGTACCCTTTATAAATTAAATTCTTGTTGTAAATTTCTTTCAAAAGCCACCAAACGGTTTCCATATATTTTGGCTCGTAAGTAACATACGGATTTTCCATATCTACCCAGTAGCCGGCCCGTTCTGTAAGGTTGTTCCAAACATCTGTGTACCGCATAACCGCTTTTTTGCAGGCAGCGTTGTACTCTTCAACCGAAATCTTTTTACCAATGTCTTCTTTGGTGATGCCCAGTTCTTTTTCAACACCTAATTCAATTGGTAAACCGTGGGTGTCCCAACCTGCTTTTCTATCTACTTTAAACCCTTTTTGGGTTTTGTAGCGGCAGAAAATATCTTTTATCGCGCGCGCCATAACGTGGTGAATACCGGGAAGCCCGTTGGCAGACGGCGGTCCTTCAAAAAACACGAACGGTTCTGCCCCCTCGCGAATGGAAATACTCTGTTCAAAAATGTTTTCTTCTTTCCAGAAATCCAGTATATCTTCCGCCAGTTTAGGGAGGTTTAGCCCTTTGTGTTCTTTAAATTTTGTGCTCATAGTATGAATATTCAATAAAGTGTGCAAAAGTAAGGTTTTTTAAAGAAATAATTGATTTCTTAAACCGCAGTGATTTCACACAAAATATTATCAAAAAACGCCACTTTACAAAGCGGCGTTTTCCAGTATATATAACGTAATTTCTATCTAGAAAATCTGTATTCCACAGTAGTAACGATGGTACTATTGTTAGAAACCATTGTTTCTTCAGAATATAGCGTCATTCCAGTTTCGGTGTAGTCCCTAATCTCTAATGAGGTTACTCCGCCGTCGCTGTCTGTAACTATTAAAGTACTATTTCCAACACTTAAAGAGTACGTTCCCGACTCGTCTAAATCTACAATAACGGTGTCGCCCACAGTAGTGCTTCCATCTGCATTAGTTACTGTAGTTACCGTATTAAACAACCCACTAGCTGTGTAGGTATTATCTGCATTAAACACGAAATTTACGTTTTGAAAAACACTACCTACCGTTACTGCAGACGATGTAGAAGTTGTTCCGTTGTTAAAAGTGATTGTTTCAACTTCTCTAATTTCCAAAAAATTTAATTTGTAAGTGTCCACAAAATTAGCAGCGGAAAGCGTGTACGGTGGTGGATTATTGTCATCATCGCTACTACAACTAATGGTTGCTGCTGCCAAGATAAAAAGGAAAAACAATTTTGATATTTTCATAATTTCAAATTTTTTTAATTTTCGGCGAAGATAACACCATTTCACCAACTAACGCGCTCTAATTGTATTTATTATGTTTTAAATAACACAAAATATTTCAATAAAACATTGTAATTTCTGAAATATTTTACAAAATAATTACTGATTATAAAGAATTAAAGCAAACGCAACGAAAGAATATAAAAGCGCTTTTCTGAAAAATCCCAGAAATATTTTAGAAATTCTTCTTTTCTAAACCATTTCATCCACATAATCTAAAGGTATCTTTATATTTGTATTTATTTTTTAAGGGTTTAGCCCTAAAATTGCATCATAATTTTGGTTACTACTTTTATTATTTCAACTTTTGAAATTTATTTTGCCCATACAAACTAGTTCACTAATGAAAAAAATATTCCTATCCCTACTGCTCGCTACAGTTTCAATGGGTTTCGTGCAGTCTCAAATTCTTGACCCAGTATCGTGGTCAACAAGCATAAAAAAAATATCGGAAACAGAATACGATTTAATTGCTAAAGCCACTATTGAAGACAACTGGCATTTGTATTCGCAGGTAGTACCCGAAGATGGCCCATTGCCAACAGTTTTCACTTTTGAAGAAAATAGCGCCTACAAATCTGTAGGAAAAGTAAAGGAAAGCAAAGGTGTTACCGAACACGATCCGGTCTTTGATATGGTGATTACCTTCTTTTCGCATACCGCCACTTTTACCAAAAGAATAGCTTTAACAGGTACTGAAGGCACTACCATTAAAGGCGAAGTAGAATTTATGGTCTGCGATGACACGCGCTGTTTACCACCAAATTATGTAGATTTAGTTTTTAAAATTCCCGCCCCAAAGAAAGGTACTGAAACAACTGTAACCCCTGTAAAAACAGATGATCCAGAAATAACCGAAACGAATACTGAAAATATTGAAGACACAATAACTACTGAAATAACGGAAGTTGTAAAAGATAGTGTTCCTTCTACCTCAGAAACTTCGAAGGCAGCAATTAAGCAAACAAAAAAACAAGAAAATAGAGGACTTTGGACCATCTTTGTAGTGGCCTTCCTTTTCGGATTTACAGCGTTGCTAACGCCTTGTGTTTTCCCAATGATCCCAATGACGGTTAGCTTTTTTACAAAGCAAAGTAAATCGCGGGCTGCAGGAATTAGAAATGCTATTATCTACGGTATTGCAATTATTGTTATCTATGTGTTTCTGGGTGCAATTGTAACGTGGTTCTTTGGAGCAGATGCGCTAAACGCACTCTCCACAAATGTTTGGTTTAACTTTTTCTTCTTTCTATTACTAGTAATTTTCGCCCTTTCTTTCTTAGGAGCTTTTGAAATAATGCTACCCAATTCTTGGGCAAACAAAGTAGATAAGCAAGCAGGTCGCGGCGGATTAATAGGAATCTTTTTTATGGCCTTGGCGCTGGCAATTGTTTCGTTCTCTTGTACAGGCCCTATTATTGGAACGCTTCTGGTTGAAGCCGCTTCCAAAGGTGGTATCGCGCCATTTGTAGGAATGTTTGGATTTTCATTGGCCTTGGCGATGCCGTTTGCGCTTTTTGCAGCATTTCCGGGATGGATGAATTCACTGCCAAAATCTGGAGGATGGTTAAATACGGTTAAAGTATTTTTAGGGTTTTTAGAACTTGCCTTGGCATTCAAATTCCTTTCCAATGCAGATCTGGTGCTTCAACTACACTGGTTGGAAAGAGAGGTTTTCTTAGCAATTTGGATTGCTGTTTTTGGAGCCTTAACATTATATTTATTCGGAAAATTCAAACTGCCGCACGATTCGCCTTTAGATCATTTATCAGTTGGCCGTTTAAGTTTAGGTTTGATAGTGGCGGCATTCACCATTTATTTGATTCCTGGATTGTGGGGCGCGCCTTTAAAATTAATTAGCGGTTTTCCACCACCAATGCAGTACAGCGAATCTCCATATGGCGTAGGATTTACAAAAATGAGTAGCGGTGGCAGTACCAGCACCACCGAATTTCCCGAAGGTGCCCATCTTGGACCGCACGATATACTGGCATTTCACGATTATGAAACCGGATTGGCGTATGCTAAAAAAGTAGGCAAACCAGTTCTCGTAGATTTCACAGGTCACGCTTGCGTAAACTGCCGAAAAATGGAAGAACGCGTGTGGAGCGAACCAAAAATTTTAAAACTATTAAATCAAGACGTCGTGCTTATTTCGCTCTATGTTGACGATAAAAGACCACTCCCAAAAGACGAAAATTTTATTTCTGAAATATCGGGGAAAAAGTTAAAGTACATCGGGCAGAAATGGAGCGAATTCCAAATCTTACGGTACAAAGCAAACGCACAACCATTCTATGTTTTAATGGATCACAATGAAGAAAACTTAATCGATCCGGTAGGTTATACGCCAGATATTGAAGAATATTACAGTTGGCTTCAAGACGGAACTGCAGCCTTTGAAAAATAGAAGCGTCTAAGTGCCTCGTTTTAAGCGATATTGATTAATTTGGTGAAGTATTTTGAATAAAGCAGAAAAACTGTTTTTGCATTGTTCCACTACACTAGTAGATTTTAAGTAATTTTTAAAAATTCAATAATGATTACTTCGGAAGAAAAAATAAACACAACTTCACTTGAAAAGTACTTTGAACCTTTTCGAAATAATATTGTAGGCATTAATCAAGAATTTGATTCTCCTTTCGGAAGAAAAAAAATCATCTATACTGATTGGACGGCAAGCGGACGTTTATATGCCCCAATTGAAGAAAAAATGCTAAAGGATTTTGGCCCTTACGTTGCAAATACTCATACTGAAACTGCCGTTACAGGAACGGCGATGACCAAAGCCTACCACGAAGCGAGAAACATAATTAAAAACCACGTAAACGCCAATTCGCACGATGTGCTAATTACCACTGGCAGCGGAATGACGGGCGCCATAAATAAGTTTCAGCGCATTTTAGGTTTGAAAATTCCGGAGAGTATAAGAAAGTACACCAACATTCCCGATGAAATTAAACCAGTGGTTTTTGTTACGCACATGGAACATCACAGCAATCAAACCTCTTGGCTGGAAACAATTGCCGATGTTGTGGTAATACCTCCAAATGACGATGTTTTGGTGTGTTTAAAAACCTTTGCTGAAATTGTAAAAAAATACGCAAATCGCCCCATTAAAATTGCGGCTGTAACCGGCTGTTCAAATGTAACTGGTATTCAAACCCCATATCGCGAAATTGCAAAACTAATACATAAAAACGACGGTTTGTGTTTTGTTGATTTTGCCTGTTCTGCTCCTTATATTTCAATAGATATGCATCCCGCAGAGGAAGGCGCACATTTAGACGCAATTTTCTTTTCGCCACATAAATTTTTGGGAGGCCCCGGAACCAGCGGCGTACTTATTTTTAACAACAATCTTTATAAAAATACCATCCCCGATAATCCTGGAGGCGGCACTGTTTCGTGGACCAATCCTTGGGGAAATCACAAATACATTGACGATATTGAAACCCGCGAAGACGGTGGCACACCGGGGTTTCTTCAAACTATTCGCACGGCGCTTTCTATTAAATTGAAAGAAAAAATGGGAATTGAAAATATTTTGAAACGCGAGCACGAGTTTTTAGATATTATTTTTGAAAAACTCGGCAGCATTCCAAATCTTAAAATTTTAGCACCCCAAACAAAAGATAGATTGGCGGTAATTAGTTTTTATATTGAAGACTTACATTTCAATTTAGGCGTTAAATTGCTCAATGACCGTTTCGGAATTCAAACCCGCGGCGGCTGCTCATGCGCTGGAACGTACGGCCATTACTTGCTTCACGTAGATCAAGAAACATCAAATACCATTACTTGCGAAATTGACGGTGGCAATCTTACCCACAAACCGGGATGGATACGAATGTCCTTTAACCCAACCAGCACAGATGCCGAAGCACACTACGTTTGCGATGCCATAAAACAATTGGCCGAGAATTTTACCGAATGGGGTAAGGAATACAATTACAATTCGCATAGCAACGAGTTTTTTCACAAACAAGAACTTCCCGATAATAAAATGGAGCATTGGTTTACTTTCTAGCAATTATTTATTTTATCTTTAAAACGATAAAAATGTAATCAGAACTAGTTCACCCTACAAATTTGAAAAAACTTTTATTTCTCACGTTTCTTTTGCCACTCTTCGTTTCTTCGCAAGAATACGTAGATCTTTTCCGAATAGGATACGGGCAGACTTTCAATAATAATTTTGAAGGAACTAACAGTAGCACTTTTGTAAAATCTTTCGAAGTTGGCTTGACCTTCCCGGTCGTTCTCAACGAAAATCACGCTTTGATAACGGGAGCAGATTTTAGTAGAAATAATCTGCAACTTTTTCCCGAAGCCGAATTTACCAGTCTTTACAGCACAAATTTGAAACTGGGAATGGCTTCCAATTGGTCCGAAAAATGGAGCTCTACAATTATTTTACTTCCGAAGATAGCTTCAGATTACAAAAACATTTCAAGTGATGAATTTTATTTGGGAGGTTTCGCAGTTTTAAAATTTAAGAAAAACACAAACCTCAAATACCGTTTTGGCATTTATGCATCGCAGGAAGCTTTTGGGCTTTTTACCACGCCTATTATTGGTTGGTACTATTTAAGCCCAAATAAACGCTTTGAGATGGATATGAGCTTGCCTATTTCGGCAGATGTAAGCTATAAATTAGGAACCACAACAATTGGCGTGGATTACTTCGGAATTGGCCGCAGTTACAATGTGCATTATGAAAACGCCCCTTCGCTTTATGCAGACCTCAGTTCTTTGGAATTTGCGAGTTATTTGCAATTCAATGTAATGGAAGAAAGCGTTTTATTACGTGCCAAATTGGGCTATTCCAGCAATAATTATGAAATGTATGCCGAAGGTGAAAAAATGGATTTAGGCATTTCGGCCTTTAGTTTTGGCGACGATCGCACTCAATTAAACCCTTCGCTAAACGGTGGTGTTTTTTTGAAATTTGAAGCGATTTATAGGTTTCATATAAAGGAAAACACCAAATCGGAAGAAGTAAATTCCAAATAAATTCAAAAATTAAACAAAATTCAAAATTCAAAAAAATCGCTTTCTTGAATTTGGGTTTTTGGTGATTGATGCTTCAAGTTTTGGAATTTATTTTGAAAAAGTCCTATCTTTAAAATATGGAAAGGAGCTGTCCCGAATGTGGCGAAAGAATTATTGGGCGCGCAGACAAAAAGTTTTGCAGCGACGCCTGCCGTAATGCACATAACAATTCGTTAAATAAAGACCGAAAGAATTTAGTTAGAAATATTAACAACCGTCTTCGTAAAAACTATCGTATTTTAGAAACATTAAACACCGAAGACAAAACTAAAACTACCAAAGAAAGGCTGCTACGCATGGGTTTTAGTTTTGAATATTTTACGGGTATTTATACTACAAAATCTGGCTCTACCTACTACTATTTATACGATCAGGGGTATCTTCCGTTGGACAATAACTTTTATCTTTTAGTGAAAAAAGATCTTAAATAATTTTCAAAATAAAAACAATCTCACCGCTAACAGCTTACAGTACAAATCACTTCACTCCCATAACCTTCATCCCTCCAGCATCTTTAATTTTCAGTAACTCCCCATTAACATTCCTGTAAAAAGAAACTCCAATAAAAGTTATTACAGCTACCTCATCTGGTATGGCAATACCTTCCGTCAACTTTACGCAAAGCTTAACAGGTGCAATGTAATCTTGCTCTAGGGCAATTGGATCACTCTCAGTAATCATCCCAATGTTTTTAAATCTTCGCTCCAATGCTACATATTTTTTCTTGTTAGCATCGTATTCATAATTGCTAACAGTACCCCCACCTAACTTAAATGTAAGATGTGTTGCGTTCTCGGGAGCAGTTATCTGCTCCAAGCTATTTAAGCTAGGCGAACTCCAACTTACCTCATTTCTTTTCTTGTTTAATGTGGGCTTTTTCTTAATTCCCCCTACACTATATACTAAGTGCCGATTATTTATAAATTCAAAACCCTCCAATACAGTTCCGTACTTCCTGATATCAAGTTTACGTTGTCCAATCAATCCTTCCCCTAAAAGAACTATTTTTCGCATTCGGCCGCTTAACCTTCCCGAAAAATAACGATCCCCAAGGCCATTTTTCTTTAGCATCAAAGCCAAACGTAAATCCTTGGCAGCCATACTGCCTCCTCCCATTTCCATATTGCCATGTCGCGTCCCCTCACTGCGTGGGTTTTTTTTAATACGATCCTTGTTCACCTTCGCCTTCATCTTAACAATGGTGCCAAATTCATCTTGACTAAAACTGAGGTCTCCTATCGACCCCGCCAGTTTAAATATATCATTCTTTATCCGTGCCATCTCTAATTATTTTAAAATAATGCTGTTAGTTATATAGTTTAACAACTTAGTAAATTGTAAATCTTTTTCACAAATCTCAAGCCTAACGTCTAACATTAATCTTATGTCCTACGCCTGCCCCCCTCAGAGGTGCTTATTGTTCTACGTCTAAGACCTAACATGTCACATCATAAATAACTATGCCCTATAGCATAGCCTAGTAAAGTCTGGGTAAAGTCCAGGTAAGGTCCGGGTGAACTTCGGGTGAACTCCGCTTAAATTTTAGGTTAACTTAGAATATTGGTGTGCAAAATAAACCTCCCCCTTTAACTTATCCTAAGACCCACCAAGTCCAATCTGTAGACAACAAATTCGAAATTAAAGTGCTAATTATTAATGCAATATACATTGCGAAATACCTAAAGTCAATTATCTAACTTAATTTTTACACAATCAAAATAACCAGAATACTATTAAAAAAATCATCCAAGAAATTTCCTTAGCCAATTTATATTTAATAATCAACAATTGCACAAATAAACAACTCACGAATTAACTAATCAACCAATCCCATTTATTTTGAACATAAAAAAATCGCCCGAAGAATGTCCTCGGGCGATTTACAATTATAAACTAATTACTTATAAACTACTCTTTTAATAGTCGTTTAGTTATCTCACCCTTGGCGCCTTTAATCTTAACATAGTAAGAAGCAGCGGCAAGTTGGTCTATGTTTAGGGTTTTTACATTGCCCATTCCACGAAGATCTTCGGTCTGTACCAATCTTCCTCT
>NZ_JAIRBA010000034.1 GCF_022008365.1 Aequorivita vitellina
AAAACAAATAGAGAATCTGCGATAATCTGCGCAATCCGCGGGAAACTAAAAAATGAAAAGGATCTCCCGCAGATTTCGGTGATTTGCGCAGAAAAGAACAATACAAAATCCGCGATAATCTGTGTGATCCGCGGGAAGCAAACAAAACATGAAACGATTTATAGGTTTTATAAAAAAGGAATTCTACCACATCTTTCGGGATAAGCGGTCGTTGTTTATACTATTTGGCATGCCTATTGCCCAAATATTGCTTTTCGGATTTGCCATTACCAATGAAATAAACAATGTAGATATCGCCATTTTAGATCACTCAAAAGATGCTACAACCGAAGAAATTATCAATAAGATTTCAGCGTCAAAATACTTCACAATAAATCAAATGATTGCTCGGGAAGCGGATATAGAAACCGCTTTCCAAAAAGGAAAAATAAAAGCCGTATTAAATTTTGAAAAAGATTTTAGCAACAATTTAATCAAAGAACAGAAAGCTAACATTCAAATAATAACTGACGCTACCGACCCAAATACAGCAAATTCGATAACCAATTATATCAACGCAATACTTCAAAATTATCAGCAATATAAAAACCAAGCAATTCAAATTGACTATCAAATAATCCCACAAACGCGGATGGTTTATAACCCGGAACTCAAAAGCGTTTTTATGTTCGTTCCCGGGGTGATGACTATTATTTTAATGCTGGTTTCCGCTATGATGACTTCAATTTCCATCACTCGCGAAAAGGAATTGGGCACAATGGAAATCCTTCTTGTTTCACCTTTAAAACCTTTTCAAGTCATTATCGGAAAAGTGGTTCCGTATATTTTTCTATCTGTCATAAATGCTGCAGTAATAGTACTTCTGAGCATTTTCATATTTAAAATGCCGGTTCAGGGCAGTTTGTTTTTGTTGGGTGCGGAAAGTGTTTTGTTCATAATCACTTCACTAGCATTGGGGATTTTAATCTCAACTATTGCAGAAACGCAACAAGCTGCAATGATGATTTCACTGATGGGTTTGATGCTCCCCGTGATATTACTTTCTGGTTTTATATTCCCAATATCGAGTATGCCTGTGGTGCTTCAAATAATTAGTAACATAATTCCTGCAAAATGGTTTATCATCATTATTAAAGGCATCATGTTGAAAGGAGTTGGAATGGTTTATATCTGGAAGGAAACTTTAATCCTCGTTGGAATGACCATTTTCTTTATTGGTTTAAGTGTGAAAAAGTATAAAATACGATTGGAATAATGAAGACCATTGGCTACATCATACAGAAGGAATTCAAACAAATCTTTAGAAATAAAGGAATGTTGCCTATTATATTTATTCTGCCAATTTTGCAACTGGTTATACTCTCAAACGCGGCCACTTATGAAGTAAAAAACATAAAGGTTGCATATATAGATTACGATCATACCTCATCATCCCGTGCATTGGTTGAGAAATTTAACGCTTCAACTTTTTTTAATGTATTAACCGATTTTCATTCGCAAGAAATTGCCAGTTCTGCAATGCTAACAGGAGAAGTTGACGTGGTGCTGGAAATACCAAATAATTTTGAACGAAATCTAGTAAAGGAAAAAACCACCGATTTGTCCATCACCATTAATGCCATTGACGGCGCGGCTGCAGGGGTAACGAGTGGTTATGTAAATCAGATTGTGCAAGGTTTTAACAAAGATGTGAAAATGTCTATTATGGATATTTCAAAAAAAGCTGAACAACCCGTGACTATTGAGGCAATTCCATCTTTTTGGTACAACACGACATTGGATTATAAAACCTTTATGGTGCCGGGAATTTTGGTTTTATTAGTAACTATGATTACCCTTTTTCTTTCGGGTATGAACATTGTCCGCGAAAAAGAAATAGGCACTTTAGAACAGATTAATGTAACGCCCATTCGCAAAAGTCAGTTTATTATCGGGAAGCTTTTTCCCTTTTGGGTAATTGGAATGGGGCTGTTGACCATTGGTCTGATACTCGCAAAAGTAATTTTCAATACGCCCATGCTAGGCAGTTTAATTCTACTATACGCCTACACTTCTATTTATATTTTAGTAATCCTCGGGATGGGCCTGCTTATTTCAAATTTTACCGATACCCAACAGCAAGCCATGTTTATCGCTTGGTTTTTTGTCGTGATTTTTATTTTAATGAGCGGCTTGTTCACGCCAATAGAAAGCATGCCAAAATGGGCGCAGCTAATTACTGAATTTAACCCAATAAAGTACTTTGTAGAGGTTGTGCGAATGTTATTGTTGAAAGGGTCGGGAATTATGGATATCTTATCACAACTGCTTAAAACTTTGCTGTATGCTGTTATAATGAATGGTTTGGCCGTTTGGAGTTATAAAAAAGTAAACTAATGGAAAACACCCCTAAATATCATTTGCAGAATACCGAATCTCCATTTTTAAAAGGGCCGCGTTCCCGGTTAAAGGAGCTATGGTTTACATTTAAAGTGCAGTACAATTTTATAAAAGGGTTTCGGAAAATGCATTTTATTGGGTCCTGTGTAACGGTTTACGGCTCCGCTAGGTTTACCCCAGATTCCGAACACTATAGAAATGCTGAAAAGATTGGCGCCGAACTTTCAAAATTAGGGTTTACTATTATGACCGGAGGCGGTCCCGGCATTATGGAAGTCGCCAACAAAGGAGCTTACGAAGCTGGTGGTTATTCTGTGGGCGTAAATATTATTCTTCCTTTTGAGCAAAAACCAAACCCATATTTGCACAAGTGGATTGACATTCCATATTTCTTTGTGCGCAAATTCCTGTTGATGAAATACTCCTACGCATTTGTGGTAATGCCCGGTGGAATGGGCACTTTGGATGAACTTTTTGAAGCCATTACATTGATACAGACTAAGATAATTCAGCATTTTCCAATTGTTATTTTCGATAAAACATATCACAAGGAATTGATTGAACACATTGAATTAATGGTTAAACAAGAAAGCATCAGCCCCGAGGATATGGATTTAATCTTCGTGACCGATTCCGCAGAAGAAGTAGTAGAGCACATAAAAATTCACGCCATTAAAAGATTTGGATTGGTTAAAGAGCAATACAACCCAAAGTGGTGGTATGGGGAAAACCGAAGAAAATTTTAAAGGGTTAAGTCATGAAAAAAAATAAAATATTGAAAATCGTTGTCGCATTTGTGTTAACTGCCTTTGCTTTACTGACTGTGTTTATGAGTAGTTCTGTCCTGTTTGATTGGTTTGGTATTCGTGCTAAAGAGGGAAACTTTGTGCCATTTATTGTGAAAACAAACCTAACAATGGGTATTGTTTATTTAGTTGCAGCTTATGGTTTTTTAAAATCGAAAAGTTGGGCTTTTTGGTTAATGCTTTCGGCAGCTCTCTTTCTGCTTTTTGCATTCGCCGCATTTTATATTCACATTCACGCTGGTGGGCTTTATGAAAGCAAAACTATTGGTGCCATGGCGTTCCGGATTGCGTTTACCCTAATAATTGCGGGGCTTATTTATAGAACTACAAATAAAAAAACATGATCCGTTTATTCCACATAGTAACATTTTTCTTGTGGATAACTAGCAGTTTTGCCCAGCAAATCGATACCCTGCCACGACTTTACCTTGCTCAAATCGCCCACATAAATCAGAGTGACAGCTATATAACATTTCCTACAGACATCGGCAATATTGAGCCGCTTATGTTTGAGGCTAACCTCAACCCAAATTTTGTGGTCAGAAAACGTGCAGATTCCAGAATGATGATGGTGCTAACGCCACAAATTACCATTAGAATGTTTAACGCGGATTCATACCCCGTAAAAACGCCCAGCTATATTCCGCAGCTTTCCCTGTATTATTTATTCGGTTATCCCGAAATGGCACATCACACCACTTTATTTGGAAGAATTGCTCATCATTCCAACGGGCAGGATGGCGATTTTTACAATGGTGATGGTTCCATCAATTTGCAATCGGGAAACTTCGCCACTAATTTTCTTGAAATAGGATTTATAGATACCTCATACGGCGCGCAAGTAAATGCAGTGAAATTTTTTAAAAGTTCTTTGGAAATCCATCCCAAAAGTTGGATGCTAAAGGAGATGCAGGGACAGTACAGCGGACTTAGATGGCACAATTCGTTTTTTGCTTACAAGCTTCCTTTGGACCGAAATTTTTTCAGTAAAAAAAGAAAGGCTAATTTTTCAGTGAAAATTGAAACCACTTGGATGTTAGATGAAATAAATGATTTGAAAACCTTTGACAGTAAACGTTTCAGCGGCGCTTTTACATTTTATTACCATCCCAAATTTTTGGAGGATATTGGCTTCTTTGTCAAGTATTACCACGGTTTAGATTATTATAATATTTACTTTAGACATCAACTGGATATTATTCGTTTTGGGCTAATGACAGAAATTTTGCGGTTTTAAATTTAAGTGGAAATTATATGAAACATAAAATCATATCGATTAAAAAATTCAATGGAGATATTGAAGAGTTTAAGGTTGAAAAGCTTAAAACTTCACTTAGAAGAAGCAAAGCTTCCGAAAGTGAAATAGACGAAATTGTAGAAAACATAATGCCAACGCTTTACGACGGCATTCCTTCCAAAGAAATCTATAAAAAAGCTTTTTCACTATTAAAAAAACGCAATAGAATATCAGCTTCAAAATACAGTTTGAAACGGGCAATTTTAGATCTTGGGCCAACTGGTTTTCCTTTTGAGCGATTGATTGGTGCACTGCTAAAACATCACGGGTACGCTACGCAAGTGGGCATTTCACTTCAAGGTGAATGTGTTACCCACGAAGTTGATGTTCTTGCCGAAAAAGACGGCAATACGTATGCGGTTGAATGTAAATTCCATTCAGACCCAAAAGCCGTGAGCAATGTGAAAGTCCCGTTATACATAAACTCCCGCTTTCTCGATATTCAAAAACGCTGGAACAGCGACGCTGCGAAAACATCGCATTTAAAACAAGGTTGGTTGGTAACCAACACGCGTTTTTCTAAAGATGCCATTGACTATTCGCAATGCGTGGGACTTCAATTATTGAGTTGGGATTATCCCGAAAACAACGGAATAAAACAAAACGTAGATAAGTTTGCCCTCTACCCCATCACCACATTAACAACCTTGACCAAACACGAAAAACACCTTCTAATTGAAAAGAATATTATCCTCACCAAAGAACTTTTCGAGTCGTCCTTTTTATTGGATAAATTAGGAATATCGCCTGTGAGGAAAAAGAGAGTTTTAAATGAAATTAAAAAACTTTGTAATTTATAATTTAACAGTCCTATGGAAGAAGAAATTAATAAAGACGACAAATCTGAAAAATTGAAGAAGTACGATTCCCGGGGCGTACAAACTTTATTTAAAACTCTTTCCCGAAACCATTACAATCTGTTAAAAATGGTGGACAATAAGGCCAGAATAGTACTCACGGTTAACTCAATCATCACCTCGCTGCTCTTAGGGTTGCTGTTTGTGGCCCCAAAATCAGAAACAGCACCCTTAGATGTCGGCGTGCGAATATTAATCGTCTGCAGTATGCTTTCCATGATTTTTGCACTGTTTAGTATGTTGCCTTATCGGTATTTTGGATCGGCCTATAAACAGAGCGGATATAAAGGGACACTGTATGCCGAAAATTTTGCGAAATTATCTCTTTCTGAATTTAAAGTAGAATTTGAACGAATCATGATGAAAGGACAAAGCATCTATGACGAAATGATAGCCGATCTTTATTTTCTGGGAAAAAGTATCGCCCGTAAACAGCGGCTTCTTTATATTTCGGTTATTATCTTTTTAATTGGGTTGGCAAGTGCAATTGTTTATTCACTTATTAATGGGGTGGTGGAATTTGCTTAAACGGTTTTAAGCGAGCTAATGCTTTCGAATAACAATAATAAACTACCCAAGCGTGTTTTGTATGCCCACACAAAATATCAATTCAAGCTATAAGTCAAGTGATAAGTATTGGTTTTTTATATAACTACTGAATTCTTTTATTCTTTGCAAAATGGAAAAATAAGTGCATCTGTTATTGCGGAAAAATAGTAATTTTTGGGCGATAAAATGAAAACTGAATTTTTTGGTTATTGTCATATTTTAGAAACGCAGCTAATTTTAACATATATACATGATACTAGGCTTATAGTAGCCTTTGAGTAGGGAAAAGGTAGCACTAGAGTAGCATTAGACTAGGCTTAACAGTACATAGAAATAGCATGAACGCTATATAGACACGGAGCCAACCATACATTGATGCGTTTTAAAAGTACATAAAGTGGTTTGAACAGAGCATTGTTTTGTATGTTTTTTTATACTACAAAGGTTTAATCTAGACTAAAAAATCGTATTGCAATCGCAAGTTCTAAAGAGTATTTTCTTGTTGCCGTCTTCCAAAATTATAGCCTGGCTACTAGGTTGAAATCTATTTCAATTTC
The DNA here is from genome assembly GCF_022008365.1 of Aequorivita vitellina. GTDB lineage: Bacteria > Bacteroidota > Bacteroidia > Flavobacteriales > Flavobacteriaceae > Aequorivita > Aequorivita vitellina. Next base: position 6,446 of record NZ_JAIRBA010000034.1, read on the forward strand.
ATCTTTTATCACAATTAAACCGAACATTTTTTTTGGAGGTTCCAAATTAAAATCATTAATATTTAATTTCAGCTTCCCAACAAAACGATTTAAAGATGAAGAAATTACATCTATCGGAAAAGTGTATTCCTTTTGCGTTCCTGCAATTGTAATTAGAACGTGCGCTACTTTTTCATTACTTTTATTAAAGGTAATTTCGTTTAATTCTAAGGTAATATTTGGATACTCTTTGGTGTTGAGCAGGGCATGAAAATCTTTATTAATAATTTTATGACCACAATTAAAACCTTTGTTTTTTAAAGAAAGAACAGCATTTTTAAAATGAATATTATTCCCGATTCGCTTATAAACCACCTCTCTACATTCCTCCAAATAATAGGTATTGAATTCACAACCAAACTCGCTAATGTTGGTATCTCCTTTAATTGAAAGTTCGCTACCAGCAAGGATTTCAATGGATTTTGTAATAAAATCGTTCTGTGCCCAACCATTAAGGCTGAACATAAAAACCAAGCAATATAGTCCAAAACGATTCATAATTCTGTAATTTATAAAGGTGGAGAAATTTTAGTTCCTCCACCTTTGTTTTATTGGTTTAGCAGTTTAGAAACTAATTACAGCTTCAAATACAACCCCGTCAAACTTACCTCCATTTCTGATATCCGAAGCTAGGAAGCCGTCGTATTTTTGGTTTGTATATTCTAATTTAGCCATAATATTCTTAGTCATAAACCAACCGGCAGCAAGGTTAAATCTAGTAATATCTACTTCTGTTCCACCGGCCATTTCGCCATCAACTAGATTGTAACGTCCACCTACATATAAGTTTTCGTTATTTCCGAAGCGGTAAATAAGTTCGGCAGCATACTGGTTGAAAGTTCTAGTTTCAAGCTCTGCATCAGCCTTACCTTTAGCCATTTCATAAGTTCCGAAGAATTCAAGTCCTTGGTATTTCACAAATGGATTTATCATAAATGCTGTAAGTTCATTTCGCAATCCAGGATTGAATCTACCTGAAGTAAAATTACCTTTAGCACTAGCTCCTTCTTCTTCCATTACAAAATAATATCTTGATCCGGCTCTATCTGCGCTGTATAAATAGGCGTTTGCACTTTTATTGGTGTGGTAAACAGACCCTGTGAGTCTAAGTCTTAAATCATCATTTATATAATCGTCATACCCTAGTTTAGCAACAATAGATGGATCTGTTTTTTTAGGGTTATCAACGCCTTGGTTCAATTTTCCGTTGGTTACACCTAACATACCAATAAAGCCACTTTTAAAGTAATATACCTCTGCACCTACTTCTGTGGTAAAAGCGTCCATTATAAGGTTTCCAACAAATGGGTTGTAAATTGCTAAGGCATTATCAGTCCTTCTAAAATGTGCATCACCATAGTTATTTTCCATATGACCAATCTTGATTCTAACATTTTGCATCAAATCTTCCATAAAACCTTCACTTACAAAATCTAGTTTGTCAATTTGAATATACCCTCCCTTAACATACGGTTCTGGGTGGTGACGTGAAGACAGGTAAGTTCTTAAATGCATAGAAACACCATCGTACAATTGCACATCAAGGTCAAGGTTTGCAGTAGGTAAGTTGAAATTACTACCTATTTCAATCAATGAAACTGGGTCGCCATCAGAATTTACAGGTGTACCCGTGCTTTCGTGATCGATGGCTTGAAATTGAATTGCAAATGCCCCACCTATGCGTACTTTCACCCCGTCAAACGAAGTTGCTGTATCTTTTTTGGCTTCAAATTGTTCAATTCCGCGTTGGTCTCGATATCTAAAATTATCTAAATCGCGAGCTTCATTTTCCTGCGCGAGCGCCTGAAATCCAAACAGTATCAGTAATACCGTGCTGAAATAATTAATTGCTTTTTTCATATTATTAGTTTTAAACTGGGGTTAGATTTATTATTAAATTATTTTTTAAAATTTGATTCAAATTTGATGTCGAGCGCATCGCCCGTTGTAATAGTTCCAAACATTGCCGTTGGCGGATCTACTCCAAAATCGGTCATTTTAATTGTTTTACTTCCCGAAAGAGTTATTCCTGAATTGCCATTCTTCAGTTCAAAAGTGAGGTCTATTGGTTTGGTGGTGCCAGCAATTGTTAGATTGCCCGTTACAGCCACTTTACAGCTATTACTGGCTGTACAGTTTATACGCTGCACCTTAGTTAGCTTAAAAACAATCTGCTTGTGTTTTCCTGTATTTAAAGCTTTATAAGTGTTCTTGTCCATGGAACCTTTTCCACTTTTTAAACTTTCGGCAATTACGGTGAAATCTAACTGCTGTATTTTAATGAGTTGTCCGTTTTCAAATTCCACTGAAATCTTGCCTTTTTGGTTCTCTGCAGTAATCTGCCAATCGTGAATATTTGAAGTTCCATCTACGGTTAATGTGGAAGAAACATTGTTCAATTGATATGTTTGTGCCACAGAAATTTGTGTAGAAAAAGCCATCACCATGAGGCTTACAAATACGAGTTTTAATTGTTTTGGAGTTTTCATAATCTACCTTTTTAATTTGATATAAAGATAAATCTTACACACCCCTTAAATTATGACGAATGTCAGTAAAAACAGGTATTCGTACCATATTTAGAGGAAGGATATTTCGCGATTTTTCTTACATTCGGCAGCTCCTATTAACACTGCATTACCGCATTTCACGTGAAGAAGAAACGATTAAATATAGAATGTTTCTAAATTGGATATTAGCGGTTTTTATATAAAAAAATGCTTTCGCTATTTTAAAATATAATATATAGGTAAAGAAAGAAAAATGTAGCTTGAAAATTTGCGGAACGTAAATACGAGTTCAAAAGTGCGAAGTCAAAAATTACTAAACTAAAACCTCTTTAACACTGAAAAGTTTAGGAATACTTACTTGCCATCCATAAGTTTCCTGAAGTTTTAGCCGTAAAGCATGCTGTGCTTCAGCCTCTCCGTGAATAAGAAATATTTCCTCCGGAATGTTTTTAATATTGCTGGTCCAATCTAAAAGTCCCCGCTGGTCTGCATGTGCCGAAAGACTTTCAATATGATCTATTTCAGCTTTTACTGGATGCTGTTTTCCGAAGAATTTAAGTTCCTGCGCACCTTCCAGCATTTGGCGGCCACGAGTACCTTCAGCCTGGTAGCCAACCATTAAAACCGTTGTATTGGTTTTGTCTATCATCTGTTTTAAATAGGTCAAAACCCTTCCGCCAGTCACCATTCCACTGCCGGCAATAACCACTTTTGGTTGCGGATTATCGATAGTTTCCCAAGTTTCTTTATAAGAAGCAATAATATTCATCCGGTTATTCATCGCGTTAAATTCCTTCATTGGTATTTTATGCCAATCGGGGAAATTCTGAAATACCGAAAGCACGTTATTGCCCATCGGGCTGTCTATAAAAATTGGAATATTCGGGATTCGGTTTTCGTTGTACAATTTCCAAAGTAAAAACATCAACGTTTGCAATCGTTCCACCGCAAAGGACGGAATTATTAAATTACCGCGATTGTGAATGGTTTTATTGATGAGTTCTACTAATTTTTCTGAAACACTTTCCTCTGGGTGAAGTTTGTCGCCGTACGTACTTTCCATAAAGAAATAATCTGCGTGTTCAGGTTTTTCGGGTGGAAAAAGCAACAAGTCGTGCTCTCTGCCAATATCCCCCGAAAACACAAAAGTTTTTCCAAATATTTTCAGTTCAATAAAAGTGGCCCCAATAATATGCCCGTTATATCGAAACCGATATTTTATATTTTCTGAAAGTTCAATCCACTTGTCTCTTTCTTCAGATTGAAAAAATCCTAAGGTCACCTCAGCTTCTTGTAAACTATAAAACGGCTGGGCGGGTTTGTGTTTGGAATAACCTTCTTTATTGGCTTTTTCGGCTTCTTCCTCGTGAATTTTAGCGCTGTCCAGCAATATTATTTCGGCAATTGCAAGTGTTGGTGCCGTGCCGATAATCTTTCCGCGATACCCATTTTTTACCAAGCGTGGCAAATAGCCTGTATGATCCAAATGCCCATGGGTTAATAAAACCACGTCAATTGCCGAAACATCAATAGGCAGTTGTTCCCAGTTTTTTTCGCGAAGTTTCTTTAAACCTTGAAACATGCCACAGTCAATCAAAATATTCTGCTCCGTAGTTTCAATCAAGAATTTGGAACCTGTTACGGTTCCGGCGGCTCCGAGGAAATGGACTTTTACGTTTTGCATAATTACTTCTTTTGGCACAAAATTTTTATTTCCTCTAGAATACGGGCCTTCCTGTTTTCAGAAATTGCTAAATGATCGAGGTAGAAATCATCGTTTATCAATTGTTTACAAAGCACAACATCGCGGCTGAGTAGAAACTGCTTTTCGCGCTGACTGAGCAATGTGGAAACGGTTACAGGATAAAGTCCCAGTCTATCGATGCGATCTTTAAGGCCGTTATCCTTTGGAAAATCCCAACTTAAAAGGTAAAGGCCTGCACATTTGCCATATTTTAAAGCATCTTCGGTAAAACGTGTATTTGTAACTACCCAGCCTTCGTTAGGTTTTTCAATACTTGTATTTTCACCGTAAAAATTGAGAATATCGCGATAACGGGAATGAATATACAGCGGCACTTTTACATTGCAATTTCTGCCTTCATCGCTGTGAAATTTACATTCAGCTACAATATATTCTTCAAGTTTGTGGGCAACAACATCTACTTCGTGGGTTACACATTTTCCGTTTAAAAACTGACCGGTTTGCACCTTGTACCCACTGTAAAACAACAAAGCGCCTATAAATTTTTCAAAAGGAAAACCGGTTGGTCCCAACTCGTAGATTGCTTTTTTTAACTTGTATTTAGAAGCAAAACCTTTCTTCTTCTTTTTAAGAAGCGCAAAGGCACGATTGTAAATTTCTTTGGTTGAAATACCTTGGTACAACTCATCGCGAACACTATTGGCAATTTGGTTAACCACATTTTCCTGCGCGCCACTTTTCCGAAGGGAATTTTTCAGCTTATCAATTGAAAACTTTACCCGTTCTCCGGAATATTTTACAATCTCAACCATTTTATTTTAAGATTAATTTCTAGAATCGTGAAGTGCAAAAATTGGTACTTTGGAATGAATGCCGAGACTTTTAACTAAGGGGTTTGAAAAAATACTTCCAAAAAACCAATGCTTTCTGTTTACAAAAGCTATCATTCCACTGTTTCGTTCGTCCACAAAAGACAAGACACCTTCCTTCACCCCTGTATCCTCCAACCAGTGATAGGTATATTCTAATCCTTCAAAATAGCCTTCAATCTCTTTTCGGTTATTTCTTTGTTTTTCAGAAAGATTGGCTTCTTTTCCGATATGTAAAATTCGGATTGGCGATTTTTCCAATTGGGCTATCTTTACGAAAATATCTATTTCGCGGGTATTAAAATGACTTTTAAAATTACTGGGGAAAACAATTTCGTTTATTTGCTTGTACAATACATTTGCAGGAACCGCGAGCACAGCGCAAGCTCCAATATTTTCCATTACGTTTACCGAATTTCTGCCGTATGCTACTTTAATATCGTCAGTAATACCGCGGGTTCCCATAACTATAAGGTTTATGTTTTCCTGCAACACTTTTTCCTTTAACAATTCAATAAGGGTTCCAAATTTATGGTCGAAATAAAGGGTGTGTTTTGGGTTGTCTGCAAATTGTTCTACTTTGTTTTTTAATCGAATCATACTTTCTCCAGATGCTCTGGCCGCCTCATCATACTCATGGGGTTCTGGTTCGGGAAAAAGTAAATTGCCTTGGGCCGAACGCGATAAAAAGTAGGAATGAAAAATATGAAAAACACAAGCCTCGTTTTCAAAAAGTTTAAAAGCATATACGATGGCGTTAAATGCATTTTTTGAATAATCTGTGGGTATTAAAATACGTTTTTGCATAATACGGTATCGCTTAAAAGATTTATTAAGCTATTTTATGTAAATGAGATTAAAACATCCTCATTAGGTTATTGTTTAAACAAATTAATTTCGCAAATCGTGCATTGCAAGCAATGGTACAGTAGTGTGCATCCCCAGTTCCTTAACCATTGGATTTGAAAAAATACTTCCAAAGAAGTTGTGCTTTTTATTTACAAATGCAATCATTTCGCTTTCGCGACTCTGCACAAAACAACGCACGCCTTCCTGCAAATCAATATCGTAAAGTTTGTGATGTGTAAATTCTGCAGCATCTAAAATTTGCTCCAAAAGTGCTTTGTTTTTTTCTTGATCTTCAGATAGTTGCTTGCCTTTTTTAACGTGTAAAATACGAATTGGCGCATTTGTTAATCGCGAAATCTCAACCAAAGTTTCCAATTCCCTTTCTTTATAATGGGTTTTAAAACTTGTGGGAAATACAATTTCGTTAGGGTCTTTATAAACTGTATTTGCCGGAATACCGAATACAGGGCAGTTTCGTATTTTCTCCATTGCGTTTACTGTGTTACTTCCCAGAATTACGGTATTGTCGTCTGTTTCGCCACGGGTTCCCATAACTACCAGTTTCACATCTTCTTGTTCAATGGTTCGCTTTAAAACATCAAAAAATGACCCAAATTCACTTCTAAATTGAAAATCGTGCTTATCGTTTTTTTCATAAAGTCCCATCTGTAATTTAAGTCTCTCCATTCTTTCTTCAGACTTATTTTTTGCGGCTTTATGAGCTTCTTCGGTGGGTTCTGGAATTAAAAAATTATCTTTTGAATATCCAGAATGGTAATAAGTATGTAAAATTATAAATTCGCAGAACTCTCTTTTGTAAAGCTCCATTGCATATTTAACAGCATTGAAGGCATTTTTTGAAAAGTCTGTTGGAATCAAAATTCGTTTTTTCATAATTTATTTTTTAAATTATTGTTACTTGTTTGCACTAAGCTACAAATTTTTCATTGGAATAACCATTGTAGGAACGTGCGTATGCTTTCCAACTCTACTTACCACCGGCTCCCGAAAGAGTTGCTTTAAAAATGCATGCTTGTGATACACCAAAGCCAAAAGATCTAAATTGTTTTTATCGACAAAGGCGTGAAGCGATTTTGAAATGGTTGCCATTTTGGGAATAAAATGAAATTCGGTATCGTATTCTGTAAGGTCATTTCTGTATTGTTCTAAGTTTTGTTGTTGCCCAGCATCCATTTCCTTCTCTGTACCAACGTGCACAATATGCAAGTTTGAATTATATTGCCGTACCAAGCGAACAATGGGTCGTAATTTTGAAAGTTGATAAAAATCGTTGTAATCTGTTGCAAAGGCAATGTTTGTGGGTATTACAAAATCTACTTCGCGCGGAATGATGAGCAGCGGGCAACCCTCTAAAGATTTGGTAATGGCAACAGTAGTGCTACCCATTAAAACGTCTTCGGCCCCTGTACGGCCTTTGCTACCCATGACAACTAAATTAAACCCTTCTGTAGCTACCAATTCATTAATAGATTTTGCTAAACTTGCGGGCGTAGAAATTACTTCAAACTTGTGCGCTATTTTTGTAGCGTCTAATTTAATTTTATGAACTAACTTTTCGCCATCCTCATCAGATTGTTGGTACAGTTTTTCAATTATCACGTCTGATCGACCAATATCTACGCGACTCGTAAGCTTGCCTATTTCGTCACTAAAGGAATGTAAAATGGTTATCTGCAATGCTTCATCGCTAAAAAGTTTTGTAGCGTAGAATAAGGCGGCATAAGCGTTATTAGAAAAATCGGTAGGAACAAGTATTTTTTTCATATAAAAATGATTTTTAAAGATTATCTCGGTAAATTTTGAAGTACTAAAAAAGGAATATCAATATGCAATCCTATTTTTTCGATAGTAGATTGATATAAAATATTTTCTAAATACGAATGGCGCGTATTTATCATAACCAGCATATCTATTGGGTTTTCCACGATAAATGTGTTTATGGCTTTGGTAACATCGGTGTTGTATTCTTGTTTAAAATCAACTTTATTTTCTGAAAATGTGGCTTCCAGAAAATTCTTGTTATCCTGCTGTCGCAAAGACAATGTTGGAAATTTAGAGACGTAAAGAAAATCTACTTTTGAAGCAAAGCATCTTGCAATCGTGCTTACCAGTTTTAATTCGCGTCTTTTGTACGGCAAAAGAAAATCTGTTGGAAACAGCAAGTTTTTTGGATGAACATCTTCATAAACCGCAGGTATGGCCAGTACAGGACATTTTACATATTTAATAACTTGCAGTGTATTGCTACCAAAAGTTAATTTTGTATCGGCCGTTTTGCCTTTTGTACCCATAACCACTACATCTATATTTTCCTTTTCTACCCAATTGTTTGTTGCATCTACCAACAATCCAAATTCAGAAATAGTATGTATTGTATGTTTTGGGTTTGGCGAAAATTCAATAACTTTTTTACGTAGCTCGGCTAGTTCATGTTCCGCTCTCTCACGTGTTTTTTGTTGAAGCTCATTAAAAATTTCATCGGCCAATCGTGCTTTTGCTTCATAAACCTCGTCGGCAAATGCGTGAAGCAAATATATTTCGGCAGGATTATGTTTAAATAATTCCGTGGCGTATTTAATTGCGTTTAACGAATTTTCAGAAAAATCGGTGGGCATTAAAATTTTTTGCATGAAAACATATTTAGGTTCAACTACGTAAAGATAGCGATTACAAGACAGTTAAAATATGATAATTATCAACGAATTAAACCTTATTTAGTGAATTCTTAAGAAAATAAGCTTCCCTAATTTTGTAACTTGTAAATAAAAAAGAATGAAAACTTCTTCTGTAACATATTTAATAATACTCACGTTATTGCTCGTTACGGTTACCATTTTTGCAGCGCTGGATTTTGCCTTTGGAGTGATATTTTACCTCACCGTAGTGGGCCAGGTAGCATTAGTTTTTGTTGTTGTAAAGGTTTTAAAAGACAACTATACTACAAACAAAACCTTTGGAGATTTTTATGAAGATTTCCCCATTGAAAAAGAGGATAGATTACACTAAATACTTTTTTTTTACAAACCAATTTTTGCGAAATTTTAGGCCAAAATTATTCGTGTAGTATTAAAAAGGGCACTTCGTACGGGTAAGATATTGCCAAATTAATTCGCTTAAAAAGAAGACGTTGGGTTAGGTTTAAATTTTTTGCAACTACTGCAATCATATCTATTTCCCAAGTTTCAACAAAATCTTGCACTCCAGCTTCAATATTTTTATTATCTAAAAAATGGAAACTGTGTTTTATATCTTTAAAGAAATAATGCAAAAAGCCTTTGTTATCTGTTTGCGCCGCGTTAAGCATAGCATTTTGAGAGCGAATATGAAGTACTCTCAGCGCGGCTTTTTGTAGTTTAAGTGCCTCTGAAAGACCGCTAATAACTTTGTTTCGGTAAATACAGTTGTAATCTGTTAAAAATGAAATATTCGTTATATTTTTAAATCGCGCGTTTTCTGGAATTACAAATATTGGGCATTTCACTTTGGTAATTACTTCGCTGGTATTGCTTCCTATTTCGTGTCTATTTTCTTTAGAAGCCCCTTTTGTGCCCATTAAAATATAATCAATCTCTTTTTCGGCAACTTGTTTCCGAATTGCTTCCACCAAAAGCGCCTTTTCGTATATGGCAAAAAACTGATGGCCCGTATTTTTAGCCAGCAGTTTAAAGGTTTTTATTTCTTCTGTCAAACCTGCCATAGATCCTTGAATTGTATTATTTTTCGTTGTTGTTTCAAAAAATAATTCAGGTTCTTCATTATGCGAAGCTTGATTGCGCGCAGTGTGAAGTAGATAAAAATTCACAGGAATGTCTGCGAAATAATCCAAAGCATACCGAATGGCATTATGTGAATTTTCGGAGAAATCCGTTGGAATTAATACGTTCATCTTTATATCTAATTAATACTGACAAATGTATCTGAAAGTGTAAGTATAGAAAATGATATAAATCAGTTTTAAAAATACGGTAACAAAACGGAAGGTTTATATATGGTTTTGCTACGTTAACCGGCTATTAATCAATATTGCGCAAGCTTTCTAAATCTATAATTCGAATATCGCGACCTTCAATTTCAATAAGCCCATCTCTTTTAAAGTCTGAAAGTGTTCTTATTAAACTTTCGGTTGCAATTCCGGCTGTAGTTGCCAGATCGTTACGCGAAATTTTAAGTGGCGATTCTGGCCGTTTGTTCATTACCTCAACAAACTGTAGGATGGTATTTGCCGTTTTTTTACGTACCGAGCTGTATGCCATTTTAACGAGTTGCAGTTTAATTTCAGAAAGATTGTCGCTAAGCAGGTTCATCATTTCTAAGGAAACATCTTGGCTTTTCTTCAAAACATCTTTTACATACGTTTTTGAAATAGCAGCTACTTCGGTTTCTTCAACCGCCGTAGCAGTTTCGGTATATGGAATATTATCGTCAAAAGAACTGAAGCCCAAAAAATCATCTGCCTTATAAAGCCCCGTAATCAATTCTTTGGCATTGTAGTCCATTGTATGTGTTTTAACCACACCTTTTAATATAAGAAACATATTATTGGAGTGATCGCCATTTTGATATATCGCTTCTCCTTTTTTGTATTTGCTTATTTCGCCTTCGTCGTAAAAGTAATTTTTTAATTGGTGTAGGTTTTGTAAAATCTCTTCATCATCAACTGCAGCAACTGGGTTGTTATTGGCTCGCATTGATAAAATAGTAGCTTTAGCCAACCTACTTTCCACCGCACTAATTAGCTCGGTTTCGTCAAAAGGTTTGGTTAGGTAGTCGTCGGCACCCATATCCATTCCTTTTCGTATTTCTTTGTGTTCGGTTTTTGCCGATAGAAAAATAAACGGAATATGCTTGGTTTTTTCTTCCGAAGCAACACTTTCAAGCACCCCGTAGCCATCTATTTCGGGCATCATTATATCGCAAACAATTATATCTGGAATTTCGGTTTTGGCTTTTTCAATACCAATTTTGCCATTTGCTGCCGTAAAAACCTTGAAACCTGAAAGTTCCAATAATTCGGCCGTGTTTTCTCTAAGTGCTATATCGTCTTCAATAAGAAGTATTGTCTTCATATTAATTGGGTTTATTATTTATGGGGAATGTAATCGTAAATTTGCTGCCTTTGCCCTCTTCGCTCTCAAAGCTAATGGTGCCTCCCAGGCTTTCTAAATGGCTTTTTACAATATTTAAACCAATGCCCGTGCCTTGATTGAGCAGTGCATTTTCGGCGCGAAAATACCTGTTAAAAATATATTTCTGCTCCTTTTCTGGAATGCCCATTCCTTCGTCAATTATTTCAATATTGAGCAAATCGTCTTTGGGAATTACCACCACATCTATCTTCGTAAATTCCGGCGAGTACTTTATGGAGTTATTAATTAAATTGGTAAGTGACAATTCCAGGATTTTTTCATCAAAATTGACCATAATATCGTCAATATTGTTTGGGTAACTTATGCGTTGGCCATCTTTTAAAAGCATGTTTGAATTATAGATCACCTCGTTAACAACCTTGCTCAACGGGAAGGTGTCAAATTTATAGGTGGCCTTGCCAGACTCCAAACGTTCTATAGACAAAAAATCGTTGAGAATATTGTTCAAGTATTTAACTTTACTTTGAATGGTTTTTAAATGCTTTTCGCGTTTATCCTGTTGCGTTGTTTCGGTGTATTTTCCCGCCAAAGTTGCCGAAGTAAGGATACCGCTCAATGGCGTTTTGAACTCATGCGATACGAGCGATAAAAACTTGGTTTTTAATTCACCTAATTCGCGCTCTTTACGGAGCGACTCCTTTATTTTGTGTTCGGCTTCCTGCCGTTTTGTAACTTCTTCTTCTAGTTCAATGATAGTCTGTTTCAACTCTTTGGTGCGCGCCTCAATTTTATGCTCCAGTTGCGAGTTAAGCTCCACTATTTGCCGCTCTTGACTTTTGCGTACCGTAATATCGGTTACCAAAGCCATTACGTATCGGCTGCCGTTAATTTCAAAAGGGTTGAGTCCCGCTTCTACGGGAAAGGTACTACCATCTTTTCGGCGTCCGTAGAGGTCGCGACCGTGTCCCATCTGCCGCGGATCCCGCTTTACCATAAATTGATCTACTTGCTCATGGTGACTGCTATGATATTCTCGAGGAATTAATATATTGAGATTTTCGCCCAGCAACTCTTCTGCTTCATAACCAAACATTCTATCTGCCGCTTCATTTGAAGTAACAATTTCTTGAATTTCATTTACAATTACTATCCCTTCTGAAATTGATTCAGAAAGAATTTTGAAAATATTACCTTTCTTTTCTTCAAAAACCTTCATTGCCCAAAAGTAACTAATTTAAACAGTTTTCTTGAACTGATTATTATCATAAAAATTCAAAATAAATCAATTTAGATTTACAACGTAAAAAATATTAATAATATGGAGAATGTGAATAAACCACAACTGCTGTTTTATCAAAAAATGGGCGAGTTATTTTATGCAATTGCAGCTGCAGATAATGTAGTGCGAAAGACCGAATACGACGCCTTAAAAAATATTGTTACCGAAAAGTGGAAGGATCTTGACGATTACGAAGACCCTTTTCATACCGATGCTGCCTATCAAATAGAAGTAGTTTTTGATTGGTTTGATTACGAACAACTTGATGCAAATGACTGCTTTGACAGTTTTGCCGATTATAAAAAGGAAAATCCGAAGCTTTTTACAACAGAAAGAAAAAAGCTAATTTGGGAAACCGCAGACGCAATTGCAAGCTCTTTTGCAGGTAAAAACAAAAGCGAATTGATAATGCTGGCAAAACTAAAAATGCTATTAAAAGAATAACAAAGCACAATTCCTTTTTTTCGCAAATGTTCTTTCCCTATTTTTAGGGTCTAAAACCACAAAAAAATATGAAATTTTTTCTGCCAATTTTAATTTTCTTCACTTTAATTGCCTGCAAAAACGATCCAAAAAAAGATGAAGTAGATACTTCAGCTCCACTCAGTAACCAAGAGGAAATTATAGACTCTTTGCAGGTTTCAGACGAAAATTTAGAGCAACAGCAAAAAACGCTTATTTTAAAACGAAAGGAACTGCTCGAGAAAAAAGATTCGAAAGAAGAACTCGAAAACCTACTTGTTTCAAAAGAATTTATAAAAGAAGGTGATTTATATATCCTCGATTTTAAATACCCATACCTCAACGAAAAAATTAAACCACAGTTTGAAACTTTCAACGCGTATATAAGCGAGCATTTTCTCGATGCTAAAGATGTAGAAAAACAAATTTTAGAAGAACAAAGACTGTGCGACTCCATGGGAATTGCCAGAACCACCGAAAAACGATTTGTAGATTATAAAATTTACAATTTAAACGACAGGCTAATAAGTGTGCTGTTTTATAAAGAAAATCATTACACTGGTGCCGCCCACGCTTCCTACACTTTTGAATGTTTAAACTTTGATTTGGAGCGAAATGTATTTATGAATTACGAAGATTTTTTTAATGATGGCACTGAAGAAGAACTTCGCGAAATTTTAAATACACATCTAAAACAAAAAATTAACGCCGGAGAGATATACTACGATTGTTGGGCAATCGCTGCAGACGATTTTTTTAATGCCAAAAATAACTTTGTAATAAACGACACCGTAGTAGAGTTTTACTTTGACGATTGCGTAATCTGCCCGTCGTACACAGGCACCTACTCTATCGAAATTCCTTTAAAAATACTTCAACCTGTTTTACGAAAAACCAAAAAGAATCCGTTGCTACTTTAAGTTGCAAATTAAAATTACAAGTGGTATTTTAGGTTTAAAATAATTTATATGAAAAGTAATTTTAACAACATTATAAATTCTGAAACCCCTGTATTAGTCGATTTCTTTGCAGATTGGTGCGGACCGTGCAAAATGCTCGCACCCATATTAAAACAAGTAAAGGACGATTTGGGCGAAGATGTAAAAATTGTAAAGATAGACGTTGACAAAAATCAACCGTTGGCTTCAGTGTACCAAGTGCGCGGCGTTCCAACCATGATTTTATTTAAAAACGGAAAGCAGCTTTGGCGTCAAAGTGGAGTGTTGCAAAAAGACGAAATAATTTCAATAATAAAACAACACGTTACTTAATGAAGCTTAGCCAATATATAGATCACACCCTCTTAAAGCCTACCGCCACTCCAGAAGATATAATTAAACTTTGTGAGGAAGCCAAAGAGTATAATTTTTATGCTGTTTGTGTAAATAGTTGTTACGCAATTTTGGCTGCCGATGAATTACAGAACAGCAAGGTAAAACTAGCTGCGGTAGTAGGTTTTCCTTTGGGTGCCGATAGTATTGAAGCTAAGGTAAGCGCAGCAAAAATTTGTATTGAAGATGGTGCAGATGAAATTGACATGGTGATTAATATTGGTTATTTAAAAGGAGAATTGTACGATATCGTTCAATATGAAATTACGTCCGTAAAAAAAGCAATTGGCAAAAAAAAGCTGAAAGTCATCTTGGAAACCTGTTATTTAACAGATGCTGAAATAAGAAAAGCTTGCCAATTATGCAAGAAAGCCAAAGCAGATTTTGTAAAAACCTCAACGGGTTTTGGGTCTGCAGGTGCAACGGAAGAAGCTGTAAAAATAATGATTGAAGAAGTTGGAAGCACATTAAAAATAAAAGCTTCGGGGGGAATTAGAGATACTGCAACCGCAAAAAAATATATTGAATTAGGAGTGAGCAGAATTGGAACTTCTTCAGGAATTGAAATAATTTCCTCCACAAAAAACAACCGCGATGAGCACACATATTGAAGCCAAACCTGGCGAAATAGCAGAATCGGTTCTCCTTCCCGGAGACCCAATACGGGCAAAATGGATTGCGGAAACTTTTCTCGAAAATGCAAAATGTTACAACGAAGTTCGCGGGATGTTGGGTTATACTGGCACCTTCCGAGGAAAGCCAATTTCGGTGCAAGGAACAGGAATGGGCATTCCTTCTGCCCTAATTTATTGCCACGAACTTATAAACGATTACGGAGTTAAAAACCTTATTCGCGTAGGTTCTGCGGGTTCGTATCAAAAAGACATCAACCTGCGCGACATTGTAATTGCAATGGCAGCATCTTCCAATTCTGGTATTAACAACACCCGTTTTGTAAACAGCGACTACTCCCCCACTGCCGACTTCGATTTGTTTATGAAAGCCGCGCTTTACGCAAAAGAAAACAACATTGCTATTAAAGCTGGAAACGTACTTTCCAGCGATCAGTTTTATGAAGACGACTTCAATAATTATAAAAAATGGGCCGCGTTTGGTGTGCTTTGCGTAGAAATGGAAGCCGCAGGACTGTACACAATTGCAGCAAAATTTAAAGTAAAAGCCTTGGCCATTTTAACCATTTCCGATTCGTTGGTAACTGGCGAAACCACAACCGCCGATGAACGCGAAGGCAGCTTTTCAAAAATGATTGAGATTGCGCTGAATACGGTACTTTAATATAAAAAGCAGGAACTCTACTAAATAGAGATTCCTGCTTTTAAACGTTAATTGTTGTCGATAGCAATTAACTATACCCTAAAGGTCATCACCGGTAAATCGGAATGATTTACCACGTCCTCGCCGATACTTCCGGAGAAGAAATGCGCCAAACCTTGGCGACCTTGCGTTGGTAAAGCAATAATATCGGCACCTGTAAGTTGACTGTATGCAAAGATTCCAGCTTCAACCGAATAATCGTTATACTGCACAACAGCATTTAAACTCTCTAACGGATTGGGATCTTTAGCTTCGTTCATAAAAGTTAAAATACGCTTTTCAATTTCTCGTGTATTTCGGAAATCGCCCGCAAGGTTTACATAAAGCGGCTGCATTTTAATTCCTAAAATTTCAAACATCCTTTTCGCTTTTTTGTAAGGTTCTATTGAATTCGGCAAAAAATCGCACGCAAAAACGCCAAGTTGCGGATTAAATTCCGTTGTTTGGTGTTTAATAACCAAGACAGGAATTTCAGAAGTACGCACCACTTTTTCAGTATTTGAGCCTACAAAAACTTCTCTAAACCCAGTAGTTCCGTGGGATCCCATAACAATTAAGTCTATTTCCATTTCTTTGGCAATATCATTAATTTCGCTGAAAATAGTGTAGTTGTGTACTGTATCGGTTACTGTTATTCCTTTCAAATAATCTTTATCTAAAAATTCTGCAAATCGCGTTTCTGCCAAGCGCATGTAGTACATTGCCTCAAAAACTTCCTTTGATTGATTGCGGGTTACAACTGCATCGGAAAGCCCCATCATATGCAAAGCCACTATTTCGGCATTTTGCTTTTTTGCAATTGAAGCCGCTACTTCCATAGCGTGTTCAGAATGTTTGGAAAAATCTACGGGAACTAATATTTTTTTCATGGTGGTTTTATTTAATGAGTTGCGAATTTCGCTTTTCGTTTTTTAAGTTGTTTTTCCAAGTCAGATATCGTTTCTTTTGCCGCAGCCTCAAAGCTCGCTTCTTTTGAAGTTGCGAAGATTTTTGGCCCCGGAAGGCTCAGTTCCATTTCGCAAATATTGCCTTTGCCGTAAACGTTGTTTTCAAGTTTAAAGCTCACATCGGCTCTAATTATCCATTCGTATTTTTCAGCAATTTTCTGAAGTTTTTGTTCTACAAATTCGTTCATTGCCTCGCTGGTGGGCATTTTTACGTATTGAATGTTTATAGTCATAATATTCTGAATTGGTTATTATATTCAAATATAACTCTTATTGATCGCTTTTGAAATGACCGATATCATATAAAAACCCACAATACGCCGATGCTCTTAGTTTCCGACAGAAAAAAATCCCGCAACAATTTTTTGTCACAGGATTTTCACTAAAGATTTTACTGAAGAAAGCTAGGCACAACAGCTCTCCCCTTCCTCTTTTACCCCGAGTTTTTTTAGAAATTTTTCCATCAAACACCATTTTGTAAAAGATGATTGTAGCAAGTTGGCGCCCACAAATCCTGTAAACCACAACCAGTTTATATTTACATAAACAGCCAAGATGAGGCTAATTAAAATAAAAGTTCCTGCAATTGCTCTAATATATCTGTTAATCATAATATTGAAATTTTAAAATTAAATACTCCGTTCTATCGGTACCACAACCGCATGTATCGGATTGTTCGTTTCCAGATTTTCGTTAAATTTTTCTACTAAATCGAAAAACAAATCGATTTTATCGTCTTCTGTAAACGAGAAAAACATACTGCTGTCTGCGCCACTTTTTTGTGAAGGAAACCAACTCGCGTTCATCATAAACGAAGATGTTCCATTTTTATAGCCCTCAATATCGGAACCACTAAAGCTCTCAATATTTGCTTTTTTGAAAAGTTGCAGCACGTCTTTCTGAAATTCGTCCACAACGGTTACGATTAGTAGTTTCATCGGGTTATTTTTTATTATTTATTATTATTTTTTACTGCAAAATGAGCTTAGATTTATCTCATATCTCACATCTAAAATCTCACATCTATTTATGGTTTTTCCGTTCAATCATATAATAAACCAGCGGCACTACAAGCAACGTAAGCACGGTAGAAACAATAGTTCCGCCCATTAACGAAATTGCAAGACCTTGAAAAATTGGATCGAATAGAATTACGAAAGCCCCAATTACAACCGTTCCAGCGGTTAATAAAATTGGCGTTGTTCGCACCGCTCCCGCTTCTATCACGGCTTGTTTTAACGGTACGCCGTCTGCGGTTCGCAGGTTTACGAAATCTATTAGCAGCACCGAGTTTCGCACCATAATTCCTGCCAAGGCAATCATCCCAATAAAGGAAGTTGCTGTAAAAAACGCACCCATAATCCAGTGTCCCAGTACAATTCCTATCAACGATAATGGTATTGCAACCATCATTACAATTGGAGCTTTAAAGTTTTGGAACCAACCCACGATTAAAATGTAGATTATGATAATTACCCCTAAAAAAGCAATCCCCAAATCGCGAAATACTTCCAAAGTAATCTGCCATTCGCCATCCCATTTTACGGTAAAATCGTCTTCGTATTTAGGTTGCTGCAAATACAATTCATCCATCTCGTAACCTGCGGGTAAATTAATTTCGTTTAGCTTATCCGTCATACCTAAAATAGCGTAAACAGGGCTTTCGAGTTCTCCAGCCATATCGGCAAGCACATACACTACGCGCTTTTGGTTTTTTCTGAAGATGCTTTTCGCACGAATACTTTCTTCAATATTTACCAAATCGCCCACAGAAACCATATTGCCTTGTTTAGAAACAATTTGCAGTTGTGAAATATCCTGAATTGTAGATTTTTCCTTTTCATCTAAAGCGAGTAAAATCCCAACTTGGTTCGTTGCGTTTTCATCATATAAATTCGTTACTGGCTTATCTGAAAGCGCTGTATTCATTGTATAAACAATCTGTTGTGGCGCCACGCCGTAACGCATGGCTTTTTCTTTGTTTATAACAAATTCGTATTCCTTTTGGTCTGCTTCTACCATCCAATCTACGTCTACAACATCTTGGGTTTCGTTTAAAATGTTTTCAACTTCTTTGGCAACCGCAATCTGCTGATCGTAATCGGGGCCGTAAACCTCAGCTACAATGGTTGAAAGCACAGGCGGTCCCGGCGGAACTTCAACAATCTTTACATTCGCACCAAACTTTTGTCCAATCTCTTGAATCTTTGGACGCAGCAGTTTTGCGATATCGTGACTTTGAAGACTTCTCTCGTCTTTACTCACCAAATTCACTTGAATATCGGCCATATTGCTACCGCCACGTAAATCGTAATGCCGTACCAAGCCGTTAAAAGTAATAGGTGCCGAAGTACCAACGTAGTTTTGATAATTCACCACCAAAGGCTGCGTGGAAAGGTATTGCCCAATTTCGCGAGCAACTACTGCGGTGCGTTCTAAAGTTGTTCCTTCGGGCATATCTATCACCACTTGCATTTCGTTTTTATTATCGAAAGGCAGCATTTTCACGGCAACAGATTTGGTAAAAAACATCATTACCGAGCCTAAAAGCATCAACACAGTTATTCCCAAAAACAACCAACGTGTTTTTTTATTTTCAATTAAAGGCGTTTCCAGCTTGGAATAGATTCTGTAAATCAGGGTGCTTTCCAAAGGTTTTTCTAGCTTCGGAGTCTTTCCTTTCTTCTCCTTTTCACGAAGAAAAATATAGCCCAAATATGGTGTAATTGTAAGTGCTACAAACAACGACAGTATCATCGCAATAGAAGCGCCAATAGGCATTGGCGACATATACGGACCCATCAACCCGGAGACAAACGCCATTGGCAAGACAGAAGCAATTACCGTAAACGTTGCCAAAATAGTTGGGTTTCCTACTTCGTTTATTGCGTAAATTGCGGCTTGCTTAAACGGCAGACGCTTCATCTTAAAATGCCTATGCATATTTTCAGCAATAATAATCGAGTCATCTACCACAATACCGGTTACAAACACCAAAGCGAAAAGGGTAATTCTATTTAAAGTATAATCGAGTAGATAGTAGCTTAAAAGCGTTAATGCAAACGTAATTGGCACCGAAAGAAAAACCACCAAACCACCACGCCAGCCCATTGCGAGCATAACAATTAAGGTTACAGCAAAGATAGCTCCCAAAAGGTGCATCAACAACTCGGAAACCTTTTGTGAAGCGGTTTCCCCGTAGTTTCTCGTAATTTCTACGTGAACATCATCGGGGATTAAGTTGCTTCGCAAATGATCTACTTTATCAATAATCACATCGGCAATTTTCATCGCATCGGAACCTTTTCTTTTTGCTACTGAAATGGTTACCGCAGGATATTCAGCAGGATATTTTGAAGCATTATCTCCTGCTCCACCAAAACCGAAGGAAACATAATTTCTCGGAATTTCCGGGCCGTCAAAGATTGCTGCAATCTGCTTTAAATACACCGGTTGATTTTGCTGCACGCCAACCACTAAGTTTTCAACATCGGTAGCCGATTTCAAGAAATTTCCTGTAGAAACAATAAACTCTGAATCGTTTTTATCAAAGCTGCCCGAAGTTAATTGCTGGTTGTTTGCCTTTATCATTTCAGAAACACCCAAAAAGTCCAAACCACTTGCAGCCAGTTTATCTTTGTCTAAAACTACGCGCAGTTGTCTGTTTCTTCCTCCAATTTTATCTGTGAGTGAAACTTCGCCAACTTTTTCAATTTCCTGTGTAAGCTCATCTGCCAGTTGTTTTAGTTGAAAATCGTCGTAATTTTCGCTCCAAAGTGTAATTCCCAACATGGGTACATCGTCAATGGCACGTGGTTTTACAAGCGGCATGGTTACACCCGGAGGCATTTGGTCCATATGCTTGTTCATTTCGTTGTATAGTTTTACGAATGAACGCTCAATATCTTCACCCACATAAAACTGCACGCTCACCATTGCGCCGTCATTAAACGAAGTAGAGTACACATTTTCCACCCCCGGAATATTCGACGCGAGTTTTTCCAAAGGCTTTACAACCCGCGACTCTACTTCGGTTGGGGATGCGCCGGGATAACCCACAAATATGTCGGCCATTGCCACATCAATTTGCGGTTCTTCTTCGCGCGGTATTAAAAACGAGCTCCACACACCTACGACCATAAACACGATCATCAACAGCACTGTAAGCTTTGAACCTATAAATAACTTGGCAATTTTGCCTGCTAATCCGTCCTTCATCTCTATTATTTAATAGTTATTTTGGCGCCGTTGTAAAGTTTTCCTTCAGAAGAAATAATATAATTTTCATCTGCCGACAAACCTGAAAGCACTTCTACATTATCGCCGAAAGTACGCCCTACTCGCAACCAGCGAAGTATTGCGGTATTGCTTTGGCTCACCGTGTAAATTCCTGTTAATTGTCCGCGTTTTACTAAGGCTTCTTCTGGCACCAAAACTGTGGTTACAGCTGTCTTTTTTTCTATTGGGAACTGCACCGTCGCATACATTCCCGAAAGAATGCTGGCATCGGTTTTATCTAAAACTACTTTCACCAAAAACTGGCCTCCTGTATTACTTGCTGAAGAACTTACTTCCCTAACGGTTCCCGGAAGGATTTTATCTGAAGATTTCACAATCACTTGTACGTCACTGCCCGATTTAATTTTTGAAATTTCACTTTCGGGCACTGAAGCAGTAACCTCAAAATTACCGGGTCCTTCAACCGAAATTAACGGCACACCCGGATTTGCCATATCGCCAGCTTCAATAAATTTATTGGTTATAACCCCCTTAAACGGAGCGCGAAGATTTACATACGCAAATTGCGACTGCACTTCATTTTTCATCTGTTTTGCCCCTTCCAATCTGGCTTTTGCCATTTCGTAACGCGCGCGTTGATCGTCCAATTCCTTTTGACTTGCACTGTTATCGGCAAATAGATTTTGAAAGCGTTGGTAATCTTTTTCGGCATTGTTAAACGCGGCTTGGGCTTCAGTAATTCCGGCAGATGTCTGCGCTTGTTTTGCAGAAAGATCAGCATTGTTGATGCTTACCAAAAGTTGCCCTTTGGATACTTTGTCACCCACATTTACGTGAACTTTATCTACAAAGCCCATCATTCGGGTGCTTAGCGTGGCGCTGTTTGCGGCTTCAATTTTTCCGCTTGCGGTTAAAAACGGCGAGTTGTTTTCCGCAGCAACGGAACTTACCGTAACGGCTACCGCTGGGGAGTTATCTACTTTTTTTTCTTCGGAAGAATTGCCACAGCTGGTCAAGCTTAGCACTGCTGTGAAAAAGAAGCTTGTATATAGTAATTTCATATTGAATGTTTTAAATCTTGTTTGGTTCTATTTTTAGTTTCGTTTTCAAAAGGGGTTCGACTGCCCTTCGGCTCCGCTCAGGACAGGCTGCTCACCCTGACATTTTTGTTTTCGATTTCGATTTCAATTCTTTGTTAAGAATTGTAGGTATGCCAAAGCGTAATTATGCTGAAAAACAGTGTTGAAATATTCTAATTGCTTTTGTGAAAACTGGGTTTCAGCCATTAACAAATCGGTTGTTTTTTCTAAGCCTTCGGTGAATCTGTTTGTGCGAATTCTGAGCGCTTCTTTTGATTGTTCGAGCGCTAATTCGGTTAATTTCAAATTGTTTTGTGCGTCTTGAAACATGCGTTTCGCTTTGTTCAATTCTAATTGGCTTTCAGATTTGTACTGATCTAGCGCTATCGTGGCTTTATTGAATTCGGCTATGCTTTTTTGGGTTTTTCCGAAGCGTTTTGAACCTTCAAAAAGATTCCACGTTAAGGCTGCGCCGAATAAATAGCCGTTGGCATCTGCTTGAAAAATTTGATCGTCATAAAGTTCGTAGCTTCCAAAAGCGTTTAGCCGTGGCAAAAACGTCATTTTATCTGCTTTGTAGTTTTGTTTGTAGGCTTCGGTTGCAAATTCCATTGCTTGAATATCGGCGCGGGAAGCTGAAACCTTTTCAGTTACAATCAATTCTGAAGCAACCATTAGTGAATCTGTTGGTTTTAATACGCCAGACACATCTTCATTCATAAGCACCGCAAGATATTCCGAAGCATTTATCACGTTGCTTTTTGCGTATTGCAATTGGTTTTCTACTTCGGTAACGCGCACTTTCACTGCCAACACGTCGCTCTGTTGCAAATAGCCTTGCTTAAAACTATTGTTTGCCAAACGCAGATTTTCTTTTGCTGCTTTTAGCGCAGTTTCCAAAACGGTTACACTTTTATAAGCTAGTTGCAATTGCATAAAGGCCTTTTCGGTTTCCAAAACCATATAATCGCCCGTACGTTCCAATTGCAGTTGCGTTGCGTTCCACTTGGCCTTGGCGGCCTTTCTTTGGAATATTCCGTCAACATTTATAAGGGGTTGCTGGACTTCAATCTTAGTAGCAAACATATTTATCTGCGAAGGGTTGTTCAACTTATTCGGATCAAAATCTGCTTGTGCTACAATTTCCTGATTCAGTTTAAAACCAAAAGCCATCAACGGATTGGTTGTAGCCATTCCGGTATGCGAAGCGGTAATATTCGGAAGAAAAACCGCATTGGTTTGGTTGTAATCTCCTTTTGCAGCAAGGACCTGTTGCTCCCCTATTTTTAGCTGATTGTTTTGTGTGCTAACCTTTTCCAAAACTTCAGCTTTGGAAATTGGGATTGTTTCTTGCGCAAAAAATAGCGTTGGCAAGAGACCGAGAATTATAAAAAATTTGGTATTTTTCATTTTTCAATTAAATTTAATGCAAACATACGGTAACAAATAAATTTGGTCAGTAACTTATGTTACCAAAGAAAAAGCACCCTTCGTGGGTGCTTTTTACTAACCAAATAAATCTGCATTCTTTAGGAACGAACCAACCAAGAAACGCTTCTAAACTCTTTTATAGCTTTCACCAATAGTTTGCTGCCATATTGAATATAGCGAATAATTGAAATTATAGATGCTGAGTCTAGTCGAGCGCAGTCGAGACCTCAAAACCTCTCGACTGCGCTCGAGGTGACAATCTATAAATCGAGAGGAAGGTTTCTGTGCTTAAAAAGAAGACACTGAATAAAGCTATAGCCAATTTCGTATAACTCTATGCGTAGTGGCACTCCAATATTTATAAGTGAGGTTCTAAGGAATCCCGTTGTGATATAGTTAATTGTTTAAATCCTTTCGTATTCCTCATTGGCAATTTTAATCCGATCCTGTCCTAAAATAATAACAGGTTCTTCCTCACCATTAAAATAATTCAGAATAAGATCGGTGCCATTGTAATAAACTGTACCCTCCCCAGTCTCGACAGTCTCGGTCTCGGTATCGGGCAAGTCCTCCTCAATTTCACAGTTAGCATTATATGTTATTTGGGTATCCACAGTGATATCTGTAATGCTATAATTAAAAAGACTATCATATTCTCCCGGTCCAAATTCATAACTCCCGTACATGGAGGTTTTACTTACTACTATTTCAGGACATTCGGTACTGTGGTGCTCTTTGTATTGTCCTACCGGTACTCCATCAAAGGTCACCATTTCCCAAACACCCACGATATTATATACCCCTTCTAACCACTGTTCCCTAGTAACTGTACACCCTTTTGCGTCTGTTACGGTTACCTCAACGGTACCTGGCCAACCCACATACACCGGTCCTTCAGTGCCATCGCTCCACACGTATTCATAGGGTGGAGTGCCATCCGTAACAGAAACCGTGATTACATTTTCATCTACTGTCATGGATTCAATACGAGGACCATTATGTTCACAGGAATTTTCAGGGTCTGTTGATTCATCAGTTGAATCAGAACACCCCCCTAAAGTTATGGTGGCACACATACATACTATAAAAAATTTAATCGGGTTCATGGTTTACTGGTTTTTATTTTATTGACATTAGTTTATGATATGCGAGGCAGGAACAAGGCCACTTCGCAATATTACTTCACAGTCGCAAAATAAAATTTTTGACAATGGCAGTCAATACCGCATATGGGGTATAATTTTAATTTATATCATTATTTTTTTAAATTGAGCCCCTATTATCACGCATTACCAAAATATCTACTATGCCCCAAGATTACGAAGGAGTTGTAACCATTTGGAAACAAAAGTATTCCGACAAAATATCAAGCTATACCCCCTATAAGGTTACCCAGCAATTTGAACGCTTTGCCAAACTCTTTGCCCCTGGCGATTCTTACTTCTATATATTAAACTTCCACGACTTGAGCCTGGATTACATTTCAGAGAGTGTGGAGCGTATTGTGGATATTGCGCACAGTGAGGTTTCAATTAGCGACCTGCTCGCACCGGCCTTGCCCGAGGAATTGAAAAAATTGGAAAGAAAAGAAATTCTAATTGACCATTTTTTTAATACCTATTTGTCAATGGAGGAATTAACTTCCTACAAAGCTGTACACTGCTACAGAATAAAGGACAAAAATGATAACCTACGAACTATGTTACTGCAGACCATGGTACTCACCCAAGACGATATGGGAAATATACAGCACGTGCTTACTATACATTCAGACGTATCGCATCTAAAAATAATGAGTACAGACAATGTATCCTTTATCCATTTAAACAATGGAACTTCTTACTATAACTTAAATCCCAATAAACCCTTTAAAGCACAAATTACAAATCCAACCGAAACCTTGTTATACGATGCGCTCACCAAACGGGAACGAGAGGTTGTAAATTATCTGGCCAAAGGCTACAATGCCGATAATATTGCAGAGCAATTATTTCTTTCCATCCACACTGTACGTACACATAAAAAAAACATTTTGCGGAAAACAAAATGCTCCAATGTAGCGGAATTGGTAGCGCAATGTTTAATGAGCGGCCACATCCTGTAAACAAATAATATTGTTTTAGATATTCCTGATACGGATTTGAATCTGATTCCCTGTCAAGTCGTGAGCATACCCTTGTCTGGTCGAGCGCAGTCGAGACCTCAAGACCTCTCGACAGCGCTTGAGGTGACTAATTATAAATCACTTATTTTTACGCACTAGAAATAACATAGAACTTATATTTTCATTTTAATCAGTCATTAGAACCGCGCACTATCCTTGAAATTATTCCTTTATCATTTGTGAATTCTGCAATTAGCAGTCCCGCAATATGAATAATGATAAATGCTACCAAGTAATAAACGCCAAGTACGTGGATTTCTTCCATTGGCTTCTTTAAATATTTGGGTCCCAATTCAATTATAAGCCCTGTAATTAAAGACACCACAACACATACGTAAAAAACGATATACGCCCATTTCTGGAATTTTTGTTTTATTGACAGGTTTTAGTGGATTTTGAAGTTTCATCGTGCCCAAAAACGGCAGTGTAAATCGTAAGCTGAACAATCCAACCAACACATAACCCATATAAATATGCCAGTCCCACATGGGTTGTCGGATTTTCTTTGCCAAAACTATAAGCTGCTCTTGCGTTAGCATTTGGTCTGTCCCGCTCAAGTATGTTTGAATGATTTCTGCCATGTTGTATTTATTCATCCAGGTTAATCTCAGAAAAATAGTAATCAACAATAGCAAGAAAGTTATTGCAATAGCCCAGTGTAAAACTCGGTAGGTTTTTGAATATTTTACAGTTTTCATAATGATAGATTTAGGCTTAAACCCTGAGGCTTCTAAATACTTTTAATGACCTTAGTCAGCTTTTCCCGGACATCTTTAGCAATATTGGCCAAAGAATTATTTTCCACCGCCATCATTGAAGCCGCGGGATCTACTGCCGAAATTTCAACAACTCCAGCTTCGCGTTCTTGCACAATAACGTTACAGGGCAACATGGTACCAATCTTGTTTTCAGCTTGCAGTGCTTGGTGCGCCATCTGCGGATTGCAAGCACCTAGAATTGTGTAATTATAGAAGTCGGCGTCCAACTTCTTTTTCAAAGTGGCTTTAATGTCTATTTCGGTTAACACACCGAAACCTTCTTCTTTTAAAGCTGCCGTTGTTTTTTCAATAGCATCTTCAAAGCTTGTGTTTTTTAATGTGGTGCTTATATAATATTTCATAGCTTAATTGTTTTAAATGAATAACTTAATTCAAATTTAAGCCTTTAAATTGGATTGTTCTGTAACAAAGATTACACAAGTCGAATCTTATTTGTTTACTTTGGAACGTGAATTACAATCTGTTAATTATTCTTTAATTCCGGTGCTTTGTAACCAATGTTACACTCTTACAATCTTAAATTCTTAAATTTGCTTCTAATGAACGCAAAGAACTTTATAGCCTTTTTTTTAGCGGGTCTTTTTCTGATGAACATAACACTTTCACAATCTGGTGAATTGCTGCAAGTTTTAACGGGAAAAGAGGTTACTGTTGTTCATCCTTTTTGTAAAAAAGCGAAAAGCACTTCAAATAAAACTACTTCTTTTAAAGTAGATAATTTGGCCGCAAACTCCTTCGAAATTTCAGCAATTTGCACAACAATATTCGACTTTAAAACTACTTCTTTTACCTTCGTTGCTGCCGAAGATAATTTTAAGGCTTATGCTTTTGCAGAGCCACTTCACATAAATCTTTTTGCAGAGCGTTTTTACATTCCTCCCCGAGTTTAACTCTCTTCTTCAGTTAATTTATACTTATTGGTGAGTTCACTAGATTTTGAACATTATAAATCCATTCCTCGACCAATAAATTACACATAACTTATTTAAACTTTATAATTATGACTCCAATTATAACGGTGAGCAGGCGTTCTGTTCAACTGCTCCGTATTATGGTGAGCGGAATTTTTTTAGCGGCTGGCTTTAGTCATTTAGTGAATGTTGAAAAAACTGTTCAACGTATTGAAACAGCTAGTTTTAAAGGCTTTGCCCTCTTTTTCGGCAATCTAGAATTGCTGGTAATTCTATCGGGAATTGTTATGCTACTTGCCGGAATTAGCTTTTTAATAGGCTGTAAAACCCGGTGGGCAGCCATAATACTTCTGCTCGTTTTAATACCTATAACAATTACAATTCAAATGGGACAAATTACAAGTTTAGGCCCATTATTTAAAAATATCGCTATTGCCGGCGGTCTTCTATTTTTTATTCTAAACGATATACAAACTTTTAAAAAATAAATTATGAAAACTATTTTTTCAACCCTAATACTAATCTTATTTGTCACCTTCGGAAATATGCAAAATGCAGTTTCACAAACATCCGAAACTCAAAATTATGTGGTGCTAACCAAAAAAGTGCCACAATTAAAACCTATTTTACTCGCAGCCAGAAGCTTGGCAAAAGAAGACGGACAAAACTTTGGCAATTTCGAAATTATTTTCTGCGGAAAAAATATAGGCGATTTAACAAATGCCGAAAATCTTAAGCCTCATATTGAAGCAGCCGAAGCTATTGGCGCCAATATTATCGCCTGCGGATTTTCACTAAAGAAGTTTCAAGTAGATGTCAGTAAACTTCCGAAGGAAATAAAAGTTGTAGACAACGGCATACTACACAATTTACACCTTCAGAAAAAAGGGTATTTAAGCTTAGAACTTTAATATTTAATTACAATGAAAAAATACATTCAAATATTAATAGTGCTACTAAGTTTAAGCGCTACAGCTCAACAGACCGCTAAACCCAAAGACTTTGTGGTACTTACTTCAAAGCTGGAACAGCTAAAACCTATCTTATTAGCGGCAGATAATCTGCCTGATAAAGAAAATTTTCAAATTGTGATGTACGGTCCAAATGCAGCCGATTTACTCAAAACAGAAACCAAAGAATACATTAATTGGGCAACAAATTCTGATGTAAAAATATCGGTTTGTAAAATGTCATTAGACAAATTACAAATAGACCCTAAAACACTTCCGAAGCAAATAGAAGTTGTTGAAAATGCTTTTTTAACCGCCTTTCAGCTTCAAAAGGCAGGATATAAATTATTAAACCTATAAAACCAAAAGATGAAATTTCAAAAAATAATAAAATACACCTTGCCACTAATGGTTGTGGTAGTCCTATTGGCTTGGAAAAATCCAATGATTTTAAATAACTCAAATAGCATAGAAACCAAGCAAGACACTTTAAAAATAACCGTTTTGCAAACAGCCGATATCCACGGACAATTAGATGCGCATCCCGAATTGTTTTGGGAAGACGAAAAAATAGTTTTTAAAGAACGAGGCGGCTTAGCTCATATTAAAACACTTTTTGACAGAGAACGAGCAAAAAACCCCAACCGCACCGTTATTGTAGATGGCGGCGATTTAATTCAAGGAAGTGGTTATGTGGCGTTTTCGGAAGGAGAGGTTATGATCGATCCTATTAAAAATATGAACTACGACCTATTAGTGCCGGGCAATTGGGAGGTAATTTATGGAAAAGAAAAGATGCTTGAAGTTTATAAGAAATTTGATACTCCAACCATTGTTCAAAATATGCAGCACGAAGCTAATAACGAAAACTTGTTTCCTTCGTATTTAGTTAAGGAAATTGAGGGTGTACGTTTAGGGTTTGTTGGTATTAATGACCCGCAAGTTCCTGTTAGGCAAAACCCTATTTTTAGCAAGGGAATTAGCTTTACTGGCATCGACGACAATGTTAAAAAGTTGATCGATCAAATTAAAGTTAAGGAAAATATAGATGTTATGTTTCTAGTTACTCATATTGGTATTTACAAGCAGGTAACCCTTGCCAATAGTCCGATTGCCGAAAACGTAGACTATATATTAGGAAATGATACCCACGAAAGGGTACGGCAACCCATACAAGGAAAATACGCCAAAGTAACCGAACCTGGCGCCTTTGGATCTTTTGTGGGGAAGCTCAACTTGTATTTTGTAAACAATAATTTAGTAAAAGACGATTACGAATTGATAGATGTAGATCCACAAGTGTACCCCGCCGACCCAGAAATTCAGGCGATGGTAGATAAAAATAAGGCTCCATTTAAAGCAAATCTTGAAACTGTTGTAGGCTATACCAACACGCCTTTATACCGTTATTTAACTGTAGAAAACCCGATGGACAACCTTATTACCGATGCTGCCCGCTGGAAAACTGGCGCCGATATTGCCATTAGTAACGGATTTAGATTTGGTAACCCAATTGTTCCTGAAGACGGAAAACCCGCACCGATAACCCGCGCAAACCTTTGGAATTTAATGCCAGTAAATGAAGCTGTAAAAACTGGGAAAGCCAGTGGAAAACAAATAAAAGACTGGCTTGAGCAAGAAATGCACAACGCCTTTGCCCAAAATGCTACTGAACGTTTTGGCGGTTGGTTGGTTCGTTTTTCGGGTATGCAAGTAGAATTTCACAGTCAAAATGAAAAGAACAACCGAATAAAATCCATTAAAATAAATGGAGCGCCGTTAGACGAAGCGCGAATATACACTGTTTCGGCTTGCGAAAGACCCGGCGATCCCGAAGATGTACTTTGTAGAATGCCCAATGTGCAAGATGTTGAAATAAAAGATTATACAATTCACGAAGTAGTTGAAGAATATTTAAACCTACATTCGCCGGTGAGTCCGCAAATGGATAAACGCGCTTACTGCGATTATCTGGGTGAAAAGTCTTTTTCAACCGTACCGGGCACAGACTATATTTTTAAATAATTAATTTACTCCCCGTTTTAAATTATATACAAATGAATAAAAAACATAAAAAAAACCTTATCGAATATGGCTTGTTTGCCGTAGTTGTTCTTGGCTTTTATTTTTCAGGATTACACACTCAAGTTATTGGGTTTGCCCAACGTGGCCTTTTGGCAACCGGCATTATGAACCCCGATGTAGAGCAAATTGAAGAAAACTCAAATCCGAATAAGTTGGCTGCTACAAAAGCCGATTTCAACTTACATTTAATGAATTCAAAAGGCGAACGAGTTTCTATGGAGCAATATCGCGGAAAAGTAATTTTTATTAATTTTTGGGCTACTTGGTGTCCGCCTTGTATAGCCGAAATGCCAAGTATAAATAAAATGTATAACAACATTGATAGAGATAAAATAGAAGTTTTAATGGTTTCTGTAGATCAAAAGTTTGAAAAAGCGGTTAAATACAGAGATAAAAACAATTTTAACTTTGAAGTATACGCCCCGGTTGCTGCAATTCCGGCTATGTATGAAACTAATAGTATCCCTACTACCTATATCATTAATTCCAAAGGAGAACTTATTTTCACCCACCAAGGAATGGCCGATTATAACCGACAAGATTTTAAAGATTTTTTAAAAGAGTTATAATTACTAGCGCGTTTCTGGCACAAAAAGAGGCTGTCTAAAAAGGGCAGCCTTTTTTCATGGTCAATCAGCATAAATTTCGTATCTTCATGCCATGAAAGCAAGCCCTGTATGGAAGA
>NZ_JAIRBA010000035.1 GCF_022008365.1 Aequorivita vitellina
ACAAAGTCTTCAATGCCCGTAAGATCGCTGATGTTTAGGGAATTAACCAACAATTCGGTTACCGTGTTTATGTTTGCCGTAAGCACTTGTCCATTATTTGGCACCCCATCGCCCATACCGTTCTGCTCTAGGTAGTTCTCAAAATTAGGATCAGGAATAGCCGTGTATTGAGCGAAAACAGACATGCTGTAAATAAAACAGCCAATAATCAATATATATTTCATAACTGTTTATCTTTTAGTGTTTTGCGGATAACGTGCACGTACAGATTTACGCAAAAGGAATAGGAGGAATAATCCAGGCTCTTATAAGGAGCATACAGCGCTTCCTTATTAGCGGAAGCCAAGGTGTCAATTTCGCAATGGATCTGTGCGTGGGCCTTATTGCTCATCACAAAGATCAAAGATGCTATAAGTAAGAAGTAAATTTTTTCATGATTTGGTCATTTTTAAAAATCATAGTTCTTAAATATACGTTAAAGTTAAGTAAAAGTCAAAAACTTTTCATAAAAAATGTCTCTCACTTCAACCCATAATGCCTCAAAACCATCCGCTCATAAACCTTATCGGGTAATATACGTTTTAGTACAATTGAAAACTTCTGTAACGGTGAGCCAACTTTATAGTGAATCCGCGGGTTTTCAGTTTCAATAATTCTATGGACCATTCTTGCCATTTGCTGAGGATCGCCACCATTATCCACATGCTCGTTCATTGTTTTAAGTGTGTTTCCGTAATCTTTTTTATATGGAGAATTTTCCAAAACTGGAGAATGGTAACGGCCTGCGGCAATGTTTGTAGCAAAGTCGCCCGGAGCAATATTGGTCATTTTTATGCCGAATTGTAATGTTTCCATGCGCATGGCTTCAATGGTTATTTCCAAAGCGGCTTTGCTGGCAGAGTAAATTCCGCGGTACGGAAGTCCCATATAACCGGCAATGGAGGTAATATTCAAAATATGCCCAGCGCCCTGTTTGCGCATTTGTGGCAACACGGCTTTTATAACATTTATAGGGCCGTGAAAATTGGTGTCGAAAGCTTTTTTTATTTCACTTTCGGGCGTTTCTTCAATTGGGCCGGTAATGCCAACGCCTGCGTTATTGATTACCACATCAATTTTTTGGGCTTTAGAGATTACTTCAGAAATTGCCGTATCAATAGAATTAATATCGTTCACATCCAATTTCAGAAGGGGAAACGAAGAAGTGGTTATTTTTTGAGGATTTCGGCTTGTTCCAAAAACCTGGTAGTCACGTTCAGAAAGATATTCGCCTATGGCTTTCCCAATTCCTGAAGAACCGCCTGTAATGAGTACTACTTTTGGCATAAATGGTTGTTGAAAGGCAAAGGTGCGGTTATGTAATCAGTTTTCCAAATACTTTTATTAAAAAGAGGAAAGAATAATGAGCCCTTCGACTTCGCTCAGCGACCAATTTTGAACGGTGGCAGAGCGGAGTCGAAGCCACGAAAGTTTATCGCACAAAAAATGGCAAGCTACCTACATCACACCGCTACGACCGTTTACCTTTGCTGCGTTCCCGCCCTGGAGGATTCAACAGGAGCTGGTTGTGTAGGACTTGCCGCTGCAAAGATAAGGCTTTTTCAAGTTTTTGCAAGTATTTTCACATTTCAATTTTAATAAATACCTTGCACCAAATTAATAGCTTGTCATGAAAATATATAACGTTTTAACCCCTACACTCTTACTACTCTTTTTGGGTGGCTGCGGCAATAATTCCGAAGACAAAAAAAATGCATTTTCACTTCAAATTGAGAGTCCGAAGAAGACTTATACCACCAAAGATGTGCTTACAGTTTCATTAATAAACAAAAAGAATATTGAAACTGATTCAATTGCTTACTTTTTGAACAAAGATAAAGTTGAAATTTCTGGCAAAACAATTTCCCTTTCGGGGAAAAAGTTAGGCGAAAAAACCCTGACCGCGAAAATTTATAGCGATGCCGAAACATACGAAGCTTCGCAAAAAATTACGATACTCTCTTCAATAAAACCAAAGCTTTACACCTATAAAATTCTTGAAACCTATCCGCACGATATACATGCCTACACCCAAGGTTTAGAGTTCGAAAACGATACTTTGTACGAAAGTACAGGCCAATACAGAGAATCTTCGTTAAGAAAAACAGATTACAAAACTGGTGAAGTATTAAAACTTGTAAAACTTGGTGATCAATATTTTGGGGAAGGACTCACTATTTTAAACAACAAAATTTACCAACTTACATGGCGCGAAAACACTGGTTTTATTTACAATCTTAAAACCATGGAGCAAACCGGAACCTTCGTTTACGGACAAAGCCGGGAAGGATGGGGTCTTTGCCACGATGCCGAAAACAACATTTATAAAAGTGATGGCACCGATAGAATTTGGACATTAAATTCGAACACACTTGCTGAAAAAGATTACATAGAGATTTTCACAAACACTAGTAAAATAAGCAGTGTAAACGAGCTGGAATGGGTTGAAGGTAAGATTTATGCAAATGTGTATCAGCAAGGTTCAATTGCCATAATTGATCCTTCAAATGGCGCTGTGGAAGGTGTTATAGATTTAACCGATTTAAAAGATAAAGTTACCCAACATCCAAAATTAGATGTGCTAAACGGAATTGCTTACAACGGTGAGCCAAACATTCTCTATATAACAGGAAAAAACTGGAACAAGCTTTTTAAGATTGAAGTTTTTGAAAAGTAGTTGACCGTTTCTGTTATTGGAAATCGATAAAGTTTTACCACGAATACACGAATATTTTAAAGAATATATTTCGTGAATTCGTGGTTTGTTTTTTAATAACACTTTTCCCTCACCCAAAAGGCTTGTTCCCTCATACGCTATTTTTTCACAGTTTGATATTTGATTTCTTTGAATCAACAAAACCATCGAAATCATGAAAAAATCTATTACAATCCGTATTCCAGAGCCTTGCCACGAAGATTGGGCTAAAATGACAACTACCGAAAAGGGCAAATTCTGCGGTGTTTGCACCAAAGAAGTATTCGATTTCACTTCAAAAACCGATGAGGAAGTGGTGAAATTTCTTTCACAAAACAAAAACGCTTGCGGCAGGTTAAAAAAATCACAACTCAATCGCGAAGTGAAATTGGAACGCAAAAGTGGACAAAGCTTCGCTCCTATCGCGGCTTCAATGTTGCTTCCGCTAACGTTGCTTTCAAATAATCCAAAAACCGAAACTAATTCACTTTCAGAAAAACCGATGATTTCTTTGGGAATAGGTCGTTTTAGTAATGGTTTGGATAGAATTCAAATTGTAACCGAGGGAATTGTAACGGATGAAAACGGTGTTCCATTAAGAAATGTAGAAATCACTTCTAACGAAACAGGTGCCCGCGAATGGACCAACAAAAAAGGTGAATACCGAATTGTAACTTTAGATAATGAACAACTTGAATTTAAACTTAAAAATTACATTTCGAAAGAAATAGCTTTGAGTAATTCTTCAAAAACAATAGCTGTTTCTATGAATCGTGAAGTAATTATCGAAAGTTTTATGCTTGGTAAAATTGCTCCCACAATTGAAAAACCAGTGAAAAAAGATTCAATTTCCAACTTTACAAAAGGTGTAGTTGTAGATGACACGGGCTTGCCACTTCCCGGTGCGAATATTAAAATTAAAGGAACTTCAACTGGAACGCAAACAGATTTTGACGGTAATTATAGTATTGAAACTAAACCGGGCGATGTTTTAGTTTTTAGCTACGTAGGATTTGAAACGAAAGAAATTTCAGTTTCAAAAATTACAAACATAGTTAATTTGGAAATGTCTGGAGCAATGATGGGCGAAGTGGTTATTACCGGTGGGATTTCTTATAACGACTATTACGAACCTGAAAAAGATCCCAATTGGTATGAAAAAGCAAAAGCCGCTTATAAAAACACAATTAAATTTAGAAAACTTAAAAGAGCTCGGAAAAAAGCAGCACGTAAAAACAAGTAGCAGAAAAATGCTAAATAGAAGCCACGCATTCACGAATTACTAATTCTGAATATTTGTGTATTCGTGGTTTTTACTTTTTCAGAAACCGATGTCGCTCAATAATCTCAAAAGAAAACTTCTTTAACCATTACAATAATAAGCTTCATAAAAAGTTATATTTTTACCAAAATTATATTTGAATGAGGTATTTATACGGTTTGGCAATTTTGTGTTGCCTTGTATTATGGAGTTCTTGCCGCAACGATTTTGAAACTGTTGCTAGCACAGGAAACTTAGAGTTTTCGAAAGACACGGTTTACTTGGATACCATTTTTACTAACATTGGTTCCAGCACCTATAATTTAAAAGTTTACAATCGCAGCGACGAGGATATCAACATTCCTACCGTTAGATTGGCGCAGGGCGAAGCTTCCAATTATCGTTTAAACGTTGACGGCATGCCCGGAAAGGTTTTCGAAAACGTGCAAGTTTTAGCAAAGGACAGTATCTTCATTTTTATTGAAACTACTTTCGATATAAACAACCTTCCTACAAACCAAACAGATTTTCTTTACACAGACGAATTGCTTTTTGATACTGGCGGAAACCAGCAACAAGTTAATTTAGTTACCCTTGTAAAAGACGCCGTTTTTCTTTTTCCTGAAAGATACCTCGATGGCACTACCGAAACACTAAACTTTGGGGATGATGAAAATGGCGATCCAATCTTGGTAGAAGGCTTTTTCTTAGACGATAATGAATTGAATTTCACCAATGAAAAACCCTATGTTATTTATGGCTATGCTGCCGTCCCAAGTAACAAAACACTAACAATTGAAGCTGGTGCGCGCATTCATTTTCACCAGGGAAGTGCGCTTTTAGTTGCCGAAAACGGAACTATAAAATCTATGGGCGAAAGAAGCACCGACCCGGTTGCGCTTGAAAATGAAGTGATTTTTGAAGGCGACCGTTTAGAGCCTGGATTTAGTGATGTGCCTGGACAATGGCTCACCATTTGGCTCACGTCGGGTAGTATAAATAATGAATTTAACTTTACAACAATTAAAAATAGCAGCGTCGGACTTAGAGTTGAAGACAGTCCGGTTACTTTGAGTAACGTACAAATTTATAATAACTCGCTATACGGAATACTATCTAGAACTGGAGTGATAAGTGGTGAGAATATGGTTGTAAATAATAGCGGAATATCTTCTTTAGCTATTCAAGTTGGTGGAAGTTACGAATTTAAGCACAGTACTTTTGCGAACTATTGGACCAATGGTTTCCGTTCAGATCCATCAGTTTCTATAGATAACAGTTTGAATATTGACGAGTCAACAACTGTTGTTGGCGATTTAGTAAAAGCAAACTTTAAAAACTGTATTATTTACGGGAACGAACGCCGTGAATTCTCTGTTTATAAAAATGATGCGGCGGCATTCAATTTCAATTTTGAAAATTGCTTGTTGCGTTTTGAAGATCCAACGGGCGAGTTTGGCGACGAACCTTTATACGACTTTAGCAATGCTTCTTTATACACAGCAACTAAATTTAACTTAGACCCTGTTTTTCAAGATACCGAAAAGAACAATTTTAATATTGAAACAGGAACTTCGGGAGCTGAAAATATTGGTAAAAACGGAGTTGGTCCAGCATTAGATTTAAATGGAACTTCGCGCAGCTCTCCACCAGATGCAGGAGCATATGAAACAACAGTTTTTCCGGAAGGATAAGCGAGAATTCAGATCAAAAAACCCGTCCAGAGTGGCGGGTTTTTTATTACTCAATTTTTTAATGTGAAGTTATTTTTCTTTTAACCACTTCAATTTTAATTTTGAATTTTTTCGCTCAACAGGTTGCATTACCAAAGTATCGCCACTAAAGTAAAATCTTCGTTCTGCAGTCAATCCAAATTCAGATGGGTTTGAATGCGAAAGTTTAAAATGCGAAACTATACTGTCCGCTTCTGAAACTTTGTAATTGCCCATATAATAATAGGATTTGGTAATATACTTCAAAGCTTCTAATGGAATTGTGTCGTTAAAATTTGGAAACTCAATTCCGGCATTTTCGTAGCCTTTTTCATATAAATGAAGTGCTACGTGGCCGTTGCCGTCATAAAGCAAATAACCGTCCATTCCACCGCGATATTGGCTCCACGTATTTGTAGCGGAGTCCCGCACTTTCATACTTTCAAGTTTCCAAAGGCCCGTAATTTTTAAAGGTTGTTCAGTTTCGGTATTGCAGGATAAAACTGTGGCTAAAAGCACAGCTGCAATTAAATAATTCAACTTTTTCACTTTTAACATGCAATTTTTAGTAATCAATTCTTCCTTCTTTAGCCTCCCACTTTTTAAAAACTTTCCTGCCCGCTTCCCTATCAAGATTGATAAACTTAACGTTTCTGTCTTCAATTTTCTTTTCAATTTCATCGTAAATAAAATGATCGTCGAAACCAATTTCTGCGGCATCTTCTTTGGTACAAGCGTAATAAACAGCTTTTGGTCGCGCCCAGTAAATGGCACCCAAACACATAGGGCAAGGCTCGCAGGAGGTGTAAATAATACAGTCATCTAATTGAAAAGTGCCAAGTGCCTCGCAAGCCTTGCGGATTGCTACAACCTCGGCATGCGCCGTAGGATCGTTACTAGAAGTTACTTGATTAAAACCTTCGGCAATTATTTCACCATTTTTTACAACTACGGCGCCAAAAGGGCCGCCAGCGTTATTGTGCATTCCTTTTTCGGAAAGCTCTATGGCGCGTTTTATAAATTGTTTGTGATTTTCTGTTATCATAATATTTTAATTTGAAAATAATAATAATTCTTCTCCATTTTCATAAGTAAACAATCCTACTTCTAAAAGACCAAGTTTTTTTAAAAGCTTTATAGATGAAGCGTTTGTGGGCAGTGTTATCCCGGTTATAGTTTGCAATTTCAAGGTTTCTTTAGCATATTTCATTACAGCCATTGAAGCTTCAAAAGCATAACCTTGATTGAAAAATTGCGACAAAAACGCGAAGCCAATGTCGGGAAAATCTAAACTTTCTCTTTTATACAAACCCGAAGAACCAATTGGGCTTCCATCTTCTTTTAAGCTCACTAAAAATGGTCCGTACCCGTATTTCTTGTAATTACTTAAATAATTCTTCTCCAAATAACTTTCGGCTTCTTCAATAGATTTAATATTTCTGTCACCAATATTTTTAAGCCAACCTTCGCTATTCATCAACTCAAAAACAAAGGGAGCATCGTTTATAGAATACTCCCTTAAAATAAGTCGTTCAGTCTGAATCATTTTTTAGTTTTTAAAAAGCGGCAAGCCAGACATCATTTTATTCACTTTTTCAGCAATGTTTTCTAGTTTGGCTTCGTCTTCACGATTTGTAATTACTTCATCGATTAAATCGACGATTTTCCCCATATCTTTTTCAACCAAACCGCGGGTAGTAACGGCAGCTGTTCCTACGCGGATTCCGCTAGTAACGAACGGCGATTTGTCATCAAAAGGAACCATGTTTTTGTTTACTGTAATATCTGCTTTTCCCAAAGCTTCTTCGGCTTCCTTCCCCGAAATATTTTTGTTGCGAAGATCGATAAGCATCATATGATTATCAGTTCCACCGGAAATTACACCGTAGCCTTTTTCAACAAAATGCTTGGCCATTACCGCAGCGTTTTTCTTCACTTGCACCATATAATGAAGGAAATCGTCTGTTAAAGCCTCACCAAAAGCGATTGCTTTTGCGGCTATAATATGCTCCAACGGACCTCCTTGATTTCCAGGAAAAATAGCGCTGTCTAACAGACTGCTCATTTTACGAAGGTTGCCGTTTTTTAATTTTATTCCGAAGGGATTTTCAAAGTCTTTCCCCATTAAGATCATTCCCCCACGAGGGCCGCGCAACGTTTTGTGCGTGGTGGTGCTTACAACGTGGCAATGCGGCAACGGATCGCCCATAATTCCTTTGGCAATAAGACCTGCGGGATGTGCAATATCTGCAAATAGAATTGCGCCAACTTTGTCAGCAATTTCACGGAAACGCTTGTAATCTATTTCGCGGGAATATGCCGAAGCTCCGGCAATAATCATTTTAGGCTTTTCTGCGATGGCTATTTCTTCAACTTTGTCATAATCAATTCTGCCGCTTTCACGATCTACACCATAAAATATAGGATTGTAAAGTTTACCCGAAAAATTTACAGGTGAACCGTGTGTTAAATGGCCACCGTGCGAAAGGTCGAACCCCAAATATTTGTCGCCCGGTTTTAAACAAGCTGCAAAAACTGCAGTATTTGCTTGCGAGCCACTATGTGGTTGTACATTTGCATATTCAGCGCCAAATAGTGCTTTTGCACGATCTATAGCCAATTGCTCTACCTCATCTACCACTTCGCAACCGCCGTAATAGCGTTTTCCGGGATAGCCTTCGGCATATTTATTAGTTAAAACCGAACCCGCAGCTTCCATCACTTGGTCGCTTACAAAATTCTCTGAAGCAATTAGTTCCAATCCGTTTATTTGGCGTTGTTTTTCGGCTTCTATTAATTCAAAAATTTGTTCGTCGCGTTGCATAATAAGTATTTAATAATGTGTATAATTTGGAATTCAATTGCTAAAAAAAATAGAATTTACAGTTTTTGAAATATTAGTGAAAAACCATAAATTTCTTCGAAAGTTAATTAAATCCAAAAATACTAATTACATTCGGAAACTATATTGAAATATATATATTTGATGCAGATTTTTACTAACAAAACACTTGTTGAGTGTAAAACCGATTTAGCAATTAATTTGCTGATTTTAAAGAATCTGCTTTTTTTTAATTAGTTTTATTTCAACAACCAAAAAAATAATTATTGACATGCCTATAACTGCTAATGACCCAAAAAGAAAAACCTGGTTGGATACATCGCCAGATACAGATTTCCCGATTCAAAATATTCCATTCGGCGTTTTTTTAACGCGAGACGATATTATTACCATTGGAACCCGAATTGGAGATTATGCTATTGATCTTGGCGCTTTACATCAGCTGGGTTATTTTAAAGAAATTGAACTTACAGACGATATTTTTCTTCAAGACACATTAAACGATTTTATTAGCGATGGAAGAAAAACGTGGCGCCTGGTACGAAACCGAATAGCGGATATATTTGATAAAGAAAATCCACAACTTCGCGAAAACGAAGACCACAGAAAACATATCCTATTTACGATGGATGAAGTAGAAATGCAGCTTCCCGTGCAAGTAGGAGATTACACCGATTTTTATTCCAGTAAAGAACACGCCACAAATGTGGGAACGATGTTCCGTGGAAAGGAAAATGCTTTAATGCCTAATTGGCTTCACATTCCTGTTGGGTATCACGGAAGGAGTTCTTCTATTGTTCCAAGCGGAATTAATGTTCGCAGACCATGGGGACAAACCATGCCAGAAGGTGAAACAGAGCCTGTTTTTGGCCCTTCAAAACTAATTGATTTTGAATTAGAAATGGCATTTATTACTACTGATGCGAATGTTTTAGGAGAACCAATTCCTGTAAATGAAGCCGAAGATCACATCTTTGGATTGGTGTTATTTAACGATTGGAGCGCGCGAGACATTCAAAAGTGGGAATACGTGCCATTGGGTCCTTTTTTAGCTAAAAACTTTGCGTCTTCTATCTCGCCTTGGATTGTCACCTTAGATGCACTACAACCCTATAAAGTGGCGGGTCCAAAACCTGAAAGAGAGCAATTGCCTTATCTTCAATATAAAGGCAAAAAAAGCTATGATATTAATTTAGAGGTTTATATTGCCCCTGAAAACGGTCAAGAAACTAAGGTTGCTACCTCAAATTTTAAATATATGTACTGGAATATGAGCCAGCAGCTGGCACACCATACGGTTAATGGTTGTAATGTTAACAGTGGAGATATGATGGGTAGCGGTACCATTTCCGGCTCGACGCCAGATTCATTTGGTTCTATGCTAGAACTTACTTGGCGCGGCGCAAAACCAATTAGCCTCGCTGATGGTTCTGAAAGAAAGTTTATAAACGATAACGATACCGTAATAC
Organism: Aequorivita vitellina; assembly: GCF_022008365.1. GTDB lineage: Bacteria > Bacteroidota > Bacteroidia > Flavobacteriales > Flavobacteriaceae > Aequorivita > Aequorivita vitellina. Next base: position 10,019 of record NZ_JAIRBA010000035.1, read on the forward strand.
TAAAAGGATACTGTAAATCTGATGATATTCGAATAGGCTTTGGCGAATGTAGAACGAAATTATTGCCAGCCATAAAACAGTAAACTAATGTTTTTTATCATTGTTGTCCGCTAAAAGGTATTCTATATCAGCGGGGAAAGCATTGGTAATCAATAGATCACAACTAAGCAAATGTTCCGTCGGGACATAATATGTTTTTTAATCGGACAATTCTGATTTTTTATAAAAAAAGGGCCGCTTTAAATATAAAGCCGCCCTTTTTTCGGTTATTAAAATTCTATTTCGTTTTTACTAATAAACTTTTAGTGTCCAATAACGTAATTGGATTAGCATCTACTATTCGCAGAACCCTACCCAACATCCGTGGGCCAAATGCGCACGCACGGCATTTACGCTTACATGTATAGTATGCATATTTTCAGGATTTCCGGGCGGAATATGGCAAACATATTCTTTATGTCCCTTATTATTTTGACCTTCACTAATACTTGTAGACAAGCAAGCTACCAATAAAATACCGAACAACACTGATAATTTTTTCATAATAATTTGAATTTAAATGGGTTAGAATCCTCAAAGTTAATTAAAATAAAATTGAAAATCAAACTGCTTAAAAGTATAAATTAAGAAAGTCAGCAACCCTAGATAGTTATTAGCCTTTCCAGAAGTATATGCGTTATAATTAACGGCTAAAAAAAATTCAGTAAAGTAATTCCTACTAAAATTGGCACTACTATTGTATTTTAGCTTTTATAACCAAATTAATTATTTATGAAAGCAAGCTACATTCTTTTATTCACGGCACTTTTCAGCATTTCTTGTAATAGCGTAAAGCGGACTCAAAAATATGTTTCGCAAGGAAATTATGATGAAGCCATAATGCTGGCAACTAAAAAACTTCAAAAAGACAAAGGCGCTAAAGAATACGATGCCCATATTCAAATTTTAGAAGAAGCTTTTTTAAAGGCAAAAGATGAGGACAACCGTAAAATCGCTTTTTTAAAAAAAGAGAAAAATCCTACTAACGCCAAAGAAATATACTACACCTATCTAGATCTGCAAGCGCGACAAGATTTAATTCGTCCGTTGCTACCACTTTACAGTTTAGAGATGGGACGGAAAGCAAATTTTGTTTTTACAGATTACACCACCGATTTACTGGCTTCAAAAGATGCGTATTTGCAAGCTTTATACCAGGAAGCTATAGCGTATATGCAACGTGATAGTAAAAAAGACTACCGAAGTGCATACAACGTGCTGTGCGAAATAGATGAAATAAAGCCAAATTACCGTGACGTTTCTCAGCTTCGTGAAGACGCCCATTTTAAAGGCACTGACTTTGTTTTAGTGAATTTAAACAATCACACCAATCAAGTTATTCCACACAAACTTGAGCGCGATCTTTTAGATTTTAATACCTACGGATTAAACGATTTTTGGATTGAATATCACGCGCAACGTGAACAAGGACTTATTTATGATCTGGGAATAGATTTAAATTTTCAAACGATTCAAATTTCACCGGAACGTATTTCTGACAGGCAATTCACAAGAAAACAACGTGTTAAAGACGGTTATGATTACCGTCGCGATCGTGCTGGTAATATTGTGCGCGACAGCCTTGGCAACCCAACTAAAATTGATAGAATTATTGATGTCTCCGCCACGGTTTATATTACTAAACAGGAAAAAGCTGTGCTTGTTGGCGGATCTGTAGTTTATAAAGATTTGAACAAAAAGAGGCAACTAAACAGCTTTCCACTTTCTTCAGAATTTATTTTTGAAAATGTTTACGCCACGTTTCGCGGAGACGAGCGCGCTTTAACTGCAGAAGACCGCAGACTTGTGAACAATCGCCCAGTTCCGTTTCCCAACAACGAACAAATGGTTTTTGACGCGGGGCAGGATATTAAAGAAAGGTTTAAACAAATTTTGTTAAAAAATTAGCGCAAAATTTTATACAAAATTCGCCAAATGCGAAGCGTCAATAGCGCTATGAGAGTCGTGATGAACCACATCTCCATTTTTTATAACAATCATTTGCGGACTTTCGTGATGCACTTTAAAACGCGCTGCAATTTCGTTTGAAATAGCTCTGTTTTGTAAAAGATCGAGAAAATATAATTTCAGTTGATCATCTTTAAGATTGTAATTTTTCTCAAATATTTTCAGCACGCCTCTGCTTATTCCGCAGCGCGTAGAATGTTTAAAGATCGCTACAGGATTACTTTTAGACTGTTCAACTATTTCATCTAATTGCTCCATTGTACCTAAAACATGCCACGGAACTTCAATTATTTCTTCCTTGGCAGCATCTCTCGGTGTTTTAAACATATCAAATATTCCCATCGGTTCTCGTTTTTTACAAAGCTACAAGTAATAACATCAATATTTTCTAAAAGAAATAATAAAAAGCAAAGTCTTAAAACAGTCATAATGTCTGTTAAAACAAGGCTTTGTACAGACATTATGTCTTAATTTTATTATGGCTTTGTATTTGAAATAAGCTCATCACAAACAATAATTAACAAACACACGATATATATGAATTTTAATAATTTTACTATAAAAAGCCAAGAGGCCATTCAGCAAGCGCAGCAAATTGCGCAAGGCTACGGCCATCAGCAAATTGAAAACGAACACATTCTGAAAGCTATTTTTGAAGTAGATGAAAACGTAACTCCGTTTATATTAAAAAAACTCAACGTTAATCTTACTACTTTAAAACAGATACTCGATAAGCAATTAGATAGCTTTCCGAAGGTTTCGGGAGGTGATATTATGCTTTCGCGCGAGGCAAACAAAACAGTAATTGAAGCTACCAACATCGCCAAAAAAATGGGCGACGAATATGTTTCAATCGAACATTTGCTTTTAGCAATTTTAAATTCTAAAAGCGGAATTGCACAAAGCCTAAAAGACCAAGGTGTAACCGAAAAAGGAATGAAAGCAGCCATTGAAGAATTGCGCGGTGGCGAAAGCGTTACTTCGCAGAGTGCCGAAGAAACCTATAATTCATTAAACAAATACGCCAAAAACCTCAACCAACTTGCGCGCGACGGGAAGTTAGATCCCGTAATTGGTCGCGATGAAGAAATTAGAAGAATTCTTCAAATTCTTTCACGAAGAACCAAAAACAACCCAATGTTAGTAGGAGAACCCGGAACGGGTAAAACTGCTATCGCCGAAGGTTTAGCCCACAGAATAGTTGATGGCGACGTGCCCGAAAATTTAAAGACCAAAGAAATTTATTCGTTAGATATGGGTGCGCTCATTGCTGGGGCAAAATACAAAGGTGAATTTGAAGAACGCCTAAAAGCAGTTATTAAAGAAGTAACTTCCAGTGAAGGCGACATCGTGCTTTTTATTGACGAGATACATACTTTGGTTGGTGCCGGTGGCGGGCAAGGCGCAATGGATGCCGCTAATATTTTAAAACCTGCGCTTGCTCGTGGGGAATTGCGTGCCATTGGTGCAACTACTTTAGACGAATATCAAAAATATTTCGAAAAAGATAAAGCATTGGAACGCCGTTTCCAAAGAGTAGTTGTTGATGAGCCCGATACGGAGAGCGCTATTTCAATTCTTCGCGGAATTAAAGAGAAATACGAAACACACCATAAAGTTCGAATTAAAGACGAGGCAATTATTGCTGCCGTAGAACTTTCGGAACGCTATATTACAAACCGTTTCCTTCCCGATAAAGCAATTGATTTAATGGACGAAGCCGCTAGTAAACTCAGGATGGAAATAAATTCCAAACCCGAAGAATTAGATGTTTTAGACCGAAAAATTATGCAGCTCGAAATTGAAATTGAAGCCATTAAACGTGAAAAAGACGAAACGAAATTGAAATCGCTTCACGCAGATTTGGCCAATTTAAAAGAAGAGCGCAACGAGTTAAACGCGAGATGGCAAAGCGAAAAAGAAGTTGTTGATAATGTTCAAAATCTAAAAACCCAGATTGAAGATTTCAAACTTGAAGCTGAACGTGCCGAGCGCGATGGCGATTTTGGAAAGGTTGCAGAACTTCGTTACGGAAAAATTAAAGATGCACAAGCCGCATTAAGCAAATTGGAAACCCAGCTAGCCGAAAACGACGAAGGCACTTCCATGATTAAAGAAGAAGTAACTCGCGAAGATATTGCCGAAGTAGTTGCAAAATGGACGGGCATTCCCGTAACAAAAATGCTACAAAGCGATCGCGAAAAACTGCTAAATTTGGAAGATCACCTTCATAGACGTGTGGTTGGTCAAAATGAAGCAATTGTAGCGGTTAGTGATGCTATTCGCCGAAGTCGTGCCGGATTGCAGGACGAAAAGAAACCAATTGGTAGTTTCCTCTTTCTTGGAACAACCGGTGTAGGTAAAACCGAACTCGCAAAAGCATTGGCAGAATATCTTTTTGACGATGAAAATGCAATGACGCGTATTGATATGAGCGAATATCAAGAACGACACAGTGTGAGCCGCTTGGTGGGTGCACCTCCAGGATATGTGGGTTATGAAGAAGGTGGACAACTCACAGAAGCTGTTCGACGTAAACCTTACAGCGTGGTTTTATTAGACGAGATTGAAAAAGCACATCCAGATACTTTCAACATCTTGTTGCAGGTTTTGGATGAAGGTAGATTAACGGATAATAAAGGACGTGTAGCAGATTTCAAAAACACGATAATTATTATGACCAGTAATATGGGCAGCCAAATAATACAAGAGCGTTTTGAAACCGTAAAAGATCCTGAAACGGCAATGGAAGGCGCCAAAGTAGAAGTTTTAGCATTGTTAAAACAAAGTGTGCGGCCCGAGTTTTTAAACCGTATTGATGATATAATAATGTTTACGCCACTTTCAAAAACCGATATTCACGAGATTGTTGCGTTACAATTGAAAGGTTTGTCAAAAATGCTAATGAAACAGAATATTGTTTTAGACGCTACACCAGAAGCCATAACCTATCTATCAGAAAAAGGTTACGATCCGCAGTACGGTGCGCGACCTGTAAAAAGGGTTATTCAGCGTGAAGTATTAAATGAATTAAGTAAAGAAATACTAGCCGGTAAAATAACGACCGATAGCATTATACTTTTAGATAGTTTTAATGATTCGCTTGTGTTTAGAAACCAAGAAGATTTAGTTGAATAATTTGGATTTTTAATTAGTACCATTGAAAAACCCCTAAGCGTTTGCTTGGGGGTTTTGTTTACGATGCAGTTTCAATTTTTACTTTATCACTATTCTTTTAGTCACTGAATTAGCATCGGCAGTTACTTTCACCAAATAAACACCAGGTGCTAATTGAAGGTTTAGATTAATGTTTTTATCTAAATAATTATTTGCAAAAACCTGTTGTCCGAGGGTATTAAAAATCGCGACAGTAGACGCTACGCTGTTTGGAAGGCTAATATTTACGTTTCCACTAGAAATGCTTGGGTAGATATTAAAGCTAAAAGCAGTAGCCTCGGTCAATCCTAAAGTACATTCCATAACCGCAGGTTCAAAACCTGTTGGAAATGTAGCTTCAAAAGTTTCAACTCCCGATAGTGGCCAAATATCTCTAACTACCAATGTATTGTCCGGGCCAATTAGACAATAAGTTGGATAAGCCGAAACTCCAAAATTAGCATCTACGGCTGGTCCACCCCCCTCATTACTTACCGCCGGTGCATGATTAAATGGGCCACCGTGTTGCTGTTCGTATAATCGTACTCGGTCATCATCATCATAACCGTTATTAATAGACAAGCAAAATACAAGCCCTTCATTACAGCCATATTTATCGAAAAACTCATTAAAAATAGGAGCGGTTTGTTGGCACGGTACACAGTCTGCAAAAAAGAAATCTAGCCAAACATATTTGCCTTGAGCAGTTATTGCCTATAAATTATGTTCTACGCCGTCGATATCGGTAACTGTAAAATCGTCAACAACATCGCCAACATTATAATTGTTTACTTGGGCATTTACGGCGAAGCCAACGCACAATAGAATAAGTGTAATTTTTTTCATAATAAGTTATAGTTTGTGGATTATTTAGAATACGAAATTAACCAATAATTCAAAAAAATATTGGATTTAAGAAATAAAATTCAAATAATAAAAAAGACCCATCAAGATTTTAATATTAAAATCTTGATGGGTCTGGCTTCAAATAAAGCGGTAATTAAAGTTTAGAGAAAACTACCACTTGTCAATCTGATCTTTCAACTCTTCTTTGGTTTTACCCGTTTTTTCTTGAAGGCGTCCAAGTAATTCGTCAGATTTTCCTTCCGTGTACATTAGGTCATCATCGGTAAGGTCTGCATATTCTTGCTTAAATTTACCTTTTACCTGTTTCCATTTTCCTTTAAACTGATCTTCGTTCATAGCTTTTTGATTTAAGTTAAATTAATTTTTCTTTTTCGTATTATAAAATTACAACACCATTCCGCCCATTTATAATAATGAAATACTAAAGATTCAACCGTTTTAGTTATAACTTTGCTAACGACTCTTAAAAAATGTTATTTAAAAATTCACCTATGAAGCATTTAATACTATTATTAACTCTTTTGCCACTGTTTACTTTTTGTGGGCAGCAAAAGGAAAAGGAACAAGAAAACAAAGTAGCACAAACAGATACCGAAATTTCTACCCCTAATTTTAGCGCTACCTATTACTTACTGCGGCATGCCGAAAAAGATCGTACAGATCCTAAAAATCAAGATCCATCGCTTAATATAGACGGATTGATGCGCGCCAAACGCTGGGCCACCTATTTTGAACCTATTAAAATAGATGAAATCTACGTAACAAAATACGTGCGTACTAAGCAAACCATTTCGCTTATTGCGCAGCAGAAATCGGTTTCACCAATACGCTACGATCCCAATACTATTTATTCCGAAGAATTTTTAAAAGAAACCAACGGTAAAACAGTGTTAATTGCTGGCCATAGTAATACCACTCCACAACTGGTAAACAAATTGATTGGGGAGGAAAAGTATAAAGAGATGGACGATAGCGACAACGCTACACTTTATAAAGTTACTATAAACGGTGATGACACTAAAGTAGAAACAATTACCGTAGAATAATTAAGCGCCGCTACGTAGTTTCATCGCGTATTCAGAATTAAAACATAAAATTATTCCTGACTGCTTTGGTTAAACCTTCCTAAAACCTTTCTAAAAACCGCGATAATTGTACTATTTTTGCACCTATGGCAATACAGAAAACCGTTAAAATTAAAAACCGTAAAGCTAGGTTTGAATACGAAATTTTAGATACTTATACCGCAGGCATTGTGCTTCGCGGTACTGAAATTAAAGCAATCCGTGAAGGAAAAGCTTCAATAGCTGAAAGTTTTTGCGAATTCAATAACGGCGAACTTTTTGTTATAAATATGACGGTGCAGGAATACAGCCACGCTTCCCACTACAACCACGCTCCAAAAAGCGAACGCAAACTTCTTTTAAATCGCAGCGAACTTAAAAAGCTTGAAAAAGAAGTTAAAAACAGCGGACTTACAATTATTCCCTTAGTGCTTTTCACCAATAGCAAAGGCCTCGCAAAGATTGACATTGCCCTCGCTCGCGGAAAAAAAGAATACGACAAACGCGAAGTAATCAAAGAACGCGATTCTAAACGACAACTCCGCCGAATTAAAAAAGCATTCAATAATTAATTCTTCAAAATACTTTTCTTAGATGCATCCTTTTGGTAATTTGGTTCGCAATTAACCATAACAGCCAGCGTCTTCTTTTATGAAAAAATTGCTTCTTATTTTTCTGCTATTTTCATCCCTCATTTCGCAAGCCCAAATAGTAGGAAAGGTCACTGATACCAATGGCGAACCCCTGCCCTACGTAAATATCTATCTTCAAAATAGTTATGTTGGCACCACGACAAACGACGATGGAAATTATACGCTGAATGTTTCTGAAAATGCTGAATACCAAGTGGCTTTTCAATTTCTGGGTTTCAAAACCTTAATTAAAACCATTGCACCAACTACGTTTCCTTTTATTCTAAATGTTTCTCTCGAAGAAGAATCTACGAGTTTAGATGAAGTAGTTGTAAATACTTCCGAAGATCCCGCATATCGCATCATCCGCGAAACGATTGCCCAACGCAAGGAAAATTTGGAAAAGTTAAGCGAATATACCGCCGATTTTTACTCGCGCGGACTTTGGAAAGTAAAAGATGTGCCCGAAAAAATAATGGGGCAAGAAGTGGGCGATTTTGATGGCACACTGGATTCTACACGCACTGGCATCATTTATCTTTCGGAAACTATTTCGGAAATCGCTTTTCAAAAACCCGATAAATTCACCGAAAAAATCATTGCTAGCAAAGTGAGTGGTAACGATAACGGTTTTAGTTTTAACAGTGCACAGAGCGCTAATATTTCGTTTTATGAAAACACCGTTGAGCTAAACGCTGCTCTGGTTTCACCAATTGCAAACAACGCTTTTAGTTACTACAATTATAAGTTAGACGGTGTTTTTTACGAAGGCCCCAAGCTAATCAATAAAATAAAAGTAATCCCAAAACGCCCTAACGACAGGGTTTGGCAAGGTTTTATTTATATAGTTGAAAACGATTGGCAATTGTACGGTACCGAACTTGCCACCACTGGCGCTGCGATTCAAGTACCGTTTGTAAATAATCTTTTGGTGAAACAAAATTATAAATTTGATGCCAAAAATAAATTTTGGGTTAAGATTTCACAAACCATCGATTTTGGGTTTGGACTTTTGGGAATGAAAGGCGAAGGCGGATTTATAGCTGTGTACAGCAATTACAATTTTAAACCGCAATTCACCAAAAAATCTTTTACAAATGAAGTGCTTTCCTTTAAACCAGAAGCTAACAAAAAAGATAGCCTCTTTTGGAAAGGCAGCCGCCCCGTTCCACTTACTGACGAAGAGTTAAAAGACTACATTAAAAAAGACAGCCTTCAGGTGTTGCGGCATTCAAAATCGTATTTAGATTCGATAGATGCGAAATCAAACAAACCGAGAATACTTAGTCTGCTGACGGGTTATTCCTTTAAAAACTCGTTTGAAAAATGGTCGGTTGGATACGAAGGCCCCTTAACAAAAATCAATTTTAACACCGTTCAAGGCTGGAACGGCAAAGCGGGGCTCACTTATAGCAAATGGTACGACGACAACCGCACAAACACCCTGTCTGCAGCAATACGCGCAGATTATGGAATTGCCGAAGACAGACTTCGGTTTACGGCTGGCATACTCAGAAATTTTAATTGGAAAGACAAATTGCGACTTTCACTTGCTGGAGGAAGTAAAGTGAATCAGTTTAATGATGCCGAACCTATTTCGCCATTAATAAATACGGTTGCTACGCTTTTCTTTGAACGAAATTATATGAAATTGTACGAGCTTAATTACGGCCGAATAGGGTACAGCCAAGAAATATTTAACGGCCTTCATCTATACGCCGTGACAGGATATGAAAACCGAAAGCCACTTTTCAACAACACCGATTATGTTACCATTCCGTTTGACAATGTAAGTTACACAAGCAACAACCCACTGGCGCCGAACGATTTTAAAAATGCGGCTTTTACCGAACACAATATTGTAAAAAGCAAAGTGCGGGCGCGTATAAACTTTGCGCAGAAATATTTCTCAAACCCCGATATGAAGCTTAATATTAGCGATACTAAATTCCCTGAACTAAATATTTCTATTGAAAACGGCACCGCAATTACAGAATCTAAGTATGATTACACGCAGTTTGAACTGAGTTTAAAGCAATCTCTTTCCTTCGGAAACAAAGGGCAGCTTAATTACAATTTAAAAAGCGGCGCATTTGCAAACGGCGACGGAATTTCCTTTATCGATTTTAAACATTTCAACGGAAACCAAACGCGGGTGGGCACCTCAGCTAATTATACCGATGTGTTTAATTTAATGCCTTATTTCGATTTTAGCACGAACAAAGGCTATTTTGAAGGGCATTTGGAACACGATTTCCGTGGTTGGATTTTAGGGAAAATCCCCGGAATAAACCAACTAAATCTTAACTTGGTTGCCGGCGCGCATTTTTTAAGCACCGAGGAACGGAAACCGTATTCCGAATTTTCCGTAGGAATTGACAATCTCGGTTTTGGAAAATTTAGACTGCTTCGGGTAGATTATGTGCGTTCCTATTATAATGGCGGCAGTGACGGCGCTTTTATTTTTGGATTAAAGTTTTTAGATATGTTCGGACTTTAAAATTTTAGTTATTTTATTTTAGCTTTTCAAGTTGACAAATCCACTATGAAATTATGGCCATACCCTTTCCTGTAATAATAACCGAACATTTAAATCTTCGGAAAATAGTCCCCGCAGATATTGATAGAATTTATTTTTTCCGAACCGATAAAAAAATAAACAAATTTATAAAACGCGAACCGCAAACTCGTGAAATGACAATTAGCCATATTGAAAAAATTACGGCAAATATGCGCAACAATAAATCTTTTAATTGGGGAATTACTACTAAAGAATCGAACAAATTAATCGGCTCGATTTGTCTTTGGAATTTTTCGGAAGACAAAAAAACCGCTGAAGTAGGTTACGACCTCGATCCGAAATTTCAAGGTAAAGGAATGATGAGCGAAGCACTAAAAGCTGTTATAGATTTTGGCTTCACTCAAGGTGGTTTCAACACCATTGAAGCCTTCACAGATTATAGGAATATTCCTTCAAAATCACTATTAAAACGACATGGATTTATTCCAAGTTTAACACGTAAAGACACTGATAACCAAAATAATGAAGTGCATTACTTAAACCGTTAATTCTTGTCTTCTAAAAGTGGGACAAATCTAAATTCTCCGTACTCTTCCTTTTCAAATTCGGTGTCAGATTTACGTGTAAAGACCGTCATAATCTGTACATTCTCGCCTACGGGAATAACCAATTTTCCACCCACTTTTAATTGCGCCAACAACGGATTTGGAACAAAAGGTGCGCCGGCAGTTACAATAATTCCGTTAAACGGCGCCTCCTCTTCAAGACCAATATAGCCGTCGCCAAAAATCATTCGTTTGGGTTTATAGCCCAATTTTGGAAGAAAGAGTTTCGTCTTTTTAAAGAGTTCATTTTGTCTTTCAATTGTATAAAGCGTTGCGCCCATTTCCAAAAGCACAGCCGCTTGGTAACCACTTCCTGTTCCTATTTCAAGAATTTTATCGCCTTTTTTAACCTCCAAAAGTTCAGTCTGCCGAGCCACCGTATAAGGCTGCGAAATTGTTTGATCTGCAGCAATTGGAAAAGCCTTGTCCACATAGGCGTGGTCCACAAACCCAGAATCCATAAAAAGATGTCGCGGAATTTTGCCGATAGCCTGCAATACATTTTTATCCGCAATCCCCTTCCTTTTAAGAGTTTCAACTAGTTTTTTACGCATTCCTTGGTGGGTAAATGTATCTTTCACTTTATTTCAATTTTAGATGTGAGACGTGCTATATTAGACTGTACAAAGTAATCAAATAAGTAGATGAAGCACCAGTTTTCAAATAAGAAATTGCAAATAAAAACGAAAGTGGCTCATTATAAACGTCATCTCAATCTTTATGGGAGCTAAGTTCCTTTTGCTTACCGAATAGCAATAAAACTCACAAACTAATCGGTTCACAACCTTTACACTTTTCCCTTAAAACCCGTACATTTGTGGAAAACACACACCAATGCTAAAAGCAGGAGTTCTGGGTGCTGGTCACTTAGGAAAAATACATTTAAAATTGCTGCAACAATCCACAAAATACGAACTTGTGGGTTTCTACGACGCCAGCAAAGAAGCTTCAGAAAAAATAGAGTCTGAATTTGGTTATAAAAGTTATCCAACTATGGAAAGCCTTATCAATGCCAGCGACATGGTAGTGGTTGTTACCCCAACCAGCAAACATTTTGAATGTGCTAAAATGGTAATTAATGCCGGAAAGCATCTTTTTATTGAAAAACCTATTACAGAAACTGTAGCGCAAGCCGAGGAAGTTCGCGATTTAGCTAAACACAAAAAGGTGCGTGGACAGGTGGGGCAAGTGGAACGATTTAACCCTGCTTTTCAGGCTATTAAAGATAAAATTCACAATCCTATGTTTATTGAAACACATAGGCTTGCGGAGTTTAATCCGCGTGGCACGGACGTTTCGGTAGTTTTAGATTTAATGATTCACGACATAGACGCAATTTTAAGCGTTGTAAAAAGTGATGTAAAAGCTGTAAGCGCGAGTGGTGTTTCGGTAATAAGCGAGACACCAGATATTGCCAACGCACGTATTGAATTTGAAAACGGCTGCGTTGCCAATTTAACGGCGAGCCGTATTTCACTTAAAAATATGCGCAAAGCACGTTTCTTTCAGCGCGATGCGTACATTTCGGTAGATTTTCTTGAGAAGAAATGCGAAGTGGTAAAAATGAAAAATGCACCCGAAGAATTGGACGATTTCGCAATGGTGCTAACCAACGCCGAAGGAATTAAAAAACAAATCTATTTTGAAAATCCTACAATAGAAGTGAACAATGCAATCCTTGATGAGCTAGAAAGTTTTCACGATGCAATTAAAGCAGACAGAACGCCAGAGGTATCGCTAAAACAAGGCACCGAAGCGCTTCGGGTGGCAATGTTGATAATTGAAAATTTTAAAAAAATATAGTTTAATTTAAAAGATACCCGTCTTCGCGGGCTTTATTTATGAAGAATATAGCAGTAATAGGCGCAGGTACAATGGGAAATGGAATTGCCCACACCTTCGCACAATTTGATTACAAAATAAATTTAATTGATCTTTCACAAACATCGCTGGATAAAGGAATGGCGACCATTACTAAAAATCTGGATAGGATGGTTGCAAAGGAAAAAATCTCGGAAGCAGACAAAAACCGAACGCTGAGAAACATTTCAACTTATACTAATTTAGAGGAAGGTGTAAAAGCAGCCAATTTGGTAGTGGAAGCCGCCACCGAAAACCTCGATTTAAAATTGAAGATTTTCGGCGACTTAGACAAGTTTTGTTCGGACGATGCAATTTTGGCGAGCAATACTTCATCTATTTCTATCACGCAGATTGCTTCGGTTACTTCACGTCCCGATAAAGTTATCGGAATGCATTTTATGAATCCAGTGCCAATTATGAAATTGGTTGAAATTATAAAGGGTTACAGCACTTCCGAAGAAACGTTTAAAACCGTGGAAACGCTCTCAAAAAACTTAAAAAAAGTACCAGTAGAAGTAAATGATTATCCTGGTTTTGTTGCAAACCGTATTTTAATGCCAATGATAAACGAAGCGGTTGAAACGCTTTACAATGGCGTTGCAGGCGTTAAAGAAATTGACACCGTGATGATGTTGGGGATGGCACACCCAATGGGTCCATTGGCTTTGGCCGATTTTATTGGTTTAGATGTGTGTCTTTCTATTTTAAATGTAATGTACGATGGTTTTAAGAATCCAAAATACGCACCTTGCCCATTATTAGTAAATATGGTAATGGCCGGAAAACTAGGCGCTAAAAGCGGGGAAGGATTTTACGATTACAGCGAAAACAGAAAAGCAGAAGATGTCTCTAAAATGTTTTCAAAATAACGTATTAATAATCTGCAATTTGTAATGGCCAAAATAATTCCTTTTAAAGCTGTCCGCCCTACGCGAGACAAAGTAAGTCTGCTGGCTGCGCGATCGTATGAGAGCTATACTGCCATGCAGGTGGAATCGCGTTTGCGGGACAATCCGTTTTCGTTTTTGCACATTGTAAATCCGGGTTACAAATACCAAAAGGAGATTTCAGGCGAAGAGCGCTATGGGTTGGTGCGCAACAGGTATCAGGAATTTAAGGAAGATGGCATCTTTATGCAAGACAATAAACCATCGTTTTATATTTATAAAATTGTGAACCGTGACGGACTGGAGTTTCACGGCATTGTAGCTGCAGCAAGTGTTCAAGATTATGAAGACGATATTATCAAAAAACACGAAGACACTCTGGAATTCAGAGAAATAATTTTTAAAGAATACCTTAAAACCGTAGGTTTTAATGCCGAAGCCGTGCTCCTCACCTATCCCGATAATAAAGAGTTAGCCAACATTATTGAGCAAATAATGCAAAACCGACCCGAGTACGAGTTTACCACCACCTATAGAGACACGCACTATTTGTGGAATGTTGATGACAAAGCCTTGTTAGAAAAGATTCAGGAAATTTACAGTGGAATGCCAGCGCTTTACATTGCTGACGGTCACCACCGCTCAGCTTCTTCATATTTATTGGCAAAAGATTTAAAGGAAGAAAATCCACATCACACGGGCGCGGAAGCTTATAACTATTTTATGAGTTTCTTAATTCCTGAAAGCGATTTAAAAATTTATGAGTTCAACCGTTTGGTAAAAGACTTGAATGGTTTGAAAAAGGAAGAGTTTTTGATTAAATTGGATGAATATTTCAGAATTGAAAACCGTGGGATGGATTATTACAAACCTTCTAAATTGCACCACTTCAGCATGTATTTAGATGGCGAGTTTTATTCGTTGTACCTTCGCAAAACAAAATATGAAATTAACAATGCACTCGATGCGTTGGACACATATATTCTATACGTTACAATTTTGAAACCGCTTTTAGGTATTGAAGATTTACGAAACGACCAGCGCATAGAATACTCCCACGGAAAAAAGGATTTGGCGTATGTAAAAACCGCCGTCGATTCAGGAACATTTGCTGTAGGTTTTGGGCTGGTGCCAGTAACCACAGACGAAATGAAGCAAATTGCAGACGAAGGTCTTAAAATGCCTCCAAAGAGCACGTATATTGAACCTAAGCTGCGAAGCGGCGTTACTGTTTATGAATTTTAAGGGGAACGAAAAAAGAAAAAAGAAGAAAGAGGAAAGAGGAAAGAGGAAAGTTAAAGAGAAGAGAAAATGACGATTTCAGAAAATTTAGCGCAATTTAATTCAGAACTGCCAAAAAATGTTACCCTGGTTGCGGTAACTAAAACCAAGCCAGTTAGCGATTTGATGGAAGCTTATAACGCTGGCCATCGGGTTTTTGGGGAGAATAAAGTGCAGGAAATGGAAGAGAAATGGCAGGAAATGCCAAAGGACATTCAATGGCACATGATTGGCCACGTACAGCGCAACAAAGTGAAATATATGGCACCGTTTGTGAGTTTAATTCACGCGGTAGATAGCTTGCGTCTTTTGAAGGAAATAAATAAAGAAGCTAAAAAAAACGAGCGAAGTATAGCGTGTCTGCTTCAAATAAAAATAGCCGAAGAGGAAAGCAAGTTTGGCATGAGCCGAGCCGATGCTAGGCAACTGCTCGATTCCGATGATTTCAAAAAATTGAAAAATGTACAAATTGTAGGATTAATGGGAATGGCAACCTTTACCGATGATGAAAAGCAGATTTCAGAAGAATTTCAAAATTTGAAGGAAATATTCGATGATTTCAAAAAAACGAATAATCAATTCACGGTTCTGAGCATGGGTATGAGTGGCGATTATCAAATTGCCATTAAAAACGGCAGTACGATGATTCGTGTGGGCAGCGCCATTTTTGGAGATCGAAATTATGGGTAGTCGCGCAATTAATAATGGGAAACTAAAAATGATTAATCATTTCAATAAATAATAAAAATAGAGAACAGTCAATAAAATACATGTACGCAATTTTAGACATAGAAACGACAGGTGGAAAGTACAATGAGGAAGGCATAACCGAAATTGCAATATACAGGTTTGACGGTCACAAGATTGTGGATCAGTTTTCAAGTCTTGTAAACCCCGAAATTCCAATTCAGCCGTTTGTAGTAAATCTTACTGGTATTAACAGTGAAATGCTTCGACACGCACCAAAATTTTACGAAATAGCAAAACGCGTTATCGAAATAACAAACGACTGTATTTTGGTAGCACATAATGCACTTTTCGACAAAAGAATTCTCACTACTGAGTTTGATCGATTGGGATATCAATTTGAAAAGGAGACGCTTTGTACGGTTGAGTTGTCAAAAAAATTAATTCCAGATATGCCGTCGTATAGTTTGGGTAAATTGGTGCGTTCCTTGGGAATTCCGTTAAGCGATCGTCACCGCGCACAAGGCGATGCAAAGGCGACCGTAGCCCTTTTTAAAATGCTGTTGGACAAAGACAAGTCTAAAGAAATAATTACGGAAACCCTCCGCACAGAGCCCAAACGACAGTTAGAGCCCAAACTGATTGATATAATTAAAAACACACCATCGGAAACAGGGGTTTATTATATGCGCAATGAGGCAGGTAAGTTAATATACATTGGTAAAAGCAAAAATATTAAAAAACGCCTAACGCAGCATTTCACCAGCGACAACCGGAAATCTAAAAAAATTCAGTTGGAAGTAAAATCTGTTTCTTATGAAAAAACTGGGAATGAACTAATAGCACTTTTAAAAGAATCTGAAGAGATAAAGCACAATAAACCTATATACAACCGAGCTTTGCGACGTACAAAGTTTACACATCAGCTTACATCGTTTGTTGATGAAAACGGGTATATCAATTTAAAAATCGAAAAAGCAGATGCTCGTAAAAAGGCGATAACAACTTTTGGCAACTATCAACAAGCAAAAACCGCACTTTATAAAATAGCTGAAGAATATCAGCTATGTCAAAAATTAACAGGCTTGAACAATACAGAAAATCAATGCTTCAATTACACCATATCGGAGTGCTTTGGAGCCTGTATAAACAAAGAGCCAGTTGCAAAATACAACACTCGGGTACAAGAGTTTTTAAATAAATATAGTTTCGAAAACCAAAATATGTTAATAATAGACAGAGGTCGCGAAATTGAGGAGCGTTCTGTAATACTTATTGAAAACGGTATTTATAAAGGATACGGATTTTATAATTTAAATCACCAAATAAATAACCCGGCAATTCTAAAATCTATAATTACCCCAATGCAGAACAATCGCGATGTTCAACATATAATTCAAAATTATTTGCGGCGAAAAAAAGGGTTGAAAATAGTAAACCTCTCACCTAAAACAGTTAATTAAGCTAAAGTTGCTTATTTTTAATCTTTCAAAGAATTTATATTGAAACCAACCAATAAACAATCCTGGCGCTATAAGATACACGAAATTATTTATGAGGCAGATACGCCCATGGGTAAGCTTTTTGACATTGTATTGTTGATATTAATTCTCCTTAGCGTTATAATTGTAATGTTGGAGAGTGTTCAATCTATCGATGTAAAATTCCACAAATTATTTTATGTAATTGAATGGATTATCACGATATTTTTCACCATTGAATATATCGCAAGAATCCTTACCGTAAAAAAACCTAAAAACTACATATTCAGTTTTTATGGAATTATTGATTTTCTTTCAACCATTCCGTTATACTTGTCTTTTATATTAGTTGGCAGTAATTACTTACTCACTGTGCGGGCCATGCGACTGCTGCGAGTTTTCAGGATTTTAAAAATAGCACGGTACGTTGGTGAAGGCAACAAATTAAAGAAGGCACTTGTAGAAAGTCGTGCCAAGATATTTATATTTATTTTTGCCGTACTTATCGTTGCATTAATATCTGGAACATTAATGTACCTCATTGAAGGAGAAGAAAGCGGTTTTACAAATATACCGGTAAGCATTTATTGGTGCATTGTTACGCTTACTACCGTAGGTTTTGGTGATATTACCCCTGTTACTCCTGCCGGTCAGTTTTTAGCTTCGTTAATTATGATTTTGGGTTATGGTGTTATTGCCGTTCCCACAGGTATTGTAAGCGCCCAATATGCAAGAAAAGAAATGGACGATTATGTTCACGTTAACACATTATCTTGTCGAAATTGTGGCGAATCAAAACATAGGGACGATTCTAAATTCTGCCACAAGTGTGGGTGGGACATGCAGCTGGACAATAACGATAAAGTGCAATGAACCCGAAACAGCCGTTGTTAATTTGCGTAGTAGGCCCAACCGCCATCGGAAAAACCAAGTTGGCAATAGCGCTGGCAAATGCGTTTTCAACTGAAATAATTTCTGCAGACTCGCGACAATTTTATAACGAAATGTCTATTGGCACCGCGGTTCCAAGTGCAGACGAATTGCGCGCCGCACCCCATCATTTTATTCAGAATAAAAGTATTTTTGAAGACTATTCGGTAGGCGATTTTGAAAAAGAAGCACTTGCCCTTTTAACACGATTATTTAAAAAGCACAAAGTAGTTGTTATGGTTGGCGGCTCGGGGTTATATGTAGATGCCGTAGTAACCGGTTTAGATTATTTTCCTGAGGTGGCTTCAGAAATTAGGGTAAAGTTAAATAGTGAATTAACCGAAAACGGTATTGAAACCCTTCAACGTGAATTAAAAGAAGTAGATCCGGCATATTTTGAACAAGTAGATATTTATAATCCGCATAGATTGGTTCGTGCCCTGCAAATATATCGCGGCACAGGGAAACCTTATTCTTCATTTTTAAAAAGGAAAAAATCTAATAGAAATTTTGACACTTTTTTTATTGGGTTAACGGCCGAAAGGGAAATAATTTACAATAGAATTAACCGCCGGGTAGATGCAATGGTAACAAATGGGTTAATTGAAGAGGCTCAAACCCTCCTCCCTCACAAGCAGCGCAATGCCCTTCAGACCGTGGGGTATCGGGAGCTCTTTGAATTTTTTGATGAAAACATTACACTTGCCGAAGCAATTTCAGAAATAAAGAAAAACACGCGCCGATTTGCAAAACGGCAAATAACTTGGTTTAAAAAAAACGAGGCTATCAACTGGTTTAATTACGAAACCGAAGCCCGAGAAATATTAAACTTTATTAAAGAAAAAAACGCCCTTTAAGAGCGTTTTTTTACACATATCTTAACTTAAAATATTAATTGTCCACCTCGCTTTTAACAACCAGACGGAATCCTTCGCCGTGGATGTTAATAATCTCAACCCCATCGTCTTTGCTGAGGTATTTTCTAAGTTTTGCAATGTAAACATCCATACTTCTCGACGTAAAATAATTGTCGTCTCTCCATATTTTGGTAAGTGCCAACTCACGTGGCATTAAATCATTTTTATGAAGTGCCAACAAACGTAATAATTCGTTTTCCTTTGGCGATAATTTAATGGGCGTTTCTTTATTGTAAGTTAAAAACCGAAGTTTTGAATTTAAGTGAAAGTTACCAATCTGAAATTCAAATTGTTTACTATCAGCTATTGAATCTGTTGCTTTTCTTTGAATGATGGCCTTAATTTTCATCAACAGTACTTCGCTGTCAAAAGGTTTGTTGAGGTAATCGTCTGCACCAACTTTATAGCCTTTAAGCACATCTTCTTTCATTGCTTTTGCAGTTAAGAAAATGATTGGCACGTCTTCGTTTTTTTCACGAATTTCTTTGGCCAAGGTAAAGCCGTCTTTATAGGGCATCATAACGTCTAAAATGCACAAATCAAAATCGTCTTTTTTAAATTTTTCAAACCCTTCCATCCCGTTTTTAGCGTGTGTTACGTTATAGTCGTTCATGGCCAGGTAATCTTTCAATACTGTTCCAAAATTGGGATCGTCTTCAACTAGGAGTATTTTTTTGTTTTCTGTTTCCATAATTTTAAGGTATTAAGATATTAAGTGTAATTTTAAAATAAAGGTACTGCCTTTTCCTTTTTCGCTTTCCACGTATATTTCGGCATCGTGATCGTCTAAAATTCGTTTTACATAGGCAAGACCAAGACCATGCCCTTTTACATTGTGTATATCGCCCGTGTGTTCACGGTAAAATTTTTCAAATATTTTTTTCTGAACCGCCTTGCTCATCCCCATTCCTTGATCTCGAATTTTAAGAATAACACTATTCTTCACATTTTCTGAATAGATATCTATTTTTGGCTGCTCTTCAGAATACTTTATAGCATTGTCTAAAATATTGACTATTACGTTGGTTAAATGCGATTCGTTCGCGAGCACCGTTGATCTTAACGCGCCAAAATGGGTGTTTATATAACCACCTTTATCTTCAACGATTAGACTTACGTGCGATATTGAATCTTCAATTATGTCCTGCAAATCCACGCGCTCCTTTGGTAAATCTAACTCGTTCTTTTCGAGTTTTGAAATTCGAAGCACATTTTCAACTTGCGCATTCATTCGTCTATTTTCATCTCTAATCATACCCAAGTATCTATCTAGAAACTCTTTATTATCCTTCACTTTTGGGTTTTTAAGAGAATCTAGCGCCAAGTTTATTGTTGCTATTGGCGTTTTAAACTCGTGGGTCATATTATTAATAAAGTCACTCTTAATTTGCGAAATTTGCCTTTGTTTATAAATCTGAGAAATTGCGCTGGAATATGCCAAAATAATTACTGCTGTAAATACAAGTGAAAGAATGGCCATTCCTAAAATACTGTTTAAAACAAGTTTTTCTTTTTCAGAAAAATTTACATAAAGCTCGTAATTGCTTTGATTTTCATTTACAAAAAGCGGAACTATATATGTGCTTTCTGGATTAAATTTAAAGTTTTTTGACCGTACTTTTGTTTCCAGATTATTGTTGAAAATTGCAAATTCAAATTTAGACTTTAAGCCTCTTTCTTTTAGCTCTTTTGCAATTAGTTCTGAAATCTCCTTTTCATTAACCCGTTTATAAATAGGAACCATTGCCGTTACATTACTAACAAAATCTTCAAATTGTTTGCGTTCGTA
This sequence comes from Aequorivita vitellina, assembly GCF_022008365.1. Lineage (GTDB taxonomy): Bacteria > Bacteroidota > Bacteroidia > Flavobacteriales > Flavobacteriaceae > Aequorivita > Aequorivita vitellina. The sequence continues at coordinate 30,706 of NZ_JAIRBA010000035.1, forward strand.
ATCTTTCATTCTAGAAAAAGATTCAACACGTGTTTCTGTTGTAGTCGTTCCGTCAATACCCTCAGATATTTTTGTTCTTGTTTTTCTACTTGTAAGTTTTCTAAACTGGATGCTATCCATTTCAGAATCAAAAAAACCGGAGGAAAGTTTATAATCCTGTTCCAATATTCCGTCGGTAAAAATATAAGTTTCATTTGTTGCCTTATTCTGAATTCGATAAGCCAACTCGGTGAAACTTTGGCTATCAGGGGTTTGTATGCTGTCAACATACGCACTGTAAACCTGGTAATACGCTTCATTTTCCCTCAATTGAATTTCTTGTGCCACAGACAAGACAACCTGCTTTGAGTTTATTGTAAATTGTTCCGCTTTTGTTTCGTAAGCGTTTGATATCCAATATCCTTGAACAAATACTATTCCCAACAATGAGAGGCTCATGAGCGCTATAAGCAATACGAATAGCTTTTTGTTCATACCCCAAAAGTAAGATTTTAACATTTAGCTACTTGGCAGTTTAACCAAATGTTAACAAAAGAAAGAATTGTGTTAAACGCTATTAAGAAAGCAGGTTTTTATGAATTTCAGAAACTCGATTTCTCGTGGTCTCCAGATTAATGTTTTCAATAATTATATCGGCCAATTTTTGTTTTTCTTCATCGCTCCATTGATTGTTCATTCGCTGTTCTATTTCGGCTTTTGAAGCGTTATCGCGTGCTAAAACTCGTTTTATTCTTTCAGCTTTGGGCGCCGTAACGAGTATTGTTTTATCGCAATCTTTATAGCCGCCGTTTTCAAAAAGAATGGCAGCTTCTTTAATTACGTATGCCGAATTTTGTGATGAAGCCCACTTTTTAAAATGTGTTGCAACCCTTGGATGAATAATTTTATTAACCGCTTTTAACAGATCTGTATTATTAAATATTTTATCTGCAACAAAAGTGCGATTTAAACCTGTTTCGGTATAAGCGGCTTCTCCGAGTAATTTTACTAATTCGCTGCGAATAACCTTGGACGAGTTGGTGAGTTTTTTAGCCTCAACATCGGCAATATAAACTGGCACACCTAGTTCAGAAAACATACTGGCAACTGTTGTTTTCCCACTTCCTATACCACCTGTAAGCCCTATTATTTTCATTGGTTTTCTACATCAATTTACTTAAAGATAAAAAAGTCAATTTTTTTAGGATCAAAAACAACATTTAAAATGCTGGGCGGCTTCTTATCTAAGGAGGGTAACATAAAATTCTCTTCTTTGTTTCGTTTGGCATAATCGCAAATTACTCTAAAGTTTTCTTTTGAAATCTTTGAGAACTCACTCACCGGAACATCAAATGAAACAGTAATGGAAGGCGATATTAATTTTATTTCTAAATCTGGAGGTAGATTAATTACTTCAATGGGTAGTGTAAATTGTCCTTGAGAGTATTCGGCCACATTTAATTGCAGGGTCACTTCCTTGGGTTTTATTGAAACAATTTCGGCGTTATTGCTTAATACTTTAACCGATTTTGAAATGTTTTTTTCAATATCCTTAAATGAAACCTCTTCAGTTGTTACTGCCGTAATTTTCTTTAAAGTGCCCGATGGACCAGAAATAGTTACAGAATCTGGAGAAACTTTTATACTATCTACAGGTTTAAAACCATCTTTAAAGGTGAAGTTAGATTTTGGAATTACTTTCACCTTTTTTAAAACAATTGGATCTAAAGACACATTCAATTCTTCAACCGATAGGTTTTTAATTGCAAGATTTCTATTAAAATTGGCAGAAACCATGCGAGACAATTCATTTTTAGTAATTGTAAAATGGTCATTTTCATTGTTATAAAATTCGTTCACTTGTACATCTATCGTGGGCTTTTTAAACTTGTAAAACAAAATTTCGAAACCATTTGCTGTTAGATCAAAGGTAATTTTATGTCGGTTGTTTTCAGACAAGGCGGTGGTTTCAGGAATGTTTTCGTATAATATTTTGGCCTCCATAGTAGTAGTAAACTCTCTACTAAATTTGGTGAGAACCCAAAAAATAGCAGCTATTAATAAGAAGAATAGAAAGCGTTTAACCTTCAAGTTCTTTTTTTTCTTAAAAATTCCTTTCGACATACTTTTTTTATTGACCATAAATAAATTTACTCAAAAAATAAAAAAGGAAATTGTTTCTGAGGATCTTTCTTTAGAAAGTTTATTAAAACGCTAGATTTAAAAAACGCAATTCCATAACCAAAAAACTGAACAAAAACAGCTCGTAAAGTAAGTAAACCAATATACAAACTTTTATTCTTTATGCTAGAATCTGTAAAAATTAGAATTAAATATGAAACCAATGGCAGTAAAAACCACGGCGTAATAACAATTGAAGTTAAAATTGAAAACACCACAAACAACACAAATAGCGTTGGAAACCAAAACGTTAATTTTGCAGATGAAGGATGCCACTTACTTAAAATGGGGCGCACTAATCCAAATTTTTTAACCTGTAAATAAAACTTTTTCCAAGAGATTCTGCGTTTGTGATAAACATACGCATTTGGAAGAAATGTAGTATTAAAACCCGCCTTTGAAATGCGTTGCGAAAGATCTGGATCTTCCCCTGGATGAATTTTTGAATACCCTCCAGTTTTTAAAAATGCTTCTCTTGAAATACCCATATTGAAACTCCGTGGCTCAAAATTAGTTACACTTTTAATATTTCCTCTAATTCCGCCAGTAGTAAAAAATGAAGTCATAGTATAATTTATGGCCTTCTGTAAAGGTGTAAAACTTTCGTGAGCGGCATCTGCTCCACCAAAACAATGATAGAAGTTTGTTTGGAGAAACGTCGCTACCGTAGTTAAATAATGTGAAGGCAATAAACAATCTGAATCTAAAATTATAAAGTAATTTCCTTTTGCGCGTTTCATACCGTAATTACGAGAATCGCCCGGACCCGAATTCTGTTTAAAGTAATATGAAATGGAGAGTTTTTCAGAAAACTGTTCTACAACTTTTTCTGAAGTTTCCGTGGAACCATCTTCTACAATTACAATTTCAAAACTTGTTTCAAAATCCAAATCAACAAAGCTCTCCAAAAGCTCCTTAACTTCTTGGGGACGGTTAAATACTGGGATTATAAAAGAATAGTTTATTTGCATCGCGCAAAGTTAATCAAATAAAAAAAGCCACCCACTTTCGCAGATGGCTTTTCATTAAAGCAATAAAAGTCTATTTTTTCAATATTTTATAAGTGCCTGTCTGCCCATTTATAATAATTTTCATAATGTAGGCACCTGTTGTTAATTCAGATAGGTTAATGCTTGACGCACTAGCATCAATATTTGCGCGAATAAGCTCCTGACCCAATAAATTATATACTGATATAGATTCAATGTTATGAGCTGCTTTTAAAGAAATACTTTCAGTTGCTGGATTTGGAAAGTATGAAAATTCTGAAAAAACGTTCTCTTCTACACCTATTCTAATTCCACAATCACCTTTCCAAATATAAACTCCGTCCATCAATGGATCTGGAATACTCCAACCCGCATCAAATTGGGCGGTAGGGTTACCTTGCATTGTTGAAGAAGTAACTACCCAAAACACACTACCCGTTGCACCGCCATCTGTAACTGATAGTTCAACCCAGTAAGTTGTAGGCGATCCTGCCTGTCCCATAAAGATAAATGGGGTTACAGTCATTTCAACTTCATTTACATCAAAACCAAAATTATTGCCTATAACCGTTTGATTGTCGATCGTAACGGATGCTTCAGAACCAATAAGTGTACCCGGAAGTCCTGCGGCATTGTCGTAATAATTAACATCTACATTCGTTATTCCACCGTTGGCGAAGATACTTGCGGTTATATTAAAGAGGGTAAAATTTTCATCAGCATTCACTAACAAATCATTTGCTGTTTGAAAAGCTGAAGCGGAGGAGCAATTAAAACCATTTATAAAAGTACCATCGTTAGGATTTTCCTCGGTGCACGGCAGTAAATTAGTTGAGTTATTTAAATTCAATTCCGCAATTGATCTCATCGGTTTTTCGGTATTGGCGATTTCTGTTGAAGAATTTATTGCAGTTTGTTGTAGTTTCTGGTAAATGACTGGATTATTAGTGCCAACAATATTTACTTGTTTTTGCCCAAATACAGAAATACTTATTAACAGGAAAGTCAAAATCGTAATGCTTCTCATATTCATTTATTTTTTAGTTAGTTACAACTAAAAATACATAAATCCTGTCTCACTACAAAACACTAAAATTATTTCAGGCATAGACAATAGAAGGAAAGAGTATCATAATTTACTTAATTGTTATTTATTAAATTTTAAACATAAAAAAAGCCACCCACTTTCGCGGATGGCTTTATATAAGAATTGTGAAAAATTAGTTTTTCAAAATCTTGTAAGTTCCTGTCTGTCCGTTTACAGTAACTTTCATAACGTAAGCTCCTGTAGTAATTCCAGATAGGTTAATATCTGATGTAGTTGCACCAACTTCAGTGCGCAATACTTCTTGACCTAATAGGTTGTAGATAGAAACTGCTTCTATGTTACTTGCTGCTTTCAATGAAAGAAC
>NZ_JAIRBA010000036.1 GCF_022008365.1 Aequorivita vitellina
ACGCAGAATACTTCAGGAGCTGTAACATCTTGTACAGTAACCGTAGAAGTACAAGTAGCTGTTCTTCCAGCTGTATCTGTAACTGTCATAGTTACGGTATTTGGACCCACATTTGAACAATCAAATGAAGATACATCTAAAGACATAGAAGCAATAGCACAGTTGTCCATTGAACCGTTGTCTAGATCGGCAGCGGTAATTGTTGCCATTCCGGTAACTGGGTCAAGGTCTACTGTTATATCTTGGCATACTGCCACAGGATCTTCGTTGTCAACCACTGTAACTATAAAATCACATGTTTCAGTATTGCCATCGCTGTCTGTAACAGAAAGGGTAACAGTAGTATCACCTACTGCAAAAGTGCTTCCACTTGCAGGTGTAGCTACAATATCGTCAGAGATGTTTCCATCTTCATCATCAAATGCAACTCCGGCAAAGTTAACTACAGCACCACAGGTTCCTGGAGCGTTGTTAGCTGTAATGTTTGCAGGGCAAATTATAGTTGGAGGCATACCAGTAGAAAGTACTGGGAAACCAGAAATATTTAATTCAAAATTACCAGAACTTGAACTGTAACCATGCACTAACACATAGTATCTAGAAGAACCATCTGTAGTAAAAGTTACTTCACTTCTAACGCCACTAGCAGCACAAGTAGCATCATCATTTGCAGTTACGCAAGTAAGTGCTCCACAAGCACCAGTGTAAACAGAAAGCTTAGTGTCATACCCAACAGCAGAACATGTGTTAATAGTTACAGCAGAGCCAGAACCACTAACATCGTCAAAATAGTACCATACTCCTGGTGCGGTAATACTAACTCCTCCACAAGCCCCTGGGGCATCAACAGTAGCATTGGTAGAAGTGCCAGGCACTGTACCATCTGCTGTTAACTCAATCGCTCCCGAGCACAGATCATTTGCTGGCGGTGGAGGTGGTGGATCTAAAGACATGCCTGAAGTTGCTCTACAAGCGCTTTCAGATGTACAAGCAGCATCTGCATAAACATGCAATCTATAAGTTCCTGATGTAGCAACATTAACATCTAAGGGAGTTATACCTGAAGCTATAACATTGTTTGTCGCATCAGTAAAAGTTAAAAAATCAGTGCTAACACTTGAAGCAAACCTATAGTTTCCTGAAGTGGCAACCGTTACCGTCACTCTTTCACCCGCAAAATTACAGGTAGTAAAGACAACAGGTGTTTGGGATGCGTTAGACACAGTTCCCGATCCATAAGCAGAAGTCGCAATACATTGACTAAAGACGCTCCCGACTGTAAAAAATAACAGTAAGAGCGTGAGGGTAATTTTCTTCATAAAAAAAATTGTTTTAAGTTAATAAATATTAAAATTCTATGTTAATAGGTCGTTAAAAATAGCATTATTTATGATAGAAGACAAATTATTCCCAAAACTAAAATTTACTATATTTAAGAATTATTTCTTTTAGCTAAAAAATATATTTCGACCACCCTCCTTAAGCAATTGTCTATAAGAGAGTTAATTTACTTTATTATGAAAAAACCAATCGTATTTCTATTTTTGACCTTCATTTTATTCTCTTGTTCCCAGCAAAATAAAAAGACCGAAAAACCACAATTTACTGACAATGCGTCAAATTTATACACAAAAATCACTTCAGAAACTTCACATTTAGAATTTAAAAATGTAATAAAACAAGATTTAGATTTTAACTTTTTAAATTACCCCTATATATATGCCGGAGCTGGAGTTGCCGTGGGCGATATTGATAATGATGGGCTTCAAGATATCTATCTGGTGTCTAATTTTGGACCGAATAAACTTTATAAGAATACGGGCAGCCTCAAATTTGAAGACATAACCACATCGTCAAAAACAGAAGATTACAAAGGATTCTCAACGGGCGTAACCATGCTAGACATAAATAATGATGGATGGCTGGATATATACGTTTCAAAAGCTGGTTCGCTAAATGATGACAATGCCAGACGGAACCTTTTATTCGTCAACCAAAAGGACGGCACTTTTAATGAAGAAGGAAAAAAATGGGGCTTGGACGATCCCGGTTATACTACGCAAATTTATCAGCTAGATTACGACAAAGACGGTGACCTAGATATATATGTAGTAAACTATCGTTACGACTTTAAAAACAACGCCAAAATAAGCAGCGAAATTCAACGAAATATTGAAGAAATTACCAGTGACCAACTATACCGTAACGACGGTACTATCTTTACAAAAGTAACCGGCGAGGCAGGGTTATACAACAAAACTTGGGGGCTTGCCAGTGCCATTGGAGATTTCAATAATGACGGTTGGGACGACATTTACGTTTCAAATGATTTTCTAGAACCCGATGCTATGTACATCAATCAAAAAGATGGCACTTTTAAAAACGAAATAAACAGCCGCATTAACCACATTTCTTTTAATAGTATGGGCTCTGATTATGCCGACCTCAACAATGACCTCCATCCAGATTTAATAACCTTAGATATGCTTGCAGAAAACTATGCCAGAAGCAAGCAGAACATGGCGTCAATGAGCACCTCCAATTTCTTAGCGATGGTAGAAGTGGGTTATCACCACGCGTATATGGCAAACCTTTTACATTACAATAATGGCAATGGCAAGTTTCAAGAAACTGCACAGTTAAGCGGCATCGTTAAAACAGATTGGAGCTGGGCTCCACTTATTGCAGATTTTGATAACGATGGGCTTAAAGATATTTTTGTTTCAAATGGAGTTTATAAAGATTACGCCAACCAAGATTTCAGAAGCGCTTTAAAAGAAAAAAATGCCAGTGGAGAGGCCATGACTTTAGAAGCCGTTACAGATATGTTGCCCTACCAAAAGCTAAACAACTATATTTTTAAAAATAATGGCGATCTAACTTTTACAAAATCAATTAAAGAATGGGGACTGGAAGATCCAACTTTCTCAAGCGGCGCTGTTTATGCAGACCTCGATAACGATGGCGATTTAGACCTCATTGTAAACAATATTGACGACGAAGTGGGCATATATAGAAACAACGCCAACAATAATTACCTAAAAGTAAAACTGAAAGGCCCAAATAATAACCCAATAGGAATTGGCGCAAAGGTTTATGTAAAAAACGACGACACCATTCAATTACAACAGTTATATCTCACCCGTGGGTATCAATCGTCAGTTTCGGATGTGCTACATTTTGGGCTCGGAAAAAACGAAAAAATTGATGAAGTAGTAGTACAATGGCCCGATGGAAAAATATCGAAACTGAACAATCCATCCACCAACAAAATGCTCAATGTAGATTATACAACTGCTACTGTAGGAACTGTGGCATACAAACACCCAGTTTCAAAAAAATTCAGTTTAGACCCTGCGAGTATCGGGATTGATTACGTCCAGAAAGAGAATGATTTCGACGATTTTTCACTTCAGCTGCTTATTCCGCAAAAACAATCCACCAAAGGTAGTGGTCTTGCTGTGGCCGATGTGAATGGCGATGGATTAGACGACTTCTTTGTTGGAAATGCCGCTGGAGCCGAGGCCGCACTTTACATTCAAAAAACAGATGGCAGCTTCACAAAAACAAACGAAGCACTTTGGAAAAACAATGCAAAATTTGAAGATGCCAATGCCCTATTTTTTGACGCCGATGCTGATGGCGACTTAGACCTTTACATTGCTAGCGCCGGTTACCAGCTCGACGAAAACAGTCCGCTTTTGCAGGACAGACTTTTTATAAATGACGGCAACGGTAATTTTACTTATAAAAAAGAAGCGTTGCCGGCAATGTTAGTATCCAGCAAAAGTGTCGTGGCTGCAGATTATGATGGCGATGGTGATCTAGATTTGTTTGTTGGCGGAAATGTGGTTCCCAGAAAATACCCGCTTTCCCCACGTTCCTATCTTCTTAAAAACGAAAACGGAATCTTTAAAGATGCCACTGAAGATAACCCTTCACTTAAAGAAATAGGGATGATTTCTGAAGCAATTTTCACCGATTATGATAACGATAATGACTTAGATCTTTTGGTAACCGGCGAGTGGATGGCGCCAACCATTTTCACTAACAATAATGGAAAGTTCTCCAAAAATGAAAACATTGCCGGGTTTGAAAACACCGAAGGCTGGTGGTTCACCGTATCTGCTACAGATTTTGATGGCGATGGCGATGAAGATTACGTATTTGGCAACATTGGCGGCAACAATAAATTTCATCCTTCCGCAGAAAAACCCCTGTTTATTTATGCCAAGGATTTTGATAACAACGGCAGTTTTGACGTCGCTATGAGTAAAATTAACGACGGAAGAATAGTTCCCGTTCGCGGAAAAGAATGCAGTAGCCAGCAAAACCCATTTCTGCTCGATAAAATTAAAAGCTACAAAGAATTTTCTACGTTGGATATGGAGGGCATCTACGGCAAAGAACAGTTGAAAGAAGCCTTTAAGTTAACCAGCCACAATTTTAAGAGTATGTATGCAGAAAACCTCGGCAACGGAAAGTTCCAAGTAAAAATGTTACCAAACGAAGCCCAGCTAGGTCCTACACTTTCCTTTATTTCTCGCGACTTCAACAACGATGGCAACTTAGATATAATGGGCGTTGGTGCCATTTATGATGCCGAAGTGGAAACCATTCGTTACGACAGCAACTACGGCTATGTTTTGCTGGGCGATGGAAAAGGTAACTTTACGCATTCAAAGGAATACGTGCCTTTTATAGACAGCGATTCAAAAAACATGAAAGCCCTTACCGTCAACGGAAACGAAATGTATGTGGTGGTTAGCAATAATGCCCCCTTGCAGATTTTTAATTTCGCGACACCTTAAAACGTTTTAAAAAAAAGGCCGATACTGTTCCACCCGAAAATCGATAGTTGTTTTTTCGGGAAATTCGGCTTTCATTTTTTTATAGGAAGCCAGACTCCCCACCGCCCTATTTGCCGCTCCCGAAGGCGCAATTAACGAAACAGTTTTAACAATCCTACCGTTGTTGGGAAGTTGAAATCGATGAATTCGGGGCACTTCGTTTGAAACTAATTTTAAAGAAATATTGTACTCTTTCAATTTTCTTCGGAAGAAATATTCTGGACCGTTTTTACTGTTTCCTCCCGTAAAAAGTAGTGTATCAATTTTAGGGTTTTGCTGAAGTACCGCAACCAAATCGCGAAGCTCCACTTCCAACATTCCAATGTCTGAAGCATCCACTTTTTCACGTCGCGCCGAAGCGACCATATCGCAAATACCAATCCCTCTTTTTATAAGAAAATGTTCTCTTTGTGCAATAGCTTCGGCAGTTGTTTCAAACTTTAAATTCAAATTGAATATTTTATCGAGAATAACCCACAATTGCCCATCCCTGCTACCGTAGCAAAAATCTACATCGCCTTCTTTTAACTCCCCTGTGGTAAAACGCGGCGGCGGTAATGTGCCCACAATTAGTTTCGTGGCGGTTTTGGGAATATACGGTGCGTACGGATGAATGTGGTGAAACAAGCGATTAAATTTTGAAGCTATTATTTACGATTTTAAAATCAATTTCCGAATTCAGAATCTATAAATTTAAATGTGTCAATTTTAAAATTATACAAATGAAAAGTACAGAATTTTTTTTGGACAGGGAAGCGCTCTTCAAATAAATAATTGTTTTACGTGGCCATTGCGTAAACCTTTTCGCACCTTTTAATTGCAGCAATTTTTTCATTTAGAATACATTAGCATCAGTTATTACAAATGCGCGAATCCACTAACATATTCACTACATTTGCCGAAAATACAAATTGTGAATTACCTTTCAGTAGAAAATATATCCAAATCCTTCGGGATGAAGCCTTTGTTTGAAAATATTTCCTTCGGCATAAACGAAGGACAAAAAATAGGTTTCGTTGCCAAAAACGGTACCGGAAAAACCTCGTTACTAAACATTATTGCTGGAAACGACACTGCCGATTCTGGAAACGTTGTTAGCCGAAAAGGTCTAAAAATTGCCTATCTGCCCCAGGAACCAGATTTGGATCCCGCGCTTACGGTAGAGCAAACTATTTTTTCTTCAGACAATCCAATTCTAAAAATAATTGAAGCCTACGAACACGCCATAGAAAATCCCGAAGACTCCGAAGCATATCAAAAAGCTTTCGACGCTATGGAAGCCCACCACGCTTGGGATTTTGAAACGCGCTACAAGCAAATTCTCTTCAAACTAAAAATGGAAAACTTGCACGCAAAAGTTTCCACACTTAGCGGCGGACAAAAAAAACGTTTGGCTTTGGCCAATGCCTTACTCACCACGCCCGATTTGTTAATAATGGACGAGCCTACCAACCATTTAGATTTAGAAATGATTGAGTGGCTGGAAAATCTTTTCGCAAAGGAAAACTTCACCTTATTTATGGTTACGCACGACCGTTATTTTTTGGAACGTGTATGCAATGAAATTGTAGAATTAGACGAAGGAACGCTATACAGCTACAAAGGAAATTACAGCTATTATTTAGAAAAACGCGACGCTCGAATTGAAAACGAAGCCACAGAAACGGGGAAAGCGAAACAGCTTTTTAAGAAAGAACTAGATTGGATGCGCCGTCAACCAAAAGCGCGAACTACAAAAAGTAAAAGCCGAATTGACGATTTTCACGAAATTAAAGACCGCGCCAGCAAACGCCGAAACGACCATCAAGTTCAGTTAGAATTAAATATGGAACGAATGGGCACCAAAGTGGTTGAGTTTCATAAAGTTTCAAAATCGTTTGGCGATAAACCAATGCTCGATAAGTTTGAATACAACTTTAATCGTGGCGAGCGCGTTGGCATTATTGGGAAAAACGGAACAGGAAAATCCACCTTCTTAAATATTTTAACCGGCGTATTAAAACCAGATTCAGGGAAAGTAGTTGTTGGCGAAACAGTAAAATTTGGTTATTACACCCAAGCCGGAATTAAAATTAAAGAAGGCCAGAAAGTAATAGATGTTATAAAAGAATACGGCGAATATATCCCGCTGAAAAAAGGAAGGATAATATCGGCCTCACAACTGCTGGAACGTTTTCTTTTCGACCCTAAAAAACAATACGATTTTGTTGAAAAACTTAGTGGCGGCGAGCGAAAACGTCTGTATTTATGTACGGTTTTAATTAAAAACCCAAACTTTTTAATTCTCGATGAGCCAACCAACGATTTAGATATTGTTACGCTCAATGTCTTAGAAAGTTTCCTTTTAGATTTTCCCGGTTGTCTTTTGGTTGTTTCGCACGACCGTTATTTTATGGATAAAATTGTGGATCATCTTTTTGTTTTTAGAGGCGATGCAGAAATAGAAGATTTCCCCGGAAATTATTCAGATTTCAGAGCTTATGAAGACAGTAATATTCAAGAAAAACGCAATGCCAGTGAAACAACAACAAAAACAAAAAAAGATTGGAAACAAGATTCCACTCCTGCAAAATTGAATTACAACGAACAAAAAGAATTCAATAAACTGGAAAAAGAAATTGCGAATCTTGAAAAAAACCGCGAGGAACTTCAAAATAAATTCGCAACCGAAAACTGGGACGGCGCCGAAATTGACAAACAATCCATAAAACTTCAGGAAATAATAGATAAGATTGACCAAAAAACAGAACGCTGGTTCGAGCTGTCGGCTAAAATGGGGGAATAATTTTGGGGTTCAGCTTTTAAGTTTTCATTGAAAACGTTTTGTTCTCTGCGCTTTTGCGGTGAAAAATATCGGCCAAATCACAGTGAACGCCGAGCAAATATTTTGCGAATCTAAAATAATATTGCTCTTGCGATTTATCAATTAATTTTTTACCGTTAACTTTCCCCCGTGATTCATCAATCAAAAAGTTACATAAAATTTATTCGGCTCTCCAAAAACAAGCACGGAGTGCACTCGCCTTTTGTATATAATTTGGTAACGCAATGCTTTAACGATAAAACGATTTACCCAGAATACGCAACTTTAAAAAAACACCGACGCGCACTACGCCACGACTCTTCGATGGTAGAAATGAAGGATTATGGGCAAGGTTCGCGCGTATTTAAAGGCAATGCTCGCAAAGTTTCGGCAGTTGTAAAAAATGCTGGGATGAAAAAGAAACGGCAAAAATTGCTCTTTCGTTTGGCAAGGTATTTTAAAAGTGAGAACGTTTTGGAACTGGGAACATCACTGGGATTGGCAACCATTGCCCTTTCACTATCCAACGAATTTGCCGCAATTAACACCGTGGACGGCTGCCCAAATACCCTGCAAAAAGCACAGGATTATTTTGAAACTTTCAATTTACATAACATTCAAATTCACCAAGAAATATTTAGGGATTTCCTCGCTGCGAATACTTCAGAAAAATACGATTTAATTTTTATAGACGGCGACCACAACGGCGACCGAACTTTAGAATATTTCAATTCGCTTTTAAAAAACACACACAACAATTCCGTCATTATTTTTGACGATATTTACTGGAGCAAAGATATGACCGAAGCTTGGCAACAAATAATTGCCAACAAAAACGTAACAGTGAGCATCGACACTTTTCAATGGGGCTTGGTTTTTTTCAGAAAAGAACAAACCAAGGAGCATTTTATCATTCGTGTTTGAGTGGATTAGTTGAGAAGAAAAATAAAACACAGAGCTTATTTGCTAATTTGCAAACCATTTTTTCTCTCAAAATCACGAAGAATATTAATCTATATTTAGTTTTTATTTTTTGGAATTTAATTGAAACTTGCCATTTGTGATTTGTGATTTGGGATTTGTGATTTGTGATTTGAGATTTGAGATTTGAGATTTGAGATTTGTTATTTGAGATTTGAGATTTGTTATTTGTTATTTGTTATTTGTTATTTGAAATTTATCATACTTTGTAACATCACGCCAACCTTTGCGTCTTATAGCACATATTGAAAAACGCTTATGAGTTTACTTATTAAAATTAGAAATATAACCCGAGATTTTCCACTTGGAAACGAAGTTGTAAAAGTTTTAAAAGGAATAGACCTCGACATAAATCGCGGCGAATACGTAGCTTTAATGGGCCCTTCCGGTTCGGGAAAATCTACATTAATGAACCTTTTGGGATGTTTAGACACGCCAACTTCCGGCAGTTATGAATTGAACGGAAACGACGTAAGCAATATGACCGATGATGAATTGGCCGAAATAAGAAACAAAGAAATAGGTTTCGTTTTTCAAACCTTTAACCTTCTACCTCGCACCACTGCATTGGAAAATGTAGCATTGCCAATGATTTACGCTGGCGCCTCAAAAAGCGACCGCACCGAACGGGCAAAACAGGTTTTAACAGATGTTGGCTTGGCAGATAGAATGGACCATAAACCCAATCAACTTTCGGGTGGACAACGCCAACGTGTGGCTGTGGGAAGAGCTTTGGTAAATAAACCTTCCATCATTTTAGCCGATGAGCCAACCGGAAATCTAGACTCCAAAACTTCAGACGAAATAATGAATCTTTTTAATGAAATTCACAAAGCCGGAAACACCGTAATTTTAGTAACCCACGAAGAAGAAATTGCCGAAAATGCACATAGAATTATTCGGCTTCGCGACGGAATGGTGGAAAGTGACACGAGAAAAGAAGTTGAAGTTTAAATTGGGATTTGGGATTTATTAATTTGAGATTTCATTGTCTTCCTTCTTTCCTCTTTCCTCTTTATTCCTTGAAAAAATTTTCGCCCTTCCAATTTCAAATTTTATCTTTGAAATATGAATCTTGACCTTTCAAACCCCATCGTTTTAATAATTGGCGGAATTCTCCTTCTCGCCCTTCTCTATTTTTGGAACAAAAGCAATGCAACCAGTCTGCGCAAGCGCCGCAATAAAAACTTTAGAAGTAGTTATTACCAGCGGAAAAAAGAACGAGAGAAAGAAAATGGGCAGTGAGCAGATGCAGATGGCAGTAATTTCATGGTAATATTCCTAGGGTTATTTGTAAATTTGTTTAAAATCTCATTCCTCAAAATCATAAAGTAATTATGAAAATTTATACAAAAACCGGCGATGCAGGCACAACTGCTCTATTCGGCGGCACACGGGTTGCAAAGCACAATATACGTATTGAAAGCTATGGCACTGTAGACGAACTCAATTCGTATTTAGGATTGGTTCGTACGCAAGATATAGACCCGCGAAGCAAGGAAATTATAATTCATATTCAAGACAGGTTGTTTACCCTTGGCGCTATATTGGCCACAGATCCGGCAAAAGCTACATTGAAAAGTGGAAAAGAACGGCTCAATATTCCAAGAATTGAAGAAGAAGACATCACACTTTTAGAGAATGAAATGGATGTAATGAACGACGCCCTGCCACCAATGACCCATTTTATATTACCGGGAGGAAATTCTACCGTGTCATATTGTCACATTGCCCGCACTGTTTGCCGTCGAGCAGAACGTCGCGCTACGCTGTTAAATGAAAATGAACCCATTGACGAAAAGGTGTTAAAATATTTAAACCGACTATCTGACTACCTATTTGTACTGGCACGAAAGTTGTCTAAAGACACAAACGCAGAAGAAACGCAATGGATTCCGAAAAAACTGTGATAGCTACCTTGTAGAAAATTTCTGGAAATAGAAGAAAAACAGCACTTTAGCTTAAATAACTTATTAACAATCTATTTTGTAACAAGCTGATTATCAGCAGCAAAAAAACGTTCTTTAAAATACAGCAGAAATAATTGAGATTTTACTTGACTTTTTGATCTAAAAAATTACTTTTGCAGAAAATTAAAACCTAAAGTGCTATGTACTGGACATTAGAATTAGCATCATATTTAAGTGATGCACCCTGGCCCGCAACCAAAGACGAATTGATTGATTACGCGATCAGGACCGGTGCTCCACTAGAAGTAGTGGAAAACCTTCAGGCAATTGAAGACGAGGGCGACTCTTACGACTCTATTGAAGAGATCTGGGCAGACTACCCCACAGACGACGATTATCTCTGGAACGAGGATGAATATTAATTCCCAATATTTTGGGAAACATTTAAAAATAATATAAAAAGTCTCTTTCAGGAGGCTTTTTTTTATTTAAAAAAGAATTAAAAAAAACGCCACGAATTCACGAATACCCTGCAAGGTGTTCTTCGCTTTTGCTGCGAGGCCACTTGTAAAATTTAGATCCTGAATTCGTAATTAAAAAACAAAATATATAACAATGGGAATATTAGATAACGTACTAAAAGTTTTTGTAGGCGATAAATCAAAAAAAGATATTGGCGAAATACAGCCGTTGGTAAATGAGGTAAAAAAACACGAAGCCGCAATTGAAAAACTTTCCCACGACGAACTTCGAGCAAAGTCTGATTATTTCAGAAAAGAAATAAAAGACGCCCAAAAAGAAATTCAGGACCAAATTGATGCCCTTGAAAAACAGTCTGAAGCCGAGCAAGACATCAACAAAAAAGAAGAATACTACAACCAAATAGACAAGCTCAAGGACGATCGCTACGAAATTGAAAAAGCGACCCTCAACAAAATACTTCCCGAAGCCTTTGCTGTAATGAAAGAAACCGCAAAACGCTTTAAAAACAATGAAACCATTACAGTTACTGCCAGCCAATTTGACCGTGAAATTTCCGCTGAAAAAGATTACGTTTCCCTGGAAGACGATAAAGCCATTTGGCAAAACTCGTGGGATGCTGCCGGAAAACCAATTACTTGGGATATGGTTCATTACGACGTACAACTTATTGGCGGGGTTGCACTTCACGAAGGAAAAGTAGCCGAAATGCAAACGGGTGAAGGTAAAACCTTGGTTGCAACGCTGCCAATGTATCTAAACGCACTTGCCGGAAACGGAGTACACCTAGTAACGGTTAACGATTATCTTGCCAGACGTGATAGCGCGTGGATGGCACCATTGTTTCAGTTTCACGGGATGACGGTAGATTGTATCGATAATCATCGCCCAAACTCCGAAGCGCGCAGAAAAGCATATTTGTCTGATATTACCTACGGTACCAACAACGAGTTTGGTTTCGATTACTTACGCGATAATATGGCGCACGCCCCAAACGATTTGGTACAACGCCCACACCACTACGCAATAGTAGATGAGGTAGATTCGGTATTAATTGACGATGCTCGTACGCCTTTAATTATTTCGGGACCGGTACCAGAAGGCGATCGTCACGAATTTAACGAGTTAAAACCAAATATTAAAAATATTGTTGAAGTACAAAAAAAGTACTTAACAGGAGTGTTGGCCGAAGCAAAAAAACTAATTAAAGAAGGAGACGAAAAAGAAGGCGGTTTTCAATTGCTTCGCGTATATCGCGGTTTGCCGAAAAATAAAGCATTGATAAAATTTCTATCGGAAGAAGGCGTAAGACAAATTCTTCAGAAAACCGAAAACCATTACATGAGCGACAACAATCGCGAAATGCCAAAGGTAGATGCAGAGTTGTATTTTGTAATTGACGAAAAAAACAACCAGATAGAACTTACCGATAAAGGCGTAGATTTCCTTTCGGGCGAAGGCGACCCAGATTTCTTTGTGATGCCAGAAATAGGAAGCGAAATTGCTAAAATAGAAAGCAAAGGACTCCCTACGGAAGAAGAAGTTGCCGAAAAAGAAGAACTTTTCCGCGATTTTTCAGTAAAAAGTGAACGTATTCACACTATGAATCAGCTTTTAAAAGCATACACGCTTTTTGAAAAAGACGACCAATATGTGGTGATGGAAAACAAAGTAATGATCGTTGACGAGCAGACGGGCCGTATTATGGACGGACGTCGTTATAGCGACGGACTGCACCAAGCAATTGAAGCCAAAGAAGATGTAAAGATTGAAGCCATGACGCAAACCTTTGCAACTATTACGCTTCAAAATTACTTCCGTATGTACCGCAAACTTTCGGGAATGACGGGTACCGCCGTAACAGAAGCCGGTGAACTTTGGGAAATCTACAAACTAGATGTAGTTGAAATTCCAACCAACCGTCCAATTGCGCGTTTTGACCGAGAGGATAAAATTTACAAAACAAAGAGAGAAAAATACAATGCTGTTGCCGAAGAAGTTACAGCACTTTCAAACGCCGGAAGACCTGTATTGATTGGTACTACTTCGGTTGAAATTTCTGAATTACTCAGCCGTATGTTGAGTATTCGCAATATTCCGCATAACGTTTTGAACGCAAAACTCCACAAACGCGAGGCAGATATTGTTGCCGAAGCTGGAAAGAGCGGAATTGTAACCATAGCCACCAACATGGCGGGTCGTGGTACGGATATTAAATTGAGCGACGAAGTGAAAAAAGCGGGCGGACTTGCAATTGTAGGTACCGAGCGGCACGATAGCCGACGTGTTGACAGACAGTTGCGCGGACGTAGTGGACGACAGGGTGACCCGGGAAGTTCGCAGTTTTACGTTTCTTTGGAAGACAACTTGATGCGTCTCTTCGGAAGTGAACGAATTGCCAAAATGATGGACCGTATGGGCTTGAAGGAAGGCGAAGTTATTCAGCATAAAATGATTTCAAAATCTATTGAGCGGGCGCAGAAAAAAGTTGAGGAAAACAACTTCGGGATTCGTAAAAGATTGCTTGAGTATGATGATGTAATGAATGCCCAACGCGAAGTAGTTTACAAACGCCGTTTCCACGCACTATTTGGCGATCGTCTTCGCGTGGATATTGCAAACATGATTTTTGACACTGCCGAAGTAGTTGCCGAAACCAACAAAATGGCGCAAGATTACAAGAATTTTGAGTTCGAATTAATCCGTTTCTTCTCCATGCATTCCCCTATTTCTGAAAAGGAATTTGATAAAATGGACAGTGCCGAAATTGCAGGTAAAATTTATAAAGCAGCTTTAGTGCATTATCAAAACAAGATGGAGCGCAATGCCGAAATGGCTTACCCTGTAATTAAAAATGTTTACGAAACGCAGAAAGATAAATACAAACGTATTCTAGTTCCTTTTACAGATGGTGTAAAAACCCTAAACGTTGCCACCGATCTTGAAAAAGCATACGAAACCGAAGGAAAGCAACTGGTTAATGATTTTGAGAAAAATATAACTTTAGCCATTATAGACGATGCTTGGAAAACGCATTTACGCAAAATGGATGAGCTAAAACAATCTGTTCAACTTGCAGTTCACGAACAAAAAGATCCGTTGCTTATTTACAAATTTGAAGCATTTGAGCTTTTTAAAGCGATGATTGAAAAAGTGAATAAAGATGTTGTTTCCTTCCTTTTTAAAGGAGAATTGCCAGCAGAAAACCAACAGCAAATTCAAGAAGCACGCGAAGTAAAAAGAAAAGAAAACCTAAGCGAGCAAAAAGACGAAATCCCCAATATGGATGAGCGCGCTGCACAATCACGTGCCGCAGGGAACACACAACCGCAACGCCAACAAGTAACTGAAACTATTACCCGCGAGCGTCCAAAGATAAATCGCAACGAAAAAGTAACAATTAAAAATGTGATGAGCGGTGAAAATAAAACGCTGAAATTTAAGCAAGCTATCCCACTACTTGATAAAGGCGATTGGGTTTTGGTTGATGAATAAGATAGACTCGAGATATTAGACGTGAGACGTGAGACGTGAGACGTGAGATAGATTAAACAAAATCTTAACGAAAATTACAAATCCCGAAGCAATTGTTTCGGGATTTTTTGCGATAAAAAAACTATCTTTAATGGTGATTTAATTCATCAAAACCAAAACTAAACATGAGAAAAATATATATTGAATTTAAATGGGCAATTATCTTCACCATTGCTATATTATGCTGGATGTTACTCGAAAAAACTTTGGGTTGGCACGAAGAACAAATTGCAGAACACTGGTGGCTAACCATGCTTTTTGCCCCTTTCGCCATATTAATGTATTTGTTAGAAATGCGCGAAAAAAGACGCCGCGTTTATGGCGGTAAAATGACGTGGCTACAAGGTTTTGTTTCGGGTGTATTTTTAAGTGTTTTTGTGGCACTACTCTCTCCTGTGGCGCAATACATAACCCACAATTATATTACACCAGAATATTTTAATAACGTAATTGAATACTCCGTAACCAACGATTTAATGACGCGTACCAAGGCCAACGACTATTTCAATATAAATAGTTATATGTGGCAATCTGCATTTGGTGCTTTGGGGATGGGGGTAGTTACATCGGCAGTTTTGGCTTTTTTTGTTCGGAAGAAATAAATTCAAATTAGCTTCGGAAATTTTCCTGTAAAAAGATATTTCACCAAATTGAATCTTTCAACCCACAACACAATTAACTTAAAACCAATTAATTAACAGTAAAATAATTCGTTTTTTCATAATTTAGCTTTAAATCAACAACTTAAAACTAAGTATTATGAAAAATCTATTTTTAGCAGTATCAGTATTCGCGTTATGCTTTGCTTCCTGCAAAGATGAAAGCAAGGAAACCATGGAAACCGATACTACTGTTGCAACAGACAGTATTGTTTCCGAAGAACCACAAACTCCAGAACCGCCCATGGATTCTATTGCCATGCAAAAAGCTTGGGAAGCCTACATGACGCCAGGCGAACCACACAAAATGATGGCAGCCGACGTAGGCCAATGGAACGACGAACTTACTTTTTGGATGGGCCCCGACGCACCGCCAGAAAAGGCAACTGCCACCGAAGATGTAAAAATGATTTTGGGTAACCGGTATCAAGTTGCTACCACAAAAGGAGAGATGATGGGAATGCCTTTTGAAGGTAGATCAACAATTGCTTATGATAATGCAACCAATGAATATATCTCTACTTGGATAGACAATATGGGCACCGGTTTATCGGTAATGCGCGGAAAATACGACCCTGCAAGTAAAGCTACAACGCTCACCGGCACCATGGTAGACCCGATGACTGGAAACGAAAAACAGATGAAACAGATTTATACCATTATAGATGACGATACCCGAAAAATGGAAATGTTTATAATCTCAGAAGGAGGTGAAGAATTTAAAAATATGGAAATTCTAATGAAAAGAGCTAAGTAAAGCATTTTCAGTTTTATAAACAGAGAGCGACCCAATTTTACAAAATTAGGTCGCTCTTTGGTTTCCGATATCGAGAAATTAATTAATTCAAAAATTTAATTTTTGCGTATATTGTTTGCTCATAGCACCATTTATGCGCTTCCTCATACTATTAATTGCTTGTTTTTGTCTTGTAAATGAGACGTATGCACAAAGTAACATAGATCAAAATAAAATGTTACTAGAGGCCCAAAACGCCTTGTACTACCAGCCCAAAGAATCGCTTAAAATTGCTGAACATCTTATTGAAAATTCTGATAACACGCGCTTGCGAATTGATGCGTATATGCTGGCCGCAGCATCGCATTACACAATGGGCAACTTTAACAATGCCATAAAAGCATATCTTGAAGCAAAAAAACTTGCGGAAGCTTCAGAAGATATTGAAATGCGAATTAAGGTTAGTACGTCTTCGTTTCATTTAATGAATCAATTAGGAATGAATGTGGTAGCCGAACAGTACTATTTGCGCACCAAAGCCGTAACTGCAAACACAAATAGTATTTTAATTTCTAAATACTTGAACGGAGCAGCAGCACTAATAAATGCTAGCAAAAAAACTGAAACGGGCGATGACAGTGAAGTACTTAAAAGCCTTCAGCAAGCCAATACGTCTTTTAAAAAAATACCCGACCTAAAATTAATTAACGAAACGTCTGCCTCAATAATTGAAGCCTACTTAGCTGCAAAACCTATAGATTCTGCAGAAGTGTTTTTTAAAACAATTCTACAAAACTCCATGGGCGAAGACCCCAATAATTTTATTAGAATGGTTACGTTAAACCAATTGGGTAAAGTATACTTTCTAAAAAAAGAATATCAACAATCGCTTACCTCCTACCAAACTGCACTCGAAATTAGTAAACAATTAAGCAATAAGGTCTATCAATCTGAAATTATGGAAGGCCTTGCAACTACTTTTTTAGCATTAAACAAAGCCAGTCTTTTTTATACCAACAGAGCGGAAAGTGGGCAAGTAGCAAATGAAGTGGAAACTGAGGAAGAAAAAGCAATTAACACCATTTACAATTACATAAACGATAATTTTAATGCGAGAGGAGAAGAAGTAAAAGAAGTGTTTAAACGCAATGTTATAATTTTATGTAGCATACTGTTTTTAATTTTACTTACATATTTTGTACTAAAATATCGCTACCAGTATAGAGCTAAGCAATATGAACGGTTTTTAAGTTATTTTGAAAATATAAAACCCAAAGAAAAACCATTTAAAAAAGAGGTTTCAAAAAGCCTAAACATTCCAAAGGAAACAGAAGCTGCCTTGGTGCAAAAACTAATTCAATTTGAAAATTCAAAACACTTCACTAAACAGGATATGTCGTTAGCTGCCTTAGCTTCACATTTTGATACAAATACCAAATACCTTTCTGAAATAATAAATAGTCATAAAAACAAAAACTTTAATAGTTATATAAACGAACTGCGCATAAACTATATAATAGATAAACTTAAAAATAACAGCACGTATTTAAATTATAAGATTAGCTATTTAGCCGAAGAGAGCGGGTTTTCATCGCACAGTAGTTTCGCTACCGTTTTTAAAGCGGTTACGGGTATTTCACCTACAGTGTTCATAGATCTTTTAAAAACCAAAAAAACGGCCGCGAAGGCTTATGCAAAGCAGTATGAAGCAACTGAATAAACATACTTTGTTAGTTTTTTTAATAGGCGTTTTTGTTCTTATACAAGCAACCTATGCTCAAAAAGAAGTAGATAGTACGTTGGCAATTGCTAACAGACAAATTTACGAAAATCCAGACGAAGCAATACGTCTTGCAACCCAAGCGTATAACTCAACAAATATTTCAATAAACAATAAAATAAATGCGTTGCTGTCTATTTCAACTGCGTATTCTTCTAAGCGCGATTACGAAATGGCTTCCGTGTATGTAGAGAAAATTAAAGCATTGCTACCAAACATTCAAAATACGCGCCAACGCATGAATATTTTAAATAGAATTGCTGCGCATTATCAAGAGCTTCAAATTTATGACAAGGCCATTGAATATTTAGATGAAGCGTTACTCCTGCTCGAAAACCAGAGAAATCAAGATTCAATCCAGCCACTTTTGGGCTATAATGCAACCATGCGAGGATTTATCTATAGAAAACAAATGAATTGCGATATTGCTTTAAACTATTTTAACGAAGCTATTGAATATTATAAAAAAACGCTCGAGGCTCATGTACGCAACGCCAACCTTAGTATTTGCTACTACAATAAAGGAAACTGTCTTTTATCTCTCGGAAAAAATATAAGTGCAAAAGCAAGTTTTTTAAGTTCTATTGAATATGCAAAAAACGCACAGGCAAAAAGTTTAGTTGCCTTTGGCCAAAAAGGCTTAGCCGAAGCTAAAACATTGGAAGGAAATTACGAAGAAGCAATTGAGCTGCTTAACAACGCCACCAATAATGCCGAAAGTGTAGGCGATTTAGTATTAAACAAAGGACTCTACGATGGGCTGTCAAATAATTACCTCGCAATAAAAGATTGGGAGAACTACACTTTGTTTCACAACAAATATTTAAATCTTCAAAACGAAACAAAGACTGCCGAAAGAAAATCTATAAACCAATCGCTTTTAAAGTTAACCGAAACAAAAACCAAAGAAATAAATGAGTTGAGTAAGTATTATAAACCTATTTTAATACTCATAATTATTTTTATCGTATTAGCCCTTTTTATACTCATTCGTTTTGTGCTTTTTGAAGAAAAGAAATTAAAAAATCTTCAAAGAAAACTAACAGAATAAGTCTCTTTTGGGTTCCATTTCATTCTATTTTACTTCAACTTCACCAAGAAGTGCAAGGCACTAACAAACAATGTTTTACACTCGTTTTTAGCTTTTAAAATTCGTGAATTTTAAAAGATACTTCCTTTTATAATAGTATAATCGCACCTACTTTAGCGCTGAGTATAAATCAATAAATTTTCTAAAATGAAAAAATCACTATTACTATTTCTAACAATTTTTGCTATTAGTTCAGGTAGCATTTTTGCTCAATTTGTGGTAAAGCCCACATTTTTTGAAACCCAAGGCGTTTCTAACGAAGGCGTTATTTCTGGATACGAAGTTCAAGCGGGACCGTATTCTCTTTGGAACCCAGACACAAATACATTTACCGAAATTGGTGGTGCTGCACCAGGTCAGGGCGTAGGTGGAGGTGTTAGATTTTCTGAAGATGGCAACCTATTATCGGGCACATCTTACACAGAAATAACAAACCCTACCGAGTGGGAAAAATTAAATACTGGTTTTAATTATATTTTTACCGGTATTGAATTTCCAGACAACCAAAATTCATTAGGTTTTGCAGCAGGACAGTCGGTAACCTACAATGGTGACGGTATAGTTCTAAGAACCTACGATGCAGGTGATTCTTGGGAACAAGTTTGGACTGGTACTGACCAAGGTATTGAAGGAATTAGTTTTCCCGATTCTTATACAGGTTATGTTGTAGGATGGAGTGCTTACGTTGGTAAAACAACAGATGCTGGTAATACTTGGACTCAACTTACTCCAAGTACTGATGTTTGGTATTATACTGATGTTGTATTTAAGGATTCACAAAATGGAGTTGTAGGTGCCTTCCCAAATAGTGGACCTGGCGCTATATTTTACACTTCGGATGGAGGTAATACTTGGACCGCTGGTACAGGTTTAGACGCAATTCCAGATCAAATTACGTATGTAGGTGGAGACACTTATTTTATGGCTTCAAACGGAGGAACAATTCAGAAGACTACAGATAATGGCGCAACATGGACTACGGTTCTTTCTGGGGCTGGTATACTAGCAGGTATCGAATTTTATGATATGAACACAGGTTTTGCTGTGGGTGACGATATCGTTCTTAAAACTACCGACGGTGGAACAACTTGGCAAACCATAACGATAGCAAATAGCCCCGGTCCAATCTGGCGCGATGTAGCGTGGCTAGATGCCGATCATGTTACATTGATTGGAACCCCAGAAATGATTTTCAGTTCTGAAGATGGTGGAGAAACTTTCCCGATAAACAATATGAATACTTCTACATTTAATGAAGCACTGTACGAAGTAGTTTTTACACCAAACGGTCGTGGATTTGTTTTTGGTTCACAAGGAGTGATGTTTAGGAAGGAAACAGATACCAACATTTACTCTATAAAATCAATGTACAACGTGACTAATGATGAATGGACAGTATTAGGTAGCTTCGGTGTTTCTTCTGACATCAGTTTAAGTTCTGGATACAACATTTCTGCAGATGGAAGCACAGTAGTAGGAAGTGCCTATGTAGAACCAACGCCGGGTGAACCAGGCACTCCTGTTCACGCTACAGCTTGGACCGACGCAGATGGCTTAGTAGATTTAGGAAGTCTTTTCACAAACATAAACCGAAGCACTCGAGCAAATGCCGTTAGCGGTGACGGAAGCGTAATTGTAGGATGGCAAGATTTTAATGGCCCTTGGAAATCGGCTGTATGGCGAAAAGATGCTAATGGCGACTGGCTTCCAAATGAATATCTCTTAGTAGACCCCAACGGGGACCCAACAGACGAATATAACCAATTGGGTGAGTGTAGTGCAATTTCTGCAGATGGAATTTGGATAGGTGGTCGCGGAGACTTTGCTAATAATAATGAACCTTGGATTTGGAGCGAGGCTACTGGATATCTTTCTCTTGGAACCCTATCCCCCGGCAACACGGGAAATGTTACCGGAATAAACCACGACGGGAGCGTTGTAATTGGGTATTTTCAAGGTGGTCCTTTTGATCCAAACATTCCTTTTATTTGGACACCTACAGGAGGAATGCAAGAATTTAATTCTTTCATTACAGACACTTTAGGCTATACAATGACTGCGAGCCCAATATATGTACCAAATGCTATTTCATTCAATGGAAAGTATATAACTGGTTGGGGGTATGATCCTACAATAGGTCCTTGGGGAGATTTGTTTACTTACAGAGTTCAAATGCCTACGGTACCAACCAATGATGGTTGTGCAGATGCCATGGCATTAACCTGTGGCGATTTGGTTACAAATTCAACAATATTCGCAACAGATTCAGGTGGAAATGCTTCTCCAGATGTATATTATTCATACACAGGAAACGGAACTGCAGAAACTATAACACTTAACGCCTGTGGTCCCGATACAAATTTTGCAACTACTGTTAGAGTATTTAGCGATTGTACCTTAACCAATCAAATAGCTTTTAACGACAGTTCTTGTGTAAACCAACCTGAACTTGAGTTTGAATCTGACGGTACTTCAACCTACATTATTATGATAGAAGGCTATGACGACAACAATGCAGGAAGTTTCCAACTACAATTAACTTGTGAAGCTTTAGGTGTAAACGACAACCAACTTACCGGAGTTGCATTGTATCCAAATCCTGTAACAGATGTTTTACAGATTTCAGGAAAAACAGAAATAACTTCAGTGGTAATTTACAACATCAATGGGCAACAATTAATGAGTAAAAACCTAAATGCATTGCACGGCGAAGTTGATTTAAATTCTTTGTCAACAGGTATTTATTTCGCAAAAGTTTTGTCTAACAATGCTGTTGGAACATACAAAATCATAAAAAACTAAAAATAGTTAATAGGTAATTTTTATTCATAGTTAGATTTGATTTTGAAAAAACCGTCCCTATTAAAAAGGGGCGGTTTTTAATTTTTACGCAGCAATCATTTTTCTGACATAACAAAATCGGCACTTTTAAAATTATTTCCATTTTCAACACGTATGCAAACGTTTTTTCAGAACTGTTTAAATTCATAAATAATGCTGAAACCTTCTTAATTTCATCGCATAGTAGCTATTTTTACTGCAAAAATATTCTACAGTCATGCGCTCGGTTTGTATTATACTGTTCTTGTTTAGCTTTCATTTGTTCTTCGCTCAGGAGGACAATATAAAACAGTTATTGGAGCAAGCCGAAAACACAATTTATTCCAATCCGCAAGAAGCAATTCGCATTGCGAAATATATAAAAAACAATACCGAAAACCCGCAACAATTAACTCACGCCTCCTATCTTTTAGCTGCTAGCTTTTATATTGAAGGAAAGCTTGACGAAGCGCTAAAAATGGGCTTGCAGGTACAAAAAGACAATAATAAAAAGCAAACAGATAAAGATGTAAAACGCTACGTACTTCTTTCAAAAATTATGAAAGAGCTCGAGCTGAATAAATTAGCCAAAAAGTATGCAACCGAAGCTATTAATCTCTCGGAAAACATTAAAAACGAAGCTGTTCACGAATGGTTGAAAGGAAAGATTTTACAATATAATACAGTTTCAAATGGCGCTGAAACTTCACAACAAAATATGAAGAGGCTTTACAAAGCTAAAGCATATTTCAAAAATGCATCATCTCGTTTTCAATCCGTCCAAATAGGAAATATAAATTTGGATATTGCGGCAATTCAACTTCGCGAATTTCAGTTAGATTCGGTTTCGTATTACTTAGAAGCCGCTTATTCACAGAGCAAAGCAGCCAATCCCGGCAATTATTTGGAAATGAAAAGCCTGCAACTGTACGGCAATTATCTTTTTCTTCAGAAAAAACATAAGGCAGCCATCGATTCGTTAAAGGCGGCTATGCGTATTGCAGAAAAATTCACACATATTGCGGAACAGATTGCCATTTCGGAAGCTATTGCAGAAAATTATCTGGCTTTAAACGATTTGGTGGATTTTAAAAATCAAAACGCCCAAACCCAAAACCTCAACAATTTACAAACCGATATAGATAATGATGCGGTAAACGTCGCCTTCAATTTTATAAGTGAAAATGAAGCTGAAAAATTGACAAACGCAAGAGCCAATTTACAAAGGAATGCAGTAATTTTAGGAAGTGTTTTTTTACTCGTGGTACTGTTGTGGAGCTATTTAGTTTTTCGCTATCGTATAAAAACAAAACAATACAAAAACTACATTGGGTATTTTGAAAAAAAACAAAAATCCGAACCCGCTATTCCGTCAAAGAAGGAAATTGTTAAGCATTCGGTAGTTCCCAAAGAAACGGAAGAAAAGATTTTAGAAAAGTTAAACGCCTTCGAAAAATCTACCGAATTTACAAAACAAGAAATGTCTCTTTCCCTGCTCGCTCTGCAGTTTGAAACGAATACAAAATATCTTTCCGAGGTTGTGAATTTCAATAAGCAAAAAAATTTCAACGCCTATATCAACGAATTGCGCATTAACTATATAATTGAAAAACTAAAAACCGATCCGGCCTATTTACAATACAAAATAAGCTATTTGGCGCAAGACAGTGGATTTACATCGCACAGTCTTTTTGCCACGGTCTTTAAATCGGTAACGGGTATTCCTCCTACCGCCTTTATTACAATTTTAAAAGATAAAACCGAACAATTAAACACAACGCAGACTTAAAATGTTAGTTAAAAATTTACATGTAAAATGTGTTTGGTTTGCAGCAATTGTATTGTTGCCGCTGGTTGTTTCTTCGCAATCAAAGATTGACAGCATTCTTACCATTGCCACACAACAGATTTATGAAAACCCAGATATTTCTATCAAATTGGGGAGTGAGCTTTTAAACGAAACGGATATTTCGGCAGACGAAAAAGTGCGCATCATTTTAATAATTTCAACCGCTTACTCGTCCAAAAGAGATTACGAAAAATCGCTAGAAAACACCTTAAAAGCGCTGGATTTATTGCCGAAACTAACCGATGTGTATTTAAAAATAAACCTGCTAAACCGCATTGGTGGGCAATATCAAGAGCTTAAAATTTACGATAAAGCCATCAATTATTTAAACCAAGCCAAACAATTGATTGAAGAAACGCCAGAAAATGATGTAACAATCAGAGGTTTGGGTTACAATAATTTGGTGCGAGGTTTTGTGTACCGCGAACAGATGAGTTGCGACATTGCTCTCAATTATTTTGACAAAGCAATTGAAGATTATAAAAAAATTCTGAACCATCCTGCAGGCAAAGCCAATATAAGTACTTCCTATTACAACCGCGGCAACTGTTTAATTTCTTTGGGAAGACCCAATGAGGCAGAAAGTAGTTTTAAAGAAGCAGTAAAGTACGCCAAAACAATAGATGCCAAAAGTTTGGTAGCCTTTGCCCAAAAAGGGCTGGCGGAAGTTTATACTTCGCAAGGTGAATACAAAAAAGCAATAGCGCTTATAATTGATGCACTTCAAAATTCTGAAGACGTGGGTGATAAGGTTTTAAACAGAGCCTTATACAACGCTTTGGCGACAAATTATTTGGCAACCGGAAATTTAAAAGACTATTCACTTTATAAAAGCAAAAACTTAGAAGTTCACAGAGAACTTACAAAAGCCGAAAGACAGACCGTAGATAATTCAATAAACGACTTAATTGACACCAATTCGGAAAAATTAAAAAGTGTAAAAAAATCTACAAAATTTCTACAAATAGGTTTTAGTTCACTCATCCTACTTTGCATTATTTTCTTAATAAGAACCGTTTTTACTTCAGAAAAAGAATTAAAATCTCTCAAAAAAAGATTGAAATTTTAGCGCTTTACGCTTTGTATTCCCAAAGTACTGCATAAAGCCTCTTAATCACAAACCACTGTTTAGCAGTGTTTTAAAACTTAAACTGTATTAGAATTCTGAATTCTGAAAGGGTGTTTCTTTTATTATAGTATGCTTAAAACTACTTTGCGGCATCAAATTTCACTAATTCTATTTAATTATTACAAATGAAGAAAAATACTTTTTTAAAGAAAAGCGCCATGTTGGCGTGTTTATTCCTGGCCGCTGCCACAACCCAGGCACAGATCGAGTTTAAAGTGCAAACCGAAATGTCTACACGTTTTAACGATGTAAACGATTCTGGTTTTGGGGTTACGGTCTTTGAATATTATGATTTCGAGACCAACACATTTACTCCCTTAGAAAACGAGGCATTTATGGTACAGGCAACCAACAACGATGAAAATGTTGCCGGCTATATGTTTTTTGATGAAACGGAATTTATCTTGCAAGCAGCATACAGGTTAAATGGTGTATGGAATCCTATAGGATTTACCGCCAATCAGGATCCCTATAATTACGATGAAAATACCCCTTACGGAATTTCCCCCAACAGCCTATACGTTACAGGCCAATCTAACGTGGGGAACGATTATGGCGGATTCCTTTACAATACACAGACCCAAGAACTTTTAATCGCACTAGATCCCGAAGGAGAAGCAAGTGCATCTTACGCTGTAAACGACAACGGTATTATGGTAGGATGGGTAGATAGACCAGATAGTGGCGGTACGCTTCGTGTTCCTTCATACAGAACCTTGGATGGGGAATTTCATTTTATTCCTGAAGGCCAATTGCCAACACTTACCGGCATAAACACCATTAACGACATAAACAGCGCCGATGTAATGGTAGGCGATTTTGATCTTCAACCCTTTATTTACGACCGTACGACCAACACTTTTACATCTTATGATAATCCCGGAGGTGCAGACTACGCCGGTTTTGCGAGCATTTCTGAAAACGGCGTGGCCGTTGGTTTTGCAGAAGTAGACTTTCAAACAAGAGACGCAATTATTTACCATCCTTCTCTTGGCAGCCAACCTCTTTTCTTAAAAGATGTATTGGCAGATAACGGCATTGCCGTAAATACCCCAGATGGCCTTTTGGGAACTGCCATTTCTGTTTCTCCAAACGGAAAATATATTACAGGCTGGTTAAATGGACCACCACCGTTTGCAGAGGGATGGACAGTTTACCTTGATGACCTTATTTTGGGAACAAATGAAGTATCACAAAACACAGTATCTTTTTATCCAAACCCAGTTGAAAATGTGCTTCATTTAAATTCAATAGAAGCAATTGATTCTGTAGCTGTTTACACAATTACTGGCCAGAAAGTATCGAATGTAACTATCAATGAAAACCGAACTGAATTAAATCTTTCAAATTTAGCCAGCGGCGTTTACCTTGTAAAGGTATTGAGCAATGGTAGTGTTGAAAATTTAAAAGTTGTAAAGCAATAGTAAACCTTCCCCTAATTCTTGTTTCACTTAAAAGCCCGCTTCATTTTTTGGAGTGGGCTTTTTTTTGAAATAAATTTGAAAGTAGTTTTTAAATCAAGCTTTATTTTATTGAAGTGAAACATTGCTATAATTAGAGTTAATCGTGATGGTTTTATTAGAACCGTTATTTTGATTAAACCCTTTTACCAAAACCCTGTCCGCACTTTTAGATTCTTTAAGTTGAAGTGATTTCGGGTATTTTAAAGTAGATTTATTTCCTGTGAAATAAAACGAAAACGCACCCGCCGGAACTTTTACGCGCGCATCGGTATTTTCCAAACGAATGTCTAACGTTTCAAAACTATCTGCCACTTTATCGATTCGCAGATCGCCAAACGAACCAGAAAGAAAAGCTTGATTTGTAATATTCCCTATCCGCACATCGCTAGAATTGGCTTGCAGATTTATATTTTGAACGTTTTCAATGTTGCAGTGATCCACAAACTTTACGTTTAAAACCCCCTGTTTCCAAACTTTAACAGAAATGGGCGCATACGAAGCATTGATGAGGGTTTGCCCCCCATCAATACTGTTTGCCGTCAATGGCGTGTAATTTAAATTTGCCTTTAAGTTGTTTGCATCAGCCATTTTTAGAACGCCGTGCCGAATGTTTACTTCAGTTTTGGTATTCTTCGGCATTCGAATAATTATAGTTCTTTTTGCATTGCCACTAGTAACGTTACTGCCGTCGGCTTTAATAATTATAGCAGTGCCATTGGGCGATTTTGTAACCGTTTTTGAATAATTTGCGCCCTCCGCTTCCATTTTCTGTTCTAATTCGTCTGCCCAAACCTCCATTTTCCTTCCGTATTCCTCGCCCCAAGCTTCCATGCGTTTCCCAAAATTTTCGCCCCAAGCTTCCATCTTTTTTCCGTAAGCATCACCAATACTATCTGCCATTTTTTCATCCCACGAATTTTCAAAACTCTTGCCCCATTCCTCCATTCGCTTTTCAAAATCTTTCCCGAATTTTTTATCCATTTGGGCTTCAAATTTTTTCATATAACCCTTTTCATCCTTTTTAAAGGCTTCATAATCAAATTGAATATTGCCAATATTTTCAAGCAATTCTTCTGGTAATGGTGGCACCCTTATGTTTTGAATCATCGGCATTACCATATCTTCCACCAACGGTCCAATAAAATCCATTGAAGGCATATCGGTCATCGCAAAATTCTGGTTTGAAACATTGGAGTTTATACTTACTTTTTTACTGTTGCCCGTAACATCCAGCTTCCAGTTTTTCATTTGTTGCTCCTTTTCACTTGCAGAAAGATTATCGCCTTCTATGAATGCTTCAACTTCAACTTTATTTTTGTTCCAAGTTTCAAAAATGACATTTGTAAAAGAAGTATTCACAGAAACTTCCACGTTATCGTTTACGTTGAAGCTCTCCACATATTTTTTTTGCGAATAGCCAAAGGCAGAAACCAGCAAGAGTACAACTATGGTACTACAATTGTATAACTTTAAATTCTTCATTGTTTTGGGTTTTAAGTTCTTTCAATTTGTTTTTTAGTTTGAACAGCAAATCCAAACGCAGTTTCAAATTATCAATCAAGGCAGTAACAGTGGCTTCGGTGGGGCCAACGTTGCTCAGTTCGGCATTAAGTGCACTGTATTCTTTATCCAGTTCTGCAAGTCGCTGCATATAGCCATCAACCACATCTCGGTTTTCATCGGTTATTTTTAGGGAAGCCAATTGCACGTTAATACCGGTCATATAATATTCCTCTATTTTTTTAAGATTTGGTGAAATATCTGCCAATGTAAGTTTTGGAGCTTCAGTGTTTTCTACATTTTCCGAAGTATTTTCAACGACAGTATTGTTTGGGTTTTCAGAAATAACCGAATTGTTTTTAGACAATTGTTGATATCCAAAAAAGCTAACCGCTATAAAAACTACAAGTATTGCAGCAATTTTCATCCAAGGAATGGAAGCGGCCTTTTCTACAGAAGTAGTTTCTAAAAACGCCTTGTCTAGTTTCGCTTCAAAACGCGCCCGATGCCCTTCCCGAAGTTCAATTTTCTGGGGCTCATAATTTTCAAACATTTTTTTAATATCCCGTCCCATAACGCAAGTGTTTTAATTTTTCTTTCAGTTTCGCTTTTCCTCGATGCAAATACGTGCGAGATGCATTTTCAGAAATCTGCAGTATTTCTGAAATTTCCTGATGATCGTACCCTTCCAATAAAAACAACTTTACCGTAAGTCTGTAATTTACTGGTAGGGTTTCAATTGCGGCCAACACTTCTGAAACTGTAGCTTCATCAGCAATTGTCCAGTCGTCATTTTCATCAACCATCGTAAAAACTTCAGTGTTTAATGACTGCAATTCCATCTTTTTACTTTTAATGCTGTCAAGACACGTATTTATAACAATTCGTTTTAGCCAAGCTCCAAAAGTTACGTCTCCATTAAATTGGCTCAATTTTTGAAATGCTTTTATAAAGGCATCCTGCATTGCATCTTCCGCGGCCGCGGTGTCTCTTAAATACCTATTTGCTATAATAAACATACCGTTACAATATTTAGTGTAAAGCGTCATTTGCGCTTTACGGTCGCAGTGTTTACATTGCTCTATTAATTGTAAATCTGACAAACTCGTTGGTTTTTTGGTTGCTGTTCATTTAAAAGACGACGAAAATTACAGGATGTTGCAAAATTGACTTAAATTTTTATGAAATATTTGAGAATTACCGTTTTAAATTGACCCTTTTTTACACTAACTTTGATGAAATTGCACAACTATGAAAAAGAATTACGCAGATTTTAATAAACTAAACCGATTGCTGGTAGCCTGTTTTGAAGCCGAAAAGCTCTATTATAACGCCGCACAAGATGTACAAACTACAACCTTGAAGCGCTTTTTAAATTATATGGCCGTAGAGCGCAACAGAATGAGCCACGATATTTCTAACGAACTTCACTCGCGCGATATTGAACCACTAAAACAAGATTCCGAAAAAGGAAATATAGACCGCACTTGGCAGGAAATTAAGGAAGCATTAGAATACATAAATCCAGAAGCAATTTTAAATTCGTGTATAAGCCGCGACCGAAATAACTTAAAACGTTACGACGAACTTTTGGAACGAAAAGAATTACCTACTCCTATCCTTGAATTACTTGTAAAACAAAAATATCAATTAGAATGGTATATTAAACAAGCCGCACAACAACTCACAAAAAGTCCGTTTGTAGAGCCAAACACCGATGAAAAATCTGAGAAAAAAAAAGAAGAGCCGCCAAGCAAAGATAAAAGCGGCAAAGTTATTAATCTAAAAGCCATGTAAAATAAAAA
>NZ_JAIRBA010000037.1 GCF_022008365.1 Aequorivita vitellina
TAGCCCCTCCCTTTGAAGGGAGGCTGGGTGGAATGTTCTTTGTTTTGGGATTGTGGGTTTTGATTTAACCTTGTGAAACATCCCCCTAAATCCCCATTGAAAGGGGGACTTTTTGGCCTGTGATTAAGCTGTTGGCACGGATATTTTTGGATTTTCTTTTCGCTTTAAATACTGTGCTCCTAAATCTAACCACATTATAAATCAAATCTGAATCTAGCCCCTCCCTTTGAAGGGAGGTTGGGTGGGATGTTTTTGTTCAAAGGGAGACCGTTTGGTCTGTGATTAAATTGGTGGTATAAATGTTTCGGACATACTTTTCGTCTTAAACACAGAGCTTATAAATCTAACCACATTATAAATCAAATCCGAATCTAGCCCCTCCCTTTGAAGGGAGGTTGGGTGGGATGTTGTGCTTCACGGGAGACTTTTTGGCCTGTGCATGAGTTGGGGAAATGAATATTTTGTACATACTTTTCGCCTTAAACACAGAGCTTATAAATTAACCACATTATAAATCAAATCCGAATCTAGCCCCTCCCTTTGAAGGGAGGCTGGGTGGGATGTTTTTGTTCTAAGGGAGGCTGGGTGGGATGTTCTGTACGTTGGGCGTTGGAGGTGCCTCCTTAAAAACTTTGCCCCGAACGTGTTTCAGAAGAAGCTTGAACAGGCTGTATTGAAATAAAATACATCAAATAAATATAGCGTATGGCCAAGGCGATTAGCAGCGGCAGCAGGGCAATTGCAAAAACTTGCACGCCAGTTATCCAATGTATAGTCAGTAGTGCCAAAAGCAAGACTAAAAGCAGTATGTATCGTTTTAATTTAATGGATACTTGCTTTTTAGAAATGGCGATGACAACAAGTAAAGAAATAGGAAATGCCCACAACAGGTTGTAATTATTGGCGGTAGCTGTATGGTCCGTAGCAAACCAAAGGAGTAATAACAGTACTCCCACAAGTCCCGTAAAAATAAAAATAGCAGTGTCTAAAAAACGGCTTCGAGTACTTCTTTTGAAGTCGCGGTAGGTGATGAAAACAATCAACAATCCTATTAAGCCCAAGATAAACAGCGGAC
This sequence comes from Aequorivita vitellina, assembly GCF_022008365.1. Taxonomy (GTDB): domain Bacteria; phylum Bacteroidota; class Bacteroidia; order Flavobacteriales; family Flavobacteriaceae; genus Aequorivita; species Aequorivita vitellina. The sequence goes on from NZ_JAIRBA010000037.1 coordinate 1,076, forward strand.
TCGTTATAAACATATTTTCTGGGGAACTAGGATCATTATTAAAAAGCACCGTTGTTTCCTTAACCAAATTTTCGGTTTTTCCATTTCTATGAATAATGGCGTTTGCCGCTCCCGCATACACATAATCGGGTAAAAATTGGTATTCTATCGGCTTTGCTTTTCTGTCTATTACAGCGCCCAGGGCAATGTCTATCCCCATACTTCCCCAAGTATTGGCGTGCAGATTTTGCTGAATAAGCTCGCGAAAGCTCAATACTTCTTTTATATGGTCTTCCTTAAATTCCAACTTATCGCCTAGTACAATCTGCACCACGTCGCGTATTTTGGTGGCACAATTGTCATAAAAGAAATCGTATTTATACTTTTTGTTTTCGGGTTTCGCGTTGTGCCATAGGAAGTCTGAAATTGCTTGTTTTTCAGCGTAGTTCAGGTTGAGAGTTTGTTCTTTTACCCAGCGATTTTGTGCGACATAGCTATTGTAAAATGGCTGATAATAACTAACTCCCAGCTCGTAAAGCAATTTTCCCTGTGCGAATTTTGTATAAAAATTGGGTGTGTCGAAATCGAATTTCCCGTAATTAAAAACAACATCAACTTCGTTTAAAGGATCTTGAATTCTAAATGCACTATGCCCAAACTTATCGTACAGTTCGGCTCCCGGACCGATGGTTAAAATGCTGATTTCTGAAGTTTCAGATAAGGGCATAAACTGTGCTTTCGCCGAAACACATAAAAGAAGAATAAATATGAATAAATAATTTTTCACTACGAATACACTAAATATTACTGTTAGTTGTTTATAATTTCAATGTTGTTCTTAAGAACTACACATTATATCAATACATTTTAGTCTTGACTCTTGGTTCGTGTAGCGCAGCGGTCTTGTTTCTTTTCTTGGACAATACTTATTTCAAGTTTCAAAATTCAGAAATCATCTGCTATATTCCTTGTTTCGTCACTTGTTTTTTCAATCATTCCCACTTCGGGGGGATTACCTAAACAAATCCCAATCCAGTTTTAACGAAAACACATTTGAATACAGCGCCGCACTTTGGTCGCCAATATCGGTTAAGGCATAATCTACCTGAATGCCTTTATATCGGAATCCAACGCCAATATTGGGCTGAAATCCCACAGATTCATTGCCGTCCAATTGTTTTATATTTTGAAAATTGCCAACTCCGCCGCGCACATAAACCATATCTATATATGCAAATTCCAGGCCAGCCGAAGGTGTAATGCTTGCGAGGGAAGAGGAAATAACATCATTGGTTTCTGCAAATCTGAAATTGAAATCTACTTCTACCAAAAACGAGAAGTCGTAGTGATAAACAAACTTTCGGGCAATCCCGAATTGTAGTTTTGGGATGGTAATTTCGGTAGTTTCAGGCAACTCCTGATTTTGCCCTTCCACCGCACCTTGAATTTCGGCAAATTTTTCTTCATCTATACTCCACGCATTGAAAGTAGTGGTAATGTCGCGCGCCATAATCCCGAACATCCATTTGTCATTTCTAAATTGCACTGCAGCATCAAGTCCGAAGCCCCACGACGATGCAAAGTCGCCAATAATACGCCTAATAACCTTGGCATTCACACCGTAATTTAATCCGTCAAGCGGCAGTTTACGGGCGTATGAAAAGGTAACGCCATAATCGGCCGTTGAAAATAAACTGATGCGGTTGTAGTCTATATTGCCTTCGCTATCGATAAGTTGTGTGGTGTTTAAAATATCATCAACCCCAAAGCGGATTAATGAAAGTCCAACCGCGCTTTTATCGTCTAGCGGCATTGCAAATGCGGCGTAGTCATAATTTGCAATGTTCGCGAAATAGGAAGCGTGCATAAGCGAAATTTGCTTGTCTTCCAGATTTACCAAACCTGCGGGATTCCAATACCCCGAATTTACGTCGGCCGAGGAAGCAACCACGGCATTGCTCATACCAAAAGCAGCAGCGTCAACGCCAATATTCATAAATTCGTTGGAATACTTTCGCACGGTCTGCGCCCCCAGCGTAGCCGAAATAAGTAGCAAAAGGAGTAAAATTTTCTCTTTCAATATTAAAAATTTGGACAAATATGGAACTATTTTACAGAATACTAAACTTTAAATTTATGCACATATTGTGTTTTCGTAGCATTGGACGAAAATACTTTGTTATTTTTACATAGAAGTTGGAATTTATTAGAAAGTACTGGAAACTTCAATTTAAAATTGCCAAGCGTATTTTAGAGAACTATAAAATAAAGCACCCATCTAAACAACTGTACAACTAATGTTAAAACAAATACCAAATATTATCACCTCCCTCAACATTCTTTGTGGCTGTGTTGCCGTACTTTTTGCAGCATCGGGCGATTTAATAACGGCTTCCTTGTTTGTTTTCCTCGGAATTTTCTTCGATTTTTTTGATGGGCTTGCTGCGCGTCTGCTAAACGCACAAAGCGAAGTTGGTCTGCAATTAGATTCGTTGGCTGATGTTATTACCAGCGGACTTGCCCCCGGGGTTATTATGTACCAAATGTTGAACCTTTCGTATTTTGGACATATGCAATCGCTTACCGATACCTTTTCAATGGACGGGTGGAACGTAGGTTTTAAAAATTATATGCCTTTAATAGGGTTAATAATTGTAATTGCTTCGGCATATCGATTGGCAAAATTCAATGTAGATACGCGGCAAACTTCTGGTTTTATTGGCTTGCCGACGCCAGCAAACACACTTCTTATTTTAAGCTTGCCGTTAATTTTACAGTTTCAATTTTCTGATTTAGCAGAAAGCATCATTCTCAATAAATGGTTTTTAATAGGAATAACGTTAGTAAGTAGTCTACTCCTCAACGCCGAAATTTCGCTCTTCGCATTAAAATTCAAAACTTGGGATTTTAAAAGCAATGCCGTGCGTTACATCTTTTTAATACTCTGTATTGTGCTATTGGTACTGCTGAAGTTTTTGGCGATACCGATTATAATATTGCTTTATATATTGCTTTCGTTGATTAACCACAAAGAGCACCAAGAAGGCACAAAGTACACAAAGAATAGTTAAATGGCTTTGTAAACGTGTTATTGGTCTTTCCGGTTAAAAAGGTTTAACCACAAAGAACACTAAGAAGGCACAGAGAGCACAAAGAAAATTGAGTAGTTTGGAGGTGCATTCAGTTTTTTTTGGATAGAAAAATCCATTTCAGCAGCAGAAAGAAGGTACTAAGGACGAAAAGAAACCACTGTGTTTTATATGCAAATATTGTGTCCTTTTGGGGTTAAAACAAGAGTTAAATTTAGTTGAAATGACTGAAAATCAAATAGCTAATAAAATTATAGGTTGTGCTTTGGAAGTTCATAAAGCGCTTGGTCCAGGATTATTAGAATCTGCCTATCAAGAGTGTCTTTTTTATAAACTAGTGAAAGAAGGCTTTACTGTTGAGAAACAAAAACCAATGCCGCTAGTATTTCAAGAAATAAAATTAGAAGTCGGTTATCGAATTGACATCTTGGTTGAAAACAAAGTAGTTATTGAATTAAAAAGTGTGGAAATATTGAATGATGTTCATTTAGCGCAAACACTTACCTATATGAGGCTAGGTGGTTATAAACTAGGTCTCCTTATCAATTTTAATGTGAGTTTATTGAAGCAAGGAATTAAAAGGGTCATAAATGGTGAGTTGTAAACTGAACCCTTAGTGAAAACACAGTGTACTTATAGGGTTAAAAAGGAATAATCTCAATCCCAGACAAGGTTCAGAATACGAAAAAATTCCCTGTAAATTTTTGGAGAATATAATTTCTTTTAATTTAAAAAGAGTTTAGAAACTAAAATAAAACCTTCGTGGCCTTTGTGCCTTCATGGTGTCCGTTGTGGTTAAAACTAATAGCTCTAAAACTCCAACTTCTTCTTCCGAAGCTCAAAATTTTGTCCCAAATACACTTTCCGAACCATTTCATCGGCTGCGAGTTCTTCGGGAATGCCGTGTTTTAGTATGCTGCCTTCAAACATTAAATAGGTTCTATCTGTAATTGCAAGAGTTTCCTGCACGTTGTGATCGGTAATAAGAATACCGATGTTTTTATCTTTAAGCTGAGCTACAATACGCTGAATATCTTCCACCGCCACAGGGTCAACCCCTGCAAAAGGCTCATCGAGAAGTATAAAATGTGGGTCTGTTGCTAAGGCGCGGGCAATTTCTGTTCTTCGTCTTTCGCCACCGCTTAAAAGATCGCCACGGTTTTTACGGATGTGTCCCAATCCAAATTCTTCAATTAGAGATTCCATTTTGGCGCGTTGCTCTTTTTTAGAGAGTTTTGTGAGCTGCAACACACTTAAAATATTGTCTTCCACGCTCAGCTTCCTAAAAACAGAAGCTTCCTGCGCTAAATAACCAATTCCGTGTTGGGCGCGTTTGTACATTGGGTATTTGGTGATTTCCGTGCCTTCCAGAAAAATTCTGCCGCCATTGGGTTTAATCAATCCCACAATCATGTAGAAAGACGTGGTTTTACCAGCCCCATTCGGACCCAGTAATCCAACAATTTCTCCTTGATTTACTTCTACAGTAATGCCTTTAACAACCTTTCGGCCCTTATAGGATTTCATTAAATTTTCGGCTTTTAGCTTCATTTAAGGTTGTGTTTTTACCACGAATTTCTCTTTCCTCTTTCCTCTTTCTTCTTTTCTCCTCCCACTTCATTTTTACGAATATATTAAATATTCGTGTTTCAAAATATTTTATGGCTTTAATTTAACCCTGTTGCGCTTCCAAAGCTTCCCAATACTCATAAGCTCTTCGCAAATGCGGAATTACGATGGTTCCGCCAATAAGCAGCGAAATACTCATGCCCTCAACTACTTCTTCTTTTGAAAGTCCTAATTTGTGGCATTCCTCTAAATGATACCGTACACAATCGTCGCAACGCAACACCAGCGAATTACCCAAGCCTAAAAGCTCTTTGGTTTTCTTTGGCAGGGCGCCTTCCATATAGGCATTGGTATCTAGATTAAAAATACGCTTGACGATTTTGTTATTATCTTCAAGCATCTTTTCGTTCATCTTTTCGCGATAGGCGTTAAATTCTTCAACTATATTATTTTTCATTATATGTGTAAATATGGAAGTTTTGTAGTTTATTAAATGCTGAATCGAGATAAATACCGTTCAAAGTCAATCCGCTCTTTCCTCTTTATTCTTTCCTTTTTCTTCTATTTTCTTCTTTTTTCTGATTTCTAATTACAACTTTCGAAATATAAATACTCACTTCGTATAAAATAACTATTGGAATAGCCACAATTATCTGACTCACAATATCTGGAGGGGTAATTACTGCGGACAGAATCAGCACGATAATTAAAGCAAATTTGCGGTTCTTCCGAAGGATTTCAGGCGTTATCAATCCAATTTTTGTGAGGATGTACATTATAATTGGCAATTCAAAAACAATGCCGCAAGCCAATACCGAAGTTCGCACCAGCGCAATATAACTATCTAAATCGAAATCGTTAAATACCTCTTTACTCACTTGGTAATTTCCTAAAAAGTTAATGGAAAGCGGCGTAATTAAGTAGTACCCAAAAAGGACGCCTAAAAAGAAAAGCAGGGAAGCGATAAAAATAAAACCGCGACTGGTTTTGCGTTCTTTTTCTCTTAATCCCGGGCTTATAAATCTCCAAAATTCATAAAGTATATACGGAAAAGCTACAATAATACCTGCGTATATTGATGTCCACATATGTGCCGAAAACTGTCCGGCCATCGTTCTACTCTGAATTCGGAATGGCATTTCTTGAAAACAAAAGGTGTCTAAGCCCATTGCCTGCGAAATGTTGCAAAACATTCTATAGGTAGGAAAATCGGGTTGTTTGGGTCCGAAGATAAGCGTGTTAAAAACAAAGTCTTTAAAAATAAAGGCCAATACTGCCAAAATCATTACTGCCGCCGTTGAGCGGATAAGGTGCCAACGCAGTTCCTCTAAATGATCTAAAAAGGACATTTCTTTTTCTGGGGAACCTATTTTCTTCATTATATAATGCCCTCTTTGGTAAGGTTATGAATGTGTACCACGCCACTGTACTTGCCTTTGTCTTCAGCTAAAATTTGAGTAATACCGTATTTGTCCATCATTTCCATAGCCTCGACAGCCATGGCGTTATTGGCTATTTTTTTTGGATTGTGAGTCATAATGTCTTTAGCTGTCAATCCTGCAAAGTTATTGGTTTTAGTTAACATACGACGCAAATCGCCATCGGTAATAATGCCGACAATAGTATTGTTTTCAACAACGGCAGTTACACCGAGCATTTTTTCGGAAATTTCAATAATTACCTTTTTAACATCGGTATCGGGCGTTACTTGTGGCTTTTCGTTGAGTGAAGTAAGATTGCTTACCCGTAGGTATAATTTTTTCCCCAGCGAACCGCCTGGGTGAAATTTAGCAAAATCCTTACTCGAAAAACCGCGAAGATCCAACAAGCACATTGCCAGTGCATCGCCAATTACTAATTGCGCAGTGGTGCTCGTTGTAGGAGCTAAATTGTTTGGGCAGGCCTCTTTTTCAACAAAAGCGTTGAGTACAAAATCTGCTTGTTGACCCAGAAATGACGTACGGTTTCCCGTAATGGCTATAAGCTTGTTATCAATGGCCTTTATTAAAGGAACAAGCACTTTTATTTCGGGCGTATTTCCACTTTTTGAAATACAGATAACCGTATCGTTTTCTTGCACCGTTCCTAAGTCGCCGTGAATGGCATCTGCGGCATGCATAAAGATGGATGGCGTGCCGGTTGAGTTTAAAGTAGCCACTATTTTTGTAGCAATAATGGCACTTTTGCCGATTCCAGTTATAATAACGCGACCTTTAGAGTTGAAAATATACTCCACTGCACCGGCAAACTCTTCGTTAACCAAATGTGCCAAATTCGCAATGGCTTTACTCTCAGTTTCTATGGTGTTTTTGGCTACGGAAATGATTCTATCTGGGTTGTTCAAAATATTAATGCTTTTGAATGTTTGTAACTGTTTGAGAAATTAGTATATTTAGAATAGAATTATATCAATTCATATATCTTAATATAGATACTTTCATATAAGATGCAGTCAACGTAATACGGTTGCAAAATTACAATTGTTAATCTGTAAAACAATGTATTGTTGACTAAAACTGAATTGTCTTTTAAAAACTAAAGCAGCGTGGCAGAAATTGACATTTATGCAGGCCTAAAGAAATTTTTTGGGTTTACCCGCTTTAAGGGTTTACAGGAGGAAGTAATAAAAAGCATCCTCGATGGCAATAATACCTTTGTAGTTATGCCAACAGGCGGTGGAAAATCGCTATGTTATCAATTACCAGCACTTATGCAGGATGGAACGGCTATAATTGTTTCTCCGCTTATAGCGTTAATGAAAAACCAAGTAGATGCCTTACGTGCGCTTTCTTCGGAAGAAGGCGTGGCACAGGTTTTAAACTCTTCGCTTAACAAAACCGAAGTAAAAAGGGTAAAAAGCGACATTGCCAGCGGAGTTACAAAACTGCTTTACGTTGCTCCCGAATCGCTTACAAAAGAAGAATATGTGGCTTTTCTGCAAACTCAGAAAATTTCGTTTATGGCAATAGACGAAGCGCATTGCATAAGCGAATGGGGTCACGATTTTAGACCTGAATACCGAAACCTAAAAAGCATTATTCAACGTATAGGCGACAATATTCCTATTATTGGGCTTACCGCTACTGCGACACCAAAAGTGCAAGAAGACATTTTGAAAAACTTGGGAATGCCCGATGCCAATACCTTTAAAGCTTCTTTTAACCGCCCCAATCTGTATTACGAAATACGCCCAAAAACAAAAAGTGTTGATGCAGATATTATTCGTTTTGTAAAACAGAATGAAGGCAAAAGCGGAATTATTTACTGTTTAAGCCGAAAAAGAGTAGAGGAGCTGGCGCAAGCCTTGCAAGTAAACGGAATTAAAGCTGTGCCATATCACGCGGGCCTCGACGGAAAAACGCGGGTAAAACATCAAGACATGTTTTTAATGGAAGATGTAGATGTGGTTGTTGCAACCATCGCCTTTGGGATGGGAATAGACAAACCAGACGTGCGTTTTGTAATCCATAACGACATTCCTAAAAGTATTGAAAGCTATTACCAAGAAACCGGACGCGCAGGTCGCGACGGGGGCGAAGGTCACTGTCTCGCGTTTTACAGTTATAAAGATATTGAGAAACTAGAAAAATTTATGAGCGGCAAACCCGTTGCCGAACAGGAAATTGGCCATGCCCTTTTGCAAGAAGTAGTTGGTTTTGCCGAAACTTCAATGTCGCGTAGAAAATTTATCCTGCATTATTTTGGGGAAGAATTTGACAACGAAACAGGGGAGGGCGGCATGATGGACGACAATATGAGGTTTCCGAAAAAGAAACACGAGGCAAAAGAAGACGCAGCTTTACTGTTAGATGTTGTTTCAAAATCTAACCAACAATACAAAAGTAAAGAGGTGGTAAATGTTTTAATTGGAAAAGTAAATGCCTTAATTAAATCGCATCGCACCGATACACAACCCTATTTTGGCTCTGGCTCAAATCACGACGCTGCATATTGGATGGCGCTACTTCGGCAGCTTTTGGTGGCTGGCTACTTAAAAAAAGATATTGAAACTTATGGCGTAATTCACTTGACAGATGCGGGTAAGGAATTTATAAAATCGCCTACATCTTTTATGATGACCGAAGATCATTCCTTTAAAGATGCCAACGACGATATAATTGTGGGTGTGCAAAAAGGAGGTGATGTGGTTGATGAAATCCTTTTTAAACAATTAAAGGCCGAGCTAAAAAAAGTGGCACACGATTTAGACTTGCCGCCCTTTGTAATTTTTCAAGAACCATCTTTGGAAGATATGGCGCTTAAATACCCAATTACCCTCGATGAACTTTCCAATGTACACGGAGTAGGGGAAGGAAAGGCGAAAAAATATGGCAAACCATTCCTGAAGATAATTCAAAATTATGTTGAAGATAACGACATTATCCGGCCAGAAGATTTTGTGGTAAAATCTACAGGCAGTAATAGTTCGTTGAAACTGTATATTATCCAAAACGTGGATCGCAAACTTGCGTTGCCAGATATAGCCGATGCAAAAGGACTGGAAATGCCTGAATTTATAAAAGAAATGGAAGCTATTGTTTATAGCGGTACCAAGTTGAATATAACCTATTGGATTGATGAAATTTTAGACGAAGACCAACAGGACGAAATTCACGAGTATTTTCTAGAAGCTACAACCGATAAGATTGAGGATGCAATGGATGAATTTGACGGCGATTATGACGAAGAGGAATTGCGCCTATACCGAATTAAATTTATTAGCGAGGTTGGGAATTAACCCCGCGAAACATTTTTTTATGATTTCACCTCTTTGTTGAAATACACCAAATAATAATACATCTGTTTTTCTTCATCCCAACCTTTTTCAACAAATTTTTCTGCACTGTCTGAATTCACAAAATCTAACTTAATCTGTACGTTTGTATCGAGGTTGATAATATTTTTTATTTTTTTTCGCGCAGCAGAAACGGCGGTATTTGCAATAGGGAAGGTGGTTAAATCTTCGATGCTGTACTTTGGCGCTTTTTCACTTTTATAGTGACGGAATTCTGGCATTAAATCTGGATTGTCAATTACCTCGTTCATAAAAGCGGTTTCCTCAAATTGGTCATTTTTCGCAAAATGGTTTACCGCGCGGTTCATAAACATCACTTCCTGCTTTTTGTCTTCGGCGGGTAGCACCACGTCTTTTGCAAAATCTTGACAGAATTTTAAATACTTTTTGGTGTAGAAATTATCATCGGCAAAAGCTTCAACTCCTAAAAAACTTTCTAACCAATAACGCGCGTCATAACGGTTGCTATCAACCGAAAGAATTTTATAGCCTTCTTCTTTTTGTGAATTAAAAATCAGGCATCCTTTGTCTAGTTTATTCAAGTTTACCCCGTGTTGCAGCAGGGCTTCCAATTGATTTCCATCTTCGGCAAATTGCAGAAAGTCCTGTTTCAATTCACTTTTAAAAATACCAATGGCATCCATTTTTACATTGTCAAGCTGTACGTTTTCAAGATAAGCTACGTACACCTCGCCACTTTTAATATGTGGGTGTTCGGACTGATTGTAAAGATAAGTCGCTATTTTTCGGCTCTCCTCGTGAATATTTTCGGGATTGTCAAAAATCTTGTTAGCAGTGTTGTACAGCTCGTGAAATTCTAAATCGGCTTCGTGCGAAAACTGAAAGTAGTTTTCTTCTTTTTCACGAAAAGGTTTTAAGAAGAATTCTTTTAACAATGGCGTTATTTCATCGTCCATTTTATATGGTTGTGCCGAAAGAAAAATGTCTTCGTTTCTACTTTTATTACCCACTCTATGAATGGAAAGGGATGCAATGTGGGTATTGAAAAGGTTGATCATTTATTTTAGTTATGAGTGTGAGTTATGAGTTATGAGTAGTGAGTTGAAAGCTAGGGTGTGTGATTATTTTTGACCAACAACCGATTTAATTCCAGTTTTCATCGAAGTCCAGATTGTCGTAATCTTCCGGATCTAAGTCGAAGTCTTCTTCAAAATCGTCTTCTTCAATTTCTTCGGCTATAAATTCTTTTTCGGGTGCTTCTTCGGGTATTTGTCCGTGGGCAAACATTAGGTTTGGGTAGGGCATACCTTCTTCGGCTTCTGCAATATCGGCAAGTTCAACCATAAACGTCCACATATTTAAAAAGTCGTATACGTAAAGTAATCGCGTGCTATTTTCATCTACTACATCTTCCAAATACGTTTCGTTCATCACGCGAATTCCTCCTGGCTCGTCGCTCACGTCAAAAAGTGAAATTTCCTCCCCTTCTTCCCATAAATCGTTGCTGATGTAAAAGGAAGCCATTTCAAGTCCGTCAAATCCAAAAGCTTGGGTAATGGCGTTGTGTAAATCTTCTAATGACGCAGAAGCTTTAATTTCAATATCGCGGAAAACATCTTCGTGGGTGTCGAGAATTACTCTAAAACGGTAAATCATTTTTTCTTTTTTTTGGGTTGCAAAGTTACAAAAAAAGGTTGCAGTATTCAGTTTCTGGAATTGGTTATAATGTCTTTATTTTGAAAATCTGTGCAATACAAAAGTCATTCCCGCCAATAAGAAAAAGGCGGTAACTTGATGCAGAACGCCCAAAACAACTGGCACCTGCATTATTAAAGTGAAAACTCCTAAAATAAATTGTGTAAAAACTAAAATGAGCAACGCATTTATTCCCTGCTTTTGAAGGCTGGTTATATCCATTTTACGGGCTTTGTACCATATATAAAAGATTACTGCTACCACAACATAAGCCATATAACGGTGCACAAATTGAACGCCGCTTTTCCCCTCTACAAAGTTTCGCCAAAGGGGTGTCTGCTCTATATAAACGGTTTCGTGAATTAGTTTTCCATCATTCATCAACGGCCAATGGTTGTGAATCCACCCCGCATCGAGACCCGCAACAAAAGCACCCCAAATAATTTGAATTAGCAATATTGCCATTCCAAAACGGATGATATTTCGGATGTGGGTATTAATTGCCTTTTTCACTGGATAAATTAAATCTAAAGCCACCCAAAGGGTATAGGCAAAGGTTAAAAATGCGGTTGTTAAGTGCATGGCGAGCCTATAATGACTTACGCTCGGCCTGTCAATCAAGCCGCTTTTTACCATATACCATCCCAGAAATCCTTGGAAACCGCCTAAGAAAAGCAGGATTATTGCTTTTTTAATCGTTGGTTTGGTGAGTTGTTTTTTTAGAAGAAAATAGAGGAAGGGGATGATGAACACAATTCCCAGCAATCTGCCTAAAACTCGGTGGATATATTCCCAAAAATAAATGTCTTTAAAATCTTCTAAATCGAAGTGATTGTGCAGCTTTTGATATTCGGGAAATTGCTGATAATGTTCAAATTCGGCTATCCATTCCGCTTCATTCAATGGTGGAATTGTGCCCGAAACTAATTTGTAACTGGAAATTGAAAGTCCCGAATGGGTTAAGCGTGTAATTCCGCCAACCACGACCATAATAAAAATAAGGAAACAGCCCGTAAGGAGCCAGTAAATCACTTTTTTGTTGTCTTTGTTTGCCACTATATATGATTTTAACGGTGTTTTCGCCGGAAATGTTCTACCACGAATGCACGAATTATTTTTTATTATTTGCGCGTATAATCGCGAATTTTTAGCGTTATATTCTCCTTTATCATTCTTCCTTCGGAATTTTTAACCACAAAGTCCACAAAGTCCATAAAGGAGTTCACAAAGTCCACAATGTGATTAAGGTTTTAAACCTATTTCTTTTCCTTTTTTCAACATAAATTCTTTTGCTGCTTCATAATCATTTGGAATTTCGCCTTCAAGAATTGCTTCTTTAATGGCATCTTTTATAATTCCTATCTCGCGTGATGGTTTTAGATTAAAGGTTTTCATAATTTCTTCCCCCGAAACTGGTGGTTGAAAATTTCGCACTTGATCGCGTTCTTCAACTTCTACTATTTTTTCGCGCACCAATTTAAAATTGGCGTGATATCTCTTAAATTTCTTTGGATTTTTAGTTGTAATATCTGCCTCACAAAGCGTCATTAAATCATCTACATGTTCACCTGCATCAAAAATTAATCGTCTTACAGCACTATCGGTAACATCGCTTGCCAAAACGATTGGACGCGAACTCATCAAAACCATTTTTTGAACAAATTTCATTTTATCGTTCAAAGGCATTTTCAATCTTTTAAATAATTTGTACACCATTTTGGCGCCCACGAATTCGTGAGTGTGGAAGGTCCAACCTTGTTTTTTATCAAATTTCTTGGTGGGGGCTTTTCCAATATCGTGCAATAGTGCCGCCCATCTTAACCACAAATCGTCTGTGGCTTTTGAAATATTATCAACTACTTCAAGTGTATGCCAAAAATTGTCCTTGTGTGTTTGTCCCTCTTTTTCATCAATTCCTTGTAGGGCAACCAATTCGGGTAAAATAAATTTTAGCAAGCCAGTTTTATGTAAAAGTGTGAATCCTTTTGAAGGTACATCGGCAAGTAAAATTTTATGAAGCTCGTCAACCACGCGTTCTTTTGAAATAATTTTAATTCGTTTGGCATTTCGCGTAATTGAATCTAATGAAGCGTTATCTATTTTAAAGTCTAATTGAGTTGCAAAACGAATAGCGCGAAGCATCCGCAAAGGGTCGTCACTGTAGGTAACATCGGGGTCGAGGGGGGTGCGAATAATTTTTTTGTCGAGATCGGCAAGTCCGTTAAATGGATCGAGCAATTGGCCGTAAGTATCGTCACTTAAACTTATTGCCAAAGCATTAATAGTAAAATCCCTTCTATTTTGATCGTCGTCCAACGTGCCATTTTCAACAGCAGGATTTCTACTTTCTTCGGAATATGATTCTTTACGGGCTCCCACAAATTCTAATTCAATACCGCCACTTTTTAGCATAGCCGTACCGTAGGTTTTAAATATTGAAACCTTTGGCTTACCCGGAAGCAGTTTTGCCACTTCTTGCGCAAGTTCAATTCCGCTGCCAACGGTAACTATATCTATGTCTTTGGCTTCGCCGCGTTTTAATAAGAAATCGCGTACAAAACCACCAATAACATAACTTTCCAAATTTAAATTTTTGGAAGCTTGTGATATGGTTCTAAAAATTGGATTTTTTACTGCAGATATGTAGGATGGATTTACCATTTCTTTCTCTCGCAAAGGGTAAAGCCGCAAGGTAATTCTTACGTCTTTTGTCTTTGTCTTATGTCAATTTTATTTCCGAATTACTTTTACTGATCCATCATTCTTCAGCTTAATTATAGCCGATGGTTTCCCAGATTTTTTTTCGCGATGCAAATTTACAACATAGTCTACGCCTTCCAAAATTGCAGGGTCTATTTCCTTAAAACTTTGGGGTGTTTTTTCACCACTTACATTTGCCGAAGTTGAAACCAAAGGTTTGCGTAGTTTTTTAATTAATGTTTTACAGAAATCATCCTTCGGAACCCGTATAGCAAGTGAATTGTCTTCGGCTATTAGGTTTTCTGCTACCCGAATGGGGTCGTCGTAAATTATCGTGGTAGGTTTGCTAGCATATTTTAAAATATCGTACGCCACTTCGGGTACGTCTTCTATATATTCATTCAGCATTTTAAAATCGCTCACCAAACATATTAACGACTTTTTATCGTTGCGTTTTTTAAGCTGAAATATCTTCTCTACAGCTTCGGCATTGGTGGCGTCGCAACCTATTCCCCAAACGGTATCGGTGGGGTAGAGGATAAGGCCTCCTTTTTTTAAAACGGTCAAACAGTTTTCAATTTCGGTTTTCATCTAAAAAGGTAATTTTTTGTTTTAATTTCAATGATTGGGTTTGGTTATTGCTTTTTAAAATAATAGGTAGCAAGTACCATTTTTTCGGTTTTAAACTTAACACAACTGCTAAATACATTCTAATAAATACATATTTTGCAAACCCGAAATTTTTCCGAAGCACATATAAATACGAAATATAACTCTCCTTAGCAATTGCTTTTGAAACGCCTGTACTAACGCCTTGATGGTGCAAAATTTGGGCTTGTGGAACCAACCAGGTTTCATAGCCCGCTTGCTTTAAGCGGTGGCAAATATCCATCTCTTCCCAATACAAAAATATATTTGTGTCAAATCCGCCCACCTTGGCAAACGCCTTGCTATCAAAGAATAAAAATGCTCCATTAACCCAATTAACTTGTAGCGGTTGAGAATATTCAAATTTGCGTTTGGGGTACAATTTTGGATTGTTTTTTTCTAAAAATCCACGCCCCAAAAGCAGTCTTCTCATCCCTTTATTATGGTCAAAAGAAGGAACAAACTTGTGGTTTTCATCAAAATTTTGAGCCGTACAAACCCCAACTTTGGGGTGGGATTTCATAAAATTCAATAAAATATCTAAACAATTATTAAGCAACATGGCGTCGTTGTTTAAAAAGAGGAGATAATCGGCATTTGCAAATTGAGCTCCGTACATATTACCGCCGCCAAAGCCTGTGTTTATCACGCTTCTGTGTAATGAAACATGTTTGTGTTTTGGAAAATTATCTTTTAAAATTTTATATTCTGAAAGAGTCGAATTATTGTCAACAACAATCATTTCATAACTAATATTTTCCGAAGTCTTTTCAATTACCGTATTTATACACTCCAAAGTATATTTTGAAGAGTTATAATTTATAACAATTACGGCAACATCCATTATTTGAATTTTAGTATCAGGTTTTTAAATAATTGGCACAAAGATACAATTACTCCCAACGGCAGTTAAGTGAAAGCTTTAAATATTTAATGACTTAAAATTAGGTCGCTATATTAAACTTTTATACACTTCAAGATATTTTTCGGCGGTGTTTTTCCAGTTAAAACTATTGGCGCGGTCTGTGTACCAATTTTGGTAAAATGCTTTATTATTATTGAATTTTTCCATTCCACTTTTTAACTGGCTTGCCATGTATTCGGGATTGTAATTATTCCAATAAAAACTGTGTTCGCCACCAATTTCGGGCAGTGAAGTGTTATTTGAAAGAAATACAGGTTTCCCAAAGCGCATCGCTTCAATAGGCGGAATGCCGAAGCCTTCTCGATGCGAAGGAAAAACAAAGGCATCGCAGTTTTTAAGGTAGTATTGTTTTTCTAAATCGGCTATTTTTCCGGTCTGAAATACCCTATTTTTAAAGCCGTATTGCGATACCAAAGCCGTTAATTTTTGGGCGTAGCTGGAGGTGTTATTTCCTGCCAACACCAAATTGTATTCTGGTAAAAAACGTAACATTTCTACAAGACTCATAAAGTTTTTTCGCTCGCTGAAATCGCCAATTGAAAAAAGGTATTGCTTGGGCGGAAGGATGGAAGGTTTAAAATCTTCGGGTACGGTGATGTCTGTAATCGTATTTCCGTTGTAAATTACGTACTCGGGCACATCGGGCACCTTAAAGTGGGCGTGGGTATCTTGTTTTGCAAATTCTGAAATATAGGTAATTGCACTGCTCCTTTGTAGCTTTTCTTTAAACTGCTTTTTTAGCTTTTCCTGCATTTCAACAGAATTTTCTTTTACAAAATGCACGTCGTGAACCGTTAGCAAATAGGGAATATTAAAAAATGGTTCTATTTTAATATTTTGATTTAAACAATGCCAAAGATTATACTTTTTCTTTATTCGGAAGGGTTTGTGGCGGGTGAGCGAACTGTATTTTCTGTATTTAAAAGTATCGCCAAATTCTTCTTTAAGTGCTGAAGTATTTTTCGCATTTAATACTATTTCAAATTCATCTTGCGGAAAGTGGGCCATCGCTTTTATTAAGTGATAATTAAACTGCCCGAAACCCGAAAAACGGTTTTTTAAATTATGCGATTCTAAAAATACTTGTTTCAAATTTCCGATTTAAATTAGTCTATTTTTCTGTATAACAACCATAAATTTACATAGCGTTTAAACACCGAAAATGCGCTTACATAAGCGAGAATAAAGCCTTCTTTTCCATCTAAAATTCCCAGTCTAAAAATAAACTGGTTCCAAAAGCGATAAATCGGACGGAATAAAAAATGGTAGTAGTTGGGCTTTTTTCCTTTTTTGTAAAGCATCTTTGCTTGTAAGGCGCTGTATTGATGCATTTTTCCGGTATAATCGTCGAAAGATTTGTAAGTGTGGTGTGGTAAACTGTTTTTTAGTCTTTCGGTTTTGCCGTTGGCTTCCAAGGTTTCATGAACCAAATTTGCGTTGTACTTACAATGATTTTTATTAAAAAATCGAATTATAAAATCGTTTTGCAATCCGCTGTATTTTATGCGTTTCCCCATAAAATAAAAGTCGCGTTTTACAAAATAGGCAATTGCCGATGGATATTTAAACTTTTCAATTAGCTCGTTGGCAAGTTGAGGAGTGACTTCTTCGTCTAAATCAAAAAAAGTAACCCAATCGTTTGTAGCTTTTGAAATAGCAAAGTTTTTTTGAGCCGAAAAATTATCAAAACTACGTTGGTAAACTGTAACTTTTTCGTGCTTTTTAGCCAAAGCAACTGTGTTATCACTGCTAAATGAATCTACAATAACAATTTCATCTACAAACCAAAGACTGTTAATATAATTGTCTATATTATGCGCTTCGTTTAAGGTGATGGCAATGCCAGTTATTTTTACGGGATTCTTCAAAAAAATGGTTGTTACTTGTGGTAAAAGTAATGATTTTGGAAATTAGTATTTTTTATTTTCTTCAAGCCCTTTCCACAGCAATCTTAATTTTACATATCTTTCAAAAACGCCGTATGCATTTACAGCAGCAACGGTCATTCCTGGCACACCGTCGCGAAATCCGCCTTTTAAAATAAAAGATCGAAAAAACCGATAGGTAGGTTTAAAAAGCAAGTGGAACCACGTCGCTTTTTTTCCTTTTCTGTATAGTTGCTGCGCCTGAAACCACGCGTACGATTCCTTTTTTTTAATGTAGTTTTCCAAACCTTTATAGGTAAAGTGCAGCATTTTATTTTTGAGTTTCCCAACGCTGCCTTGGCAAATCAGTTTTTCGTGAACCGAACCGGAAAACTTTGCACCTTCTCGCTGTACCAACCGTAGCACATCATCGCTGTGATGGTATAAAAACCGATTCATATAGAAGTGTGGAAAATTTATTTTGTAGCCTCCGTGTTTGGGGTTTTGAAGAACTTCTTTAATTTCAATTTCGAGCGAATGGGTAACCCGCTCATCGGCATCTACAAATAAAATCCAGTCGCCAGTAGCTTCTTTAAGTGCAAAATTCTTCTGATTTGAAAAATTATCAAATTCTCGTTGTAAAAATTTTGTGGCATATTTCTGTGCAATGAGAGGCGTATTATCTGTGCTGAAGGAATCGATTACGATTATTTCGTCGGCAAAACGAACTGAAAATAAGGCGTCTTCAAGATATGCCTCTTCATTAAAAGTTGGAATAATTACAGATAGTTTCGCCATTAGCGCAAAATTAGTAAATAACTTTATCTTTGAGGCTGAAAGCAACTTTCAGTTTATGACCCATACCTGCCGAATTTGTAATAATAGCAAAGAAAATAGAACATATAACGCAAGAGAAATGATGTACGGTTTGCGTGAAACATTTGAATATTTTCAATGTTCAAATTGTGGCTGTTTGCAGATTTCTGAATTTCCCGAAGATTTAGCGAAATATTATCCGGGTAATTATTACAGCTTTAATAGCTACGACGGCAAGAAATTTAAGGGGTTTAAAGGCGCTATTAAAAAGAAGCAATACGAAGCTGCCGCTTTGGGTGGAAAGGTTTACAAATCTACTCTTGGAAAGGTTTTAGGAAAAAAAGAATACGGCATTTTTAAAGATTTACAAATTACCAAAGAAACGCGTCTGCTGGATGTAGGCTGCGGAAATGGAAGAAATTTTTTATACCCATTGGCCGAAGTTGGCTTTAAAAATGTGATGGGTTGCGATCCATTTTTAAAAGAAACCATTACCTATAAAAACGGACTTACAATAATGAAAAGTAGCATTTATGAAATTGAAGCTACTTTTGATGTGATAACCTACCATCACGCTTTTGAGCATTTGCCAGATCCATTTGAAAATTTAGAAAAAGTGAATGCGTTATTGGCGCCCGGGGGTGTTTGTATCATTCGAATTCCTACTGTTTCCTCTTTTGCTTGGGAACATTACGGGGTAGATTGGGTACAATTGGATGCGCCGCGACACTTCTTTTTACATTCGCAAAAAAGTATGCAAATCCTTGCAGATAAAACTAATTTTGAGTTGTATAAAGTTGAATATGATTCTACACATTTTCAATTTAGCGGCAGCGAAAAGTACAAAAAAGACATTCCGCTTTCTGCGCCAAAATTTAAAGGATTTAAAAAATCACTGAAACGAAAAGTTCAAAACTTTAAATACGAACAAAAAGCTAATAGCCTCAATAAAGCGGAGCGCGGAGACCAAGCTGTATTTTATTTACGCAAGAAATAATTTTATCTTTGCCCCCTATGACTGCAATTGATACTTCAGTAATTATAAGCACCTACAACTCCCGCGAATGGTTAGAAAAAGTGCTTTACGGCTATAACAATCAAACCTACAGACAGTTTGAAGTTGTAATTGCAGACGACGGCTCCAACGACGAAACACGAAAGTTGTTAAAGCGAATGGAGACAGAAGTTTTTTATTCTATCATTCACGTTTGGCACGAAGACAAAGGGTTTCAAAAATCTGAAATTCTCAATAAAGCTATCCTTCAATGTAGCACCGAATATATAATTATGAGCGATGGCGACTGTATTCCGCGGAAAGATTTTGTGGAGCAGCACGTTAAATTTCGGGAGGAAGGATATTTTCTTTCGGGTGGCTATTTTATGCTTCCAATGGATATTTCAAAAGAAATTACCAAGGAGGATATTTATTCAGAAAAGTGTTTTGATCTTTCGTGGTTGAAAAAACACGGTCTTCCAAATTCTTTTAAAAACAACAAGCTTTACGCTGGGCCGTTAAAAGCTTTTCTGCTAAATAGATTTACACCAACAAATGCGAGTTGGAATGGTCATAATGCATCGGGTTGGAAAAAAGATATTGTTGCAGTAAACGGTCTCGACGAGCGCATGCAATACGGCGGTCAAGACAGAGAACTCGGAGAGCGATTAACCAATTACGGACTTAAAAGTAAGCAGATTCGTTACAATGCGGTGGTGTTGCATTTGGACCATCCACGCGGTTATAAAAATCAAGATTCTATAAATAAAAACTTGGCGATTCGGGAACAAACACGAGACCAAAATAAAAAATGGACTTCCTTCGGAATTGTAAAAGAAGGCAATAATGCGCCTTTTGTTTCGGTAATTGTAAGTACTTACAATCAGCCTGAATGGCTTAAAAAAGCCCTGTGGGGTTTTGAACAGCAATTAGAAAAGAATTTTGAAATTATTATTGCCGACGACGGTTCTACGGAAGAAACCAAGCAATTAATAGATTTGTTTATTGAAAATTCCTTTTTGCGAATTAAACACGTGTGGCAGGAAGATCACGGGTTTCAAAAAACCAAAATTCTCAATAAAGCGATAAAGGAAGCCAAAGGCGATTATTTAATTTTTACCGATGGCGATTGTATTCCACGTAACGATTTGGTTTCTACCCATTTGGGATTAAGTCGTCCGGGTTGTTTTCTTTCGGCAGGATATTTTAAGTTGTCGATGAAAATTTCAAAACAAATTACAAAAGAAGATATTGAAACTCAACGCTGTTTTAATGCAAAATGGCTTCTAAAACACGGGTTGAAGAAAACGTTTAAAATCAATAAACTCACTTCGTACGGACTAAAAGAAGATATTTTAAACACATTTACCCCCACCAGTGCAACTTGGGATGGCAATAATGCTTCGGGTTGGCGAAAAGACGTTTTGGCTGTAAATGGTTTTGACGAACGTATGCAATACGGTGGCGAAGATCGCGAAATGGGCGAGCGTTTAATGAACTACGGAATTAAACCGTTGCAAATTCGTTATAGTACCGTAACCCTGCATTTAGACCACGAACGCGGTTACGTGAAAAAGGAAATGTTTGTTAAAAACAAAGCCATTAGACGCGTCACCAAAAAAGAAAAACGCGTATGGACGGAATACGGAATTAAAAAACGTATGCTTCAAAACGATGTTGCTCAATAATTTTTTAGGAAGTAGTTTTTACATTCGCTGCTAAATGATGCTGCAAAAATGGTTTCAATTTTGAAATAATCATTTCTGGCGTAAGTTTTAAATAAAGCGATTGGGGATTGGCTTCAATTTTTTTTCGCTCTTCGGGCGTAAAACTTTTAAATAAATTGGGTTCTTCTTCCAAAAGATGAATGGATTGATGAAGTTTTCCGTCTTCAAAACTATTCCAAGCATCTTTATCGATATAAGGCGAATAGATTGTAAAAGTAGGTTTTTCAAGAGCTTTGGCTATGTGTACACTACCGCCTTCATTACTTACTAATAGTTTACATTGGTTCATTAAAACGGCAAAATCACGGATAGAATCTGCGTAAATATCGAGGTTGATTTGTTCTTTGGAAGAACATATTTCGTAAATTTTTAATGCTTCCTCTTTTTGATGTGGCGCATAATTAAATAATACGGTTACTTCGTAATTCTGCGTAATATAATCTACAACTTGGGCAATATATTCATAGGGCATACTTTTTTGTGGAGTGCTGCCCAAAACTCCTAGCATAAGCACCGGACGGTTTATTTTACTAAGTTTCGTAGCATTCTTTTCTTCTTCGGTCAAGAAAATTTTCGGTTCATAATCTACATTTTCAAGGGGGAAAACCGATTGAATTAAATTTATCCGGTCTTCAATTCCACGGCCGCAGGGTAGGGTTGCTTTCTTTTTAAAATTTACGGGATGCGTATAAAACGGAAGTTTTAACTTTTTATGTTCTCTTTTAAAACCAATCCTGTATTTGGCACCGCTTCCCAAGCAAATCATCCTACTTTGGAATTTGGCATATGGATCAAAAATGATATCGAATTTTTCCCGTCTCATTTGTAAAATAGTCTTAAAAAGATTGGGGATTTTCTTGAGCTTTTTTTCTTTTACGGGAATAATTCGGTCAATATTCGGGTTGTTTTCCAATACGCCGGTAGTGTAGTCGTAAGCAAAAAAAGTAAGCTCGCTGTTAGGAAAAACTTTTTTAATATTATTGGCAATTACCGAGCTTAAAAGCACGTCGCCAATTCTTTTGTTTTGTATTAGCAGTATTTTCTTCATATAGATTACCTTCGCAAAATACCTTTTTTTGGTTTTATCTTTTATAGAATGCAAGAGAATTTTATAATTCATCCCGAATATTCGCAAATAGCTACAAAGCTACACGATGCGCTTACCCGTTTTTCTGAAATTGGAGAATATGTAACAAAGGGAGAGCGCAATGTAATTAAAAGGGTAGAAATTGATGGTTTTTCGCTGAATATTAAAAAATTTAAAACGCCGAATGCCATCCAGTCATTTGTGTATCAGTTTATCCGCAAAAGTAAAGCAAAACGCTCTTATGAATATGCGTTAAAACTAATTGACTTCGGAATAAAAACACCTTTTCCCGTGGCGTATTTTGAAAGTTTTGACGCAGGACTAAAAGAAAGTTTTTATGTAAGTGCACACGTAAATTACGATTTCGATTTCCGCGTGCTTATTCACAAGCCTAAATTTAAAAACCGTACAGAAATTTTAAAACAGTTTACCCAATTCACTTTTAGGCTTCACGAAAACGGGGTTAATTTTTTAGATCATTCTCCGGGAAATACACTAATTATAGACAATGGCGATAATACATACGATTTTTATCTCATAGATTTAAACCGAATGCGTTTTGAAGATATGACCTTTGAAAATCGCATGCACAACTTTAGAAGATTGTGGCTTTCAAAAACCATGATTAAAATTATGGCGGAAGAATACGCCAAATGTTATGGCAAATCTTTTGAAGAAACCCACGCAATGATGCTAAAATACAGCAGATCTTTTCAAAAGGCGAAGAATAGCAAAAAGCTTCGAAAACGCAGACGAAAAAACTTTTTATAGAATTATTCTACTGTAAAAAGTTCGTTCCCTCATTCATAGGGCTACTTCCCTCATTCTATATTTTTTTGGCAGTACTAGTATGGTAGTTTTACTTCAAGTTAAACTCAAAAAACCATATTATGAAAACACTTTTCACATTTTTAGCAGTAGCATTATTGGGGTTCCAATTAAGCGCACAAACCGTTTCAATTAAAGGAACGGTAACAGATGACAGCGGACTTGCCTTACCCGGCGCAAACGTTATAATTAGGGGAACTAGCTCCGGCACCCAAACAGATTTTAATGGCCGCTATACAATAGAAACGCAGGTTGGGCAGACATTGGTCTATTCGTACGTAGGTTTTGAAAATAGGGAAGTGCGTGTTGGGGCTGATACCATTATTAATGTTTCATTGCTGCCAAGCGCCAGTTTAAATGAAGTTGTTGTTACGGCATATTCCGTTAGCAATGATGCCATAAGAAATGCGAAGGGTTATGGCGTTCGAAGAAATAACTCTTACGTAGCTTCAAAAAGGCAAAAGGCAGAGCAGAAAGTGATTATTCGAGGGGCATCTAGTTTATATGGCTCAAGGGGTGTGGTTAATAATACTAATCACGTTTCCGAAAACGAATCCTACGGTCGCATTGAAGAAAACATCTTTAAAAGTGTTGGCACTGCGCCTCTTTCAACGTTTTCAATTGATGTAGATAAAGCTGGTTATAGTAACGTTCGTAGAATGCTTAACAATGGGCAGAAAGTGCCGGAAGACGCTGTAAAGATTGAAGAAATGGTAAACTATTTTGCCTATAACTATCCACAGCCCAAAGGCGATGACCCTTTTTCCATAACCGCAGATGTGGTTAATTCGCCGTGGAACGAAGATGCAAAACTGGTACGAATAGGTTTAAAAGGAAAAGATATTTCCTTGGAAAATGTGCCGCCTTCAAACCTAGTTTTTTTATTAGATGTTTCGGGCTCGATGAATGCGCCAAACAAATTGCCTTTGCTAAAAGCTGCATTGAATGTTTTGGTGGACAAATTACGCGAAAAAGATAAAGTTGCAATTGTGGTTTACGCTGGTGCAGCAGGATTGGTGCTACCACCAACTTCGGGCGCAGAGAAAGCAACTATTCGTCAAGCTATTGATAATTTAAGCGCTGGAGGTTCTACTGCTGGTGGTGCAGGGATTGAATTGGCCTATAAAATTGCATCAGAAAATTTCAGCAAAGAAGGAAATAACCGAGTAATTCTGGCAACCGATGGCGATTTTAATGTTGGCAATTCCAGCGACCGCTCCATGGAAAACTTAATTGAAGAAAAACGCAAAAGCGGTGTGTTTTTAACTTGTTTAGGTTTTGGGATGGGGAATTATAAAGACAGCAAGCTTGAAATTTTAGCCAATAAAGGCAACGGAAATCACGCCTATATCGATACAATGCAGGAGGCGCAAAAAGTTTTGGGAACCGAGTTTTTTGGAACGCTTTACACAATTGCAAAAGATGTGAAAATTCAAGTGGAATTTAACCCTGCAAAAGTACAGGCTTACCGTTTAATTGGTTACGAAAACCGTTTGTTGAACGACGAAGATTTTAAAGATGATACCAAAGATGCGGGCGAATTAGGTAGCGGCCACACGGTAACAGCTTTATACGAAATAATACCTGTTGGAATTAAAAGCAAGTATTTAAAAGACATCGATAATTTAAAATACACAAAGCAAATTACAGGACAATATACCGATGAAATGCTGACGGTAAAATTTCGTTACAAAGAACCTGATGGCGATGTAAGTAAATTGATCGTAAAAACAGTAAAAGACGAGAACAGTTCTATAGCAAATGCTACAGAAGATTTAAAATTTTCGGCAGCGGTGGCGCTTTTCGGGATGCAATTACGCAAATCTAAATTTATAAATACTAAGAAAAAAGAAGATGTAATTGCTTTGGCTGAAGCAGGAAAGGGAATCGATAAGGATGGGTATCGAGCAGAGTTTATTCGCTTGGTAAAAAGTAGCAAATAATCTAAACCCTAAATTTGAGAGGTGGTTTGGTTTTTTGATGGAAAGGGCGCGAAAGCGCTCTTTCTTTGTTTAATATGTTTATCACCTAATTACCACGGGGCCTCGGGGGTTGCTATTTCTGCTGTTAAATCGAATTTCACTGTGAAAAGTCTGTCGCTACCAATGCGACGTAGATTGTAAGTTAGTGATGTTTCATCTATTGTAAACCACCACACATTTGTTGAAGCCAATGGAATTAAATTACTAGTATGCTCATCTGCAGGAAAAAACTGGATGTTGGGTAACCCAGTATTAGTGCTCAATCCACCGTATTGGGTAACCTCTTCTTCGGAACCATCTTTATGTCTATGGTCGTGTTTTAGCAGAATGCGATTGTCTTCCTGTAAAGAAAGCACCCAAGTTCTAGATTTATCTTCCCCAACAAAAAAGGGAATCCGGATGGTTCTATCTTCACAATTACGCACGTGCATTACAAGTTTTTCACCTACAAAACCGTCACCTTCTTTGCCGCCGGCGGTAATTGTACCTTCATAAGCCTTACCGCAATGACTTTTTATACTATCCCAAAATTTTAGTGAGTCCGGAGGGTTTTGTGCGATTACAAAATATGGAGCTATTAATAGAAAGAGAAAGAGTTGTTTCATTTTAAGGGGTTTTATTTCAAAATTAATTTTGACAGATTTTTTGGCAAGATATGGGTTAATTTCTAATCTGTATGGAGTTTATACCTTTGGTTTTTATAGAAGGTATCTAGTTAAATCCATTTGTGGTTATCAATATGTTGTCCCTATTGTGACAAATTTGAATTTCTGTGTTTGTTGTTACCAATATGACGTCCCTGACGGACATTCTTCAAATGATAACATTGTTTCTACCGATGTGTTGTTCCTAACGGAACATAATGAGAATTTATGTTTTGATTTTACCGATATGTTGTCGCTAGTAGAACACATGCGGAATTTGTTATTTTTTTGTTACCGATATGCCGTCTCTCACGGGACATATTCGAAATCTGCGCTCTCGTTGTTACCGATATTTAGTCCCTAACGGGACATATTCTGAGCTTATTTTATTGATGTTACCGATATTTAGTCCCTAACGGGACATATTTGATGCTACCGATATATTCTTTCTAATGGAACATATTTGAATTTATAAATCTTAAGTCCCATTAGGGACGAAATCTAGGTAGCCAAAGGTGTTACGTTCACAATTCTGTGCCGTTAGGTACAGCATATTTCTACCGAAATGTTGTCTCAAGCAGGACATTTTTGAATTTGGTGTTTTTATTGTTACCGATATGCCGTCCCTGACGGGACATATTCGAAATCTGCGCTCTCGTTGTTACCGATATTTAGTCCTAACGGGACATATTCTGAGCTTATTTTATTGATGTTACCGATATTTAGTCCCTAACGAGACATATTTGATGCTACCGATATATTCTTTCTAATGGAACATATTTGAATTTCAATGTTATTGTTGTTAACGATATATTCTTTCTAATGAAACATATATGAATTTACAAATCTTAAGTCCCGTTAGGGACGAAATCTAGGTAGCCAAAGGTGTTACGTTCACAATTCTGTGCCGTTAGGTACAGCATAGTTTAAATTACTGGTTTTAAAATATATCGTTCATCATAATCTACTCCAGATTCTTTTAATAATTCCACATATTCTTCGACGAAGGATTTAGTTTTATGATGTTCTTCTTGATTAACAATGTATTGAATAACCCCATGGACCTGCGACTTTGAATACGAAAATGCTCCATAACCAGATTGCCAAGAAAATTTTCCTCGTACTAACCTTCTTGTATTAATCCATTTGGATGAATCTTGTTTTATTTGTTTCATCAATTCAGAGATTGATTGCGTGGGGCGCATTCCTAGCAATATATGAATATGATCAGGCATTCCGTTAATTTGTAAAACCTTGTGGTTGTAATTTTGGATTATGCCGGTAATGTACTTGTATAATTCATCTTTCCAATTTGGATTAATCAGGCTTTGTCTGTCTTCCACAGCAAAAACCGTTTGGATGTGAATTTGTGTGTATGTGTTTGCCATTGTTTGTTGTTTTTTTTATGTTACCGATATGATGTCCCTGACGGGACGTTTTTCAATTGATAACATTAGTTCTACCGATGTGTTGTTCCTAACGGAACATAATCGAAAGTACGTATTTATTTTACCGATATTTTGTCCCTAACGGGACATTTTTCGCATTGGTACTTTCATTTGTTACCGATATTTTGTCCCTAATGGGACATTTTTCGCATTGGTGCTTTCATTTGTTATCGATATTTTGTCCCTAAGGGGACATGTTTAACTTTATGTTTTCGTTGCTACCAGTATGCCGTCCCTCACGGGACATATTCGAAATCTGCGCTCTCGTTGTTACCGATATTTTG
>NZ_JAIRBA010000038.1 GCF_022008365.1 Aequorivita vitellina
CCAGACAAGCTACAACATATGGACGAAGCGCACCAAAAAGGAGGCGAGGAAAAGTTCAATAAAGTGCAGGAAGCTTATGAACAGCTTCAGAAGGAGCGCGGGTTTTAATTTCGCAAAACAAATTTCAATAATAATAAACCTCAGAGATCTTTATGATTTCTGAGGTTTATTGTTTTTAAATACCAAAACCAATCTTAATATAAGTATTTTAGACATGTCTAAAATTATTAATCAGGTATATAGAAATTTATTTTTACCTTTGTGCTTATGTACACATTAGCCGAAGAAAATTACCTAAAAGCCATTTTTCATTTAGAACATGAAACTACTGGTGAGGTAAGCACCAATGCCATTGCAGAAAGTATGGAAACCAAACCCTCATCGGTTACCGATATGGTTCAAAAACTTGCCGAAAAAAAAATGCTCGTTTACAAACGCTACAAAGGCGCACAATTAACCGAAAAAGGAAGGAAAATCGCTGCTTCTGTTATTAGAAAACATCGGTTGTGGGAAGTGTTTTTGGTTGAAAAGTTAAAATTTCATTGGGATGAGGTTCACGATATCGCCGAGCAATTAGAGCATATTCAGTCTGATGAGTTAATAACCCGTCTCGATAAATTTTTAGGCAGTCCCGATTTTGACCCGCACGGCGATCCAATTCCCGATAAGCACGGGGTTTTAAAACGTACAGAGAAAAAATTACTCTCAGAACTCGAGAAAAATCAGAAAGGGGTTTGTGTTGGAGTAAAAGAATCGAACTCAGATTTTTTACAATATCTCGACAAAAAGAAAATTAGCATCGGCACAAAAATAACAGTTCGCGGAAAAGAATTTTTTGACGGTTCCATGGTAATTCTGGTGGGCAAAGACCAGTTCTTCATTTCAAAAATGGTGGCAGAGAATTTATTTGTTCAAACGCTTTAAACATTTATTCAAAGTTCCATTGGCCTCAACAAATAAAAATTAAAATGAAAAATATTATAATCTTAAGTATTGTTGTTCTTTTTTTTAGCTGCAAAAATGCAACTGAGGATAACGGAAAAATTAAAATTGTCACCACCACTTCAATGCTAACCAACTTAGTTTCGGAAATTGGCGGAGACCACGTTTTGTTACAAGGTTTAATGGGTGCCGGTGTAGATCCGCACCTTTATAAAGCGAGTGAAGGCGACGTAACCAAACTATTTGAAGCCGATATTATTTTTTACAGTGGCCTGCATTTGGAAGGGAAATTGGTAGATATATTCGAAAAAATGGAAGGGTCAAAAAATACCGTTTCTTTGGGCGATAGGCTCCCTAAAAACGAGCTAATTGCTTCGGAAAATTTTGCTTCTAGTTTTGATCCGCACGTTTGGTTCAACATTCAGTTTTTTAAGCAGTTTGCACAAATTGTTACCGACGAGCTTTCAAAAGCAGATTCTAAAAATGCCGAAAGCTATCGAGAAAACAATAAAATTTATCAGAAAAAATTAGATGCTTTAGAAAGTGAAGTTATAGCAATTATTTCAAAATTGCCTGAAGAAAAACGTATTTTGGTTACGGCACACGATGCTTTTAATTATTTCGGAAAAGCATACGGATTTAATGTGGTTGGGTTACAAGGAATTTCTACCGCAACCGAAGCTGGGGTAAAAGACGTTCAAAATCTCTCTGAATTTATTATTCAAAATAACATAAAAGCCATTTTTGTAGAGAGCTCCGTGCCACGCCGAACTATTGAAGCGCTTCGGGAATCGGTGTTGTCGAAAAATCATAATGTTGAAATTGGAGGCTCACTTTACAGTGATGCATTGGGAAATGCCGGTACCGAAGAAGGTACGTACATAGGAATGTTTAAATATAACGTAAATACTATTGTAGATGCGCTCAAGTAAAGTTTTAAACTATACCAAATGAATCAAAAAATAGCAGTTCAAATAGACGACCTTACCGTAGCATACAACTACAAACCGGTTTTATGGGATATAGACTTAACTGTACCGGAAGGTGTTTTAATGGCAATTGTTGGTCCAAATGGGGCTGGTAAATCTACTTTAATAAAAGCTATTTTAGGGATAATAAAACCCATTGCAGGTAGCATTTCCATTTATGGAAAACCTTACACCAAACAGCGAAAATTGGTGGCATACGTTCCCCAAAAAGGAAGTGTAGATTGGGATTTCCCCACAACCGCACTTGATGTAGTAATGATGGGTACTTACGGCAGTTTAGGCTGGATAAAACGCCCGGGAGAAAAAGAGAAAAAAATTGCCTTAGAATCTATGGAGAAAGTAGGCATGCTCCCCTACAAAAACAGACAAATAAGTCAATTGAGTGGCGGCCAGCAACAACGCGTTTTTTTGGCGAGAGCTTTGGTGCAAGACGCTTCCATTTATTTTATGGACGAACCTTTTCAAGGCGTGGATGCCACTACCGAAATTGCCATTATCAATATTTTAAAAGAATTGCGAAAAGCTGGAAAAACCGTAATTGTAGTTCACCACGATTTACAAACTGTACCAGAATATTTTGATTGGGTAACTTTTTTAAATGTGAAGAAAATCGCCACCGGCCCAGTGAAAGATATTTTTAACGACGATAACTTAACCAAAACCTATGGAATAAATTACAAGGTTGCGGTGAATAAGTAATTTTTAGGCGGCAGGCGGAATTATAAATTTCTTGACTTGCTTTAATAACAACAAATGAATATTCAAGAATACTTTGAACTAGTTTGGACAGACTACACGCTGCGCACTATAACTTTGGGAACGGCCGTTCTAGGGGCTATTTGCGGTATGTTGGGCAGTTTTGCAGTGCTTCGGAAAGAAAGTTTATTGGGCGATGCTATTTCGCACGCAGCGCTTCCCGGCATAGCAATAGCATTTCTAATTACTGGCGCCAAAGATTCCGGAACTTTGTTGCTCGGGGCATTGGTGAGTGGCTTAATTGGCACTTTTTGGATTCGGGGAATCACTTCAAAAACACATTTAAAAAGCGATACGGCATTGGGAATAATTCTCTCCGTATTCTTCGGGTTTGGTATGTTGCTGCTCACCTTTATTCAAAAACAACCCAATGCAAACCAAGCTGGGTTAGATAAATATTTATTCGGTCAGGCTGCAACCCTTGTTGAAAGCGATGTAAATTTGATGATAATCGTTACAGGTATTTCCCTTTTCGTAATGTTACTTTTTTGGAAAGAATTTAAAATACTTCTCTTTGATGCCGACTACACAAAAACCCTTGGTTTTAACACCAAATTTATAGATGTATTGATAACCTTTTTAATTGTACTAGCCATAGTCTTAGGTCTACAAACTGTGGGGGTTGTACTTATGAGCGCTATTTTATTGGCTCCTGCAGCAGCGGCGCGGCAATGGACCAACAGTCTCGGCACTATGGTTGTGTTGGCGGGAATAATTGGAGCCTTTTCTGGCGTGTTTGGCACAGCCATTAGCGCCAGTCAAAACAATCTATCTACCGGGCCTGTTATTGTGTTGGTGGCAGGTGCTTTTGTTTTATTCTCTTTTATTTTTTCGCCCAAGCGAGGTATTTTATTTCGCGAAATTAGGTTTCGTAAAAACCGAACCGATTTAAAACTGATGAAAACCCTTCAGTTTATGTATGGCGTTGTGCAAGACCACGAAAATATTTCGCACCCGCACGCAATTCGAATCTTAAATAATTTTCAAGGTTATACAAGAGGTTCACTTAAAAAATTAGAAAACGAAGGCTGGATTGCAGTTGAGGGACAGCAATGGGCAATGACGCCAAAAGGTTATAAACGGGCACAGGAAATGTATAATAAAAAAGCCGAAAATGAGTAATCCACAAATAGAAATACAGCTTATTGCAGCCGTCGTAGCTATGGCCTGCGCTATTCCAGGCGTGTTTTTGGTGCTTCGGAAAATGGCTTTAATTAGCGATGCCATAAGTCACTCAATTTTACCGGGTATTGTTATCGGGTTTTTTATAACACAAGATTTAAATTCACCGTTACTTATTCTATTGGCAGCGCTTTTCGGGGTTATTACGGTGGTAATGGTGGAGGCTATCCAAAAAACCGGATTGGTAAAAGAAGACACTGCCATTGGGCTGGTTTTCCCAGTATTGTTCAGTGTTGGCGTTATTTTAATAGCCAAAAATGCAAGTGATGTACATTTAGACATCGATGCCGTTTTATTGGGCGAACTTGCCTTTGCTCCATTTGACCGCTTAATCGTTACCGGTGCCGATTGGGGACCAAAATCGCTGTGGATAATGGGAAGCATTTTACTCCTCACTTTAAGCCTGCTCGTATTATTTTTTAAAGAATTAAAAGTAAGCACTTTTGATGCTGGACTTTCATCTGCTTTGGGAATTTCGCCAGTAATAATGCATTACGGACTTATGTCTGTTTCGTCAATTACCGTGGTGGGCGCCTTTGATGCGGTTGGTGCAATATTGGTAGTGGCGTTAATGATTGCTCCTGCAGCAACGGCTTATTTGCTCACCGAAGACTTAAAAAAAATGATTGGACTTTCGTTGTTATTTGGCGTTGTGTCGGCTATTTCGGGATATTGGGCTGCCAATTTTTTGGATGCTTCCATTTCGGGTTCCATTGCAACAACATTGGGTGTAATCTTTTTGATGATTTATTTATTCGCTCCAAAAAGAGGGCTTATTTCCGTGCTATATCGTCAAAAGCAACAACGTATTGAAGTATCGCTAATAACCTTTCTTTTGCACTTAAACCGTCACGAGGAAGAAAGTGAAAGACATATAAATCATTTACAGGAACATATTAATTGGCGCGCTGTTCGGGCGAGAACTGTTTTGAATTTAGCCGAAAAAAACAATCTCGTACAAATCACTAACAACGTGGTTTCACTCACTGAAAAAGGTTTGGCATTTACCGAAAAATCGCTAGCGTACATTATAAATAATCGAGACGAAAAAATTGAACCGATGAAAGAGGACTTTTTCCTTTTCCGCGGTTAAAAATATTTTGAATACTTCTACTTACCTTAAATTATTCTTCGGAAATAGTAAAACGGAAAGATAAGATCGAAGCTAAAAATTTTGAAAACTATCACTGACTGATTACTTATTACTAACGAAATGAAAAGAGGAAGACACGAATCCCTCGAAGAAGTTCACGGAACGATTGAAACGTCGGGCAAAAAATCGGCCTGGAAGCGACTACTCGCCTTTCTGGGACCCGCATATTTAGTGAGTGTTGGCTATATGGATCCCGGCAATTGGGCAACAGATATTGCCGGAGGGAGCCAATTTGGATATAAGCTTATTTGGGTATTATTAATGAGCAACATAATGGCGCTCCTACTCCAAAGTCTTTGTGCGCGTTTGGGCGTTGTTCGAGGTCGCGATTTGGCTCAAGCTTCGCGAGAGGCTTACAATCCTTTTGTAAATTTCGTGCTTTATATTCTTGCCGAAATAGCCATAGTTGCTTGCGATCTCGCCGAAGTTATTGGGATGGCTATTGGCCTGTATCTTCTTTTTGGATTGCCGATGATTTGGGGTGTTTCCATTACCGCTTTAGATACGTTTCTGCTCCTTTTTCTTTTGAATAAAGGCATGCGCAAAATGGAGGTGTTTATAATCGGTCTAATATTTATTATTGGCGCTTCGTTTGTAATTGAAATGTTTTTTGCACAACCCAATATGGGCGATTTAATGGCAGGTTTTATTCCGTCTATCCCCAACAGCACAGCTTTGTACATAGCCATCGGAATTATTGGCGCAACGGTTATGCCCCACAATCTATATTTACATTCGTCTTTGGTACAATCCAGAAAAATTGAACGCACTAAAAAAGGAATTAAGCAAGCTTTAAAATATAATTTAATCGATTCGGCAATTGCACTTAATCTTGCATTTTTTGTGAATGCCGCAATTTTAATACTCGCCGCCGCTGTATTTTATAAAAACGGACTGTATGAAGTAGCCGAAATTCAGGATGCACATAAATTATTGGAAGGTTTATTAGGAACAAAAATAGCGCCTGCTTTCTTTGCAATCGCTTTAATTGCGGCTGGCCAAAGCAGTACGCTCACCGGAACTCTCGCCGGCCAGATTGTAATGGAAGGCCATTTAAATTTGCGCATTCAACCGTGGGTTAGAAGATTAATAACACGTTTGCTCGCCATTATTCCAGCACTTTTTACGGTAATTTATTTCGGCGAAAGTGGAACAGGAAAATTATTGGTTTTAAGTCAAGTAGTGCTCAGTTTACAACTTGGTTTTGCAATAATACCTTTAATTCACTTTGTAAGCAGCAAAAAACTGATGGGCGATTTCCGCATTAAATGGCCGTTGCGCATTGCTTCGTGGCTCGTTACTTTAATAATTGTAATCTTAAACGCTAAACTTGTTTACGACGAAATTGTCAGTTGGTTAACTACCGTTGCAAACCCTATTTATATTTGGGTATTTGTAGTGCCTGTGGCATTTGGGGCAGCCGTTCTTTTAGTTTACATTACCTTCAAATCTACGGTGAATGCTGGTAAGTTTCAAAATCGAAAAATGGTTCCGCACATTCTTGATGCCAAAGTAGATGAACTAGCACAGCCGCTTTCATATAAAAAAATAGCGGTTTCGGTAGATTTTTCCACTGCGGACGAAAAAAGCATTTCCGCAGCGCTGCAATTGGGCGGTAAAGATGCCGCATACACGCTTATTCATATTGTTGAAACCCCCGGAGCAATTATATACGGCGAAGAAATAGACGATTTTGAAACCGAAAGCGACGAAGCTTTTTTAAATACTTATAAGAAAAAATTACAGGAAAAAGGTTTCAATGTTTCGGTAGAATTAGGCTTTGGTTCCCCGAAAAAAAGCATCCCAAAAATTGTAAATGCCACCGAATTTGACATACTGGTTTTGGGCAGCCACGGGCATACCGGTTTAAAAGATTTAATTCTGGGGACTACCGTAGACAGCGTGAGGCACCGCGTGAAAATACCAGTTTTTATCGTTTGAAAAAATATAGGATTAACAAGTTTCAAGAAATCTGTTAGGATTTATTTATATTTTCTGGCACTATTTTTTATAGTATCTTTAAATTCGAAAAAAAATAAATACAATGAAAAATTCACTTTTAGCAATTATAATTCTTTTTTCAACCTTTACTTTTGCACAGGACGATGCTGCGGAAACTCCTAAAATTGCAGTAAAAGTACCCAAAGGCGATACCGTAGTTTTAAAAGGTGTTTCAATAAAATTTATGGAAGTGGTGGAAGATTCCCGCTGCCCAACTGGTGTAGATTGTATTTGGGCCGGACGAGCTAAAGTAAAAGTTGCAGTAACTTCAAACGGAAAAACAGAAGAAAAAATCTTAACTTTTGGTGAAACAAGACCTGGAGAAGAGAAGAATACAAATCTCTTCAGTTCCAAAGAGTTTGCAATAAACGGCTTAAAATTAAACCCATACCCTACTTCAGAAGATTCTGGAAAAATTAAAAATTACGTCCTGTTAATTTGTGAAGAGAAAAACAACTAATTAGTGGCAACCACAATCTTTTTTCCCACATTTGGTTTTTCCACCGTCTAAAGTACCGGTTGAATTTTGGCGCGATTCAAAAATAGGATTCCACACAAACTTCTTTAGCAAAAAGCCTGCAGCGATAGAGAAAGTTATTAAAACTAGTATTGTTTGCATAGCGCAAAGATACTCAAATGCCTTCTAATTTACAAAGAGGAAATTATTGTCAAAGAAGCAGAAAACTACAAATTAATGAAAGGAACAACTACTGCAATCTGAATGATCCCCAGGTTTATTTTTTGTACCGCTTTTACTGGTTTTAAAAGGATTCCAAACAAACTTTGTAATCATATAAAATACTGCGCATGCGAATGTTATTAAAACTAATATTGTTTGCATAATACTAAATTTTTTATTTTAAAAATTGATACGCTGCCAACGACACAACATAGGCAATAACAGTCATTACAACCAATTGCCACATGGGCCATTTCCAGCTATTTGTTTCGCGTTTTACAATGGCGAGGGTACTCATACATTGCATTGCGAAGGCGTAAAATAATAACAGTGAAACGCCACTTGCAAAATTAAACAGCGGGCCTCCCAAAACAGGATTTACTTCGGCTGCCATTCTGCTTTTAATGGTTTGTTCGTCGTCACTACCTACGCTATAAATTGTGGCTAAAGTTCCTACAAATACTTCACGCGCTGCAAAAGAACTAACCAATGCAATCCCTATTTTCCAATCATAACCCAATGGGCGCACTGCCGGTTCAATTGCGTGGCCAATATGGCCAATATAC
Organism: Aequorivita vitellina; assembly: GCF_022008365.1. Lineage (GTDB taxonomy): Bacteria > Bacteroidota > Bacteroidia > Flavobacteriales > Flavobacteriaceae > Aequorivita > Aequorivita vitellina. Next base: position 8,269 of record NZ_JAIRBA010000038.1, read on the forward strand.
GAATGCTCCAATTTATAGGAATCTACGTGCATATCAATTTCTTCTTCGGTAAGATTTTGAGATGCGTATTCCGTTTTAATTATTTCTTCGGCATTATTAAAATTACCGGGGCCATAAGATGCCAAAACCCAGAGAATAATTGAAATAGCGAGAATTATTTTTCCAGCTCCAAAAACAAAAGCTTTTGTTTTTTCAATTACGGTAATAATTACGTTTTTAGGAAGCGGTAGTTTGTAATTAGGCATTTCTACTACAAAGAAACTTCTGGAGCGAATTTTTAAAATTTTATCAAGTATATATGCCGAAAAAATAGCGGCGCCAAAGCCCAATATGTACATAAACATTAATGTGAGCCCTTGTAAACTGAAAATTCCTAAAACGCGCGTATCGGGAATTACCAAAGCAATTATAATTAAATAAACCGGTAAACGAGCGGAACAAGTAGTAAAAGGCGTTACTAAAATTGTAATTAAACGTTCTTTCCAGTTTTCAATATTTCGGGTGGCCATAATTGCCGGAATGGCGCAGGCAGTCCCCGCTACAAGTGGCACTACACTTTTTCCGCTCAAACCGAAGCGGCGCATGAGTTTATCCATTAAAAAAACTACGCGGCTCATATAGCCCGTTTCTTCCAAAATGGAAATGAAAAGAAATAGAAACGCAATTTGTGGAATAAAAATTACAATTCCCCCCAAACCTGGGATTATTCCTTCGGCTATTAAATTAGAAAAATCTCCCGCAGGCAATGTAGTTTTAGCCCATTCACTCATTGAGGCAAAAGACCTGTCTATAAAATCCATGGGGTATTCGCTCCAATCAAAAATGGCTTGAAAAATAAGGAGTAGAATTCCGAAGAAAATAACGTAACCCCATACTTTATGCGTTAAAACACGGTCTAAACGGCTTCGCAAATCTTTGGCATTTGCGGTGTCTATATGTAGTGTTTCTTTTAATGTTTCATTTATAAACTGATAGCGGATAATGGTTTCTTTCTGTTGAAGGCGCTTCAAGTTACTAACAGATTCGGTTTTAAAGGATACTACTCCTTTTAATTCATTTCTATCTAGTTTCCCAAAGTTAACATCTTGCGTAATTACCAACCACAGCTTATAAAGGTCTTGATTGGGAAATGCTTTTCGCAAGCGATTGAAATATTCGGGAGAAATACGCGAGGCGTTTAAACAAGGCTTTGTGGAAAGCTTGTTATAACCTTCAATCAATTCTTTTAAATGATCGAACCCAAGGTTTTTTCGCGAGCTAATTAGTGCGATTTTAGTCTGTAATTTTTCTTCCAGCAATGGCACATCCAGTGTAATTGCTTTCCGTTTCATTCGGTCAGACATGTTTATGGCCAAAATGGTGGGGATTCCCAAATCTTTAATCTGGGTGAAAAGTAACAGGTTGCGTTTAAGGTTTTCAACATCGGCGACAACAACGGCTACATCGGGAAAATCTTTGTCGTTTTTGTTTAGTAGTAATTCAATAACAACATTTTCATCTAAAGAAGATGCGTTTAAGCTATAGGTGCCGGGTAAATCCAGCACATGTACTTTACAAGCTCTGCCAAATTTACAGCTACCTTGTTTTTTTTCAACAGTAATTCCTGGATAGTTTCCTACTTTTTGGTTTAAGCCCGTAAGCCTATTAAACACAGATGTTTTTCCGGTGTTCGGGTTTCCAATAAGTGCAACGTTAATGTGTTTTGCCATATTTCAACTTCGCTCAATAACCTAATTTCTCCTTCACGCAACATTAATTAGGCTCCGCGCGCTAATGGGCGGAATGCTTTTAAAATTAAATAAGTTCAATCTCAATTTTACAGGCCGTTTCTTTACGAATAGCAAGATGGCTTCCGTTTATATTTAAATAAAGTGGGTCGTTAAAGGGTGCTATTTGAACCAAACTCACCTCATTGCCCGGCAGGCAGCCCATCTCTAATAATTTTAACGGAACCACATCTACGGAAAATTCTTTGATAATACCGCGCTGACCTTTTTTTAATGAAGCGATCGTAATTGCCATGTTTTTATTTAGATTGAATTTAAACAAGGCAAAAGTAAGTGATTTAATTTAGATAAAAGAATCCGCGATTAAGAATTATTTAAAACCCACCTTCCTCAAGCAAAATTACAGTCTTTGCAATGTTTACTCGGTTAATTTTCCTGTTCTAAAACCTTAATATCGTGAAGAAGTGATTCAATAGCCTCGGGATCTGTACCGTCATAAAAACCGCGGATGCGTTTCTTTTTATCTACTAACACAAAATTTTCTGTATGCACTAGATCGTTTTCTTGATACGGGACGTCTTTGGCGGCGAGGTAAGATTTTCTGGCAAGGTCGTAAATTTCCTTTTTATCGCCGGTTACCAAATTCCATTTGGCATCGTTTACGCCTTTTTCCAAAGCGTATTTTTTCAATTGTGCAACACTGTCTATTTCTGGAGTTACGGTGTGCGAAAGTAAAAGCACCTGATTGTCATTTTTTAATTTTTCCTGAATTTGAACCATATGATCTGTCATAATTGGGCAGATGGTTTGGCAGGTAGTAAAAAAGAAATCGGCGACGTAAATTTTATCTTTATAGTCGTCTTGCGTTACAGTTTCGCCATTTTGGTTGGTTAAACTAAAATCTGCAATCGTGTGATATCGTTTTACATATTGAAGAGTACTGTCTACTAATTCTGCGGCAACATCAGCTGGTTGAAAGATTTTTAATGATTCTTTGGGTTTCATTATAAAATAAATTGCCGTTACAATAACTGCAGACAAAACGAATAAAACAATAGCGAAGAATTTATATTTACTGAAAAAAGTAAGCATTGCGTTAAAATTTAGACTCAATTTCTATATTCGGACGCAAAAATAGTCTCTAAATTCATCAAAATGAATACATTTAACATACGAATTATTCTACTGAAATATTTCATTTTTTGACCACTTCTTTTTTATCAGCCAAGCAGTCAAATTATGAAGTTAATAATTAAATTATTATCTCATGAAAGCATTATTACTCCCCGCATTATTTTTAATTTCTCTTCTTTCCTTTTCACAAAATTTTCAATCTGAAGACATCAGCGAAGCCGAAGCGAAAGCGGCAACAGGGTGGTTTGGGAAACCTGTAAATATGAACACCGGAAATTACGACCTTAAATACCACAGATTAGAATTTACAGTAGATCCTGCGCAGGCTTTTATAACTGGAACAGTTACTTCGCATTTTGTGGCGAAAGAAGACCTTACCACTGTAACCTTCGAACTTGTGGACAATATGACGGTTTCGCAAGTAACCCAACGCGGAACACCGCTAAGCTTTGCTCAAAACAACGATGACGAAGTTGTTATAACCCTGCCGCAAATGCAAACACAAGGGGTTTTAGATTCGTTGTCTGTGAGTTATTCGGGCAATCCGGTTAGTTCAGGTTTTGGTTCTTTTGAAACAGATACACACAATGGTGACCCCGTTATGTGGACACTTTCGGAACCTTTTGGTGCAAAAGCGTGGTGGCCCTGCAAACAAGACTTAAACGATAAAATTGATATGATTGATGTGTACATTACCACACCGCGTTTCAATCCTTCAAACGAAGAATATGTTGCCGTCGCTAACGGTTTAGAGCTTAGCCAAACTATAAATGGCAGCACTAAAACAACACACTTTAGGCATCAATATCCTATTCCAGCGTATTTAATTGCCATTGCAGTTACCAATTATTCGGTCTATTCGCATACCGTAGCAAACAACGGAAATCCGTTTGAAATTATTAATTACGTCTACCCCGAAGATCTTGCATACGCACAATCGCGCACGCCAGTTACGGTAGATATTATGAATTTGTTTTCAAATCTTTTTGAGCCTTACCCCTTCGCTAGCGAAAAATATGGACATGCCCAGTTTGGTTGGGGTGGCGGAATGGAACACACCACAGTTTCGTTTATGGGTAGCCTTGGTCGTGGACTAATTGCACATGAGCTTGCTCACCAGTGGTTTGGCGATAAAGTTACGTGTGGTAGCTGGCAAGATATCTGGCTAAATGAAGGTTTTGCAACCTATCTGTCTGGCCTGGTCGTTGAAGATTTTGACGGAGATGCAGACTTTAGATCGTGGAGACAAGATAAAATTTCTTCAATTACCAATTACACTGATGGCTCTGTTTATATTCCCGCTCAAGACACTACTTCTGTGAACCGAATTTTTAGTAGTAGATTAACTTATAACAAAGGGGCGATGGTGCTACATATGCTACGTAAAAAGTTGGGCGACGCCGTATTCTATCAAGGTTTAAAAGATTATTTAGCAGATCCCGAGCTTGCTTATGGATATGCCAAAACAGGCGATTTAATACGAAATATGGAAGCTGCCAGTGGGGCCAATCTTTCCGAATTTTTTGATGATTGGGTGTACGGCGAAGGCTATCCGCGCTATACCATTCAGTGGAATCAAGTTGAATCTGGAAGTATGAATGTAAAAATTTCGCAGACGCAAAGTCACTCTTCGGTTTCCTATTTTGAAGCACCCGTTCCATTGCGAATTAACGGTACGCAAGGCGAAGTTTTAGACATTGTTTTAGACAATACCACAAACAACCAAACCTATCAACCTACTGTAAACTTCGAAGTTAGAAACGTTAATTTTGACCCCGAGTACGATATTATTTCAAAAAACAACAATGTGGTTTTAAGTAATGAAGATTTTGTATTAGAACAGCAAATTGTATTTTATCCCAATCCTACTTCGGGAATCATCAATCTTGAAAAGCCAGCTTCTTTAAACGTTAAAAAAGTTGAAGTTTTTAATGCTTTGGGACAAGTCTTATATTCTGAAGCTTTTTCGGGAACTGTGGATGTTTCAAAATTTGCAAATGGAATTTTGTTTCTACGTTTAGAAACTTCCGAAGGCATAATCAATAAAACTATTGTAAAAAAATAGTTGTAGCTCACTACGAATTCACGAATATTCTGTATTAATAATTGTGAATTGGCGGCTAATTTATCTTTCATAAAAATCTTAAATACATCATAAATAAGCGGGAACATACCCGCTTATTTTTTTTGCACGTTCTAAAACAGTATTTTTGTGCGATTTTTTACTGAACCCGTTGGTTATTTAGCGGCGCAGAAAAATATTAAATACTATTATTGCAGGCTCAATTTTGGCTACAACGCTTTAAAATTGAAGCCTTTTATTAAAAATTTCTAGTTAAAAACCTATGACTCCATTTGCTGTAAAAGCTATACAACTACTTGTAAGTTTGTCTTTATTAATCGTGCTTCACGAATTAGGACATTTTATTCCGGCCAAACTTTTTAAAACTCGTGTAGAAAAATTCTATCTTTTCTTTGATGTTAAATTTTCACTTTTTAAAAAGAAAATAGGTGAAACGGTTTACGGAATTGGCTGGCTTCCTTTGGGTGGTTATGTGAAAATTTCCGGAATGATAGACGAGAGCATGGACAAAGAGCAAATGGCACAGCCACCGCAGCCGTGGGAATTTAGAAGCAAACCAGCTTGGCAACGATTAATAATTATGCTCGGCGGGGTTACAGTAAACATTATTGTTGGTTTCGTTATTTATATGGGTATTCTATATTTCTACGGACAAAATATTACCACAAACGAAGATCTTCCCCAAGGTTTTGCCGTTACCGAACAATTTAAAGAATACGGCTTTCAGGATGGCGATCAGATTTTAAGTATCAATGGAGAACCGTTGGAAGATATACTGGAAATAAACCGATATATTTTTGTTCGCGATGTTTCAAAAGTGGAAGTTAGACATGCCGACGGAAGTACCGAAATTGTAGATGTTCCCGAAGATGCAGGTTCAAAAATGTTTGAAAGCGGTATTATGCCTGCCTTTACGCCGCGACAAGGCACAGTTATAGATTCAGTATGGGCAGACTATCCAGCGCAAAAGGCTGGTGTTTTAGTATCAGACAAAATAATTTCAATCAATGGTCAAGATGTTCAATATCTCGATGAGTTTCAGCAAATCGCGGAAGCCAATAAAGGCAATGAAAATATTGTGGTAATAGCTCGAGGCAATCAGCTAGATACTTTAAAAATTATTCCTGACGACAAAGGAACATTTGGTGTTACTTTTTCAAATAAAGAACTTAGGTCGCAACTTGGTCAAACCAAAATAGATTATACCCTTGGCGAAAGCATCGTTGGTGGTTTTGGGTTTGGGTATAATACGTTAAGAGATTACGTGGCACAGTTTAAATACGTTTTTACTAAAAAAGGAGCGACACAAGTTGGTGGTTTTGGTGCTATTGGCAACTTGTTCCCCGGTGTTTGGGACTGGCAGAGCTTTTGGGCAACCACCGCATTAATCTCAATAATTTTGGCGTTTATGAACATACTACCTATTCCCGCTTTGGACGGTGGGCACGTAATGTTTTTAATGTACGAAATTGTTACTGGCAGAAAACCGAACGACAAGTTTATGGAATACGCCCAAATGGTAGGTTTCTTCATACTAATTGCCTTGGTACTCTTTGCCAACGGAAACGATATCTATCGCTGGTTATTTGAATAACCTGTAATTAATTTTAAGAAAAATACTTCGGCATTCCAGCGAAGTATTTTTTTTTGAATTTTTTTGATGACATTTTCCGCGCAATCACGATGTGTTTAAAATGGCAACAAAATATTTTAAGACAATTACACAATAATTGGATGGCAGATTAGTTCTTTTCAACACGAAAAAACATCCGTTTACCCGAAATTGTTAAAAAAAATTGAAAAAAAGTTTATTAATCGTATCTTTCTGTATTGATTTATAACCAATGCAAAAGAGAAACGGAATAAATTTTAACGAATTGCCATTCAATAAAGTCATTTCGCTCATTAAGCAGAATGACACCGCTATTTTAAAGAAATTATATGTAGTCAATTTCCCGAAAGTACGGCGTTATATACTTAAAAACAGTGGTAATGAGCAACAGGCAAAAGATGTTTATCAAGAGGCATTTATAGCCATGTGGCGAAATATTAAAAACAATCGGTTTTCTGCCAACAAACCAAACATGATTAATGGATATTTATTTCAGATTGCAAAATACAAATGGTTAGATCACCTGCGTTCGGTTAAATACAAGAATACAACTTTTATAAATCGTGAAATTGAATATGACGAGCCCAATTTTGAAATTGATGACCATAAAAATCATAAAATAAAATTAATTATGGACTGCATTAGCAATCTTGGCGATCGGTGCCAAACACTGCTTAAGCTGTTTTATTTTGAAAGAAGAACATATAAGGAAATTGCCCAAATATTGAAGATAGATGAAGCCTCAGCACGCAATGCAAAGTACAGGTGCCAAGAGCAATTAAAGAAAATGACCCAAACTATCCCCAATGGAAACAAATAATAACAAAGAAAACCCTCAAGAAAACCAAGATTTGATAGACGCTTATTTATTAGGAAACCTCGAAGCTAAAGAACTCGCTGAGTTTAATGAAAAGATGAATCTTTCTACTAATTTTAAACAAAAAGTAGAAGAGCAAAAAACCATGATGGAGAGTGCTGAAGAAATAAATATTAAAGATTTACTCGAAGATTTTCATAAAGAAATAGAAGACTTGTCTTACAGTAATTGGATGTCGCGCGGGCGTCTAGCATTGGCAGCGTCTGTACTAATATTAATTGCGGTAAGCAGTTGGGCTATTTTCTTTCATGAAAATTCGGCTGAACGCGTTTTTGCTGAAAATTTTAAACCAGACCCCGGACTTCCTACCACTATGGGAACAACCGCAAACTACAATTTTTACTTCGGAATGGTAAACTACAAACGTAAAAACTATACCGATGCCATCGCAAGTTGGGAACCGCTTTACGCCGCTAACCCCACTAATGACACTTTGGTATATTTTCTGGGTGTAGCAAACTTAGCGAACAACAATCCAAGGCAGGCAGAAAAATACCTGCTACTCGCCCAACAAAATTCTGAAAGTGTATTTATTGAAGAAGCAAAACACTATTTAGCACTTACACTGCTGCGAAAAAACAATATTTCCGAAGCCAAAGCAATTCTCAGTAAAAGTCAATCTCCGTCAAACATTGCGCTACTAAAAGCTTTAGAGGATCTATAAATCCATCATTTGTCTTGAGTTAAAAAAATATTGAAAACAAAAACCAATAAAGTTTCAACTTTATTTTGATGGAATTAAAAAATAGACATATATTTGCAACCGCTAACGCAAAATTCCTCCTTAGCTCAGTTGGTTAGAGCATCTGACTGTTAATCAGAGGGTCCTTGGTTCGAGCCCAAGAGGAGGAGCACAGTTAGACAAAGCCTTTACAGAAATGTAGAGGCTTTTGTGTTTTTGGCAAGTCTAACAAAAAGTCTAATCAATAATTTTGCTCTCTGCAATTTATTAAAAACGGGTGATTTTATTATGGGTATAGTTAAATTATTCTTCGAACTTGCATGAAATTTCGCCCCCTCTTTTAAGCTCGCTATTTAAAATATCTTAAGAAGAATATAAATTTTTAGCAGCCAGTGTGTTTTTGCTTTATTTTTAAAGAAAAAATTAATGTATTACAGAAAAAAACACGGCCGAGGATTTACTTATAAAGATGAAAATGGCAATACCGTTAAAGACAAGAAAATAAAAGCTTGGATAAAATCGCTAGTTATTCCACCTGCTTGGACAAATGTAGAAATAAGTGAAAACCAAAATGCAGATCTTCTGGTTACTGGGCGTGATGACAAAGACCGCAAGCAATACATTTATCACCCCGACTATATAACAGAACAAAATTCTAAAAAATTTGATCGAATTATTGATTTTGCAGATCAACTAGAACATATGCGGCGAGTAACCGGCCAGCATTTGCGAAAAAGAAAACTTAATAGAGAAAAAGCAATGGCTACCATGCTTAGATTGTTGGAAGCTGCTTTTTTTAGACCCGGAAATGAAGCCTATTCAAAAGAAAATGACACCTACGGCTTAACAACTTTACGATCAAAACACTTAACAATTAAGGGAGACGAGATTATTTTTAGCTACAACGGTAAATCTGGCAAAGAGCAAGAAAAGCACATCGTGGATAAAAAATTGGCGCACATTGTTCAACAAATGGACACCTTGCAAGGTTATGAACTTTTTAAATACATAGACGAAAATAATACGATTGTAAATATAAAAAGCGACGACCTAAACAATTATATTCACGAAGTAATGGGCGATGAGTTTACCGCAAAAGATTTTAGAACTTGGGCAGGAACTATGATAGCCGCAATTGCACTAGATGAACTTGGGGTGGTAGCTAAAGAAGATCAAGAATTATTAGATAAAAATATAAAAGAAGCCGTTAACCGAGTCTCTGAAACACTCGGTAATACCCCGGCCGTAGCGCGCAACTCGTATATAGACCCTAGAATAATAGAAGATTATACACAAGGCAGAACATTGAAGTTTTTTGAAAAAGAAATAAACAAATTACTCAAAAACACCGAAAGCCTTTCAAAAGAAGAATTAGGTGTGTTATGCATGCTTCGCAATAGGCTAAAACAAAAATAGTTAATGAACACACCTAATAACTAATTGAAAATGGCAAGATAGCAATGCCATAATTTTCTTCAAAAGCTTCACACATACTAAAAGCAAGGCTTCAAAAAGTAAAAAAAATACTTTCTGAAAAGCTATTGCAGCTCCATAATTTATCGGGATTCCCAAACAATTTGGCAATCAATTCTTTCCAAATATTTTAAAATTGTTGATAATCATTTAACAACATAATTATGGTTGGATGAAAAGACATTGATATAATTTTAATCTTTATACTTCATATTTATTTTTAATTTTTAGTTCGCATTACCATGGAAATTACCCACGTTATTAAAAGAGATTTCACTACCAAACTCTTTCATTTACAGAAAATTACAGATGCAATTTTAAAAGCAATGACCGCTGCCAAACACGGTGATTTGGAAGATGCCCAGAGTATTTCAGAAAAAGTTTATGAGGCACTTTTAGACAGAAAAAGACAAGACGATAAGTATATTCCTACTGTTGAAGAAGTACAAGACCTCGTGGAAACAAAATTGATGGAAGCTAGTTTTTTTGACGTGGCAAAGGGCTACATCCTCTATAGAAATCAGCAAACCCAAAAGCGAAAACTAAACATATTTGAAAAACGCATCAATTTAAAACCATACGAATATCCCGCACTTTACGAATACGTTCCAGCCATCCGCCATTCGTATTGGATACATACCGAATTTAACTTTACAAGCGACATTCAAGATTTTAAAACCCGCTTAACAAATGTGGAGCAGAGTGCTATTAAAAATACCATGCTTGCCATTTCGCAAATTGAGGTTGCTGTAAAGAGTTTTTGGGGCGATATCTACCACCGAATGCCAAAACCCGAAATTGGTTCTGTTGGCGCCACTTTTGCCGAAAGTGAAGTGCGCCACCACGATGCGTATTCGCATTTACTCGAAATATTGGGGTTGAACGAAGAATTTAAAAATCTAAAGAAAAAACCGGTAATTATGATGCGGGTTCACTACTTAGAAACCGCTCTTAAAAATGCCAAAAGCGAAGACAATAAAGAATATGCCGAGTCTATTTTATTGTTCTCCCTATTTATTGAACACGTTTCTTTATTCTCCCAGTTTTTAATCATTATGGCCTTCAACAAGCATAAAAACATGCTGAAAGGAATTTCAAATGTTGTGGAGGCTACTTCAAAAGAAGAACAGATTCACGGTGATTTTGGAATTGATATTATTAAAATTATCAAAGACGAAAATCCAGAATGGTTTGATGAAGGCTACAACAGTATGATTCAGGAAATATGCAAAGAAGCATTTACTGCCGAGAGCAGAATCGTGGATTGGATATTTGAAGATGGCGAACTAGACTTCCTGCCAAAAGCCGTTGTAAATGAATTTATAAAAAACCGTTTCAACAACTCGTTGGAAAGTATAGGAATTGAAAAAATATTTGAAATAGACGAAACCCTTTTAGGGCAAACTGAATGGTTTGACGATGAAATTATCGGCACCAAGCACGGCGATTTCTTCGTAAAACGCTCTATCAATTATAGCAAAAGAACTCAAAGTATAACCAGTGATGACCTTTTTTAAATGAACGATCAAAATCTAAACCTCGACACACAGACCACACAAACAAATTCTGAAACCAACCCACTTGTAAACGCTCGAAAAGAAGCGCTTCATCAAACGGAAAAAAATGAATCGCAAGGCTTTGAATGGCTTACAGAACACAGCCGAAATTTTCTTGCTTCGGGCTACCTATCTCCGGGTGTAACTGCAGAAGAACGCATTCGCGAAATAGCCGATAGAGCTGAACAAATACTGGGCATTCCAGGATATTCAGATAAATTTTACGGGTATATGTCGCAAGGATTTTTCTCTTTAGCATCCCCAGTTTGGTCTAATTTCGGTAAAAAAAGAGGACTTCCCATTAGTTGTTTCGGGTCGCATATAGACGACGATATGGGCAATATTCTGTACACGCAATCTGAAGTAGGAATGATGTCTAAACTTGGCGGAGGAACTTCAGGGTATTTCGGGAAAATCCGTCATCGCGGAGCTGAGGTTAAAAACAACGGGCAAGCTTCGGGCGCGGTTCACATTATGCAGCTGTTTGAATCTATGGTAGATGTTGTAAGTCAGGGCTCTGTGAGACGCGGACGTTTCTCTCCGTATTTACCGGTTGAACATCCAGATATTATGGAGTTTTTGGAAATTGGAACGGAAGGCAACCCAATTCAAGAGTTAACCCACGGCGTTACTGTAACCAACCAATGGATGGAAGAAATGATTGCTGGCGATGAAAAAAAACGCTCCATTTGGGCGAAAGTGCTGCAGCGAAGAGGCGAAATGGGCTACCCGTATATATTTTATAAAGACAATGCTAACAACGGAGCAGCAGATGTTTATAAGGATAAAAATCTACCTATTTATGCCAGCAATCTTTGCACCGAAATTATGCTGCCTTCCAATGACGACTGGTCGTTTGTGTGCGTACTCTCTTCGGTAAACCTATTGCATTACGACAAGTGGAAAGACACAGATGCCGTTGAAACAATGGTCTATTTTTTAGATGCAGTTATTACTGAATTTGTTGAAAAATTAGAAGCATACCGCGATTCTGAAAGCAGAGAAGACAGACAAACCTTCCTGTTTATGGAACGCGCCTACAACTTTGCCAAAGACAACCGCGCTCTCGGACTTGGTGTTTTAGGTTGGCATTCGTTATTACAATCTAGAATGCTTCCGTTAAACAGTGCAAAAGCGTACGATTTAAACTCTGAAATATTTAGAATTATTAAAGAAAAATCATATAAAGCTTCAGAAGAATTAGCTGAAAAATTTGGCGAACCGAAAGTTCTAAAAGGCTACGGCAGACGTAATGCCACGCTTAATGCTATTGCACCAACTACTTCCTCGGCTTTTATTCTTGGCCAAGTTTCGCAGGGTATTGAGCCTATTTGGTCTAATGTTTATGTGAAGGATATTGCCAAAATAAAGACTACTATTAAAAATCCTTTTTTAGAGCAATTACTGGACGAAAAAGGAATGAACACTTTAGAAGTTTGGCGAAACATTCGCGATTACGACGGCTCTGTTCAGCATCTCGATTTCTTGACCGATGAAGAAAAAGACGTGTTTAAAACCTATTCGGAAATAGATCAAATGGATTTAATTTACCAAGCCGCCAACCGTCAAAATCACATTGACCAAGGTCAATCGGTTAATATAATTGTGCATCCTGAAATGCCGGTGAAAGAGATAAACAAAATACACGTTACTGCTTGGAAACTGGGATTAAAATCATTGTATTACCAACACAGTATGAATGCCGCCCAAAAGTTCGCACAGAAAAAAGACTGTGCAAGTTGTGAAGCGTAATTTTAAATTTTAGAATCCTACTTCAAAGCATACTCAATTAAAACAGAACAGGTTCAAGTTTAACTGAACCTGTTTTTTTATTTTCAATCAACTTCAACGAGATACTATTTCAGAATAACTTCAAACAGATTAAAAATTTTTAAATTTGATGTCACTTTTTAAGATTTTAAGTTTTCAATAAAATTAAAAACCTTTGGTCCCATAGTTCAAGGGATAGAATAGGAGTTTCCTAAACTCTAGATCCAGGTTCGAGTCCTGGTGGGATCACAAAGTATTTTATATTTGTTTGTAAAATTTGAGACTGTTGAAAATCGCTAATGCTTCAAAAATTCACTTCTCAAAGTTCATTGCTTTTTTATCAAAATTTTAAGGAGTGTCCAGCATTATTTCCTTTAATTTATACGCTTATATTATAAATTGAATTATGAAAGAAAATAGAATTGCATTTTTTATAATTGTTGGAGTGCTTGCCTTTGTAGGAATTCTGTGGTACGCTTTTGAAAATCCAGCCCTTAACCCACGTTTGGAAGAAGAAACCTATACTATTATTCGCAAGTGGGATATGCCAATAGCTTTAAATGAAATATCTGCCATTCGGTGGATTGCTGAAGATAAAATTGCCTGTGTTCAAGACGAGGATGGTATAATATTTATCTATAACCTCAACACAAATCTTGTTGAAAAAAAGATAAATTTTGGCAAATCTGGCGATTATGAAGGACTCACCACCGCATTTAACAATGCGTATGTCATGGAAAGCAGCGGACGTCTTTATGAAGTAGAAAACTATTTAAGCCCAAATTTTGAAACAAAAAATTTTCAACTCCCGTTTTCTGGAAAAAACAATATGGAATCGTTAGTTGCCGACACGCTCAAAAATAGATTGCTCTTTACAGTAAAAGACAAAGACCCAAATAGCAGTAATTACAAAGGCATTTATGCGTTTAACTTAGACACAAAAACCACGCAGTCGCTGCCTATACTAAAAATTCCGTTGGACCATTCAATTTTTAAATCGGAAGATGCAGATGACGATGTAGAATCTACCTCAAATTTCTATCCTTCAGATATGGCAATTCATCCTAAAACCGGTAGTTTTTATGTTTTGGAAGGCAAAAATCCGCAGATGTTAATTATGGACAGCTTAGGAAAACCGTTAAGATTACATAAATTATATAAGGAATCTTTCCCGCAACCAGAAGGAATTACCTTTGCACCAGAAGGCACTCTTTACATTTCAAACGAAGGCAAAAATGGTACTGCAAATATTTTAGAGGTAGAGTTTGAGAAAAATAATTAATAGGTATCCTTTAAATTCGTGAGCATAATTTCGGTCATTTCGTCTAATGAAATTTCGCTTTTCCATCCCCAGTCGTTGTGTGCTTCGCTATCATCAATGCTTTGCGGCCAGCTGTCTGCAATGGCTTGGCGAAAATCTGGCTCGTAACTTATTTTAAATTGGGGAATGTGTTTTTGAATACTTGCGGTAATTTCTTCAGGATTAAAACTCATTCCAGATAAATTGTAGGAGCTTCTCGTTTTAATTTTTTCCTTTTCAGCTTCCATAATATTTACGGTGGCTTTAATTGCGTCGTCCATAAACATCATTGGCAACGTAGTTTCAGCATTTAAAAAGCAGATGTATTTTTTGTGTTTTAATGCTTTGTGATAAATATCTACCGCATAATCTGTAGTGCCGCCCCCCGGAAGGGTTTTGTAACTAATAAGCCCCGGGTAACGAATGCTACGCACATCTACCCCATATCGTTTGTTGTAATATTCGCACCAGCGCTCCCCCGTTTGTTTACTAATTCCGTACACGGTGCTCGGCTCCATCACAGTGCGTTGCGGGGTATCATTTTTAGGCGTAGTTGGGCCAAAAACGGCAATACTTGAAGGCCAAAATATTTTATTTATCTTTTTGTCTTTTGCCAAATTTAGAACGTGAAAAAGCGAATTCATATTTAAATTCCAACCCTTCATCGGAAACTTTTCGGCAGTAGCAGACAGCATTGCAGCCATTAAATAAACGTCGGTTATTTCGTAACGGATTACAATTTCCTGTACAGCTTCATAATCCATGGCATCTAAAATTTCAAAAGGGCCACTTTGCATCAACGTTGCTTCGCCTTCGCGAATATCGCTAGCAATTACTTTATGGCTCCCGAATTTTTCGCGTAAGTAAATAGTTAATTCTGTTCCTATTTGGCCGCAGGCACCTATAATTAGAATCCGCTTTTTCATTGGTTTGTTTTTTCAAAAAATGAAGTGTAAATATACATATAATCAGTTCTTTCAGCATTAAAAAATTATATATGCCATTTGGTTAATAACCAGTATCTTTGTGCTTCTTTTATTTTTTATGAAGTTTATAATTCCACTTTTAATAGTTATTGCGTTTGCTTTTTCCTGCGGAAATAGTTCCGAAGAAAACAAAACCGAGACCCCAAATAACGACGCGTCTATAATTTTTGGCGATAAAAATTATGCTTTCCCACAGCTTTCTGAACCTGCCAAAAAACAAGCAGTGCATTGGGGCGTTTTAGAAGATTTTTTAGCCGAAGCGAAAAATGCAAACGGAAATAATTACCAAGATTTACGAAACCGATCTGAACGTTTACAAGAATACGCCGATTCGCTTTATAAAAAAATTCCTGATACCTTAGATACAAAACCTATCCACAGTCGCTTGCTGGTATTAAAAACCCGCACTGCGCTTCTTTTTCAGGCTTCGCACCAAGCGACAATCGATTCGCTAAAAGTTGAAAATTCATTAAAAGAAATGAATTGGGCAGTAAAAGATTTGATTGTTCAGCTTAACGAGAAATTTCAAAAAGACAAAATAGATTTTCTACGAAAAGAAGATGAAGAAAACGAATTGAAGAAACAACAGCGTGCTAAAGACTCAATTATAAACTTGGAACTTCAAGATAAAAAGAAGAAAGTGTAACAATTACACAGAAAAAGCAACTTATATTTTCAGCATAAATTTAAATCAACAAATACTTTAATCTAAAACCATACAATGAAGACTAATTTTTTAAAACCTGTTGTAGCTTTTGCAGTTATTGCTGTAGCCGCAACCGCTTGTAAAGAAAAAACCGATGTGGCTGTAACAGACGCAGAACCACACGGAATTATCCTTGCAAACATGGACACCACCGTAAGTCCGAAAGACGATTTTTACAATTATGTAAACGGAAACTGGATGAAAAACAACGAGATTCCGGACGACCAAACTAGTTGGGCAGGGTTTACCATTCTAAGAAAAAAGACCGATGCCGATATGCTAAACATTTTGGCAAAAGCAAAGAAAGACGGAAAATACGCGCCTGAAACAGACCAAGCAAAAGCATTGATGATTTATGAATCTCAGCTAGACACGGTTGCAAGAAATAAAGCTGGCATTGATCCGTTAAAACCTGCACTCGAAAAAATTGCCGCTATCACTAGCATGGCCGATTTTCAAAAAGTAATGAGTGAAGATGCGGTTGCTGTTTCGCAACCATTTTTGGGTCTTGCAGCTTTTTCAAACCCAAGCAATAGTGCAATGAACTCGGCGTATATTACGCCCGGCGGTTTAGGACTTCCCGATCGCGATTTTTATACAAATACAGATCCTGCTTCGGTAAAAATACGGGAGCAGTATGTAGATCATATTACAAGAATGCTTCAATTTTTAGGCGATTCTGAAGAGTCTGCCCGTAAACAAGCTGAAACGATTCTTGCTTTTGAAACTAAACTTGCCGAGCCAAGATTGGATAAAGTTGCAAGTCGCGATTTTAGAAATTTCAACAATCCACGTAGTATTGACGAACTTCAAAAAATGTTACCTCAGCTTAATTGGAAAGAAACATTTAAAGGGATGGGTATTACCAAAGAAATGGATACCGTTATCGTGATGCAGCCAAAATATATGGAAACATTAAACCAAATGTTCGCGAAGCCAGATTTTGATACTTGGAAAACCGTAATGCGTTGGGCTACTTTAAACAATTCTGCCGGCATGTTAACCACAGAAATTGACAGAGCAAATTTCGCTTTTTACGACACAACACTAAAAGGCACCAAAACGCAAAAATCTGCAAACGAGCGCGCACTTGCAACCGTTAACGGAAGTGTGGGCGAAGCTTTGGGAAAACTATACGTAGATGAAATGTTCCCCCCAGAAGCAAAAGAAAAGGCCGAAAAAATGATTGCAAACGTAATAGCAGCTTATAAAGACCGCATTAACGCTTTAACGTGGATGAGCGACAGCACCAAAGTAAAAGCGAACGAAAAGCTTGACAAATTCACCGTAAAAGTTGGGTATCCAGACAAATGGAAAGATTATTCTTCTATGGAAGTGAAAACGGGCAATACCTATTATGACAATATGGTTGCCGTACAAACTTGGGGATTAAAAGACAATCTTGAAAAAATTGATGAGCCCGTAGATCGTACCGAATGGGGCATGAGCCCACAAACAGTGAATGCGTATTTCAATCCGTTCAACAATGAAATCGTTTTCCCTGCGGCAATTCTTCAACCACCTTTCTACGATTACAAAGCAGACGAAGCCGTAAACTACGGTGGAATTGGTGCAGTAATAGGCCACGAAATTTCACACGCCTTTGATGATAGCGGCTCCCGTTTTGACGCCAACGGAAACTTGGTGAACTGGTGGACAGATACCGACCTTAAAAACTTTACCGAGCGCGGCGATAAGCTTGCAGCGCAATACAGCAATATAGAAGTTTTGGATAGTGTTTACATTAATGGTAAATTCACTTTAGGTGAAAACATCGGCGATCTTGGCGGCGTACTTGGCGCATACGATGGCTTACAGCGTTTCTTTAAAGAAAACGGACGCCCAGATAACATAGACGGCTTTACACCAGAGCAACGCTTTTTTATGAGCTGGGCCACAGTATGGCGCACAAAATCGCGCGACGAGGCATTGCGTAACCAAGTAAAAACAGATCCACATTCTCCGGGTATGGTGCGTGCTACTCAACCCTTATTAAATGTTGATGCTTTTTACGAAGCTTTTGATATTAAAGAAGGCGACCCAATGTACCTTGCACCTGAAGACAGGGTTCGTATTTGGTAGTTTTTTAAAGTATTTATTTGAAGTGAAAAGGAGCCGTAACAGGCTCCTTTTTTCATTAAATAAAATTGATATTTATAGAATTTTAACGTATCTTTAAGAACTATTAATTTTATATGGCCCAAATCATGAAAAAATTTACTTCTTACTTCTTACTTCTTACTTCTTGCTTCTAGCTTCTTTGATCTTTGTGATGAGCAATAAGGCGCACGCACAGACCAATGTACTCAAGACCCTTGATACTTCAAGTCTGGATGAAGGGCTATATTTTCTTCATTTTTATGAGAATGGCGAACTTATCGTAAAACAATTGGTCATTGAACACTAAAAGATAAACAGTTATGAAATATATATTGATTATTGGCTGTTTTATTTACAGCACGTCTGTTTTCGCTCAATACACGGCAATTCCCGATCCCAATTTTGAAAACTACCTAGAACAGAACGGCATGGGCGATGGGGTACCAAACAATGGACAAGTGCTTACGGCAAACATAAACACGGTAACCGAATTGTTGGTTAATTCCCTAAACATCAGCGATCTTACGGGCATTGAAGACTTTGT
>NZ_JAIRBA010000039.1 GCF_022008365.1 Aequorivita vitellina
GTACAAGGGCACAAAAAACCTTCAGCCAAACAGACTGAGAAAATTTTGAGCGGAATTCATCAAATCGG
Organism: Aequorivita vitellina; assembly: GCF_022008365.1. GTDB lineage: Bacteria > Bacteroidota > Bacteroidia > Flavobacteriales > Flavobacteriaceae > Aequorivita > Aequorivita vitellina. The sequence goes on from NZ_JAIRBA010000039.1 coordinate 69, forward strand.
ACAAGAACTTTCGGAAATAAATTTACTACAAACAAAGTAACAGAACGCGGGAGCACCTGTCACGATAAAGTATAAATACAATAGTGGGAAAGTGCAAAATCCGAAAGAAATTTTATAAATCTTAGGTTTGTTATAAGTAGAAAAGCCGGGGCGTGAATCCCGCTACGCGGTTATATTGGATGTTTTATACTATTTTTAGCGAACGAAATAGACAAGGATAAACACAAAATCATGTTAGACCAGAGAGAAATAAAGATTACAGACAAAGGAAGAATTGGATTGTATTATTTAAAAAAAATATGGCAATATCATCAACAATTAAAAATTAACCCTGCTAAAGCCGAAAAGATAGAATGGACATATATAAACGGTGTTTTTAATGCCTTGGGCATTGGAATCGAGCCTACAATAAAATATTTAATGAACTCCAATGATAGTTTTGATGAGTTTGAAAATTGGATTGTAGAAAATGGCAGAATATCGCGACCAATTATTGAACAATTCAATGCGATTGTTAGCGGTAAATATAGTTGCGAATTACGCGCTGAAGAAAAAGTATTTAGTCAATCAGAACTTGAGCAATGGGAAAAAGACGGATATATTATTTTGAGGAACGCAATTCCAAAAGTAGATTGTGAGAAAACCATCAACCTGATTTATGATACGATTGGTGCAAATAATTCTGACCCAAGCACTTGGTATGCTGATCACCCTCTTAAACAGGGAATTATGATCCAGTTATTCAATTCGCCTATATTAGATCGCAATAGGTTTTCAGAGAGAATCCGACTTGCATATCAACAATTATGGAATAGAAAAGATTTATTGGTAAGTATGGATAGAGTAAGTTTTAATCCGCCAGAGACAAAATTTTATAAATTCCCCGGGCCAAACTTGCATTGGGATGTTAGTTTAAAAAAACCTATTCCTTTTGGTTTACAAGGGCTTTTATACTTGTGCGATACAGATGAAAATCAAGGCGCATTTACAGTAATACCTGGATTTCATAAAAATATTGAAGCATGGTTAAATCAGTTGGGGAAAGATGAAAACCCAAGGGACAATAATTTATTAAACCAGTTCAATAAAAAACCGATTGGTGCGAAAGCCGGCGACTTTATTATTTGGAATCAATGCTTGCCTCACGGAAGTAGTCCTAATACATCAACTAAACCGAGAATTGTTCAATATATCAACTACCAACCATTAGATATGGAGTATCAAACGGAATGGATTTGAAATAAAACAAGTAAAAAATGATATAAAAAGGACTGTAATCATTGTTGTCTCATAAATATTGATTATTTCTGAAACCCCCACCCTATCTTACCGTGGCAGACTTGGATTTTGATGGGGTTCTATTTTCCTACCCATATTGAATGTCTAACGACATACTACTCCGCTGCCATGGACGGCTCCCATGCACTTTTATCTACTTATCCCTTAAATCTTAGCCTGATACGTATATAACTCATAATACCTACCTTCTGCAGCAATTAATTGATCGTGGGTACCGCGTTCTACTATATGGCCGGCTTCAATCACTAAAATTTGGTCTGCTTTTTTGATTGTGCTTAAACGGTGGGCGATAACGATAGTGGTTCGGTCTTTAATTAATTCGGCCAAACTCTTCTGAATTAAGGCTTCACTTTGGGTGTCCAGACTAGAAGTGGCTTCGTCTAAAATTATAATCTTCGGGTTTGCTAAAATGGCTCTTGCAATGGCCAATCGTTGTTTTTGTCCGCCAGAAAGTTTAACACCTCTTTCTCCAATCAAGGTATCTAAACCTTCTTCAAATCTGTCGGTAAATTCGTTTACATAGGCTGCGTTTACCGCATTTAGCAATTCGGCTTCGGTGGCATTGGGTCGTGGAAACATAATGTTTTCGCGAATGGTGCCTTCAAATAAAAATTCATCCTGCAAAACCACTCCTAAATACTTTCGGTAACTATTCAGTTTAACCTGCGATAAGTCTTTATTATCGATAGTTACTTTCCCGAATTGCGGCGTTAAAAAGGTAGCTGAAAGCCCGGCAATAGTAGATTTCCCAGAACCGGAACTACCAACCAAAGCAGTTACGGAGCCCGCCGGAGCATTAAAAGAAATGTTGTGCAAAATCTGTTTGCCTTCTTCGTAATAAAAAGAAACATCGTTGAATTCAATATCGCCTTTAATAGTCTCCAGCTGAATATTTCTATTTTGGTTGTCCTCCTCGGCGGTCATATTCATCAGTTCTTCGGTTCTATCTAAACCTGCCAAAGCTTCGGTTAACTGACTTCCGATATTGCTCATTTGAACAATTGGCGCAATCATAAATCCGAGGATTAGGGTGAAGAATAGGAAGTCTCCAGTAGTCATTTCGCTATTCATCATATAATAACCTCCAATGCCCATAATTCCGGTGGTTGCAATTCCTATTAAAAAGGTGGAGGAGCTGGTCATTAAAGCAGTTGCCGTTAAACTCTTTTTTACGTTTTGATATAATTTTTCTACTCCTTTTTCAAAAACAACATTTTCCTGTTCTTCAGCATTAAAGGCTTTTATTACGCGAACCCCCGCAAGCGTTTCCGTCAACCTGCCCGTAACTTGAGCGTTAATTTTACCGCGGGTTCTAAAAACCGGTCGGATGTACTTAAACGCCTTTAACGCAACAAACCCAAAGATTGACAGAGGCACAAATACAAAAAGCGTCATCCAAGCATTTAGTTTTATTAGAATAATTAACGAAACGATAGCCGTAAAGGAACCGCCCACCAATTGCACTAAACCTGTACCGATTAGGTTTCTAACGCCTTCCACATCGGTCATAATCCTTGAAACCAAGGCGCCAGATTTGGTGTTATCGAAAAAACTAATGGGAAGCGAAAGCACTTTTTTCTGAACTTGAGATCGTAATTCGCTTATTAAATATTGCGCTTGTACGCTTAAAATCCGGGTTAATAAAAACGAGGTTACTGCCTGTACAGTTATGGCGCTAATTACAATAGCAATTAATACATACAATTGGTTTAGGTCTTTATTTGGCACCACTTCATCTAACAAAACCTTACTCTGCCACGGCAAAATCAATCCAGACAGGCTTCTAATTACAATTAAAATCAAGCCGATAAAAACCAAATTCCGTCTCGGCCAAATTATGGTTTTAAAAGCTTGAGCCATGGTTACTTTTGGCTTGGACCTATCTTTGTTATTTGGTGTTTCTTTATAGTGCTGCATATTTTCTTATAAATAATATAACGTTCAAAAATACTGAATAAAGCAGGGTTAATTGGGTAGAGTTGGTTAAAAGAATTTGGCGGTTGAAAAGTAAAAACGATGTTATTTTATAACAGGACTAAAGGGAAACAGGGATCACGACTCAGAAGCAACTTCAGTTTAAGGGATGTAACAAAGGTAGCCGAGTGAAATTTAGGGTAAGACGGAATTTACAACGAGTTACCACAAATTTCCATTTTAACCTGTCTTTATCGAAATGGCTTTTAATTTACGTTTCGTTTTGGTTACACACCCGCAATTGACGAGCCTGGAACAAGTATCAAAAAAAGTTGTATTTTGCTATACAACCAACCAAAAACCACTTTATGAAACGTTTATACACTATTTGTTATGTGAGCAAAGCAGCGGAGAACACAACAATTGACGATATAAAAGATATTTTTAAAGTTACTGAAGAAGCTAATAATGCATCTGGAATAAGTGGAATATTGCTGCATTCTTTCGATAATTTTTTTCAAGTTTTAGAAGGTGATAAAAGAATTGTTGAGCGGTTGTTTGAAGATAAAATAAAGAAGGATACAAGACATCACGATATTTACGAAGTGTTTAATAAAGATATGGAAACACCTATATTTTCAACTTATCTTTCTCAATTTCTAACCATTACTACCTCTGTACAACTAGATGAAATTAGAAAATATCTTAGCGCCAACCGAACGAATTCTACTTCTGACAAATTATCTCGCTTATTAAAACCTTTTATGATATTTGATAATTAGAGGTTTCCTTTTAGTCGCACTTTTCTAAAAATTAACGTAAGCTACAAATTGTAAAATACATAAAGAAGGCAATTTCACTTGCGTCAAAAAAAAAACAATTAAAATGTATCCTTTTTCAAAAATTCCAGTCTACTCTACAAACGTTAAAAACTATACTTATGAATAATTGTAAATGTACCAATTGCGATTGCACCAAGTGTAATTGCAAAGACTGCGCGGCAAATGCCTGTCCCTGTGAACGATGTGAATGCAACAAATGCAGTTGTTGTTAAATTAGCAAAGGTTGGTGTAATTGCCAACCTTTGTTTTTATTTTTGAATAATGGAAACAGAGAAGATTTGGAATGCGTTCAATGAAGAGCTTTATTTTTTCATTTTAAAAAAGGTGAGAAACGAAACCGCAGCCGGCGATATTTTTCAAAATACCTTTTTGAAAATCCATAAAAACTTAGAGCAGATTAAAGATGAAGAAAAGGTAAAGGCGTGGGTGTTTCAAATTGCTCGAAACGAAATTGCCAACTATTTTAAAAGTGAATCGAAATATGTTGCCCCCGTTGCTAAAGAGGAAGTTGTTGTTTTAGAAAAATCAGATGCGCTCTGCTGCTTTGATAAATTTATTAACGATCTGCCAGACATTTATAAAAAAACCGTAGAATTGGTTTATATAGAAGGAAAGAAACAAGATGAGGCAGCACAAATATTGGATGTTAGTCTTGCCAATGTTAAAGCGCGAATTAGGCGCTCAAAAGATATTTTAAAAGAAAAGTTTAGTCTGTGCTGCAAATACGAGTTTGACGAAAACGGGAGTTTGGTTGGTGAGGCTGATTGTTCGAAATGTAATTAGCTTGCGTTTCTATTCTCAACTTCATTTGTATCTTTATAAAAAAAATAAACTATGCGAATCCTCACTTTAATCGGTTTCCTTATAATTTTCATTTCGTGCAAAGAAGATAAAAAAGAACTCACCGCCCAGCAGATTATCGATAAGACTATCGAAAACGCTGGCGGAAGTAAATACGACGTTGCTAAAATACAGTTCACTTTCCGCGATATACAGTACAGCAGCCATAGAAATAAGGGTGCTTTTGAACTTACACGCACCATTACAGATTCGTTAGGCGAAACTCGCGATGTGCTTACCAACAGCGGTTTTGAGCGTTTCGCAAATGGCACTAAACTCACTTTGGCAGATTCTACGGTTAGCAAATATTCAAACTCGTTGAATTCTGTACATTATTTTGTGCAATTGCCTTACGGTCTAAACGATTCTGCCGTAAACAAAGAATTGGTAGGTGAAGCCGAAATTGACGGTAAAGATTATTACGAAGTTCAAGTTACCTTTGCACAAAACGGCGGTGGCGTTGACCACGAAGATGTTTATATGTACTGGATTGCAAAGGATGATTTTACGATAGATTATTTCGCATATAAATTTTATACAGGCAAAGGAGGCATCCGTTTTAGAAAAGCAATCAATCCAAGAATGGTAAACGGGCTACGATTTGTAGATTACGAAAATTACAAGCTAGAGCCTTGGGAATCGGTAGATATGCAAACAGTTGACGAGCTGTTTGAAGCTGGGAAACTCGAGTTGCTTTCAGAAATTATAACGGAAGATGTTACTGTAGTTGTACCGAAACCAAACGCAGAATAGTTTTATTTTTTGAATATAGAAGTTGGATAAAGAAATTAATCTTTGAAATATTGGCTGTTTAACCACGAAGGACACAAAGGAGGCACAAAGATCACAAAGTTTTCTTTGTGCACTCTGTGAAAACCTTTGTGTCCTTTGTAGTTTTATTCGTCTACTTTCAGTAAATGCCTAGAAATTCCCCGTATTAACGAAGAATATTGCATTCGCTAAAAATAGCTTTCCATTTTGCCAAAAGGAGCGAAAGGAAACATCGTCAACCATATAAATTACGCTGCCTTTCCCTTTTTTAGCTTCTGCAAAAACGATGGAGTTTTGTAAGGCTTTTTTAGCTTTTTCACCTGAAAATCCAGAGACACTTTCAGGTTCGTTTATAAAGCCTACGTTATAACCATCGTTTAAAAATTTATAGGAATCGCTGCCAAGCTTCATCGTGTAATAAGTATCATCATAGCCAAATGCCAATGGGTGTGTATTATCTAGGGTTATTTTATAAATGCTTCCTGTAATAAAATTTTTCGTGCTTTCCATTTCGCGATTCGCGTAGGGCACCATATTTCCTAAACTGTCACTTTGTTTTTCGCTTTTTTCAGTTTCGTTCTTTTTAAGTTCGAAACCTTCTTTATCTTCAAAAACTTTTAAAGCATTGCCAATAGCCACCACTTTTCCACCTTTATTAATCCATTCTTCCAAGTTTTTAAAAGCACTTTCATCTAAAATAGATTTATAATTTCCGTTGGGAAGCACCAAGACATCGTAATCGCTCCATTGAATTTTACCAATATCGCTAGTGTTTATAGAGGTTATGGGGTATTTTAACTGAGTTTCAAAAAAGTGCCAAAGTGCACCGTAGCTCAATGAAGAAGTGCCTTCACCTTGCAACATAGCCACTCTTTTATTTTTAATTAAATGCACATACTGCGACCCGAAATCGGTTAATTTATCGGCAAAACTCGTTGGCGAAGCGTACAACTGCCGTCCCATTTTGTTTGCTATTTCGGTAGTTATTTTATCGAAATCTGCGTTGGCTTTATTGTCACTTCGCGTAATAATCAAACTCCCACGACCAAATTGATTGCCGCCAAAGCTGAGTTCATTTTCTGAAAAACGCACTTTTATATCCTGCTGCATTAATGCCGAAAGAAATTCTGCATCTTTTAAACTATTCCATTTTGCAATGTAGCCCGCCGCCGAATGTGATGGCGTATTTGAAACTGTTTTTTTAGGATTGGAAGCATTTGCCGAAACCAAAGTAGTGCTAGCAACAGCTTCCAAACCATACGCATACGGAAGACTCCAAGCGGTAATATCATACGTTATGGGAGTTGATAGCGCGGCATTTGGCTCAAAAAGCACTTGCACCATTTTTCCTTTTGGTTGATTTGTGCTTACCACCAAAGCGCCGTTGGCATCCATTGTCCCCTTTTTATTTTCGGTATAATTAAAACCAGTTGCTTTACCCGAAGTTGCGTAGCCGTACTTTATTTCGTGGCGATCCAGCAAATCGGTTAGTGTTTTTAAATTATCGGGATTACCTTTTAGCACAAAGTTTTTGTATTTTAAATTATCGTTATTAAAAAATTTTCCAAACTCAGCATTCAGTGTTGCCGCCTGTTGTGAAGCCACTTCAATGGTGCTAAGTCCTGTTGTGGTGTGATGTGCTACGCGGTCAACGAGGGTAAGTTCAATGTCTTCGTCGTTTATAATTCCCAAGCCTGCCATTCCGTGGCCAGCTTGTTCGTACGTCATCCCAATGGCGCCCATAAAAAGCGGATAGGTGTCGCCATAACTTGGGTACAGCAAATCGAAGCTCTCGCGAGTAAAGAACAGCCAACCGTTTTCGTCAAAATACTTGGCGTTGTTTTTTCCTATTTTAGTCTGAAATGAACGTTGAAAAGGGGTGATTATATCGTGATAAGGTTCTGCTCCCGGCGCAAAATAATAGGGATTATTTATGAATTGCTCGTGAAAATCTACGTGAATATGTGGCATCCATTGGTTGTAAATTTTTAAGCGCTGTTGGGTTTCCACTTGACTTGCCCACATCCAATCCCGGTTTAAATCGAATAAATAATGGTTCGGACGGCCGGCGGGCCAAGGTTCGTGATGCTCAACGGCATCACGCGATGCATTATAGGGCGTTGCTTTAACTTGATTGTACCAATTAACATACCTATCGCGTCCATCGGGATTTACATTGGGGTCCATAATAATCACGGTATTTTTCAACCAAGCTGAGTGTTCGGTAATTAGTTTATAAATGGTATTCATCGCCGCCTCGCTACTGCTAGCCTCATTGCCGTGAACGTTGTAACTAAGCCAAACGATGGCTTTTTCGGGGGAAGAAGCGCCATCAATAATGCCAATGTTTTTTAAATTATCGGTGCGGATTTTTTCGAGATTTCCTAAGTTTTCTTCCGAAGAAATCACCGCATAAGTGAGTCTGCGGCGTTCGTTGGTTTTTCCGTAGTCGAAAAATTTCACCATTTCACTATTTGCCGAAACGTGCTCAAAGTATGAAACAACATCGGCATGGCGAGAAAATTGGGTGCCAATTTCATAACCTAAAAATTCAGAAGGAGATTTAAGTTGAGCGAAAATAAAGAGGGGAAAAAGGAATACGAAAATGGTTAAATTGCGCGTCATTATAAACTGTTTAAAGAAAGGGTTAAAACTACTAAAGTTTTACATATTCAGGATTCAGGATTCTGAATTATAATGTATTTTTGTTTCAATTGTTTTAAACTTCCTATGGCAACCCACTCCATTTCCTATAAAAAGACCGGTTATTTTTCAAAATTGATCTGCGATTATTTAGATGAAAACCCAAGCCTTTCATCTTTTTACAACAGGTTTCCGAAATTGGAAAACTTTAGAGCGCAATTTGAAGAAAAACGAAGTCAATTATCGTTGGCACAACGCAGGAAATTAGCCAAACGAATTATGTTTCAATACGGCGATAATAATCTTTCGCAAAGCACTTTGAGCAATATAGATTTGTTGTACGAACCGGACACTTTTACGGTAACGACGGGGCATCAGCTTAATCTTTTTACGGGACCGCTATATTTTCTGTACAAGATTTTTTCGACTATTAATCTAACCGAAGCATTAAATAAGGAATATCCGAAGCATTATTTTGTACCCATCTACTGGATGGCCACGGAGGATCACGATTTTGAGGAGATAAACTATTTCAATCTTTTTGGCAGTAAAATTCAATGGAATCGGGATGCTGCTGGAGCCGTGGGAGAACTTTCAACCGAAGGGTTAAACACGGTAAAAGAAATCCTTAAAAAGAAATTAGGTCCCGGAAAAAACGCAGACAAGTTGGTTTCGTATTTTGCACAAGCATATCAAGAAAACACCAATCTTGCGGATGCCACGCGCCATCTTGCCAATTTAATGTTTTGGGAATACGGTTTGGTGATTGTGGATGGCAACGACGCCGAGTTAAAAAAAGAATTTATTCCCTACGCCGAAAAGGAACTGACAGAAAACCTCGGCTTTAAAATGGTTTCGGAAACTACTGAAAAGCTAACGGCTTTGGGTTATCCCGAACAGGTGCATCCGCGGGAAATCAATTTATTTTATTTAACAGAAAACCTGCGCGAACGGATTATTGAAAAGGAAGGAAGGTTTTATGTGAATGAAACCGACATCTTTTTTTCAAAAGAGGAAATATTGAAGGAGCTGCACGAAAAGCCGGAACGGTTTTCGCCCAATGCCCTGCTGCGTCCGCTTTACCAAGAAGTTATTTTGCCCAATCTCTGTTATATTGGCGGTGGTGGCGAGCTGGCATATTGGTTTCAGCTGAAGGATTATTTCAAAAAAGTGGAGGTGCCTTTTCCTGTACTGTTGCTTCGTAATTCGGCGCTTTTAGTTACCAAAACACTTTCAGAAAAACTTAAAAAATTAAATACGGGGATTGAAGAATTATTTCTACCGCAGCACGAACTTATTACGCGGCACACGTATAATATATCTAAAATCGATATTGATTTTTCAAAACAAAAAGAGTTTCTAAAAGAGCAATTTAAAGATTTGTACACTTTAGCCGAGAAAACCGATGCATCTTTTTTGGGAGCGGTTGGGGCGCAGGAAAAGAAACAATTAAACGGATTGGACAATCTAGAAAAACGCCTGTTAAAAGCCCAAAAACGAAAATTTTCGGAAGAACTCGACCGTTTAAAAAACATTCAAAACCAACTTTTTCCGAAGCAGAGTTTACAGGAACGACAGCTTAATTTTTCGGAGTTTTATTTAGAACACGAAGAAGAGTTGCTGGAATTATTGAAAGAAAATTTGGACCCGTTGGATTTCAATTTTATGGTTTTGGAATTGTAATGATAAACCAAACTGGGTTTTAGCTCAATAAATTTTATTCCTTAACTTTGATTAAAGCTCGAACAATGGATATTAAAACTTCAAAAATAGAACTGGTAAAAATGATTCTCAATATTGAGAACACTACATTTATTCAAAGAGTAATTGATTTTATAAATAATGAAAAGGCAGATTTCTGGAATGAACTGAGTGTCGAGGAACAGACAGAGATAAAAAGAGGGATAGCGCAGTTAAACCAAGGCAAAAGAAAGTCTTATAAAGAAGTTTTAGACAAGATTTCGTGATGGATGCCTACTTTTTCGATAATGCCGAAACTAAATAATAAAAAATTAAATCTATCACTTTCTTCGACACTCGACAGAATCCAAAGAAACTAAGAAAGCAATTGAAGTAACAACTTTTCTCAACTATTTTTCCAATATATTCAATAATGTCCTTTTAAGGATAGAACAATAATTCTATTTTCCTTCACTTCATACACTAATCTATGTTCCTTATTAATTCTGCGGCTCCAACATCCTGAAAGATTATATTTTAATGGCTCCGGTTTACCAAGACCTTCAAAAGGATGATCTATCGCATCATTTAAAAGTTGAAAAATTTTTTGGAGTATTTTTAAATTGCCTGATTTTTTGTGAAAAGCGATATCTTCTTTGGCCTGTTCCGTAAAATCGAGAACATATTTCATTGTTAAGGCTTTAAATATTTCTCTAAATCTTCTTGAGCCACGGTTGTATAATTATTTTCTTTATACTGTTTTTGACTCTTTTTAATTTTTTCAACAAAATCAGGGTTGTATGGACTATCTTCGTCTCCAGTTTCAAAAGCAACTTTAAGTTCTTTCAAATATTCTGTTATTTTTTTCATTTTATCGCTTTCAGCATGGACGATGATTGTCTTCATAATTACTAGTTTTTTATGAATAAATATACGAATTTAATCCAAACCAAATAGGTTTTTAAAAGACCTGTTAGGTTTAATCGGCAGTCTAATTTCAAAAATATTCGTGTATTAGTGGCAAAAAACATCACTGTTGAAAAGCCTTTAAAAAATTCCGCACAACCCATTTACCAACTTATATATTTAAAGTATTTTTGCCTATGCAAAATAACGTCCTCATTTTAGATTTTGGTTCGCAGTACACCCAATTAATCGCAAGACGCGTGCGGGAACTGAACATTTACTGCGAAATACACCCTTACCACAACATACCTGAAAGCCTTGACCCGTTTAAGGCTGTAATACTTTCGGGCAGTCCGTTTTCTGTTCGCGGGGAAGATGCACCACATCCAGATTTGTCGCAAATTCGCGGTAAAAAACCTCTTTTAGCGGTTTGTTACGGTGCCCAGTATTTAGCGCATTTTAGCGGTGGCAGTGTGGAACCGTCAAACATTCGCGAATACGGAAGAGCAAAACTTTCCATGATTAAAGCTGGCGAAGTTTTCTTTAAAGACATTCCCGAAAACACCAATGTTTGGATGAGCCATAGCGATACAATTGCCGAGCTTCCAAAAAACGGTGTGCGATTGGCGAGCACTGTTGATGTGCTAAATGCGGCTTATAGAATTGAAGGGGAAGAAACCTACGCAATTCAATTTCACCCAGAAGTTTATCACACAACCCACGGAAAGCAACTGCTAGAAAATTTCTTGGTAAACATAGCCGAAGTACCACAAACGTGGACTCCCGCAGCTTTTGTTGACACCACAGTTGCAACTTTAAAGGAGCAAATAGGCGATGGTAAAGTGGTACTTGGTTTAAGCGGCGGTGTAGATTCAACTGTAGCTGCAATTCTTTTGAATAAAGCTATCGGCGGAAACCTGTATTGTATTTTTGTAAACAACGGTTTGCTTCGAAAAAATGAATTTGAAAGCGTTCTTCATCAGTATAAAGATATGGGGCTGAACGTTAAAGGCGTTGATGCTTCCGAACGTTTTCTGGAAGCTTTGAGAAACGAAAGCGATCCCGAAAGAAAACGCAAAGCCATTGGCAACGCATTTATAGAAGTTTTTGATGATGAAGCGCATCAGCTAACTGGAGTAGATTGGTTGGGACAAGGCACAATATATCCCGATGTTATTGAAAGCGTTTCGGTAAACGGGCCTTCGGTTACTATAAAAAGTCACCACAATGTTGGCGGGTTGCCAGATTTTATGAAGCTGAAAGTAGTAGAGCCTTTGCGAATGCTCTTTAAAGATGAAGTACGCCGTGTAGGAAAAGAAATGGGCATTGATGCAGAACTTTTGGGGAGACATCCCTTTCCCGGCCCTGGTTTGGCAATCAGAATTCTGGGCGATATTACTGCAGAAAAAGTTCGTATATTACAAGAGGTTGACGCTATTTTTATCAACGGACTTAAAAAGTGGGATCTTTACGACCAAGTGTGGCAAGCGGGAGCAATTCTTTTGCCAGTAAACAGTGTGGGCGTAATGGGCGATGAGCGCACTTACGAAAAAGTAGTCGCGCTTAGGGCCGTACAATCTACCGATGGAATGACTGCAGATTGGGTAAACCTGCCCTACGAATTTCTGCAGGAAGTGAGCAACCATATAATAAATCGCGTTAAAGGCGTTAATAGAGTAGTCTACGACATTAGCTCTAAACCGCCCGCAACCATTGAGTGGGAATAACTAAAACTCGAGACTATGTTTGGCAAATTTAAAAAATTGATTATCCCTATGTTGAAGTGTTTAATATACGTTTCGGTAACCCTGTTATTTATGATTAGCTGCGGCTCCGCAGCCCAGCAACAGTACAAAAGTCACGCTGTTCAAAAAGGCGAAACGGTGTATAGCATTGCTAAGGAATACAACATTTCTGAAGAAACCATTTACAATCTCAATCCAGATTCCAGAAATGAATTAAAGGTGAATAGCGTGCTTATTATACCTTCAAACAGCGTAATTAGTTCGGGGACCAACAAAAATAATTACCGCGATCACAAGGTAAAAAGAAAGGAAACGCTATACGGAATTGCCCAGCAATACAACGTTAGTGTTGACGATATTAAAAGACTGAATAAGGAATTGTATTCTCGAGGTTTAAAAAAAGGTGAACGCTTGTTGATACCCGCTGCTTCTAAAACCTCTGGAACTATTTCTGAAACTTTGCCCGGAACGCAGAAATATACAGTAAAGGCAAAAGAAACAAAGTTTGGAATTGCCAGAAAATTTGGAATAAGCATAGCTGAGCTTGAAGATTTAAATCCAGATTTAGGTGAAGGATTAAAGATGGGTTCAACCATAATCGTGCCCGAGGAATCGGTAATGGAAAACGCTGAAATAGACGAAGAAAATTTTCAGTATTACGAAGTAAACCCTAAGGAAGGGTTTTATAGATTGAAAGTAAAATTCGGGCTTTCTGAAGAAGAAATCATCGCGCTAAACCCATATGCTAAAGAGGGATTAAAAGAAGGGATGATTTTAAAATTACCCAAAGAGAAAACCGAGATTTCGGAAGATGCTATTTCAGAAATAAATCTCGAAAATCGTATTAAAAACAAGAGAATGAAAACGGTGGCTTTAATGTTGCCGTTCCGTTTAATGAGCAATGCAAACGATTCAACCAGTAACGACACCGATTTACTTAAAAAAGACCCAACCCTTCGCGTGGCTTTAGATTTTTATAGCGGGGCACTAATGGCTGCAGAATTTGCCAAAGATAATGGCATATCGGTAACGCTAAACGTTTACGACACCGAAAAGAGTGAAAGTAAAGTTGCGTCAATTATTGCAAGTAGCAATTTCAAAAACGCAGATGCTGTGATTGGGCCACTACTTCAAAAAAATGTTGAAAAAGCCTCTGATATGTTGAAAGATGAAAAGATTCCGGTCTTTTCACCTTTAAGCAACCGCGAGATGTCTATGAACGCTAACCTTTTTCAAACATTGCCTACAAATGCCATTCTTGAAAAAACGATGATTCAATATTTAAAGGAACACAGTTCGGGAAAAAACATCATTATAATTTCCGATTCAAAACGCGCAGCACAAAGAGATATGATTAAAGCTGCCATCCCGTCGGCCAAAACTGTAAGTCCGCGTAGTGGTGGTTACGTTCAAACTGGCGATATTACAGCAGCTGCTATCGACGGCATAGAGAATTGGGTTATTCTTGAATCGCAAAACCCTGTTTTAATTAGCAGTGCAGTAAACGCAGCAGCAGCAATGGCGGGAAGTTATAAAACTCGTTTGTTTACATTAGATAGAAACGACGCCTTTGAATGGCACGAAGTATCAAGCACACGTTTGGCAAAATTAAATTTCACATTCCCCTCTGTAAATAAAAGTATTGTTGAAACCGATCGCAACCCGTTTTTTATAAGCTATAAAAATAAATATGGTGTTTACCCCAACAGATATGCCATTCGCGGTTTTGATGTAACATACGATGTGCTATTGCGTTTGGCTTCAGACAACGATATTTACGACGCTGTTTATCCTGAAAATGTAACGGCGTATATTGAAAATAAATTTCGATACGAGCAATCAAAAAATCGAGGTTACCACAACGAAGCGGCGTATATTTTAAAATACAATAACGAACTTAAATTTGAAATAGTAGAATGAGCACCTCCAAAGTAACTTATTTGGGCAACCTCCGTACTGAAAACGAACATTTAAAATCGGGCAATAAATTTATCACCGACGCCCCAACGGATAACAACGGAAAGGGAGAAGCTTTTTCGCCAACAGATACCGTGGCCACGGGACTAGCAAATTGCATGATTACGGTTATGGGGATTAAAGCTCGCGATATGCAGGTGAACATGGATGGCACCACCGCAATGGTTACAAAAACTATGGCTGCAGGTCCGCGCCGTATTTCAAAAATAGAAGTTGTTTTAAACCTCCCATCGGGAATTGATGAGAAGTCGCGTAAAATCCTTGAAAACACTGGAAGAACCTGTCCGGTTATGCAGAGTCTGAACCCCGATATTGAAAAGGACATTACCTTTAATTGGGGGTAAACTTCCCTCTTGAGAGGGGAATTAATTTGTTATAATGAACCTATTTCTCGCATATATATTTCTCTTTCTTTCAATGCCTCAGCATAGTACGGAGAAACTTTTTTGGAAGGAAAACGAAAAATTAAGTTGGGAAGATTTTCGCGGAAAACCTATTCCCAGCGCTAATTTTGTGGCGAGCACAAACACGGGGATTAGTTTTGAATATTCCTACACAATTAAAAATAATGACGTGCAGGTGAAGTATTCGGTTGCAAGTTTCTTCACGCCTCAAGGATCTTGGTATATTCCCGACCGGGTGAATCTTCATATTTTAAAACACGAACAAGCGCATTTTGACATTTCAGAATTACATGCGCGCATACTTCGGAAAAATTTAGCGGGAAGGAAGTTTTCAAAAAAAATAAAGTCGGAAATTGAAAGCATTTACAAGCAGGTAGAGCAAAAGCGGCGCGCGATGCAAACTAAATTTGACGCGGAAACCGACCATTCCCGAAATGACAAGAAGGAAGCATTTTGGCAAAAACACATCGATGAACAACTTCAAAGATATGAATCTTGGAAATAAACCAAACCCAAACCACTTGGTAGAATTAGCCAATTACAAAATGCCTTTCGGAAAATACGAAGGTTATTATTTGGCGAATATTCCCGAGTATTATTTTGTGTGGTTTAAACAGAAAGGATTCCCTGAAGGAAAACTGGGACGCATGATGGCCGAAATGTACGAGTTGAAATTAAACGGGCTTGAAGGCTTGCTTAAAAAACTTATAAAGAAATAATGCTTCGGCTCCGCTCAGCAACCGATGGGAGCTGTAATATAATAAATTTTGAAAAAAATTCTTAGTTATATCTGGCCCACAACGCGACGTTTTTCTTCGGAAATAAATGGCACTTTGGAAGTTACCTTCGTTAACGGCAAAAAGGTTTTAGACACCGAAAATGCTAACTATTCCTACGGTTCACTTCAAAAGATTTTAGAATTTGGCATCTTAAAAGTAGATTTAAAAAAGGTTGATAATTTGCTGCTCTTAGGTATGGGTGGCGGCAGTGTTATAAAATCGCTCCGGGAAAAGTTTGAATATCACAAAAATATTGTCGCCGTTGAAATTGATCCGCAAATAATAAATCTTGCTCAAGAGGAATTTGGAGTTTCCGCTTCCGAAAATCTTCAAATTATTGAAGGTGATGCGTTTCAATTCGCAAAAACTTCCAAGGAAAAGTTTCAACTTATCATTATTGATCTTTTTATCGACACCAACGTCCCTCCTATTTTTTATGGTGTAGAATTCTGTAAAAATGTATCGAAATTACTTCAAAAAGGCGGCTATTTAATTTTTAATGTTGGGGTTAATCTCAATAAAAACTCAGGAATTATAAAAACAATTTCAGAAAATTTCGGCTACGACTTTGCGTTTCAAAATTTTGAAAAAGTGAATGGCACCAATACATTACTCATCGCGAAAAACCGCCATTTTTAATTTATTGCAAAAGCTTCGAGCGGCTGTTAACAATTAACTAATATCGCTTCTGTCTTTCCACAATAAAAATGTACCTTTGCATCCCGTATAGACATTTCAGCACAGGCACTCATGAGCACTACAAAATACATCTTCGTTACGGGCGGGGTTTCATCATCATTAGGGAAAGGAATTATAGCGGCGTCGCTGGCTAAGCTACTGCAAGCCAGAGGGTATCGCGTTACCATTCAAAAATTAGATCCTTATATAAATGTTGATCCAGGAACCTTAAATCCGTATGAACATGGCGAATGCTACGTTACCGATGATGGCGCTGAAACCGACTTAGATTTAGGTCACTACGAGCGTTTTTTGAATGTAAATACCAGCCAAGCAAATAACGTAACCACTGGCCGCATTTACCAAAGCGTAATTCAAAAAGAACGTCGCGGCGAATTTTTAGGAAAAACAGTACAAGTAATTCCACACATTACCAACGAAATAAAAGAACGCGTACAGCTGCTAGGAAACACGGGCGAGTACGATATAATCATTACCGAAATTGGCGGTACTGTGGGCGATATTGAATCGTTGCCATACATTGAAGCCGTGCGCCAAATGAAGTGGGAAATGGGCGACGACAATGCTTTGGTTATTCACTTAACGCTAGTGCCTTATCTTTCTGCCGCCGGGGAACTGAAAACTAAACCCACCCAACATTCGGTAAAAACTTTGATGGAAAGTGGAATTAGAGCAGACATTTTGGTATGCAGAACGGAGCACGAACTGTCGGAAGATTTACGAAGAAAATTGGCACTTTTTTGCAACGTAAAAGAAGAAGCTGTAATTCAATCTATTGATGCTTCTACCATTTACGACGTCCCGAATATGATGCTCGATGAAGGCTTAGACACAGTAACGCTTCAGAAATTAAATTTAAAGAATTCAAAAAAACCAGATTTAAAACAGTGGAATAAATTTCTGGAAAGACACAAAAACCCGAAAGGCGAAGTTGTAATTGGGCTAATTGGGAAATATGTAGAATTGCAAGATAGCTACAAATCTATTTTGGAAGCGTTTATTCATGCTGGTGCAGAAAACGAAGTAAAGGTAAAGTTAGAATTTATTCATTCGGAACATATAAACGCGAAAACCATTGGCAAGAAATTATCTAAGCTGGACGGCATTTTAGTTGCTCCCGGATTTGGAGAACGCGGAATTGAAGGGAAAGTTGCAGCAGTGCAATACGCTCGCGAAAACAATTTACCGTTCTTGGGAATCTGTTTGGGAATGCAAATGGCGGTAATTGAATTTGCTCGAAACGTTTTAAAGCTGAAAGACGCCAATAGCACCGAAATGGATTCGCAAACCAAAGACCCTGTAATTAGTATTATGGAGGATCAAAAAAACATTACCGATATGGGGGGCACTATGCGTTTGGGCGCGTGGAAATGCGATTTAAAAAAGGGAAGTATTGCCAGCAAGGTTTACAAAACCGATACTATTGAAGAGCGTCACCGCCACAGATATGAGTTTAACGATAAATACCGTGAGCAATTTGAGGCTGCGGGGCTTGTTGCTACAGGAATAAACCCCAATACTGGTTTGGTTGAAATTATTGAAATACCCAGTCATTCGTGGTTTGTTGGCGTGCAGTATCACCCCGAATATAAAAGTACGGTTGCCAATCCGCACCCACTTTTTGTGGCATTTGTAAAAGCGGTTCACGACCATTCTCTAGCAAAGAAATAAGACAATTTGACGCAATACTAAAATAGGCGAGATTATTGACCTGCCATATTAAATTAACGATAATACACTTTTGAAATATTTCAAAAGAAGAAACAAAAGATGGAACAAAAAAAATTCGACTTAAACTCACTTGTAGGCTTTTTATTAATTGGTGGTATCCTAATCTGGATGTTATATTTAAACAAACCCACCGAAGAAGAACTTCAAGCTGAAAAAGCCAGAACAGAAGCCGCTGCCAAACAAAATGCCGATGCACAGCAATCTGCCGAAGACATTAGCTTGAGCGATGCTACCAACGTAACCGCGCAGGCTGTTAAACCCAGCGATTCATTGGCATTTGAACAATTAAAAAACAAATTAGGTTCCTTTGCATATTCCGGAACGCTACCCTCGGCAACCGATGCTATTACCATTCTTGAAAACGATGTGCTTTATTTAGAAATAAGCAATAAAGGCGGGTATATTGCTGAAGCATTGTTGAAAAATTTCACCAAATACGATTCGGTTCCCGTTTACCTTATTAAGGATGGCAATGCTTCTTTAAATCTTCAATTTTCTGCGGAAAACAGAACCTTAAACACGGAAGATTTATTTTTTGAACCTACTTTGAGTAAAAATGGCGAAGACCAAGTACTCTCTATGAAGCTTAAAACTTCAGACAATGGGTTTATTGAATACCGCTATACACTTCACCCAGGCGAATATATGCTAGAATTCAGCATCAATAGTCAAGGTTTAGATGGTATTATCAATACGTCGCAACCCATGTATTTAGATTGGAATTTGAAGGGATATCGCCACGCGAAAAGCATTTCGTACGAAAACCGTTATTCGCGTTTAACCTATGAATACGATGGCGAAAAACATTCAAAGCTCTCCCCTACTGGCAAAGATGACGAATTGGAAAAAGATGTTACTTGGATGAACTTCCGCCAGCATTTCTTCAGTTCTATGTTGCTTACAGATACACCGTTTAAAGAGGTAAAACTTACTTCGGTAGATTTGGTTAAAGATGAAGAAATAGATACGGTTTTTACAAAACAATACGGAGCAAAAATGCTTTTAGAGCCCAAGAATGGTGCTTTAGCGCAAAATATGAATATGTATATTGGCCCGTCTGATTATCAGATTTTCAAAAAATACGACCGTAATCTCGATGAGGCCATGCCGCTTGGTTGGGGAATATTTGGAGTGATAAACAAGTATATTATTATTCCTGTTTTTGGCTTTTTAACCGACTTTTTACCAGCGGGAATTGCCATTATTGTTTTAACCATTTTAATAAAACTTTTGCTCTCACCGGTTCAGTACAAGCAATATTTGGCACAAGCGAAAATGAAGGTTTTAAAGCCCGAAATGGACGAGATTAAAGCAAAGTATAAAGACAACAAGCTGAAAATTCAGCAGGAAACTATGAAGCTTCAAAACTCTGCTGGGGCGAGTCCGTTAAAGGGATGTTTGCCAGCATTGCTTCAAATTCCTGTGTTTTATGCGCTCTTTACATTTTTCCCCTCGGCGTTTGATTTGCGACAGAAAAGCTTCCTTTGGGCGGACGATCTTTCCAGCTACGACACTATTGCCGAATTGCCATTCCACATTCCGTTTTACGGAGACCACGTAAGTTTATTTCCTATTTTGGCTTCCATTGCCATCTTTGTATATATGATGATGACCATGGGGCAAAACATGCAACAACAACAGCAACCGGGAATGCCAAATATGAAATTCCTTATGTACCTATCGCCGTTGTTTATGTTGGTATTCTTTAACAACTATGCGAGTGGACTTTCATTGTACTATTTTATTTCAAACTTGATTACCATTGGAATTATGCTTGTAATAAAGAACTTCATTATAGATGAAGAAAAAATTCACGCTAAAATTCAAGTGAAAAAAGCCACTCCAAAAAAACAAAACAAATTTCAGCGAAAAATGGCCGAAATGATGGAACAGGCGGAACAACAGAAAAAAGGAAAATAAGCCCCTTTATATTTTAACGCTTGAAGGGTTTAAAAGGCTCTTCAAACGTTGTTTAAAATAGAATTTAAATTTCTGCGTTAGCCTTATTGGTAAACAATACACAATGAAAAAATCAGCTTTTATTCTTTTCTTCGGAATCGCTTTCTGCGCTATTGATGTTTATTCACAAAGTGAAATAAACCAAATGGATGCGCAGGGAAAGCGTCATGGCGTGTGGAAAAAAACATATGAAGGTACTGATCAGCTTCGTTACGAAGGCACTTTTGAGCACGGGAAAGAAGTAGGCGAATTTAAATTTTATTGCGAAGCGTGTAAAGACAAACCCACGGTAATTAAAGACTTCACAGGGAAAGACGATATTGCTCGCGTTAAATATTTCACTATTAAAGGAAAGCTTGTAAGCGAAGGCTCAATGCAAGGAAAAGACCGCATTGGCGAATGGGTATATTATCACGAAAAGTCGGAAAATGTGATGACGCGCGAGCAATATACCAATGGGAAGTTAGACGGCAAAGTGATTACCTACTACCCCAACGGAAATATTACCGAAGAAACCACGTATAAAAACGGTATAAAGGATGGTCCAGATAATTACTACTCTCCGGCGGGCGTGTTGTTGAAAAAATTACTGTACACCAATGGCCAGCTACAAGGCCCCGCCAGCTATTACGATGCCGCAGGGAATGTAATAATTGAGGGTTTTTATAAAAATGACAAAAAGCACGGGCTTTGGAAATATTACAAAAATGGGGAAGTTATTCTGGAGGAAACCTATCCGAAAGACCCTAAAAAGTAAACCCTTCGGTAAGGTTGCGAGCACACTGGCGACTGTTATAATCTAAAAGTATTTTTTATCTTTGCACCTTCGTGATTTAAAGCCGTTTAGGGCAAATAATTACACATTAAATTGTTATGAAAAAACGAGTAGTTGTAGGACTTAGCGGAGGCGTTGACTCCAGTGTTGCAGCCTATCTTTTAAAAGAACAGGGCTATGACGTTATTGGTCTTTTTATGAAAAATTGGCACGATGATACTGTTACCATTTCAGACGAATGTCCGTGGTTGGAAGACAGTAACGACGCCATGCTCGTAGCCGAAAAACTGGGCATTCCCTTCCAAACCGTAGATTTAAGCGAAGAATACAAAGAACGTATTGTAGATTATATGTTTCGCGAATACAAAATGGGACGCACCCCAAACCCCGATGTGCTCTGCAATCGCGAAATAAAATTTGACGTTTTTATGAAAATAGCTCTCAGTTTGGGGGCCGATTTTGTAGCAACTGGGCATTATTGTCGTACTTCGACTTCGCTCAGTGTCCGCGATGGCAATGACAGAAAAATATATCATTTATTAACTGGGAAAGATCCAAACAAAGATCAATCGTATTTTCTGTGTCAACTTTCGCAGGAGCAGCTTTCAAAAACCCTCTTCCCCATTGGTGAATTATTAAAATCTGAAGTGCGAAAAATTGCTTCGGAGCAAGGGTTAATTACTGCCGAAAAACGCGATTCGCAAGGTTTGTGTTTTATCGGAAAAGTGAGGTTGCCTGAATTTCTTCAGCAAAAATTAGCACCTAAAGATGGTGCAATCGTTGAAGTGCCTGCGAGTTTTTCAGAATATAAAATGAAGGCTCCTATTTTTTCTTCCGAAGTAGAAAAACTGGAATACCTTTCTGCAAAACACACTTATTCAATAAATGACGGGAAGCAAGTTGGGGTGCATCACGGTGCGCACTATTTTACCAAAGGGCAACGCAAGGGTTTGGCTGTAGGGGGAACAAAAGAACCATTGTTTGTAATTGAAACCGATGTAGATGAAAATGTAATTTATACAGGACAAGGCAAAAGTCATCCAGGTCTTTACAGACGTGGACTTTTTGTAAAAAACGATGAAATCCACTGGGTTCGCGAAGACTTAAAACTTGCCGAAGACGAGAAAATGGAAGTTGTAGCGCGAATCCGTTACAGACAGCCGTTAGAAAAAGCTACATTACATCGCACAGTTTCCGGACTTTATATTATATTTGAAAACCCGCAATCTGCTATAACTGAAGGGCAATTTGTTGCTTGGTATAAAGGTGCTGAGTTATTGGGAAGCGGAGTAATTTCTTAAAAAAAATCCTATGATGAAAAAATTATCCCTATTACTTTTTGTTTTTGTTACCACCCTAAGTTTTGCTCAAATAGAAGATGCGTTAGTATTTTTGGAAGCAAAAGATCCTGCCGTTGTTTCTGCGGCTTTAGCCAATCCAATTACAATTTTATCCCAAGCGGCTCTCGATAGAAAGAACGCTCAAGGCACTCCAATTGACGACCGCGACGTTCCATTAAACGAAACTCAAAAAGCCGAAATTAATGCTGCAACAGGAATTACCGTTCTTGCAAAATCTAAATGGTTAAATGCTGTGTATGTACGCGGCACGGAAACCAATATCAACAATCTTTTAAACCTCCCTTTTGTTGAAGAAATAGAATTTGCCGATAAAAGTTTAAACCGGCCTGCCGGCGGAAAACAATTTACAAACGATAAGTTTGAAGTTGAAAACGAATCGCAATCAAGAATTGTGTATAACTACGGAACTGCGAGAAACCAAACTGAAATGATTGCCGTAGATTATCTTCACGAAAACGATTTTATTGGGCAAGATATTTTGGTAGCGTTTATGGATAATGGATACCCAGGGGTTTTAACAAATCCGGCTTATGCTACACTTAGAAGTGAAGGCAGATTATTAGGATATTATGATTTTGCCGCCCGCGTGGACAATCCGAATGGAAACGGAAGTCACGGTGCCAGTACTTTTAGCGATGCTGCGGGGTTTTTAGACGGACAATTTGTGGGCACTGCACCGGGTGCTTCATATTATTTATACATTACTGAAGACAGTGACGAATCGCCGGCTGAAGAAGCGTATTGGGTTGAAGCTTTAGAACGCGCAGATAGTTTAGGCGTATATGTAACAAATACTTCATTAGGGTATCAAGATTTTGACAATCCAACTTTCGATCATACCTACGAAGACTTGGACGGGCAGACTACTATTGCCGCAAGAGGTGCAAATGCCGGTTTTGACAAAGGAATGATAAATGTAACTTCTGCCGGAAATGACGGAAGACCGGGCGATTTTGGATATGTGGCTACTCCGGGCGATGCGCCGGGTAGTTTTACTATTGGCTCAGTAACCAGTGCTGGTGATCCTTCAGGTTTTAGTTCGTACGGACCCACTGTTGATGGCCGCATTAAACCAGATGTAGTAGCTCAAGGTTCAAGTGCTGCTGTAATTGATCGATACGGAAATGTTACAACTTCAAGTGGAACGTCATTCAGTTCGCCAATTACGGCTGGTGCAGTTGCTTCACTATGGAGCGCGGTTCCACATTTAAACAATGAGCTAGTGACGCAAGCTATTCGTGAGTCTGCAAGTAGATATACCAATCCAACAGACAAGCTAGGTTACGGTATTCCAAATTTTGGCGATGCTTTAGATGCGCTGCTTTTATTGAGTGTTGAAGAACAATTACAAGATACACAGTTTGCTCTTTATCCAAACCCTGTGAGTACGCAAATAAATATTTCATTCCCAAAAAATTCGGATAGTGCTGAATTTGCACTTTACAATATTTTAGGTGAAAAAATACTTCAGACAAATATTACTACTTTAAGAAATAGTGTTGATGTTTCTGGGCTTTCTTCTGGAATGTACATTGCTTCAATCACTTCAAATAACAAAACAACGAGCTATAAAATTATTAAGAAGTAGTGGAGAATCGAATTACCAAGCTTTTTAATATAAAATACCCTATAATTCAAGCCGGAATGATTTGGAACAGCGGTTGGCGACTTGCCTCCGCTGCCTCGAATGCTGGAGGGTTGGGACTTTTGGGCGCGGGGTCTATGTATCCTGAAGTACTTCGGGAGCATATTCTGAAATGTAAAAAAGCGACCGATAAACCTTTTGGCGTAAATGTGCCGATGCTCTATCCAGATATCGAAAAAATAATAGATATTATAATTGAAGAAGGGGTAAAAATAGTATTTACCTCTGCGGGAAATCCAAAAACATATACTTCAAAATTAAAGGAAAACGGAATTACGGTTGTTCACGTTGTGAGCAGCGTAAAGTTTGCATTGAAGGCGCAGGAAGCTGGTGTAGATGCTATAGTTGCCGAAGGTTTTGAAGCGGGCGGACACAACGGTCGCGAGGAAACCACAACTTTTACATTAATACCAATGGTGAAGGAACATTTAAGGGTTCCTTTAATTGCCGCAGGTGGAATTGCCACTGGTCGCGGGATGCTGGCAGCTATGGTTTTGGGTGCAGACGGAGTGCAAGTTGGAAGCCGTTTTGTTGCGTCGGAAGAAGCTTCATCGCACCGTGCATTTAAAGAAATGGTTGTTGAAGCAAAAGAAGGCGATACGCAGCTAACTTTAAAAGAATTGGCGCCCGTTAGGATGTTGAAAAATAAATTCTTCGAAAGTGTAATACAACTATACACCACCAATCCAACCAAAGAGGATCTCATAAAACATTTGGGGCGTGCCCGTGCCAAACGCGGCATGTTTGAAGGAGATTTGGAAGAAGGAGAATTGGAAATTGGCCAAATTGCCGGCCTTATTCACGATATAAAACCAGCTGCAGAAATTTTAGAAGATATGATTTCAGAGTTTGAAATTGCCAAAAAAGAAGTTTCAAAACTTTAAGCTTTATACGAAATATCTTTTTTTATTGAAATTTAACAACACAGTTGTCCCTTTCAAGTAAAATCTTACAAAATAAAAAGAATCGCCCGAGGACTTTCTCGGGCGATTTCAATTTTTAATTAAAGCTCACAAAACTATTCCTTTAAAAGTCGTTTTGTTATCTCACCCTTGGCGCCTTTAATCTTAACATAATAAGAAGCAGCGGCAAGTTGGTCTATGTTTAGGGTTTTTACATTGCCCATTCCACGAAGATCTTCGGTCTGTACCAGTCTTCCTCTTAGGTCATAAATCTCCAACCTTTCCAATTCTAAATGCTGCGGATTGCTGATGTTTAGAATGTTTTTGGCTGGTACTGGATACATTTTTATGCTGCCAAGGTTTTGGTGGTTATCGCCAACGCCTAATTCAGTTTCAACAATTAGCTCAAAGT
>NZ_JAIRBA010000003.1 GCF_022008365.1 Aequorivita vitellina
ACGAAAAAACAACTTCAACTAATGTACTAAACCAAAAAAATGTAATTTAGTAAAAACTATAAAAACACGAGCGGGTTATTAGACAAACTGCCGTTCTCACTAATACTTTCTTCGGGGTTTTTATTCAGGGAAGCAATGTTTATTATTCAAACCCTGCACTTGGATTAATAAAGCTTTCAGATTCATTAAATTTAATATACTGTAAGAATATTGAACTTTGGAATGTCATTGCAGATTTATCTTCCATTGCAGCCTTGGGATTTGGAGCCTCTACTTCTACCAGAAAATTACGATATGCGACCAATTTAGAATTGGAATCCTGTAAAACGATAAATACAGGCCCACCTTCCTTTCAAGTTCAAACAGGACTAACTTTTATTAACAATTCTAATCCCTCACTTCTTTCTTTTTCTGAAATATCTGGTAATAGCCAAGTTGCTATTTCGGATATTAATTTATCTAAAGAAATTATTTGCGGCCCAACAAATCCCCTACCTAGTCTTAGTGAAAGCACCATTGAAGCAAATCCTACATCAATTCCCGCCAATGGTAGTTCGCAATCTTTAATTACAGTTACACTAAGGGATTCCAATGGTGATCCAATTATTCCTAGTACTGCATATACCGTGGTGATACATACAACTAAAGGAACTTTATTAGGGCCTGGTGTAGCCAATAATGGTTCTGGGGTTTATACAAGAAGTTTGCGTTCTTCAAATGTAGAGGAAACAGCAATTTTAACCTTTACTATTGTTGGGATAGTAGGACAAGGCACTGATTCTGCAACAGTTGAATTTGTTGATGACGGAGAAATAATTACTATTAATGAAGATACCGTTATACAATCGCCTAATATTTATCTGCAGGCAGCGGGTTCTGATGGAACGGAAAGTACAAAGGGGAGACATCTCCGCTGGGCTTTTAGAGGTGCTTTAGGGGAAAAACATTTACCAAAAGGAAATAATGCAGTTGGCACAGCAAACTTTAATAAACCACAAGATTTTGTAACAATTTATAGAGCGGGTTATAAGAAAAAAACAATCCGATTAAATTTTGCCCAAGCATTGCCAGCAGTGGTTGATCATTCAAATTATTTGTGGATATATCGGATTTCAGGAAAGGAGTTTTATATCCGTTTTGGAAATACCACCAAATATAACTTTGTAAAAAATAATTTCAATCCGCTAAGTCAGCCCTACCAGTTTTTAAATGCTTATGGAAATGAATTGGTTGAAATAGAGAATATCAAGGAATTATTTTTTACAGTAACCTGTAATTTTTCTGCTTCTTCAATAGGTGGAAGTACTGGAGGATCTTTTAAGGTTGAGACCCTTAGTGTTGAAAAGAATACTATTACCAGTAATAAAATTATTTCAAATAGAAGAATTGTTGAAGGCACTGCATTAAATGCAGCAATAAAACTAGTATGTGAAAATGGAAGGTCCGTAAGATGGAGAAGGGATAATATAAATCTTGCTTCCTTAGACTTCGAATTCTATTTAGATACCATAACTGAAATAAATGCAACTACTGGCTGGGAAACTATTGGTGATTTTGCACTGACGTTAAATGATCCAACGGCGCTGTCTCAATTGGAGCCCACTGCTGGTGATGTTCATGGGATTTGGCAACGTTTTAATGATGATGCTTTTGTAAACATTAATAATTATCATGATAAATGGAGCGGGACACCCGACACGGGAGATCGAAACATTAAACAAATCGTTACCAACTATATAAATCTAAGCAATAGTTCAACTAATCCTACAGCAATCGAAGAAGTCCCTCTTGCGAATGATCCAAATGATCCCAATGATTACGTTTCTATTTCAAACCTTGATTTATTAAATCTAGCGGCAAATGACTACCACGTAGCAAGGTTACTTGGCTTGGGTATCTTAGATATTGACAGTCCTTTGAAAGTGGAAATTAAAAATGGAGAAAAAGAAACCCAAATAATTTATATGGATCCCAAGCCAAATTATTTGTATGTGGCAGAATACTATACCACAGCTGATTTAGAAGATGGTCTTGGAGCAAGGAATGTCCATCATTTATTTATGAGTTTGCCTACAACAAATACTGATACTAGGTTGCC
Source organism: Aequorivita vitellina (assembly GCF_022008365.1). GTDB lineage: Bacteria > Bacteroidota > Bacteroidia > Flavobacteriales > Flavobacteriaceae > Aequorivita > Aequorivita vitellina. The sequence goes on from NZ_JAIRBA010000003.1 coordinate 2,099, forward strand.
CATTCCTTTGAACCTATCCCATATCACTCCTGGTGTATTTTTAGGAGGGATGGGTGGTGAACTTTCACCATTGACAGATGTTGATGGTTATACCCACGATGGCCTTTCGAGGTATATAAGTATATATTCCCAAGATTTACCATCTGATGAAATAAACCCTCCTTTTTTAAATTCATTGGATGAATTGAGTTTAAGCACTGTTACTACTCCAGTCTATGGTGGTTTAGAACATAGGATAGGTATATCGGATTGGGACAAGCCTGAACTGTCAAATGATCCTGAATATTATAATGTGGTTTCTTCTGGCACTCCCCATTTTGAGACCCGTTTTATTCTCATACCGGATCCACCGCAACCTTTTTATGTTCATCGTCAAACTTCAAATGGGCTTCATACCTATAGTTCATATGGTATTAATTGGTTTTCCCGCGCCTCAGCCCGTCCGACTCAAATTTCAATAAATACCTTATTAACCCCTACAAATCCTTTAAAGGCGCCTGTAAATACACAAAGTTTATTAATCAGGTCCGAAAGCCCGCTGTTTTTGACTTCAAGAACGGAACAGGATAGATTGGAGGCTATTACGGATGAAGATAAAACTTTGATACGGCTTTTTTTCAATTACCACCACTTTAATGAGTTGAAAAGCTATAAGGTTCCATTAAATTCTTCCTTATCAAATACTGATCTAATTACAGATACAACCACAATATATGATGATAATGATGAAATTTTCGCTGATAAAGTGGAGATTTTATTTAGGGATCAAATACCTCAAAACATTCGCGGTAAGATTCTTTCTGTTGAGGATCACCCTACTTATGAAATACTATCCGTATTAACCACTGGCGAATATTATATTGCCAGCACTGGAGAAACAATTATTCCCATTATACCATCAGGAAGTGAGTCAAATTTTATTGGTGGTGTTATCGTCCTTGGAAATGAAAAATTTATAATTCATGAAATATCGACAGGGATAAGTGGACCAATTATTACAGTTTATAAGAAACAGATAAGTGATTCAATTACTGGAGGTAATGGGCCAACCAATGAGGAAGGTTACACTATTGACTTACCAATAACGAATGGAGATTTCCCAGAAATACAAACGGGAACGGAACTTATACCCCCTACTATTACAGGTGACGGTTATTTTATGGCGATAGAAAATATGCAAAATTTAGATAGTTGGGGAATTCCCAATCCATTAGATTATAATATTGAAATTGGTATTGGTTGGAATATTCATCGGGAGGTACTTGAAATCGCTGAGGATGATGGAAATATTGAGAGATATTTAGAAAAATCAAGAGGTATTTTCCATAATTCGAAAATAGACAATATTGATATCGATGGGAATATAGTACAATCACCAACAGGTCTCTATAAGATCGAGTTTACAGGCTTTACACTAAATGAACATATACAGTATGCTGAAGACGGGCCTTCCGTTGGGTTCTCTCAAGGCGTGGTTAGGGTCTTTACTGAAAATTCCATACAAGGAGGAGTAGCTGTAAAAAGAAGAAAGGTCTTTCCTGTGCTTAAAATCGAAAATATTGTTCGTCCGGGTGATCCCCTACCCTTCCAAAATCTAATCTTGATAATTGAGGATACCACATTTGACGCAACCGACCCAAATTATGATTTACTTCCCACCGGCAGCAATATTAATGTAAACTTTTATCCGGGCTACAAAGTGTATCTATATAAAAATAGGGAATATGGTCTAACCGAGGATGATTTATTGCCAGATTTAGGTGAGGGAATGCGTTATTCCATCTTTGGTTTCCGGAGTGTAGATATAGATGATAATTATATCTCCAAAATTAGCGCCCCAGCTGTAATGTTTGCACAGGAAATAATTTCAGCCGAACCTCCGTTACAGCCTCAAGGACCCTTATATGCTACACGACCTGATTTTTTTGGAAGATCCACCTATACCTTTGAAACTGAATACACCCACCAACCCCATGGTGTGCTCTTTTATCGTTCCAACGATGAGGCACTGCTCAATGCAATCTATGAAAAATCAACTATTTTACAAATACGTACAGCTCTTAAATCTTTAGGAGGAAACGATGAGGAATGGCTTACAGATCGTTGGGCAAATTTTATTGATTTCAATGCTTTACAATCATCAGGATTTCAAGAGTTTCCCCCTACAGATGGGTATAAATTTCCCAACCCTGATAAACAGGCATTCTTTGATTGGGCAAATAAAATATTAACTGACTTGGACCAAAGCCCAATTACCGATCCCCCCGGTTCTTTGGCTGTAAATAATCCAAAGATTTTTGAATTTTTCAGGGGTGCCATATACAGTGCATTTGTACCACTGACAGAACTTCCTATATTGTACCAATACCTCAACGGACCAAAATATCAACCGATTAATAAAAAGCAGGTTGTTAAGGATAGCAACGGGTATGTAATACCACCAGTAGATCCAAAAATTTCACCTCCTGTGGAAACGGAATTTGATATGGCTCCGATGATGAAAATCATTAATGACAATCCAAATCAAACTTTGTTTACGGATTTTAATCTGGATGGGACTTCGAACAATCTATATTTTTACGGTGCGAGGGAATTAGGCACCAAAATGAAAATGAGTGATTTTAGCCCATTTCTAGGCCCCATTAAATTGGTAAATACCAATGCGCCAGAAGCCCCAGCTATAAAAAGAATAATCCCGGTCTTAGAAAATGCAATTTTGGGTACTTCACCAGAAATCCGGTTAGAAATTAATGCCTACCCAGAAGTACAGAAGATTAGAAAGCTCACAATTTACCGAGGGTATAGTAAATTGGAGGCTCAGTCAATACGAAACATGGAATTAGTCAATATAATAGATTTAGTGACGGAAAATCAAATTGAAGAACCTGTTTATATAGTTAAGGATGACTTTAATGATCTATTGGAAGTACCTTATGGCGATCCATTATTTTATAGAGTTACAGTTTCAAGAGAAGTAGAATACGCTGATGTGGATGGCAACATTATAACAGAGTATGCTCCCTCCCAACCTTCAAAGATTGTCGCAAGTTTAATAGTGGAAGTTTCAGCACCGCCCTCTCCTATCTTGAAGTTTTTATCATCTGCACCGGATTCAAATGATGAGATTCACTCGGTAACCTTAAAATGGACCAAGACGGCATATAAAGTAAAATATCACATTTATAAGATGAACAATCAGGGTAATTGGTATAAAATATATCAATTTCAGACAAATGAAAATGATATACAGGTTTCATTAAACGATACCGAATTGCAAAATGATACACTTGTTTTGAGCGAAGCGGGTCAGAAAAAGTACCATCATTTTAAAGTAGTTGCAGAAAACACCGCAGGAATGCTAAGTAAGGAAGAGAATATATTGACGATTTTTAATGAAGATGACTGGATTCAAATTTGAAATTAACCAGTATTAGAATTGACTATTAGCTATTTGATTGACCAAAGAGTATTCTCTAAAGAATTTTTATTGAAAACAGAAGCAACATTTATTTTATTCGTTAGAATTTCAAATATTGATCTGGGTGAAAAATAAATATTGAATTTTTCTTTAGTCATTAGGATATACATGGCTCACTAATTAATTTCTAAAGTGGTGAAATGGTTATAAGATTCTAAATCCCGTTTTCTATTCTTTTTATAATTCGTTCATAATATTGGATTCTATTATTTCCATTTAATTTTTCAGAAATGGTTGATACACCGTTTATATTAAACATTTCTAGCTTATGCCTTGAATTATGTTCATATTTTTTCGGGTAGAAATAAAATATTTCATTTGATATTGGAAATCTGTTCTCAACCATCACTCTTGCTCTGTAGGTAATAAGCCACCATAGATGCATTTCTACAAAATCAAGATTTAGACCAAAAATATAAATATCGTGAGTGAAAAATAAATCTATCCAACTTTCGTAGTTTACATCATTGTTTTTAATTCTCTTGGCGAGGGGAAGAAAATCTTTTTTTGTATAATTACCTTTTGTGCCAGTTGCTACATAATTTCGCATTTGTTGCAAAAATCCGCTGTAATGCTCATAGCCTAATGTAATAGTTTTCGGGACGGTTTGACTTCCGTGAATGTGCCAAATTTTATGATTTTGAGTTTGATGAAAACGAAATATATTATATAAACTCTCTTTTATAAATCCTTTATTTCGACAGTTATGGGATTCAAGCCCTGCTACTTTTTCAAATGATAAATCATAATTAGTTGTAAGAATGTTTTCGATCCCTAAATCTAAAATTGCTTTGTGTAATTTATTAGGACTCATTTTCCGAGTTTGAGAAGCGATATATTTTTTAAGGCGGCTTTCGGGTGTGTGGTGGGCTCTTGCAGAATTCAAGTATATTTCTTCATAGAGCATTGGAAATGGTTTATTGACTTGATTTAATTTTCGATCGATTTTTGAGTATTCAAGCAATCCATTTATTAAATCTGACCATGAATAGGATTCGGTCGCATTATTAATGTCATTGCCAATTAAGAGCGCTTTTTCATTCATATTCTATATTTCTTCAAATATCAAATAACCTTTATAAAACTTGCTATTTTCTAAATTCTATTACTAATTAATATATTTGATTTTTTAAGCAGGAAACCAATGCACCCCACTATTAGGGAATACCATAAAGGATTCTTATTTAACTGGGGAAAATACCAAATATAATTGCTTTGGTAGCTCAAATAAATGTAAGAAAGAAAACATATTTAACCTAGTGCCAATAATTTTCCAACTCTTTTTTTGGTATTTTTTCATACTGGGTCTTATCAGTGTTAAAATAATATCTTGATTGAAAAGTATTCCCCCTGGGATTCTTATATTGAAATACTATCATCAAATCCGTTAATATATCCGGAACCTTTCTAAAATTTTCTTCTCGATCTTTGCCTTGGCATTCAACATATCTATGAACTCGAAATGGAAGCTTAATTTCTTCGTGCGATTTTAGAGCCTTTTGCATGTTAATGTCATTGTCGAATTCAATTTGAGGCTTGGATTGATGCTGCAATAATTTGACTTCATATGCATTAACTTCAGAATTATTACGCACAATTAGTACAAATCGCCATTCAAATTTATATAAATACCACATTTCATCAGGCCCATCAGATATGGGTTTATTTTTTGTCGAGTAACCAATAAAATCTTGTGTTTTCGTTATCCCTGTGTCAGGCTCAATTTCAACCACTAATTTTGGGCGTATTTTAAAATACATTTCATATCTAGGATATATAAAATAAATCAAACCTGCCAAGAAAATTATTCCCGAAATAAAATATCCTATCATTGCTTTAAGATATAACGTTATTTTAAAATAGTCATTTTTATTATGCACATTAAAGATAAATTATTTAGAATTTCCTACAAATGTTAAACAAATGCAATCCCATCCATTATGAGAATTATGTTGATTATATTTACTTAAATATTCAAATTATGAGCATTATTCCACCTTCGGAAATTAGAGAAGTAAAAGGTATTACACCACAACAAAAACAAAGAATTTATGATTTTTTACAGGGCGGGATTTATTGTTGGTGTAAAAACAGATCTGATGAGTGGTTCGCAATAAGAGATTTATTAGGCGGAGAAAATTTTGATTGGACCAACACACCACTCATAGTGTTGTTTAATAAACACAAAAATAAAGGAAAGTCAGATGACGATGCCATTACGGATGCAGGAAAGGATGCGGGTTGGATAGCTAAAAAAGTGCTCGACGATGATGCTAGAAATTTTGAAACTAGAGATGACTTTGCTAGAAGTTACAGATGGCTTAAATAATATTTCTGACGTTCTCTACCTTATTGGGATTTTGGGGCATTTCTCCTTACTTATTTATTACTTTCATCTTTATTGTGGTTTTCCGCTTTCAGAGGTTTGGCAATTCCAAGTTTATTAAAAATTTTCTTTGTATTTGTATAGGTTCTAAATATAAGGCAAAATCACCCCCAAAAAAAATTACGAAAAACCATAAAAGTGGATTTTTTAACTGCGGAGAATACCAAAAATAACGATTTTCGGTTTCAAATAGTCAGCGAAGGGCATTATCGCATCGATAATTAGGAACGGTTTCTAAAAGCGCGCCAGTGGGATTGTTAAATGACAAGCTATAAGATGAGAGGGGCACTGTCAAACCAGATTAAAGGATTTGGGGATTGAAATGAGCTTTTCCAAGCAAGGAATATTCAATATAATATATCGTGCGCTGGGCAAGCTTAAAACGCGTACGGCCAACAGAAAATATTGAGCTAATGCAACACATTTTGGGGAAGCTATTATTTTCCCTTGAACGCATTAATCAATCTAACCAAGTCGTCCGTTACGGCCTTTCTTTTTTTGTCCTTTATACATGAAAAGAAAACCACTATGAGAAAGAATACTATTGCTGGAACCCCAACCAACAGCAATCCATAATATGATATATTCTTAAACCACATCTTAAAATCATTTTATAATTAATCTCCAAACATAAAAACCAGTCTCGCAAATCCTGTGATACATTTTTTTAGTCCTACCATATAAACAAAATATCCTCATTTCTATTACAAATCTGCCCAACACCCGACGAAGGTAAAATCTATATTCCATTTCGACCCCGAAAGCAGGTAATGTTGGATTTCCAAACCTACGGATTGCCCAAATCCCAAAAAAGGACAATGACCTAAATTGGTATTCAAACCAATCCAAAGTTAGAACAACATTTCCAAAAAAACCAAAATTGCATTATAGCTAAAAGTCTGAATATCATACCTTTTTACAGCTAGTTCCATCCTACCCCCCTGCTCCCCTAACAATATATTCTGAAAGGAAAAAGGACACATATGAGATTTGTGTATTGCAATATGCAAAAAGGGTATTTCTAAAAAAATTACAGTTTTATAAATGCATTATATAACATAAATCAAGATAGACTTTAGATTATTTGTGATGTGGAGATTGGGATGTAGCTTTGCATAAAAATTAGAACTATGGATACCGAAAAAGAACTTCACCAAGCCAATCAAACAATTGCAGAATTGAGAGAAGAAATGTTAAGATTAGAGAATGATAACAACGCTATCAAAAGAATGCTGGCAATACACTATGAACAACTATTGGGAATATTGGAAGAGGAAGATATAGCCAACAACAATCTAATAAACGAATTGTTATTTGAATTGGATAAGCATGGATTTAACCATCCGTAATAAGTCCATATAAATATTATCTAGCTCCCTAGCAATCACAGAATAATTGTCAATACAAGTGGTAAGCACAACATATTAAAATATCCCTTAATATAGTTCGAAAAGTAGACAAACATAAACCCACTCATCACGGAAAACCATAACACCGTGCATTTTAACTGGGAGAATACCAAATATAATGATTTGAGTGTTTTTGAAATTAGGCAAATTGCATTTCAGATATAAAAAAGCTTAATAAATGCAAGTCAAAGAGTAGCAATAGTTGAGTAATGCTTTTATTATTTCTATTTTAAAACAGGAACTATCCTTTTTTGTATCATTTGGGAATCGTCATCCCAATCATTTTCTTTATTGTCTTTCCAATTGGTAATCATTAATACATTTCCCAGCTTATCCAATATTATATATTTTGACATGTCGTTAATATTTTCAAACGAAGATGGAGTTATCTCATTCAAAAATTGTTTATACTTTTTGTTGGGCTTGCCATTCGTATCCTTAAGATTAACCACCTTAATTTTAAAATTTGTATTTTCTTCAGCTTGATTCAAATATTGAATTGCAGCTAGTTCTTTATCGCTATTCTCTTTGTCAACCAATAATACATAAAAATCGAGATTGTAGTTTTTTGCCAGCTCAATAGCATTTGGCAAGTGCTTTAAACAAGGGGCACACCAGGTTCCGAAGGTGTAAACTAATGTTTTTTCTTTTTCTGAATTTTGGGACAAACAGATTATATCGTTTTTGTCAACCGTGAATATTTTATCTGATTTGCTCTTCTCAAGCTCGCAATAATTGATTTGTGCAAGTGCTGTTGGGCATATAAAAACAAGTGCCATAAAATTAAAAATATACTTCATTAATTTTTTTTTAAGTAAAGGGAGGTTTTTAGGTCTCCCCAAATATATTAGATATTTTGATTTTTAAGGAACAATCTAACCTCCGAACAGCACCCCTCACAGATTCACTTATTCATTTACTCACAACAACCTGCATTTTAAGGTCTATAGCCATCCAAGCGCCGGAAACAAAGAAATTTTCAGGAATCTTTTCGTAAGCCTTGATTTTTTTGTTTAGCTCGCTGCTATTAAATTTGATAAAGCGGAGCTCGTGAATCTCCTAAAGTCGATTTCTTTTTTCATCAAGGAAAAAAGAAAGAATGCTTCCCTCCCAGTACGGAAAACCATAAGAGTGAGGTTTTAACCAGGGAGAATACCAAATATACTATGTTTTTGTTTGTTTAAAAAAAAGGTCGTGAAGGGCATTGCAATTGCAGCAGTAAATAGAAGTGTAAGATATTAAAGGGGGGATTTTATTGTATTAATTATCTACATCCAACAAATTTTGTACCTGCTCTTCGATATCAATTTTTATAAGTTCCCAAACTTTGTTTCTATAACAATTGGGTGTGAAATCGTCTTCAGCCATTGAAAAGTCTAAACAGGCTTCTAGAAGTTCTTGTCTTGTTGAACCATACGGATTTCTTTGCTCATAGAACCCTAACATTTCCTCTAAAGTGAACACATCAAGAAGTTCGTGGATGTCCCAAAAATCTTTTTTACGACCACCATTTGAAATAACTTCAAACTTCATTGCAGCAATTTCCTCATTTGATGCCAAACGTATATTGTCTTGCTCTAATAAAGGAAAAACAAAAGGCTCCGTATAATATATATCCAATTTAACTGCATTATGCTCATCTTCTCCCACAAAATAAGATCTACCAAAACCAACTTCACCAACAGAAGATGTATCTACATATGGAAAAGTTTCATTTAAAATTTCTTCTAAACGATTGAAATCTATACCACCATATGCCGCATCGGTGAATAAATCAATATCTACCGATTCCCGGTGACCTTGCTGTAAACTTAGTGATGTACCGCCTACCAATCTAAAACTATTAAATTCCTCAATAGCCATTAATGTTATTAAGGAATCCCAAAGAAGATCGGAAACGGTATTTAAATGTAAAGGCATTTAATATTAAATAAGATTATAGGCTTCTGCATTCTTTTGAAATGCAGCTAAACGGGAGTGCTTAATAGACTTAGCTATATTAGATACAGTAGCTTTACTATAGAAATCTATAATTTCATTGATTTCTATGTCATTCCCTCTTTCCAGTATTCTTTTTATAATGGCACGTTTGTTTTTATGCCAATCTATTTTATCAAAAGTGGTATCCCAAAACAATACTTTTCTAATGTTGTTTAGGTTTGGTGTTCCTTTACTATTCTCCGCCAGTTTAGTTTTTACTTCATAGCTTGCCTGCAACATCATAAAGTAATCATCTTCCGTCCGGAAGTATTCTCCCAATTTAATGGACAGTTCGGGATTGATACCTCTTCTTTGATTTATAATGGCACTGATGGTTTGCTTGTGTTCAGTTAGAGCCAAAGCCAGCTGAGAGCTTTTAATATTCTTACGCTTTATCTCACGTTCTAATATAAGCCCTGGGTGTAAACCTTTAATTTTAGCTATTTTAGGTAACATTGTTTATTTTCAAATACAAAAGTAGCCATTAACTATTTAGTAAACAAGAATGTTTACTATATATTAAAAAGAACAGTTAGGAACTACTGATAATATATCTATAAATGTTTCCGGGTATGCTTTTGGAGTATATTTTGTGGCACTTAAAACAGTAAATGAAACAACCACCAAAAAAGTTGGTGTTGCAGTAGGAATGTGATTCTTTAAATTATAAAAAGGAGTCGTAACAAGCTCCTTTTTTATTTTTATGAATTTGGAGGTTTTCGCTTCTTGACGCTCTATAAAAAAGGGGCAGACATTAAAAAAGTCTAACCCCTGTTATTTTAAACTTACACATCTTGCAAGATAGTGACTAGTTAATCCATATAAGGAAGTTTTCTCGTGAATTTGCGAGCAAACCTATCTAATGATTTTTCAATATCATAAACGTTGGTATTTTCTTCTACTTCAACATAATTCCAAGTTAGGCCGCCAGTAGCTCCATCAAAAATGCTAAATGAAGTTGAACCAATATCGCCTTTACTGCCCGATAAGAAGTTTCCAATTCTTTCAGATGCATTTGTTTTACCTGCATTTGTTCCATTTGTAAGTGCAAAATCTGTCACTTTATTAAAGAATTTTTTCTTCTTTATAACCATTTTTTCATTTTTATTCTTGTTTGAAGAATTGCCTTCCTCTTCTACTTCAATACTAAAATTAGATGTTGTTAATTCCCCTGTTAATGCATAAAATTCAACCGCACCTGAAGCTAGAATCTCGGCGGCTTCTCCTCTAGATTTTAAAAAGATTCCCGCCATATTATTCATTACACTCGCGTCTAATCCTAAACTTTTTAATTCTTCACTTCTAAGAAGTTGGTCTACCATAATATTGCTATCTCCACTGAGCATGCCACCCATAAAATTTTGATCTGCACCATACGTTTGCGCTAAGTTTGTAATCATTTCAGGATTCATAAAATTCTTAACTTTTTCTACCTCAGCAACATTAACTTCAAATAGTTGGGTTAATTCATTTTTGTTACTTGTAAGGAATTCGGTGTATTCTGAAATACTACTAGCGTCCACCTCTGGGATTAACTGCTTAATTTTGGAAGTTAAATTTGCTGTGTTGCCAGCGCTAATAATTCCTAAAATCTCTGGGTTGGCTGTAAGTATTTGTCCTAATTCATTAGACTGTTCTAAAGATAATTTTCCTGATGAAATTTTACTTAAAGTTCCACCTACTATATCGCTAACATTGCCAGAAGTTAAATTGCTTACTAAGTCTTTGTTTTGTCCAACAAGATTTGAAAATTGCTGAATCTGAGCAATATCTAAGTTTACTCCTAAAAGATCTGGGGCCTGAGAAAGGGCATTATTTACAATGCCCGAGGTATCGCCATTAACGAAACTTTGCACCAATTCTTTATTACCAGTAAGGATAGAGGAAAACTCGCCAATTTCAGAATTACTTAATTGCGCCCCCAAAAGCTCGGTTCCTTGTTCTAAAAGTTTAGATTTTATCTGGGTCATATCACCTGCTATCATTCCTTTAACAAGGTCCTTGTTTGCAGATATCATTCCCACGTATTTTGAAACCTCTTCGGAACCAATTTGTTCTCCTAAGGTATTCATATTGTTAGTGAGTAGGTTTTGAAGTAATTCGGTTGTATTACCACTTGCAATATCCTTAATTAAGGTTTGGTTATTAATAATTAAGTTGGTGTACAACTGAGCATTATTGCCACCAATCTTTTCTCCAATTAGATTTGCATTATTGGCCAGAATTTGTTGAAATAAATTGGAAGTATCTCCATTAACCACATTTTTAATTAAGCTACTATTATTTGAAATAATATTTGAAATTAAAACACCATCAGCACCTCCAAATTCTCCCGCCATCGCACTTAGGTTGTTTGATACTAAATCTGTAAATAAGTTTTCAACTTCTCCATCAACAATATTTTGGATAGTAGTTGCATTCTTTTTAATTAGGTTGGCAACCATTTCCCCATCATTTCCGCCAAGTTGATCGCCAATTAAAGAAGCGTTATTTATTAAAACATCTTGTAGTAAATTATCTGTTTCTCCTTTTGCCAGTTTAATTACTGTACCACTATTAGCAACCAATACGGTTGCCAATTTTGGATCAAAACCAACTGCCCCAGCAGTCATAGAGATAAGTTCGTTTAAATCTCCGCTTTTCAGCTTATTTACAAAGCCTCCAGGATCAGTGGTCATATCCTTAATCATTTGTGAACTGAGGTTGGATACACCTGGAATATTACTTGTAGCGGCGGCGGCGGCTGCAAGTTCAGTTAAACCTGCACCAAGAAGCGTGCTTTCATCATTATTTAGCGATAAATCGTACGTACTAAAAACAATGGCGTCAACGTCCAAGATTTCGCATAAATCGATTGGGGAATATTTATTGAAATTTCTAAAATAATCGTGATCTAAAAGTATTTTATTCGTTTCCTGAATCTCCTGTATTTCTACGGATAGTTTTTTAGAACGTTTAGTGATTCTTTCATGCAAAGCAACTTGCCACATATATGAAAGGCGTTGTTGGTTATTTACTTGTTCTAATTGCGACTCAACTCTAATTTCTGGATGTTGATATGTAATAAGTGTTCTAAAAGGAAGCACGGCAATTTTTTTATGTTTTGCACTAACTTCTTCAATATTTTCAATTTCGAATATATCGTCCTTTGACTTGCTGAACGGAAGTTGCGCGTAAAAATCTGTGTTGATCGTAATGGCCAAAACGAATAATAGAAGTAATGTTTTTTTCATAAATTCTGCGAAAATTTTAAGTTAGTTTAGTTGAAAATTAATGCAACATATAAAATTTAATTGATAAAATATAGCTCCTTTTTTCCTTCCCTTCGGCCTCTTACTGATTATCAATCCATTATACTTTTCTTAAAACGGAGAAATAATTTATTTATTCCAGACGACATTGAAATCAAAAAAGGTGTGCAATTCGCTTTCTAATAATATGTTTAAGAGCATATCTCTGAAAAATTTAATAATGGAAAATTTATCTCTCCTCAAAAAAAAGACTGCCCTAACGGACAGTCTCTTAAAAGAAGTATTATAAATAAATGGCTTCATTCCATGTTGAGAAATATAACTTAGGGTTTATTTTTTAACTATTTTAAAGGTTTTATCGCCACCATTGATTGTTACCTTCATAAAATACACTCCTTGTTGAAGACTGCTTGTGTTCAATTGCATTTGCGGTGTGTTTTCTTTAACCTCAAAGATATTTTGACCCAGTAAATTATAGATTTGTATCTTTTCTATTGGATTGTTTGCTTTTAAGGTCAATTGATTTTTTACTGGATTCGGATAAAAAGTGAATTTACTGAAGTTTTCATCGGCTAAAGAAAGTTCAATCGTACTGAAGGATTCAGGACCCGCGAAATCGCTTTCGTTATCTGTACCGCATACAGCACGAACATATAGATCATAATTCGTATCCGGATCGAGGCTACTTAATGTTTCGCCGAGGATGCCATCATTATCAGCAACACTTACGCCAGTAATATTGGGGTCAAAACCTGATGGTCCGTATTTAATTTCCCATGCCGTCTCACTACCTCTAGCTGTCCAACTTACATCAGCAGTATTAGAAGTAATATTGGCTACTGTAATATCAGTGGGTTCTGGACAAGCTATGCCATCATCGCGAACTTCAATGCAGAAATTACCTTCATTGCCGGAGTTTCCATTTATTTGAACGTAATAAGTTTCCCCTACGGTAAGCCCCGTCAAGTTAACCGTAGACAACAATTCATTGTTAATAAAATCTACATCGTCATTACAGCCAATTTCCGCTCCCATTGTTAGTAAATCAGCACAATTTGAAGGTGCTTCATATACCGCCATTTGTGTATCTTCTAAGTCACTAAGAGAAATATTTGTAGTTACTGTTACGTTTCCGCTACCGGGGGCTTCAAAAGTAAACCAAACCGTATTGGTAGGTATTTGGAGGAAACAACTGCCTTCGGGCTCATCACGTTCTACTGTTGCAGCTATGTTTGTAAATGTATTTCCAGTACAAACTTCGTCTACTATTAGGCGAATGGCATTGCAAAGGTTATCATTAACAGGAGGTGAAACAAGTGTAGTGAAGGAAGCTGCATCGCTGAATTCGCTTACATCATTTACATCGCATAAGGCTCGAACATAGACATCGTAGGTTGTCCCGGGGCTTAAATCTGTAAGTGTTTCTCCTAAAATACCATCGTCATCGATAACGGAGGTTCCTCCAGTAGTGGGATCAAAACCCGATTCTCCATACACAATTTCCCATTCGTTTTCTCTGTCTCCTACAGTCCAAATTACATCGGCGGTTGATACTGTAATATTTTCAACGGTGACATTGGAGGGTGCGGGACAGCTTAGCCCATCGTCTTGAACTTCAATACAGAATGTACCTTCTAGGGTTCCATCGTTAAAACTTATGAAACCATTTACTTGAACAAAATACGTATTGCCTGCGGTTAGGTTTGTTAAGCTAACTACTGAAAGGAAGCCAGTTCCTGAACTTCCACCGTCTTCATCGCAACCTATTTCTAGACCTAACGTAGCGAGGTTACTACAATCTGTGGGAGCTTCATACACTGCTAACTCGGTATCTTCTAGCGTACCTCCAGCAAAATCTGTAGTAACGGTTACATTACCACTAAGGGGAGCATCAAAGCTAAACCATACTGTTTGGTCTCCTGGGGCGTCGAAACATGAACCTTGAGGTTCATTATTTTCTAAGGTGCCACCCACGTTCGTAAAGCTACTACCAATACAAGGTTCATCTACTATTAAGCGTGTAGCATCACAAAGATTGTCATTAACAGGGCGGGTTTTAAGAGTTATAGGCCCTGTAAAAAAGCTGTTTCCATCTGAGCCACCACATTGGGCTTGCACATATACACTATATATATGGGCAGGTGTGAGATTGGTTATTGAAGCGTTTGGATTATCTCGTACTTGAGCGGAATCTCCTTCGATTTCAGGATTAAAACCAGGCTCTCCGTATTTCACTAACCAATCCGTTTCGGTTCCAATTGGTGTCCAGCTAATATCTGCTGTGGTAGCTGTAGTGGCGTCAATCTGTAAATTTGTTGGTTTTACACAAGCTTGCGTTTCGGTAATTGAAAGGTCGTCCAAGGTCATAAAGAAAGGAAAAAAACCAGTATTTACATGGCCCTGAATACCGATATAAAACACTCCTGTTGTAGCAGGAGTAAATGTGCCGCTTACCTCTTGGTAATCTCCTTGCGTTATTTCGGTAGTTGGGATTATTTCATGAATCATATCGCTAGAACTGTTTGAAACTCCATAACTTGCAGCAACATTTGCTCCTTCCGAATTGCTTTGTCTAGCATAAAAGGTTAGTGTATAGTTTGTACCAGCTTGAACTTCTACTGGATAAAACATCCAAGCTTCGCTACCATAAGCTAAGAATATATCCCAATCGCCAGTGCGTGGGGCTCTGTCATGGTCTGTGAAGGTGTTGTTGGTGATCCAATACGAATTCATCACTAGTTCCTGAGTCCAACATCCATCGAGACTGTTGTTATGGGTATAGCCATTTTCAAAACCCTCGAAAAAGGGGATTGTAGCAGGCAAGCAAGGTGTAACAAATCTTAATGGGCCAGCAAATTCGCTTTCTCCATTGCCGTTTCCGCATAGTGCTTTCACATAAATATCCAGAACAGTTCCCGGTTGCAAATTGCTAATTGTAGTATTCGGGGTTCCTGTAACCTCCAATAATTCACCTTCAGTTTCTGGATTGAAACCTTTCAAGCCATATTTCACCGTCCATTCATTTTCCGATCCTCCTAGGTTCCAGTCGAGATCTAAGGAAGTAGGCGTTAGATTTTCATAGTTTAAATTTGAAGGCTTGGGGCATCTTGGTAAGGCATTGACAGAAAATTCATCTACATAAAGGTGAAAAGCAGCAGTAGCGGTTGCTACAATAGCAATGTAAACAGGCTGTCCATTATAAGCAGTTAAGTTGTATGTATAGTTTATATATTCACCTAAATCATCCACATCGGAAATTGTCGTTTCCGAGCCCAATAGTACCGTAAAATCTGAAGGGCGGGTACCGGTAGTAGATAATTTTACATCAAATGATTCTGGGAATGCTAGTCCTGTTCCGCCCGCATAAAATGAAACCTGATCTGAAACTCCTAGGTTTACTGTAAATTGGGGAGAGATTAAATAATCGTCGTGTGCATTTGTTTCGAAGTTAATACGAACTCCTCCAGGACCACGATAGGCATCACCAGCGTGATACTGCCAAGTTGCGCCTTGTCCATCATTATCAATAACCGTCCAGTTGTGTGGAATTTCTGTATCAAAACTTTCTAAAAATTGGGCAGAGGTTTGCCAGCTTGTTATGCCAAGTAGCATAACAAGTAATAAAACTGTTATTTTTTTCATTTAAATAATTTTACGAATTGCTGTTTTCTTCAATTAGTTTTTGATGATTTTCTGAACTACTTCTGAACCATTTTCAAGTGTAAGATTTACAAAATAAATTCCATTTGCGTAGTGTGCAATATTTACTCCAGTAGTGCTTTTGTTTACATTTTTCATTTCTTGTAAAAGTGCACCAGTTATTGAATAAACTTTTACATTATCAATAGCTATAGATTGGCTATTAATATTTAGCACATCACTTACTGGATTAGGGTAAACAGCAATGTTGTTTTCAATATTATCATGGGTAGGCATATCCAAAAGATTAGGGTCTTTAAATATATAGGCCGATCCTGCACGGTCAATTTCATTTCCTCCATTTTCATCGTGGTCTTCCCAAGGCGCACCTGCAATCAATTGGTTTTCATGTATTGCAATACTCCAACCGTAAAAATCTTCGCCTTCAGAATCGGCGCCTAGTACTACTTGCTCTTCGGTCCACGTTCCTGAGTTTTCTCTTTTATAGAAGTAAACCTCGCCGGTTTCAAATCCATAGGCATGTGGTGCGCTCACGACAATATTATTTCTTTGAATATCTGTGCTCCAACCAAATTGAGTACCTTCAGTTGAGGCATTACCTACTAGTTTTTGCACTTCTACCCAAGTTCCTTGATTGTCCTTTTCAAATATATAAGCCGCACCTTGCTCTAAATTTGAGCCATAGGCTCCGATTACCATTTGATCTCCAGACAGGCTCACCGAGGTGCCAAAAAAACTATCGTTGGTTGCATCAGACGCCATAAGCGTTTGATTATACTCCCAAGTTCCGTTACTATTTTTCAAATAAACATATGCGGCACCTTTGCGCCCATCAGCTTCATTTGCTCCGATTACCAAATAATCTCCAGATATCGAAACACCTATTCCAAAAGTATCGGATGCTGGTGCTGTGGGACTTAGAATTTTTTGAGCTTCTGACCAATTTCCAGCTTCTCTAGTAAAAACATATACCGAACCGACCCATCCGTTTTCACCTGGAGCCCCTACAACAATTGTATTACCATCAGCGTCTAGAGAGGTAGGGTTCATGCCTAGTTTTGCATCATTAGTCATATCGGAAGCCATCAGTTTTGTACTAAACTCATAGTTATTATTTTGGTAATTGTAAACATATAAGGCTCCGGCTCTCGTTGTACCACCTACATCTGCCCTACCTGCGGCTACTACTAAGTAATCTTCAGCAAATGTTACACCGCCACCAAACTCTGCTCCTTGGTTGGGATCATCAGCTGCCAATCTTTGCGAATAGCTCCATGTTCCTTGATTGTCTTTGCTATAAATATAGGCAGCCCCCGAAGCTACAGTTTCTCTTGAAGCTCCAACAACAGCAAAGTTTTCAGTAATATCGACGGAGGTACCATATTCTGCCCGACTTTCCCTGTTTGCACTAACAATTTTCGCAGTTTGGTCAAATTGTGCTTTTACGGTTGTAACCCCAAATAAACATGCTAGGATAACAACGCATTTTGTAATGTTAATTTTTGTCATTAGATAAATTTTAGAATTAGTTATGTTTTTTCTAGTTTTAAAGAAGAAAGCTTCAGGTTATGTAGCTTTCTATTTTAAAAGATTCGATAAAAATAGCGACAAGGAGGATTTAACGCTAAAAAAGTGCGTAGACATTTTGTGACATGTGGTATTACAATATGTGACAGAGTACTGTAAAGCAGCAATATATGATAAAACAGGAAGAAATTTGAGCTATATACATTCTTTGGAATTAGCTTCCTTCAATTTCCGGCAAAATAGAGGTAATATTTAGCAAGGAGGTTGTTTCACTATAGAATATAGGCAGTAATAAAATTACTTTCGATGTTGTTCTTTATCTAAAAAAACCTCTGTTCTTTTATACCTACAATCTGTCATCGCCAAGTAGGCGATTCTTCATATCCCTAATTTAGTTAAATTTGATAAGCTCTGGAAAATTCATGATTTGTTGAATTAACAAGCGGAAATTATCGGCAGTAGATACTATTTGAAAAATAAATTAAATGCTTTCGATCATCCGGTTTAGAGTTTTTAACCGTACCTTATCATTATTTATAATTTATCGCTTTCTGATTTATTTAATTTTCTTTTTGATAATCCAATAAACAAAAATTCAATGAAATAACCAGCTATAAGGATGAGACTAATTTCTTTAAATGATTCACCCAAAACTTGATAACAAATTATGAGTAGCATAGCCCAAATAGTGCCGCTAATTATTTGAATTCTTGTTAAAATCTGTTTTAATTTTTTAGAGCATTTCATTTTTCTAAATTTTAAGTTTTACTCTATTGCGTTAGCGCGTTACTTTCCAAAACTATTTACGTATTAACCTTTGTTTTTCTCGTTCTAAATTCTGCTGAAAAACGAAAATCTCGTTCTTTTTATAATAAAGCAATATATTTAGGTAATCTACTAAAGCATTATTTTATGTAGTGAGATTCTTCCATATCCTTAGAAGTGAATTTGCTGAATTCTGAGAGAATAATATTTGAATTGATATTTTTAAATAATTGGTTTGAAGATAACATAGATCTCTATAATAAAAGATTCGGCAAAAATAGTTAGATGCTTATTTCTTTAAGTAAAATGGAGGAAGACAAAACGTGACAAATACAGGGAAAATATGGGACACTGCGTTAAATTTCTGAGAGATATGCGTGCAGGGGAATATTTTTAGGGACATTCATCTTTTTTGAAATTCGTTCCTTTCTCTTTCGGCAAGATTGTTGGGTAATGTTGAGTAGTGATGCAATTTCCTTATAGCTTAAATTCATATAGAGGAATGCAAGAAACCGAATGTCGTTTGGCGTTAATTGGGGGTGTTTGGCTCTCAAACTATCTAGAAAACCTTGGTTTAACTCTTCAAAGTGCACAAAAAAGCTATCCCATTGCGTATCTTTTTTGAGGTGTTTTTTTAAATCGTTTACTCGACCTTTTAAAGTAGTGTTGGTTGCAATTTGGGTGTTTACAGATAAAGAATCTACAACCTCCTCTATCAGTTCATTTTTACTAGCTAAATACATGGCCCGAGCTGTCAATTCTCTATTTTTTATATCCAGTTCGTTTTTTAAGCGTTCTTTTTCTAACAATACTAAGGCTTCTTTTTCACGGTGCTGTTCTTCAATTAATAAGTGATCGCTTATTTCTTTTTCCAATTCTAATTCTACAATTCTTTTTCGTTGTTTGTGTTTGAGGGAATTATTTTTGTACACCCATATTAAAAACCCCATAATAAGTACAACTCCAAAAATAATAATATAAAAAAATTGTTTTTCGCGTTTTAATGTTTTTTTGCTTTCTAAAAGTTCGTGTTGGTAATTTTGAATTTGGAATTTTACTTTTTCACTTTTAAACAAGGCGGTATTCTTAATGGAGTACAGTGAATCTGTAGCAATGATTACCGAATCTTTATAGGCAATTGCTTTATAAAATTCGTTTGTTTCTGCAAAAAGATTTGCCAGGCTACCGTAAGACGCTATTCGCTCCTCAATGTTGGGTTGTGCCGCACGGGCCATTAAAGCGTATTTTTGGGCTTTTTTATACTGCTTTTGTTTTTCGTAGATTTTCGATATCAATAGCAGCAGCGTAATTTTATCATTAACCGTTACACCTTCATTAATTAGGGACAGATTATTTATTTGGGGTAAGATTTCTAAAGCTAGTTTTTCGGCTTGAACATATTGTTCTCGCAAATGTAGATTTTCCGCTTTTGCTATTTTTGCCAATAAAAGGACGTTGGATCTAATTTTTAACAAGGGTAATGCCTCTTCGATATATTTCTTGGCTTGATCTAATTCTCCCATTTTATTTAACACAAGTGCTAAGTTGATGCCATAGGTACCAATAATCTCTTTGTCATCAAGGTCTTTAGCAATTTCATAAGCCTTGATAAACGATTCTTTAGCTTTGGGAAGATCCTTTTCCTCAATATATAAAATTCCTATATTGTTTACAACAAACATTTCCTGGCGCTTACCAAGATGTTTAATAGCAATTTCATAGGCTTTTAAATAATACCGAAAAGCCTCTCCATAGTCTAACATTAAACAATAATTTGTACCAATATTTAAGGTTGCATTAAAAGCTTGTGTGTACCATTCATTTCGAAGCGATGCTTCTTTAGCAGCAATCAATTCTTCAATGGATTTAGCGTGCTCTTTTTCCGATAAATATTTTACCCCTAGGTTAATTTGATCCACAACACTTGATTGGGTTTCGTTTTGGGCGAATATTTGGAATGGAGCGAGGGTTAACAACAATAGGACCGCTAAGGTATAGAAACGCATTCTTCTTTTCTTAATAATTAAATGGGAAAACAAATTAGATGTTATATTTAAGACGTTTATAGCATACATATGTTACGCGATAATGTATAAATACAAAACTAATGAATATTTAAGATTGCAATTACGCAAGATGCCAAACTACATTAGTCCCCCAATCATGACTTTTAAATTGTTTTCAATTTACCGTTGGCTTTTATTTAGAATTAAATCTTCAATTATTTTAAAATTCTTATTATTTGGTACGTGTTTAGATCCTTCCAATAAAACAACTTCTTCTAACGAAGGAAATAGTTGTTTTGCCTTTTTAATCATTTTTTTACCTGGAAACATAATGTCTTTTTCAGCAGCGAAAATGGTGATTGGTGTTTTTATGTTTTCAGCTGAATCTTTAGTAATTACAGGAAGTGGTGAGAAATCCATGTTGCAGTGCCGAAATGTATTTGACATATAGTTTAATGCAAAATCGTCGTATTCAGTAAAAAGTACTCCCATTACTTTTTTTATGTGCTTTTGGTTATTTGTTTTGATAAACTTTTTTATTGGAATGAACATTTTGAATAAACCTAGAAGCGGATTACCATTAACGATATAAACAGGTGCGATTAAAAAAACCTGTTTTATAGGTGTTTCATTAAACTCTAATGCCTTTAAACTGATTAATCCACCAAAGGAAAACCCTACTAAAGTGACCTCTTTTAATCTTAACTTTATAATGATTTCAATAAGCCATTTTCCATACTCTAAAGATTTCATGTCTAATCTGTTTTCAGCACTTTTATTAGGTTGTGCCAATACATCTACTGCATAGACGCAATATTTTGATGACAAATTGGGGAATGAATCTAAAATTTGAGGTGCACAACCTCCTGTTCCGTGAATCAGAACTAAAGGAGGGTTTTCAGTATTACCAGTAATGATAACATTAGTGACACCAAACTTTGTTTCTACCAATTTTTCTGAATATTCAATATTCAGCTCTTTTAACTTTTGATTGTAAAGGCTTAAAATTTTTTCTTTTCCTTCTTTTGATTTGAAAAACATAGACTGTTCGTTTTTTGATGTTTTGACTTCGTTCAGCACGAGTTGATTATTTATGGATTGATGATTACGATGTTACCCACTTTGCGTCCCGTATCAAGATGCTGATGTGCGGTTACGATTTCTGAAAGTATATAGGTTTTATCGACATGCGTTTTTAGTTTCCCTTCTTCAAATAGATTAATTAATTCTTTTAATAAACGTTTTAAATCTTCAGTCTTCTTTATTCCTGTAGCTTCAAACTTTACATTTTTTGGATTCCATAACATCTGCCACATAACTTTTCTACTTAAAACGGGTGTCATAAAAATACCATCAGTGGTTAAGATGGTTTTAGTGTCTTTATAGTTTAGTGTCCCTACTGTATCATATATTACATCAAATTTATCAGGTAGGTTGTAGACTGATGTTTTTGTATAATCTATGGCTCGATTCGCGCCAAATGATTTTACAAAATCACTGTTTTTAGAACTACAAACTGCTGTTACTTTAGCTCCCAAAACTTTTGCCAATTGCACTGCAGCAACCCCTAAACTACCCGAAGCTCCATTAATTAAAATATGCTGGTCTTTCTTAAGTTTGGCGTGTTCTTTTATAAAATTATACGAGGTTAAAAAACCATCACAAATTGGAGCTGCTTCTTGGTGTGAAATATTAGTTGGTTTGAGGGCAATTACCATATCTTCTGTTATACATATATATTCAGCATTACAACCATTACTAAATAGTTTTTCGCCAAAAATTTCATCTCCTATTTTGAATTCAGTTACCTCTGAACCAACCGATTCCACCACTCCTGAGAACCCAGTGCCTAAACTTGTGTTCTTTGGTTTGAAAAGACCTAAAAAAATCCTTCCGAATTTCGGCCTTCCTGCTCTCATCATTGTATCGGCACGAGTAACGGACGATGCTTTAATTTTAATTAAAACCTCATTAGGTTTAGGTACTGGCTTCTCAGTGTCAATAATCTGAATAACTTCTGGAGAGCCATATCTTGTATAAATTGCTGCTTTCATAATTGTTATTATTTAGCGCAAAGTTGGTAACTACTTGAGCTTTAAACGTTCGTGTTTGGAAATTAGAACTTAATTGATTGGCTTATTGTTACTGCCTTTTTTGCTTTGCCAATTTAAATTCCTCGGTTCTTTTTATCTGCTCTTCTAAATTCCATTCAAAATCAAATCGATTTTTCAAGAATATGGCAATGGAATCAAGTCCAATTTCAGTTCTTTGTTGCCAAACGTTTTTTATAGAATCTTATCAATGCTCTAGATTAATATATTTTAATCCTTTATACAAAGCCTTTAATGGTACAGAACGATGATTTTCTTTTTCAAAATACTCTAATTCTACTTTTAAAGGTTCATCAGATTTCTCTGTTATTAAAGCATAAAACTCGTTGTGACTTTTCTTATTCCTCTCATAATTGGCCTTTCCTTGATTGGCGGTAGCGATGTATAATTTTTTATGTAATGAGGAAATAGAATCAACTTTGTTTTTTATCATTTCCTCATTCCACCAAATACTTGGGTCAATAGCTATGTAAGCGTTGAAGACACTATTTTTGTCATATATGCATTTAATGTTAGAAGCCCTCCCAAAGAATGACCTATGAGCGTTCTATGTGATTCTGTTCTATAATTTTTATCAATGTGAGGAATTAGTTCTTTTTCAATAAAGCTCAAAAATTTTCTTCCTCCTCCTCCAGTATTGGGACGTTTGGTCTTAATTTTTGTAACCGTAAAATCTCTTCTGCGGTCTACATTCTCAATAGTAACAATAATTGTTTCTGGCATCAAATAATTTCTATTTCTATCCGAACTCATAAAATGTACTATTCCAACTGCTATTTTAAAATGAGCATAACCATCCAATAAGATTATAATTGGATATTTTTTCTCTATATCAGTAGAATCATTTTATGAATTTGGAAGGCTTATCAAACAAGTTCTATTTTCATCTAATATGGAAGAATACATATTGAACTTACTGCCTACCAAAATGTCATTATTCTGTTGCGCAAATAGGGTTTGTATTCCAAAAATAAAAATGAAAGAAAAAGCTGTTGTTAATTGTTTCATAGCAATTGTTTTTATAGACTGTTAGCACTTGTTTTTCTGTTTAATACTTTAATTCCAAGTGCTATTAATACTATTGTCAATGCCATAAAAAATATACTTGTTGAAATGCTTTTTATAATCGAAAATATATTAGTTGCATAAACTGTAGTCTCTTTCAATTCGGGATAATTTTTAAGCATTGTAATAATTCCGAAATTCTCCAAATAATCTGCAATCCCGGCAATTATAGGTAATAGACTGAGAAAGATATAAGGGGAATTTAATTTGTTCAATTTTTTTAAGAAATATCCCAAAAGCAAACAGTAAGAAAGTCCGAATAGTAGTGGGTAAATCATATCCACAGGTATTTGGTTGTTTAGATAAGTCAAACGTCCATTTTCTCCAAGCAAACTGAATAATTCACTTACATAATCCAAATCATATCCTGTAGGCATCATATCCAGTAATTTCATTCCGTTAGAGAATTCCATTGTTTTGGGAATTGTAACAGTCAGCATAAAGGTGTAAACAAGATTGGTCAAGATAAAAAGGCCTAAAACTTTTTTTCCTGAAATGTTCTTTTCTATAAATTTGGTTAATCGTTTCATTTTTTTTAAAATAGGTGCTAACAATAGAATATATAAAGTAGATAAATTCTTATTGTTTTCATTTTATCAATAATTATATCAAACCCGAATTATGCATTACAAAATCCAATTCAGCATAGAAATATTGTAAATACTAAAGTTTATAGGTGACTTTCTATTGCATAATTCGAGTGAAAGCTTATAACCAGCTAAACCCTAATCCTACATTAAAGATTACAGCATCTCTATGGGCGTCTCCATCTAAAAAGGCACGACCAAGGACTAATTTAGACTGTACATTAAGTGCAAAGTTTTTCTTTTTGTAAAATTCGTAACCTGTACTTGCCATAACAGCACAGCCAAAGTTCCAATCGTCATTTACATTGTCTTCAATATCATATAGTGCTGGCGAATCTATTGCTAAACCAATTCCCCCGTGAATCCACCAACGATCTTTTATCCAATATTGTACCGATGGAATAAGTGCTCCAAAATTCCTGTCACTATCCTGAAATTCATATATGTTACCTGGTAAAGAGGCGGTAATAGCAAGTCTTTCGTTTAACATATAGCCCAACTTTAGATCTGGAAAAACAAAGGTTCCTTGAGATTCGTCGAAAGTTTGCATACCTGCGCTATCTTCTATACTGATTAAACCTCCACCGACTACAAATTCGAATATGAATCCTTTTCTTTGGGTTGTGGTTTCAGAATTTGTGTTTTGTGCATAGGTTATACTTGATACTAATGTAAAGGCTACAAAAGCCATTCTTAATAAAATTTGTTTTTTGATTGTTTTCATTTTAATTGATTTCATGATTGTTCGTTTTTTGATTAATGATTTTTTTAATTGATGTTCTAATTTCCTATAAAAGCTGGACGATTATGAAATGAAATAATCGAACTGTTACTTTAGAAAGATGACTTGTTGATTTTTTATTAAATTCTGAATTTACTTTGTGATTCTTAACTAAACTGAAAAGTATCTTTATAAGACCGTATCATTCTAAGGAGGTATGACGCGTAGCTAATAGCCTTTAGTTTATATATTCATTTCCATTTCATATTGATTAACAGTATTCACTAACCCTATTGAATTGATGCAATCTATTTTTTGGTTTAATCTGGTATCAACATTTATGATTTTTATTGAGTTTGAAACTTCTTTTATTCCTTTGAATAATCGTTGCCAGCACCCAGCACTTTCTTTTAGAATCTCAAATTGTGCTATATACGCATTACAGGGGTATATAATAAAATACGATTCAACCAAATTGTCATATATTAATTGATAGTATTTGTAATTTTCTTTTTTAATGACTTCTAAATTAAAGTCCCAAGAATATAATTGTTGATTTGGCATTTTTTTCCAATCAAAAGCATTATAATCCACCTCGTTCAACTCTATTTTTTCATCTAGGTGTAATTTAATTTCGCCACTGAAACACTTAAATGTTTTACAAATATTAAATCCAATACTCTGGTACGTTTTTATGGCTTTACTATTTTCAATGATAACTTCTAACGCACATTTTATAACTCCATTTATTTTTAAATCTGGTATAGCAAAATCATAGATTGACCTAACAATTTGTTTTCCTCTATATTCTGGAAGTACACCTGTACCCGTATTAAATGCTATTTTCTCTCCGTTTCGTTTATCGATTGCATTAATAATAAACCCAACTAACTTACCACCATCAAACATGCCATAAGAAAGCGCATAATCAACTTTTGCTATTTTCCACCTCTCTTTATAGTAATTTTTGTCACTTGGAATTTTGACGTAGTAATTCTCAAAAGATTTTAAAAAGCAATCAGCGATTATATCAAATGATACATTCTCTAATTTTCTTACTATCAAAACACTATATGTTATTTGTTCTTAAATTCTAACTAACTGTATTATTCGTCTTCTTTCAACAATTCTTGTAATGTTTCCTTTGAGCCTTCACTACCTAACTCAACGGCTTTTGAATAACTTTTTATCGCATCTTTTTTTTGATTGTATTTTAAGTAAGCCTCGCCCAATGAGTCCCATAAATTACCATCTTTAGGGAATAATTTTACATTCAATTTAAACAATGCTAATGCCCAGTCAGGTTGGTCTTCTTTTTTCAATCTACTATACCCTAGTCTATTTAGAATGGCAGGATCGTTAAATTCATTTTTAAGTTCTTTATTTAAATAATTTGGTAGTTTGTCTACATTTGCAGATGGATTGGTTTTCATAAAATCATGAATCAATTCATAAATATTTCTGGATATTGGTGTAGCATTATAATTGGTATCAAAAACCATTTTACCAATTTCTCTCGCCACGTTTTCTGATTCAGGTCCTAAAAACGCATTTGTGATGTATATAACAACTACATCATCATCCACAAATCTCACAAAATCTGCAAAATACAATCCATTACTACCATTATGAGCAACTATTTTGGCGTCGTTATGACTTTTGGATATGGCCCATCCATAACCATAATGAGATGTCATTTTATCATTCTCGGCTACATAAGGTGTTTCTTGGATTTCTCTAGTTTTTGTTGTTAAAACGACATTATTTTGTAAAGCAACATGCCATTTGTATAAATCTTCAATACTGGAATGAATGTCGCCTTTACCTATACTATACCAATGGTTATTATTGTAAGGCAGGTGCTGTTGGGTTGTTCCCCAATCTCTCCACTTCTCATCATCTCTATTATAATAGTAGCCATGTGACAGTAGCTCTGTATTAAAATTGATACTTTTATATCCGGTACTTTTCATTTGAGCAGGTTCAAATAAGTATTCCTTAAGAAAAGAATTATAGGTTTGACCTGAAACCAACTCTAATATAGCAGTGAGCATAATATAGTTGGCATTGGCATATTGGTACTTTGTACCAGGTTTAGATTGTAATTCTGATTCAAAAAACTCTTTTAAAAACTGTTCTTTACTAGCTTCATCGTATCTAAAACCGCCTGTTCTATTAGAAATTCCTGAGGTATGCGTTAGCAATTGATGAATCGTTATTTCCCTTTTATCAATAGGTGCCTGAGTAAAATATGAACTTATCTTATCCGATATTTTAATTTTTTCTTGTTCTACTAATTTTAAAATAGCGGATGCCGTAAATTGCTTAGTTACTGAACCAATATTAAAAACGGTTTCAGGTGAGTTGGGAATTTTATTTTTTCCATCTGCCCATCCGTATCCTTTAGATAAAATAACTTTTCCTTTTTTAGCAACTAAAACAACACCGGAAAAGCCATTTTTTGCACTCGCATCCAAATAAGAATCAATTTTGTTGAAAAGCTTCTTGTTAGTGTTTTGAGAAAAAACGCTAAAGGTGGAAAGTGTAATAACTGTAAAAAATAGTATTTTAAATAATGGTTTCATTCTATGATTGTTTGTTGTATGTACCATATTCTAATGCCGCACCTATAGCTATCCCCAGAACAAACCATAGTCCCATATTTGAGGTTAAATAACCTACTACAGTTCCTAGTATAATTCCTATACCCAGTTTTACTCCTTTTTTATTTTTTTTAATGTTCATTTTTAATGGATTTGTATTAATTACTTTCAAAAGTATAGCGAATGACAGCATTAAAAGTTCTACTTTAAAAAACAGAACGAATTCCTTTAATCGGCAAACTGCACTCGAATTAATGAACTGTTAACCAAACTTATCAATGCTTTTACATTCATATGAAAGCTCCTGGCAGCTGTTTCAGTAAAGTTTTTGAGTTCCGTAAGTTTTTCTTCATTATAGTAAATACCATTCAAGAACAAACCATATATATCCATTGTATTATTAATGTTATGTAATGGATTTTTGTTTAATACTATTAGATCCGCTTTTTTTCCTATATCGACAGTCCCGAAGTCTTTTTCTTTATTTGAAAATCTTGCAGGTACTATGGTTGCGCTTTTCAATGCTTCTAGATTTGTTAAACCACTTTTGGTTAACTCATGTAATTCGTCATGTAAACTAAATCCTGCAAATACATAAGAATCTGTAACATCGGTTCCTGCCATAATGGACACTCCTATTTTATTTGCCATTGCCACTTGCTTCTTTGAAGCTTCAAAAAATTGCTCACTTACACTATTACCTTCGCTTTCTAGGTTCTTCTCTTTGTTATAATCTGTATCGTACTTCCACCACAATTTCTTTCTAACTTGGGTTACGTATTTTAAATTATTAGTATTCGTAAAGCTATTTTTATGCGCATTGGCTTCGAACTTTAAGGTCTGTAAGGTTGGTGTCCAATAGGCATTTTCTTGTTGCATTAAACGCATTAATTCTTTTGCTTGGACACTGTCAAACTGTTGTACAATCTTTGCTTTTGATTTTGAAAAATACGTTTCCCAATGGTTAGGATTTTTTAGGCTATCTGCCTCAGGAAAACACTCGTACATGAATATACGCCCATGTTCAAAACTCTTTTGACCCAAGTTTATAGCTTCTTCTAAGCTTAAAAACATGGGTTTATGACCTGCCAAATGCAGCCCATATTTGGGTGCCTTCTCAGCCAATGCTTCGTAGGTGTCTTTTGGTAATTGCTGATAGACTTTTATAAAATCTACTTTTTCATTCTCATAAAATTGTAACAACGAATCTACCTGTGATGGATTTTCCAGTTTGAAAAAGTTGGGAGACTCTTCAGGAATGGCTTTTTCGCCATCCATTTGGTAACTGCTCTGCAATACATATTTTGGTGAAACTCTGCTATTATTTTCAACATCTTTGTTCCATTGTAAACGTTCTTTACTACCCACCCAATAACTGTCTTTTTTATTTAATTGACCAGACATATCTCTTACGCTAGTAATCCCATTCGCAATATAGAGTGGATGATGCAACCATTCTGAATGCTGATTAGAATGTGTATGCATATCCCACAAACCAGGTATTACATATTTTCCAGCACCATCGATTATTAAGGCATCATCGGAAACGTTGATTTTAGTGGAATCAATTTTTGAAATTCTAGATTTTTCAATTAAAACATATTGATTGTAAGCAATGTTACCTGTTTCAACATCAATAATATTTACATTATTAATGATTGTTTTTTTGAAAGATTCTGGTGGGTGCAATGTGGAAGTTGGCCACAAATATGCGCCAGTAATTGTGATAATTGCTAATAGAATTATAGCAATCACAACTTTTAAAAAATATATAAACTTATTTTTCATAATTAACAACTATGCATTCTAATTAGAAATACCTCTTAGCTATATCATAAGTTTATTTGAGTTTAACTGCCGTTTGTCCATATAACATAAATGATTTAAACTCACTTGATTTTAAAAATTGTACAGATACTCCAGTGTTAGGATTAACAAAACTTATTTCTTCACCTTTCACTGGAATGAGGTTGTAGGTGTCACCGTTCGGAAATTGCAATGAAAGTTGGTTTGTATTCTCATTAAAACTTACAGAAAGATCAACCTGGTTATTCCATTTGTATTTGCCTATCAATTGCTTTAATAATGCTGAATCTAATTGATTTCGTTTGACATATGTGCGTTTAAAGTGATTCCAATTGTACAATTGTGAAGCTGATAATAATAATTCATTACCCAATGCAGCACCATTGTCTGAATTGATCAAATAAACCAATCCTTTTCCTGTATTAAGGTCTATGGTCATACCTGTTCTGTACCCAGCATTACCTCCATAATGGGTAATTGCAAAACCATTTTCTGACCTATCTACAATTAAACCATAAATGTGTCCGTCACGTTCTTGATTGAGTATCGATTGAATTTCTGACTTTGAAAAAACAGTACTTTTGCCTTGATAACCTTTGTAAATTTCAATTAAAAATTTCGCCAAATCAGTAGCATTACTCCAAAGTCCTGCTGCTGCCTGTTCTGGGTGATTTCTCCAGCCACCATCTAAAACAACTCCGTTTGATGTATATCCTTTTGCTACTTTACTTGAATCTGATGGCTGCAATGGTTGTGTGAATTGAGAGTTTTTCATTCCAATGGGTTCAAGTATCCATTGGTTCATGCTTGTAGAAAACTCTTCATTAAAAATATCCTGAAGTGCTACCTCAGCTAAAGTATATCCGCCACCTGAATAGGCTAACATCTCTTTAGGCGTTGAGATTACTTCTATTTTTGGCGAATTAACACCTTCACTAGCTTTTAAAACATCTATATCAGATGGTATGGGTAGGTCTTTAGCGTAGCCTTGATAACCACCTGAAGTAATACCAGAAGTATGGGCAAAAATGTTTCTAAAGGTTACTGGATTTTGAGCTGTTTGTTTGCCTTGTGGTAATTGGTAACTTTCTAGGTAGTTTTCAATATTTTCATCTAAATCTATTTCTCCAGCGGTATGCATTCGTAAGGCAGCAAAAAAGGTTACTGGTTTCGATAAAGATGCAGCTTGAAAAATACTAGAGCTGTTCAAGTTTTGCTCTGGGAAACTTGGATTTTGATACGTGTCGCTCCATTCTATTTTACCATCATTAATAACTGCAAGTGAGAGCGCTGGTATTTTATATTCGACCATTTTATTTGCTATAGTGCTAAAGTTTTCAGGCTCCTCCAAAAACTTCACTTTTCCAATAATCTGTTTTTCTAATTGAACTTTGCTTTTTAATGACTTATCAGAATATTCGATTAGCTCTTCGTTATACACAAAATCGTCCTGCTTTTGAGTTAGCTTAATAAAATTTTTAATTTCAGGTGCGTATAGCCAAACCTCATCTACTACCGCATTATAGCCTCGAGAATTTGTGATTCTACCATTGTAATGAATGGTGTACGCCATAAAAGTACCAGCTTCTACTGTTTCTTCTTTATAGGATAACACTTCAGCGTTCATTTGCTGTTTTCCTGTGGTACCATCTTGACTTGTCCAGTTTTCTTCATAAACCCATTTTTTACCTACTTTAAGTGGCCAATCGTACTTTGGCGTTTCACTTGTTTCTGGTTTTACAATGTGTAATACAGGAATCGTGTCTTTACTGATAGTTATATGTAACTCACCGTTAACATCTAGTATTTTTCGTGTGTCAATTCCTTGAGACCTTACTTCACCTTGGGTGGTTACCCCTTTATACTTCCACACCCATTTTTCTCCAACTTTGTAATCGGATAAGGTTGGTTGACTCGTTGTATCAGAATTTATCTGACCTTTACATACGCTAAATAATAGTAACGCAATGCATAATTTGATATAAAGTTTCATCTTAAAACATTTAAATTCATAAGTATAAGACAAAACTAGCCCATTGGCAGGTACGTTCAGTTCTATTTTTTAAATCCGAACTAATTTTCTTTGTTTAATTTGAGGAAAGAATTTGGAGTTGTGCCTTCTATTTTCTTGAAGAAAGTATTGAATACCGTCTTTGAGTTAAAACCACTATCGTAAGCCACTGCCATAATTGTTAAGCCTTTGTTTTCTTCTAAAAGCACACGTTCTTTAAATTCGTTAACTCTAAAGGTATTCACATATTCAGAGAAATTTTTTTCAAAGCCCAAGTTCAACAATTGAGAAACATAATTTGCAGGAAGTTCCAGATAAGATGCCAGGTCTTTTAAGGATAGATCAGGATTTAAATACAGTTTATAATCCACCATAATCTGGTCTAATTCCTTCCTATATTTTTCAATTTCATCAGCTTCCAGTAAGGCCTGTTTGTACTTTTTTTTCTGCCTATAGTTTACATTATCTGGAATGGCTTTTAGCATAATGCTTTTAAAGCGTTTGTTATTTTTTATGGGTTTAATTATAGGTTCAGTATTAAGCAATAAAATTAAGGGCAAATGGTTTTCAAAAGCTTGTTCTACAAAATCTAATGCTTGGTCGTGATTGCCCAGTAATACGTTTACTAAAATCAAAAAGTTGAAAGCTTTATCTATATTTTCAGATTGTAAATAGGTTTCAAGCTCTGCTATCTTTTTATTACATTTTTCAATGTCATTTATTTTTGCGTAGCACATGGCCAAACCACCCAACTGGGTTAAATCGGTTACCGGTACACCTTCTAGATTATTGTAATAATCAATGGCTTCTTGATGTTTCCCGATAAGCAGCAAGCATTCCCCTATGTACAATGGCGGAAAAGGCAACCCCTTATTTAATTCTAATGCTTTTTGCAAATAAGGTATTGCTTCGTTGTACTTTTCCTGAAGATAGAGCAAAAAGCCCTTGTAATGATGATTCATTGCAGAAAAAGGATCTAACTGCAAGGCTTTGTCTATATAGTTTTGTGCGGAATCTAATTTTCCTTCAACGGTTAAATAGTTGGAAATGGTTAAGTATATATCATCTGCTGGTTGAATTTCCAATGCTTTGTTAGCGTGGTCATACGCTTTTTCCAAATTCCAGTTTTGCCAAGATTCAATCCAAGATAAATTGAGTTGTACTCGTGGTGAATTTGGATTAAGCTCCATAGCTTTTTCAAAAAAGGGTTGTGCTTTTTGAAAAGCCTCAGAAGCTGGTAATAATCCAAGAGTACCCATATAAATATAACTTAGGTTTATATCTAAATAGGGTTGAATAAAGTTTGGTGATTTACTTGTTACTTCTTTTAAGATTTTGATACCTTTTATAGAGTTATCAAAATCCAGTTTCATTATATAGTATTTTCCTTTAAGATATTCTCTATAAATAGCTACAGGCACATCAATAGGTTCTATTAACTTATCTTCAATTTCGAGGTGACCAATATGCTCCCGTAATTTTTCAGCGATAAACAGACTAATTTCATCTTGAATTTCAAAAATGTTTTCCGGGTTTCTATCAAAGGTTTCTGACCAGAAGTGAAAGTCATCTACAGTATCAATCATTTGCACTGTAATGCGCATATTGTTTTTTGAAGTTCTTACACTGCCTTCAATAAAGGTAGCTACCTTTAATTTTTCTCTTATTTCCGCTGCTGATACTGACTTGCTTTTAAAGTAAAATGAAGATGTTCGAGAAGTAACCGAAAGCTGTTTGATTTTTGCTAAAGCGTTAATAATTTCCTCCGTTAATCCATCGCAGAAATATTCGTTTTCAATATCACTGCTCATATTAATAAACGGTAAAACTGCTATGGATTTTTGGTTAATCAATTTATTATACTTTCTAACAAATGTATAAAAGTTAAAGATAATTCTCTGGAGATTGATTCTTCTCTCCGCTTTTAATTCTTAAATAATCTGCAGCTTTTTCTTGCTACACTAGGAGGGAGTATTAATCGAAGGAGGCCAAAAACACATTTTTGCGCAAATTAAATCCGTACTTTAAATTGCAATTACGGTTTCCTATAGTTTTCATTAGATCAAATTAAACAGGCTGTTTTGGGTTGTTTGCTATTACAGCATCACATAATCTGTTGTAGGCCCAATAGCCATTCAGTTCAATTATAATTATTCCGTCATGTTTTTAATTTTAGGTTTTTCCATTTCAAATTCCGCTGTCCATTTTATTTGTTCTTCAAGATTCCATTCAAAAATAAGTCTGGTTTTAAGGAATTCAGCTATTGGCTCAAGCCCTATTTTAGCTTTTCGTTTATCAATATTTTCAGGTTTTAAAACAGGCAAAAGATTAAAACCTTTAGTTTCTAGTATTATTTCACTTGTCCACCCTAAATTTTTAAGTTTCCCGCTTCAGTTGCAATTCTATCTTCTATTCGTACTTATGCATTTTTGAAGTGTATGAACTTTCTGAGATTGTATTCATGTCTTTTTTTTCAGGTTGTTCATACATCATCTCATCAGTATATAAAGAATAACCTTGGTAGTATCCATTCTTTTCTGAATAATCTTGTAAGGCAGAAGTTATTACTATTTTATTATTAAAATTGTTTGCCGTAAAATTTCAATTTTTTTAATAAGATTCCACTTCATTTTCAGCCCAACCTTCCATTTGCATAACGGCTTCAACGGTTACAAACTCATCATCAGTAAACTCAAACTCAAGATTAGTATACGTACTGTATATATCTATAAACGCCTTTAGAAACTGAAAATACATTTTGTTGTGTTTTAAACTTGAGATTAACTACTTGTTAGCGTCATCGCTACTAAGAAAAAAATTGTATTTATTTTGAATAATTTCATGATTTTTAATTTTTAATTCTTCCATTTCTATTGTTTACAACCTCTTCAAATTATCAGTCAAATTCTCATCTGATCTGGTTCCATATGGATCAATAGAAACATAAACAGGTTTCTCTTTTACTACAATTTTAATATTTGTAAGTTCTTGAGTAATCTGATGTGATTTGTAATTTAAAATTGAATCATCATCATTAGTAACCTCGGACGGATGTTTTGAAAACACCCCTATTTTTATAGGCTCATTAATTGAAATTTTCTTTATTTCTCCAGTATCTAAGGTTTCAAAACGTTTCGCCTTTACGCTTACAGTCAACTCGTAAGTTCCATTAGGGAGTGATTTATAAGAGCCGTTTTCAATTTTTAAATCATAAGTGATTACCTTTTTAAACCAATCATCAATTAAAGTATGCTGTTCTACTGGAGTTGCACTGTAAATTTCTTGCAATAACTCTATAGAATTTGCTTCCAACGTATTTTTATCGCGATGTCTGTCAGTAATTATTTTTAATATTTTATTAACCTCTTTTTCACCAATTAAATCTCTTAGAGCCAGTAAAACGGTTAATGATTTACCATATGAAATATAGCCTTGACCATCAACTTTATACACAGGAGGTTCCTTCTCTGCTGCAAAAGATCTTCCAGAAAAATAGCGTCTTCTAGCATTATCACTTAATTCATATACGGCTCTTTTTCCGTATATTTTTTCCATGATTACAGCTTCAGTATATTTTGCTAAACCTTCGACAAATAACGAGCCACCTGCAACAGGTTTAGCTGAAAGTGTATGTCCCCAATATTGATGTGCAACTTCATGAATGGTTCTTTTGGCTACTAGATTGAATGTTTCTTCTCTACGCACATCGGCTAAATACAATCGGTCTTCTACCATACTAATCACCCCCGGATGCGCAAAGCCTGCAAAAGGCCAATTTGAAGGAACTTCTGCAATTCTTATATAGTCAAAATTATAAGGACCAAAATTTTCCTGACAATAATCTAAGGTTTGTTTGACACTGTTTTCAATGTTTTCAATATTAAAGTCATTACTTGCATCGTAATATTGCTCTATTGAAATCCCTTTATAATCTATCTTCTTAGTGGTATATTTAGCGGAAAAATAGCCGACTTCGGGTGTTATCTTTTTATTGGATTTATAATGAAAGTAGTTTCTGTTATTTTCCGACCATTCTTTTACTAAACGACCGGAACTAATAGCTATTTGATTACTTGAAGTTGAAATAATAGTTTCAAATCTTATTTTTTCATAATTAAATTCTTCGTGTAGAATATGCGCATCAGATTTATCATCTTCAATGCGTTCTGGTAAATTTCGTTTTTCACGTTCAGATTTATTAGAAATCTCTAAGGATGTTGTGTAACCTAAAAAAGGTTCAAAATTGGAAAATCGATTCAAATATGTGCCATTGTTTACGATGGAATGGTCTTCTTCATACCCTTTTATTTCTTTCTTTAATGTGTAGGTATACCTTACAGAATCGTTAGCCTGTAAGGGTTTGTTATATCGAAATAAATATACTCCATAGAAAGTGTCATGCGTAACTAACTTTGCATTTTCTACAGTGATATTCTCTAAGGGAATTCTTTCGGTGATGAAAAGTTCTGATAAAGGTTGTCCACTTTTATTTTTCGCTATATAATCAGCAGTAATAGTATACATTCTCTCTTTTGGATAGATATCAACTTTTGTCGTTTTTGAAGTTGGGATTAATCTTTCAATACTTTCATATTTCTTAAATTTCCGTTCATAGCCTTCGCTAAAATCTAATTTATCGGTCACAGTTTCATAATCAGAAACGATATTTATATTGTAATATATCAAACTTCCAAAACCGATAAATAATATTATAAGTCCGGTTATTGTTACTTTTTGAAATTTTTCCCAACTATAAAAGAGTTGTTTTAGTTTTACTGAAAAGCTAGCAACCACACCTCTGTGCCAAATTTTAAAAGATAGGGCAGTTAGTATCAAACCTAAGGCCAACCAATACATTGCTAAATGATTAAATAAATTAGAACCACCATAAAAACCATTCATATTTGAATAAGATACTCTTGGCATAAACCCTATGCTAGTTAAAGGATGTTCCAATCCTAAAGCGCTGGATTTTAAACATATGGCCGCAACCAATCCAAAGATTCCCATGCCAATATATTTGGATTTTGCAAGGCTATTAATGAATAAGGCAATCATAGCATATATAACTAGTGGCAATCCATAATGATAATATAAGGATGTATAAAGGCTGAATTCAAAGTTTGAATATCCTAAAGCAATTTGCAAGCCAATACACATTAAAATTCCAATCGTTATTAAAATAACGGGCAATAATAATATGGCAAAAAATTTAGATAAAAAGAAGACACTATTTTTTGTTTGTGTAACATCAATAATTAAATTGAAGTTTAAACTACGCTCTTTCCAAACAATTTCTGAACTATAAAAAATGATTAGGATTAAACTAAATATGGTTAGCGGGTCTACTATTAAATCTATCAATTGATTTGTAAATGGATAAAGGTTTACACCGTATTCTTCACCACTTACTACCGTTGAGAATAATTCTGAAAACACAATAACCAACCACATAATTAGTACTGCCAAAAAGGGCAAACTTTTAAATACACTTTTAAGCTCTATTTTTAATAAAGAGAAAAATGCTACTAATTGTGCCTTTAGACTCTGTGTGGCTTGCAAAGGCATATAATCTGTTAATTTTGTATTTCCATTTTTCACTTTGGATTCTTTTTTCACTTTTTTTGTGATTTTTCTAAAAGAGAATGTTCTATACGTCACAAATAAAATTGCCATGGAAATCAATACCCAAATGAGTCTATTCCATAAAAACAAACCTGAAAGGGATAGTAGCTGTGTGTTTTTTTGAAATGGCGTCCAGAATTGAGTTTGTTCAAAGAATGCTGCAATTCCAAATGGATCGGCAATAGCGGCAATAGCCATACTTTCTGGAGATGCTGGAACCGCTTGCGCCATTAATGGGGAATTTAAAAAGAGTGAGCTTACAAAATATAGCATATAAACAAATACTGCGCTTACATAGGTTGAAGTGCTATTTTTTGTTAATGTACTAACCGAAAATACAATGGCAGAACAGAAAAATATATTAGGCAAAACAATATATAACCATGGTTGTAAATAGGTTAGAAAATGGAAGTTACCTATACGTTCTGGATCTAAATTAGAATAATAATTTCCAAATATATAGCCTAAAATAAAAGGTGTAAATGCCAATACGCTAAACACAAATGTTCCTAAAAAACGACTCCAGAAGTAATGCTGTTTTTTTATTGAAGAACTATATACTATACTCTCCATATTTTGTTGTTTGTCTCTAAGTATAGCACTAATAGCGAAAAACATAATAATAAAAATACTTCCTAAACTAAAAAGGCCTGTATGAAAATAAACTTGATATACAGAAGTAAAATCAACACCTGCCGGAGCAAATCCTTGCCTTCCTACAAACACACCTAGTGCCAAAAACAAAATCGAAAATATTGGAAATGCACGCTGTTTCAGTTGATAGAAAATTTCGAAATCTAATAATTGCTTAAACATAACTTAGGAGGTTTTCGATTGATTAATAAAAAGTGTAGTAAAATAAAAATCTTCCAAGTTGGGTGTAATTAACCTGAAACCCTCTTCCGGTTTTGCATCAGATAATACTCTAATTTGAGTTTCTCCAGCAACTAATTTTGTTGAAATAACATCAAATGCCTTTTTATAGGCTTCGATATCTTTTTTAGGGATAATTTTAGTCCAAATTTTGCCTTCAATACTGGTTACTAGTTCTGTTGGATTTCCTTCTGAAATAATTTCCCCATCGGAAAGTATGGCCATTTTCGGGCATAGGTTTCTTACATCTTCTACAATATGTGTAGATAAGATGACGATGACGTTCTGCCCTATCTCACTTAGTAAATTCAGAAAACGGTTGCTTTCTTCTGGGTCTAAACCAGCAGTGGGTTCATCTACAATAATTATTTGTGGATTTCCCAATAACGCTTGTGCAATACCAAAACGCTGTCGCATTCCGCCAGAAAAAGTATAAACAGATTTTTTTCTATGCTGGTAAAGGTTCACTTGTTGTAGTAATGCTGTTACCTGCGCTTTGCGTTTCTTTTTATTTAGTATTCCTTTTAAAACAGCTAAATGATCCAGTAATTTTTCCGCAGAAATTTTAGGGTAAACACCAAATTCTTGTGGCAAGTAACCTATGTGTTTTCTAATATCATCAGGTTTTTGAACGATATCTGAATCATTGAATAAAATACTGCCAGAAGTGGGTTCTTGCAAAGACGCAATGGTTCTCATTAAAGAAGATTTTCCTGCACCATTGGCACCTAACAAACCAAACATTCCGTTTGTTATTTCTAAATTGATTCCATTTAACGCCTTTACGCCATTAGAATACGTTTTTGTAAGATTATTGATTTGTAAGGTATTCATGAATTCGTTTTTTAGATTGATGAGTTTAACAGAACTAATTTTTGTTTGTAGCGTCTTTTAGCATTCCAGATAGTGCTAGTGGTTGTGGTGAATCTGTTTGTGATTCGAATGTTGTTTAAAGTGCTCATAATTTTGTTTTTAATATTAATTTGAAACAAACATAAAGCGAAGAAAAGGGGCTTTATAATCAATATGATATATGGTGCTTTTATTAACTTATATGTGTTGAAAAGAAGCATCAATCGTGTTCGTCCTGAAAATGGCTGGGTTCATGCTAATAATTACAGTGCCTGTCAACTTTCTTGTTTAGCCAGCATATCATACTTACTTTTGAGGTATGATTAAGCTATTAAAGAAATACAGAGCCTTTTTAATTGGATTCATTATTATGATACCACTATTCTATGTATTGGATTATTTTGGCTTTATTCTTCTTCCTAAAGAAAAATCATTTGAAATTTTTATTTATGCCATTATTTGGGGTTTCATAATGGCTTTGCCATTTTATTATTTTAAAAAGAACAAGCGAATTGTAATTAGAGTACTTGGTATATCCTTATTGCTTGTTACGGCATTGATTATCGATTCTTATATGAAGTTGCCAGATAACCCCATTACATTTATACTTATAATGGCATTTTGGATTGGAATCGTTTATGTATTATCTCCTACATTTATCAAAAAGTATTGGAAGTTAATAGTCATTATTTACGGACCACTGCTCTTGTATTTTATTTATTTAAGGTTGTTTTCTGGTGATTTACAAGCCTATTTAAAAATTAAAGAAGATTTTCCTTTCTATATATTCTTTTTGCCAATTCCAATCCTATTTCTTATTTGGGTCTTTGAACAATGGAAATGGTTGCAAAATTTGAAAGCTGAAAAATCAAATGCTGAATTATCATTATTGAGAGCACAAATAAATCCACATTTTTTCTTCAATACTTTGAATAACTTGTATGCCTTAACCGTTAAAAACTCCAAGCAGGCTCCAGAGGTAATTTTGAAATTATCCGATATGATGCGTTATACAATTTATGAAGGTGAAAAGGAAACAGTTCAACTTGCAGATGAAATAGCATATTTGAACAACTATATAGAATTACACAAAATTCGATATAAAAAGTCTGTCGAGATTAGCTTTGATTATGCCTCGATAGATACTCACTTAACAATTGTACCTTTAATGTACATTATCCTATTGGAAAATGCTTTCAAACACGGTGTTGAAACACTTGCCGAAAAAGCCTTTATTCATATCAAACTATATGATGACAATGACTTCATCTATTTTACAATTGAGAATAATTTTGATTCTAATGAAGTTAATGAAACATTAGGAATTGGATTGAAAAATTTAAAGAGAAGACTCTCTTTATTATATAAAAACCAACATGAATTACTTGTTAATACATCAAACAACTGTTACAAAACGACCTTAAAAATTTCGAAACATGCTTAATTATATCATTATTGATGACGAACCATTAGCACACGAAATTATAGAGGAATTCTGCAATTTGCTGCCGCACTTACAATTGAAGAAAAACTGTTATAATGCCATGGAAGCAATGCAGTTTTTAAATGAAAATAGTGTGGACTTTATGTTTTTAGATATCAACATGCCAAAATTAAAGGGATTAGATTTTTTAAGGACACTAACAAATCCGCCAAAAACTATTATTACAACAGCATATAAGGAATATGCTTTAGAAGGTTATGAATTAAATGTCATCGATTACTTATTAAAACCCTTTAGCTTTGATCGTTTGGTGAAAGCAGTGAATAAAGTTTCAGAAAGTTACGAAACAAAGGCAAATATCAAAGAAGTAAGTATTGAAGATTCCACCAGACGGTTTTTTATTAAGGGAGATAAGAAACATCACCAAATTGATTTGGATGATTTATTATATATAGAAGCATATGGAAATTATACGAAGTTATTTTTAAATGATGAAATGATTGTAAGTCACGAAAAAATCTCTAATTACGGATCAATTTTACCAGAAGAAAAATTTATAAGGGTTCATAAATCGTTTATTATAGCGGTAGATAAAATAAAATTCATAGAAGGGAATCGTATTCTTATAAATACGCATAAAATTCCTATAGGTCAAACCTATAAAAGCCAAGTAAATAAACTTTTGAATTCATAGTCAAAATATGTGCTGCTTTGTTGTCTTGAGTTGCCCACAATTTGAAAAAACACGAAGCTAAATGACAGACATCATTCATTTTGTTTGGGTCTGTAAATTAAAGTCTACCTTGGTGCAGTCTATAGTTTTGTCGGCCCCCAAGGCTTTCACCATTGCACTGTTTGCAGCGCTACAAACAGCAGTAACGATCGCCTCTTGGTTTTTGGCCAATTGTATAGCCATTGTACCTAGGGCGCCAGATGCTCCGTAGATAAGTACATTTTGACTGGGCTGGATGTTTGCTATTTTGATAAAATGCAAGGCCGCCGTGGCCCCAAAGGGAATAGCCGCGGC
Source organism: Aequorivita vitellina (assembly GCF_022008365.1). GTDB lineage: Bacteria > Bacteroidota > Bacteroidia > Flavobacteriales > Flavobacteriaceae > Aequorivita > Aequorivita vitellina. Next base: position 43,286 of record NZ_JAIRBA010000003.1, read on the forward strand.
CTCTTGGTAACCCATGTTGTCGGGCTTTAAAGCGAGTACGGCATCCTCAGAAACCGAAACTTATTGGGCATGGGATCCAAAGTTCATTCCGGCGGAGCCGAAAACCTTATCGCCCACCTTAAACTTTGTGACCGATTTTCCCACGGCCTCGACTTCCCCGGAAACAACTACCCCCAAAACAGGTTTTCGCGGTTTCTTAAATCCAAAAATTAAACGAATTAAAAAGGGGTCGGCCCGCCTTATTAGGGCATCGCCGGAAGTGACGGAAGTGGCGTGATTTTTAATCAATATTTCATTTTCTTTTGGGGTAGGTTTTTCGGTTTCAACCAGTTTAAGAAATTCAACCCCACCGTATTTGGTACGTTCAACTGCTTTCATTTTTTTGATTATTTTGGTTAGTATTTCAATCTGTTTCGGAACTAAAGCCACTTTCGTTCGGCTCTAATTGCATGTGTTTCAGGTTTCGCCATTTCCAGCTTTTTCGCAATCCCTTTTTTGTCTGTTTTTTTAAAGATTAAAAATGCAATGATGAATAGGGGCAGGGTCAAGATTATGGGCGCCAGGGATACCGGGCCGCTTACCTCTTCCTGCACGGTTTTTAGGCCTGGCAAAAAAGCAATTGAAAATGAAAAATTGATAAGTCCGTGGGTGATTGCAAGTGGGTTTAACCTGTTGGTTTTTAACACCATAACCCCAAAAAAGAAACCGATGAAGGTGGCAAAGACCACTTGTATCAATACCTGTCCAACATTGTCGTTTCTGGTCAAGTTCAAAAGGTGAAAAAGTCCAAACAAAATCGATGAAAGAAGGATACTGATCAAGATCCCGTTTTTCCGCAACCCATATTTATTTAGGAAGAGCGATTGCAGCAATCCCCGAAACAGATACTCTTCGGCAAAGCCTACAATAAGGCACCCGATGAGCAATAGCATCAAATTGAAAGGAGCTATGGCCGATAAGTCTTTACCCAAAAGCCCGAGCAGTGCAATTGCGATTAAATACCCCGGAATTAAATTTAAGTATCCAAATCGCCAAGGGAATGGTCTTGATAGCCCCGCAAGGGACTGAAGCTTTAGTGATTTTATTAAGCTGTAAGCGATGGGAAAAATCAAACCCATTTTGAAGGTAAGGCTTAAGTACTCCAGCTTAAAATCATCATTAGGGATTTTGCCGAATAAAGCCTCTACGGGCATAACCATAATGAATGCCGTAACGGCAAGAACCGCTATGGTTATTACGAATGGGGATTGATTTTTAAGGTTGGATGTCATTTTTTAACTGTTAAGGTTGTGTTGTTAATTAAATTATCTTCGATGGCATATTCATTTTGCCACTTCGGTTTTGTTTTGGCTTACCACCCAAAGGCGACAATCTGATTGCTTTCATTGAATTGTAGATCAAAACAGGGGGTCAATTCAACAATTTTTCCATCTTTTGATTCAAGTATAATATCGTAGCTTAAATCTCCATACTCCAAAACGTGTTTTAATTTGTAGCCTGAAAATTCATGTTGCATATCCTTAACCCACATTTTGAACCTTCGTTCTCTTTCTTTGTTGGCGACATGTTCGTTGATGAAATCATCAATGTTCCCATCATCAGTCAAAATCAATTCGACAAATTGATGTATGATTTCAAGTTGCTTGTTTGTAACAGCGGTACTGCCGTGTTTTACACTTTTCATTTTGGGCACCACCGGGGTATAGTCTACTTTAAAAAGTAATTGCTCTATTTCCCAGGCCACAATTTGGGTATCGTACCTTAATTCATTGGTCATATAGATGATCACGGTGTTCTCTTCCGGAAGTTGAAGGAAATCGGCATAAAAAACACTATTTGAACCGTTGTGTGCTATAATTTTCGTGTTTCTGTCGCTGTCCATTATCGTCCACCCATAGGCATAATAAGAATCTCCTGATTCATGTTCTTTTAGGTGGGGAAAAGTGAGTTGCTCAAAGGATTTTTTGGAGATGATTTTATTTTCCTTCAATGCTTTATACCATTTATATAAATCGGAAGGATTGGAAAGTATTCCGCCATTTCCCTTTAAATGCCACGAGATTTGATTTGAATCTGCCTGCCATTTTAAGAGGTGGGTGCCCCAATCTTCCCCGCATTTATAACCGTGGGCAATTTGAGTTGTATCCCATTTGGGGAAAAGATATCCCGTATGTTGCATCCCTGCTTTTTGAAAAAGATTTTCCTGCAAATAGGTTTCGTAATCCGTTTGCGTAACCTTTTCAATGATCATCGCCAAAATACTGTAACCCACGTTGGAATAACTAAATTGTTCTCCCGGTTCAAAATCCAATGGGGAATTGTAAACTTGATTTAAAAACTCCGCCTTCGAAATGAAAACGAAATCCACTCCATACCCCAGATTTCCTACGATTCCTGAAGAATGTGTAAGTAATTGATGGATGGTAATGTTTTGTTTGTCCTTCGGAATGTTGTCGAAGAATTTGGAAATAGAATCGGTTACCGATAATCTGCCTTCTTCCTGTAATTTTAGAATAGCGGTTGCCGTAAACTGCTTTGTCAATGAACCTATTGTAAATATAGTTTCCTTTGTTACAGGAAGATTTTCGTTTTTGTTTCTCAATCCAACGCCACCATTATAGAGAATTTCCCCGTTTTGGGCGACCAAGATACTTGCGGACAGTCCGTTTTTATTACATTCGTCAAGGTAAGACTGGAGTCTGTTTTCTACAGTGTTCTCTGAATGTTTCAAGTGGGACGCATCTTTACCGGAAATCCCGAGCGTAATAATTATTGCAATAAATAAAATAATATTTTTCATTTTCAGGTTTGTGTTTGCTTTAAATGGCAATCGCCATTTTCAAATTCATATAGTTTCCTATCGTGAAACCAACTTTTTGGTAGTCTAACAGCAAGGCCAGCAAGTAGCCACGTTGTTATTTTTGGATTTTTTTAATCATTTCAATTGCATTGGTATTGTTTGGATTCAATTGCAGCGATTTTTTATAATTGACCAATGCCAGCTCATTGTTTCCATTGAGAAAATATGCTTCGCCCATACTGTCGTATGCATTGGCCGAGTTTGGAAACTCTATGATATTCAATTTGAACGTTTTAACAGCATCTTCGATTTTATTTTTCTCAATTAATTTATACCCCAATTTATTCAATTCGTTCTCGTTTGAAAAATTATAGGTGTTGGGATGGTTCTTTTTTAAACTTTTATAAAGCGCAATACCTTCATCTATATTGTTGAAGCATTTTTGACTTATGGTTAGATAAATAGATTTTTGGGGAATTGAAAACGTGTTCCCATTTAAGATATTTTCAATTGATTCAGCAATTTCACGCAGTTTGAAATTTTTATTATTGGTCATTAAAATGATGGATATACCCTCAGTTGCATTATAATGTATAAAAGATTCGTAATTAAAAGAAGAGCCTTGATGTTCGTGCAACAGTAATTTTTTATTTTCAAAGACACCTTTTCCTAAAGCGGCCTCGCTGTTTTTAGAATAAGAATCAAATAATTGTAGTAATGATTTTTCAGAAATTATCTTCCCTGAGTGCAGGCTGCTTAACCAATGGTACATATCATTTGCAGTAGGATATACCCAGCCCGAGAATTCAATATCCATAGGCTTATCATTGACCAAATCGTTGTTAAATGCAGCTACCAATTGCGGATTGTTTGGAGTTGCGTCCAAAACGGCGCCTGTCATATTACTGGGGGTAAGAATGTTTTTTTGAATAAAATCGTTAAAACCCATTCCAGAAACTTTTTCCACGATCCTTCTTTGAAGAAAAACATTGTTATTGCTATAGAGATAAGCCGTTCCGGGTTCGAAATTCAAATGGTCAATCTGCTTTAAATCTGCATATATATCTTGATCATTTTTAACGTGGTTCCAATTTATTTTTGGCAAACCGCTGGTATATCTTAATAAATCCTTGATAGAGACCTTTGCAGACCATTCGGGTAACGGCAACCCAAATTTTGAAATTTTATCATCTAGGTTTAGCAATCCCCGCTCCTTTAAGATCATTAAAGCCACGGCGTTGAATTCTTTTCCTATTGATCCAATATTGAATATCATATTTTGGTTTAGCGCTTTTGCTTTTGAAGCATCTGAATATCCAAATTCATTTTGATATATTATTTTGTGGTTTTTGGCAACCAGGATATTGCCATTGAAAATGCCGCGGTCATAGGATACCCTCATTAAAGAATCTATCAAAGTTTGCTTGATTACACGATCTTTATTGGTTGCTGTTAAATCACTTGATATAGTGTTAATATTGTTTTTGCAACCCATAAACACGGTTGCTACTATGACTAAAAGTTGGAGTATTGATTTCATTTTGTTTACTGTTTAATATTAGATAATTTGGTGTTAAAGATGATATGACTTTTTTGAATGTTGCAGCTGGCAAAATGGCCACAAAATTTCATAATTATTGCACCCACATCGTCCGTCATTGCGTTTCATTTTGTTTAGCTGTTTTATTCCATATTGTTTTTATACCAGTCGAGCGTTATCCTTAATGCGGTGTCCAAGGTTGTTTCCTTCATTTCCGGATAGCTGTTTTTTAGAGGATCGTCAACCAGCAGTATACTGTTTTCAAATTGATAAAAGTTTTCCTTCAATTCCCTTACTTCGGGGTCAAACAAGGCAATCATATTGAGCAGAAATTTGGGTGCTACTTTCACCTTCTTTGGGTTTCCTTGAATGGCACTGATCTTTTCGCCTAAACTTTTTATGCTACTGAAGGTAATTCCGCTGTAATTGATCAAAAAGAAATTGGGCAAATCGGTTTCAAGGGTCAACCGGTGGAAATATTTTGAAACATTGGGCGTAAAGGCGAATTGATGCGGAATGGCATCGTTTATCAGCCACTTTATGGGTCTGTTGTGGATTGCTTCCTTAAAAATTGGTTTTATTAAGGCATTGGTAACATTGGGTCCGAAAAAATCAGGGAGACGGATTATTATTACCTTACAATCGTTGCGCTCGGCTGCTTTTTTTAAATGATTTACCAAGCTCAACCTGAGTTTCCCTTTTTTTGTACTAGGTTGCGGAAGGGTACTTTCGGTTATAGGATTATCAACATTTCCAAAGGCATAATTATTTTCGGGAAATAATATTGTTGCTTTGTTCAGCTTTGCCGCGATGATTACATTCGAAATAATAGGCTCCATTTGCGTTTCCCATAGTTGATACGGGACATTGATGCCGAGAAATATAAATTCCTTGTTTGCCGAAATTTCTTTTAAGTGGCCAAGGTTATTTACATCTCCTACTATTACTTCCAATAGGGGGTTGTCATTAAACAGCTTTATTGCTTTTTCTTTATCCCTTACAAGAATTGTTGTTTGAATGTTATGGGACAGCAATTCCGCGGTATATGAAAAACCAATGCCTCCGGTTGCTCCCAATACCAAATGTTTTGTGTCCTTCATTTTTTATTTGAATTCATTATTGCTCTACTCAAGCATATCATTAGTATTGAATAATTAAAAAGTGTGTAACCGATTTAAAGTGATTGCCAATCTATTTAGAAGTAAGTCTTATGTCTTACGTCTTTTAGCGCAGCGGTCTTAAATCTTAGACAGACACGACTAATATTTTATAATTCGACCCATTATTACCTGTGGCTATTTCTTTTGATTATCTTAATAACACGACTATATTCTACATCTGCTAAATTCCAGTAATACAATTTAGGATCGGTGGTGCTGGTAAACTGAACGACCACGGCATCTATATCTTTGTGATACTCGGCAATGCTTTGATAGCCGGGAACCCACCCCTTATGTTCATATTTATATATTGATGAATAAATTTTCTTTTCCTCTCCATCAAATAGGCTTCCATCATTTAATGCCCGTAAAAATATCCCCACATCTTCTGCGGTGGCCACCATTCCGATATCGTCGGTTTTTAAATCAAAAGGATGGCCTTTGTGATATCCGCTCATCATCTTATCCATATTAACCTGACGGACTGATGGGAAGGTGTTTTTTAAATCCAGTCGATCGAGGATTTCCTTTTGGATGAATTCAAAATGGGGGTAGCCCAAAACCCTATCCATGATTTCGGAAAGCAATAAATAATTGGTGTTGCAATATTCATATTTTTTCCCGGGCTCAAAATCGGCGGGATGGTCCAGGACCAATGCGAGTTTTTCCTTGTTGTTCTCTTTGGGGTGTGCCCAATAATCCTTGGTGTCGGTATAATTCGGAATACCACTACGATGCTGCACCATCATTTTTAGGGTGATCTTATTTGCATTTTCAATTCTTCCCGATAACTCCGGAAGATAATCGGCTAAAGTTTTGTCTAAAGACAACTGGCCGGCATTGACCAGTTTCGCGATTGCAACCGCCGTATAGAGTTTGTTTATACTCCCAATCTTGAAGAATGCATGCGGATTGGCCGGTATTTTTTTCTTTTTGTTGTGCCAACCCGCGGCATAGAATTCAGCCGGTTCGTTCGCTTTATCCACGTAAATGAGTATTCCAGCAAATCCATTTTCAACAGCTTCATTCGCCTGCTCTTGAATTGTATCGGGCAAGGGCAGTACCCAAGCTTTTACAACAATCCATGGCACAAACCACAACGAAACAAGGCTTCCCACAATAAGCACTATTTTAAACATGTTTTTTGCTTGTTTTTTTTTCATAACCTTCTGATTTACAGTCTTGCAATTTACCTTTTTCATTTTAATTTATAACGATTAAATGACCTTTGAATTGAAATTAATGTCCTGACCATCTGACAATTACGACTACTTTATAACCAATTATACGGCCTGCTTTTTTTTAATTCCCCGTACTGAAAAACTATCGCGACAAAATTGAAAGGCTGCCAAACACTAGACATTACGAATTAAAAATCCGATTACAACTTGTACGGTTTATTAATTTGGTTGAACGGGTTTTGACAACTGTTCTACCCCATTTTCTTTCTTGTTGAACTTCCATTTTAGGCCAAATAGCGGTCTTAGTATATTTATCCTTCTCAGGATAAATTCGTAAATGAGAAAGCAGAAAATAAAAGTAAATGCTAAAACACCTATAAACTTTAGAAGCGGATGGATTTTCAAGGGCAGAATAATAAAGGCACCCGCAAACAATACAGCCATGTGGATAATGTAAATGGGATAGGCCGCCTTGCTTAAATAGCTTAACAGTTTGCTCGGTTTGTTTAAATATTTATACCCTAAACCAAAAACCCCAAATATCCAGCAATTGGACTCTACAGTAGTGAGGTACATATTTGAAATATCCCCAAACCCTGTAAACCGAATGGCAAATAAAACTGTCGCTATTCCGATGTACAACCATTTCCATTTCGATACCGTTTTCCAAAAAGTTTCACCACTGTAAACAAATAGGAAACCAAAAAAGAAAGCCAGAAAACCTATAAAAAAGCCATGCCAGGTTTGGGCGTACAATTCAAATAATTGAGGTTTTACGATAGCTATTTCGAACATAAAGAAGACAGCCATTGATAATGGCCCCACGGCATAGCTCATGAGTTTGGAAAGTGCTTTTTTAAAATTTCCATTGTCATGTTTTTTCAAATAGAAGAAAAGGGGCGACAACAAGAGCACGTAACAAAAAATATTGCCCAAAAACCATAAATGGCCACTGCTTGCATAGTAACTTAAAGGCATGTGATAGAACTGCTGGAATAGGTAAATATGCAAAGGTGCTATAGCTACAAACCCAAAGGCAAATGGCAAGAGAATTCGTGTGCTGCGTTCTTTGAGCAATTGCTTCCAGTTTCGTTTTTTCATTGCGAAAAACAAGCCCATTCCCGATACATAAAATAACAGTGGGATTCGCCATACATTAAGCATCGTCATGGGTGCCCAAAGTCCTTCTAAGGAGTCATCACTTCTAATAAACCCAATGAACATCGCCCAAGGTTGGAATATTATAGCAATATGATAAATGAGCAAGAGACCAATGGCAATGACCCGTAACCAATCTATATCGTATCTTCTTTGTGTCTTCATCTCGATTGCTATCTACTGCAACATTATTGCAATTACGGGACGCGCTTTTTGTAACTCTTCCAAGTTTAATTGGAAGCCCATTGGTTTTAGCTGTTGCATAATCATCTCGTAAAACGGCTTGATTTCGGCAAAGTCTCCCATTACAGTTTCCCTGGGCGTGGCTCCATAATTGTTGCGTATGGTTTTGTCGGCCTTGGCGTCGATAAGCATTTGCACCATTTCTATTCGACCAAAGAATGCGGCGTTATGTAGTGCAGTGGAGCCGTCATTGTTTTTTATGGAGAGGTCTGCACCTGCCGCAAGTAACAGTTTGGCTATTTCAGGTTTATTAAAGGTGATTGCGGTCATTAAGGGGGTTGCGCCGCTCATCGCTTCCTTTTGGTCAATATCGGTTCCTGCTTCAATATGCTGTCTAACCGCTTCAATATTTCCAGATATTATTGCCGTTTGAATATCTACACTGGGTTTTTCTATTGTTTTTACTGCTTCGTTTGTATTTCTTGCAGTTGCTTTTTTATTGGATTGCGCACACGCGCTTGTTAAAAAAATAGCTAGTAATAGCATTGGAATTGTCATTTTAAACGAGGTAAATTTTAGTGTTTTCATAATATAAATTTGTAATGATTAATAATTAGATTTTTGTTGCCACAAATATCCGGCAATAGGCCAGTTGCCCGCAAACCCTTATGCAGCCTTATGTATCAAGTTTGTTGTAGGAATGAAAATTATGGCGCAGGAGTATAAATTATGACGCAAGTCTTGGTTTTCGCAATCAGAATTACAGATGGAAAGCCATAAAGCATTAAAATAAAATTTACTACTTTCGATAAGTGGAAAACGAGCTGTCCAACATCCCATACCAAGGAAAATTTATCGAGCAAGTTGAAGCTGCTGTCTTAGGGAATATCTCTAATGAACAATTTGGCGTTTCAGAATTGGCCGACCTTATGAATATGAGTCGTTCCAGTTTGTTGCGGAAGATCAAGAAACAAACAGGGCTTAGTGCAAGCCGGTTTATTCGTCAAGTGCGTCTTAAAAAAGGGATGGAGCTGCTGGAAGAAACGGAGCTTACGGTTTCTGAAATTTCATATCAAGTTGGGTTTGGAAACAATTCGTATTTCATCAAATGTTTTCGGGAGTATTATGGACATTCGCCCGGGGAAGTGAGAAAAAATGGTTTTGAAGAAGCCCCTATTTCAGAAAGTAACGAAGCAGAAAGTAAAGGAGATGCCCAAAACAGTTTTTTGGAACAGTACCGCTTGCACCTCCTTGTAACAATGGTTTTGATGCTATGCTTGGCGGCATTCCTGATTTTTCAAAATAGCACTCCCAATTCTGAAATAACGAATAGCCACATTACAAAGTCAATAGCCGTACTACCTTTTAAAAATATGAGCAGTGATTCTACTAATCTCTATTTTGTAAATGGACTTATGGAGGCGTCATTGAACAAGTTGCAAAAAATAAAGGATTTGCGGGTAATTAGCAGGACCTCGGTAGAAAAATATAGAAATACAGACAAGACCGTTAAAGAGATAGCAGAAGAACTGCATGTTAATTATCTGGTTGAAGGAAGCGGGCAACGCGTAGGCGACCAGGTTTTATTGAATATTCAATTGATTGACGCATCACGGGATACACCCGTGTGGGCCGAACAGTATAACCAGAAAGTGATAGACATATTTTCTTTGCAGAATGCCATCGCCAAAAAAATCGCAGATGCCATACAGGCCAAGGTTACTCCCGCGGAATTGGAACGTATCGAGAAAAAACCCACTGAAAACCTTGTCGCGTATGAATATTACTTAAAAGCCTTGGAACTTCTTCAAACAGAAACTAAAGAGGGGTTAAAAGCAGCCATTCCTTTATTTGAAAAAGCGATAGAAGCGGATCCACACTTTGCCCTCGCGTATTCCAAAATCGCTATAGCGTATTATTACCTAGATATTTACCAAGTTGAAAAACATTATGCGGATGTCATTAATTACAATGCAGATAAAGCCTTGCTTTACGACCCCAAGTCTGCGGAGAGCCTTATCGCCAAAGCTCTCTATTATATGGATATTAATGAGTTTCGATATGCAATACCCCATTTGGAAAAAGCCTTGGAGTACAACCCCAATTCATCGGCAGTGGTCAATATGCTTTCAAGTTTATATGCCAACACGATTCCAAATACCGCAAAGTCTTTGGAATACGCCTTGAAAGGGGTTCAACTCGATATTGCTGCCAATGATTCAATTGGTAAAAGCTATATCTATTTAAACCTAAGCAATGCCTTTATCCAAAATGGCTTTACGGAGGAAGCACTTAAATACATCAATTTAGCATTGGATTACAACCCCAATAATTATTACGCACCTTATCTAAAAATATACATTCAATATGCCAAGCACGAAAACCTCGATAAAACCAGGAAGTTGTTGTTAAAGGAATGGAAAAAGGATACTACGCGTTTGGATATCATGCAAGAAGTGGCAAAGCTTTATTATTTTCAGGAGAAGTATGACAGTGCCTTCTACTATTATAAAAAATTTGTAAAAGTAAAGGAAGAAAATGGATTGAATATATACCCGCAGGAAGACCTAAAGATAGGAATGGTTTTTGAAAAAATGGGTATGAAAAAAAGAGCTGAAGACTTTTATAAAACGTATGCCGCCTACTGCGAAAGTGACCAATCTATTTACCAACCGGCTAGTTTGGCTATGAAATACTTGCATGAAAACAAACCCGATCTTGCTATTGAACAACTAAAGCTATTTGCGTCAAAAAACAATTATCAATATTGGATCTTGTTGTTTCTTGAAAAAGACCCACTAATGAAGACCTTAAAAAACCATCCTGAATACGAAGTGGTTGTCCAAAAAATCAAAGATAGATTTTGGGAAAACAATAGGCAATTAAAGAAATCTTTAAAAGAAAAGGGGTTAATTAATTAGCGATTCAAATTCACGTAAAATCTCTCGCTTTACAAAATTTAACTTATGTAACAAGTAGCGTAATAAGTCATTAAAGTGTGATACGTATTTTTGTAAAATGAATACAACTTCAAAATCCATAGCAGTACAAGACATGGATCAGTTTGAATTGCCTTCATCAAAATTGGTCATAACCTATTCAAAAAGAAAATGCAATTTATCAGAAAATATAGTTCAAGGTGTACAGCCAGATCTCTTAATCAATTTCAATTGGAGCGATTATAAAAATGGCACAGACACGATGCTTAAAAGGCTTATTAAAGTCTTAAAACAATAGATGTATAACGGTTATGGTATGTAATGATAGACTTAACCCATTGAACGTGAAACGTAATTGTAATGTAAAAATTAGAGTGTTTAAAACTGAAGCAGATAACATGTACTACGGATTCTGATAAAAGTAAAAAAAGCAATGAACTCAATGGTTTTATATAAAAATGCCCCGCTATCTTTACAATAACGGGGCTTTCTTCTTTTTTATAAAAATTGGTATTGATTAATTTACCAACCGAAAAGCTTGTTTTGCAATCTCCAATTCTTCATTAGTAGGAATGACTAGAATTTTTACTTTGGAAATAGCGCTGTTAATTTCACGAAGTTCTTTAGATTTTGATTCGTTTTTAGTTTCATCCAAATCTATTCCGAAGAAATTCATATCCGTACACACAAGTTTTCGAATTACACTGGAATTTTCGCCAATTCCTGCAGTAAAAATAATGGCGTCTAAACCATTCAACGTGGCAACATAAGCGCCAATATATTTCTGAATACGGTAGGCGTTCATCGTTAAAGCGAGAATACAATTTCTATTTCCTTTTTCAGCTTCAGCTTCAATATCTCTTAAATCGTTGTGTCCGGTTAGGCCTAACATGCCACTTTCATTTGTGAGCAGATTTTTTACTTCATCCATATTATAGCCTAATTTGTTGACCAAATGGTAAATAACACCGTGGTCTAAATCGCCACTTCGGGTTCCCATTATTAAACCATTGGACGGGGTGAAACCCAAACTGTGATCTATACTTTTACCATCCCGAATTGCAGTCATACTACAGCCATTACCCAAATGAATGGAAATGATTTTAGATGATTTAAGCCCTAAATATGCAATCGCTTTTTCCGAAACATATTGATGGCTCGTACCGTGAAAACCATATAGCTGAATACCTTTTTCTTTGTAAAACTTGTTGGGAATTGCGTACTTATTTGCTTTTTCAGGAATGGTTTGATGAAAAGCAGTGTCAAAAACTGCGACTTGTTTCGCCATTGGGAAAAATTCTTCAGCAACAAGAATACCTTCTAGATTCCCCGGATTATGAAGCGGAGCCAAAGTAGCGTATTCTTGAATCTTTTGCTTCACTTGGGCAGTGATTTCAGTGGTATTAGAAAATGAATTTCCGCCGTGAACAACGCGATGGCCAACCACTTCAATATCACTGGTGCTTTTAATAACCCCTTTTTCAACATGAAGTAATAATTCCACAATTTTATGTAGCCCTTGTTTGTGCGTCTTTATACTGCTTGTTTCTTGAAAAGCTACGGTATTTGTTTTATATTTTAGAACAGCATCGGTATGGCCAATGCGCTCTACTAATCCACTACATATCAAAGCTTCGGAAGGCATTTCTATTAACTGAAATTTTATAGATGAACTTCCAGAGTTAATTACTAATATGTTCATAGGTGTTTGTATTTTAAATATCTTGAGCCTGAATTGCAGTAACAATAACGGTATTAAAAATATCGTCTGTAGTACAGCCACGACTCAAGTCGTTTACAGGTTTGTTTAATCCTTGAATTATGGGGCCAATGGCCAAAGCCTTAGTTTCTCGCTGTACGGCTTTGTAGGTGTTGTTTCCGGTATTTAAATCTGGGAAAACAAAAACATTTGCTTGTCCGGCCACTTCAGAGTTTGGCATTTTTGTTTGTCCAACGGCAATATCAACTGCAGCGTCGTATTGAATGGGCCCTTCCACTTTTAAATCGGGTCGTTTTTCTCTGACGATTCTTGTTGCATTTCGCACACTTTCTACATCTGCACCAACGCCAGACGTCCCTGAAGAATAAGACAACATTGCAATTTTAGGTTCAATGCCGAATGCCCGACTGGTTGCAGCGGAAGAAATAGCAATTTCAGCCAATTGTTCTGCTGTGGGATTCGGGTTTATTGCACAGTCTCCGTACACCGATACACGATCTTCCAAAAGCATAAAAAACACCGATGAAACAATTGAAGCTTCCGGTTTGGTTTTTATAAATTGAAGCGCCGGTAGAATGGTGTGTTGTGTAGTGTGTTGCGCGCCAGAAACCATACCATCTGCATCGCCTTTGTAAACCATCATCGTTCCAAAATAAGACACGTCTATCATTAAATCTTTCGCCATTGCAAGATTGACATTTTTGTGTTTCCGAAGTTCAAATAGGGTTTTTGCATAGGTTTCAAAGTGACGAGATTCACTAGGGTTTACAATATTAATTTTATTCAAATCCAGCGTAATATCTAGTGCCGCTATTCGTTCTTCTATTTCCTTTTTATCGCCAAGTAAGGTGATATTTACTGCATCTAAATCAATCAATCGTTTGGTTGCTCTTAAAATACGTTCATCTAAACCTTCGGGTAAAACAATGTGTTTTTTGTTGGATTTTGCCTTTTTCAATAAGTTATACTGAAACATTCTAGGCGTAATTCCATTTGTTTTAAACGTAATTAGACGTTCTACCAAAGCATCTACTTTTACATATTTTTCAAAATCTTTTATAGACGTAATTATCTTTTCGGTATTTTCGGCATAAATCTGCGATTTTATTCTTCCCAAACTATTGGTAACGGAAAACGTTCCTCCTTCAACTGAAATAATAGGAACCACTTCTGAAAGCCCTTCAATTAGCTTAATAATGGAAGCTTCGGGCACGAGACCTGCAGTAAGCACGATACCAGAAATGGCGGGATAGTTGTCTGAAATATTGGCCTGCAAAGCGCCTAAAATAATATCGGCTCTATCGCCGGGTGTAATTACCAGCGCATTTTCCTTTAAGTGAAGCAGGTAGTTATGCAGTTGCATTGCGCCCACACTGTAATTTCCTGCTTGATTGTTGATAAACGGTTCACCAAAAAGAACCTTTGCACTTAAGGTATCTACAATTTCTTTGATTGAAGGGTTTGCCAAAACAGGGTTTAGCGGAATGGCATTTACAAGTACTTCCGAAGGCAGGTATTTTTCAAGTTCAGTTATTACGAGTTCCTGATTTTTTGGTTCTACTTTATTGGCAATAACCGCCAAAACTTCAACAGCTTTATCTTTAAAGGAATCGAAAGCCATTTGTAATCTTCCTACAAACTCATCTAAGGTTTTACCTATTCCGCTAGCCAAAATAATTGCGGGAACACCAAGATTTTTTGCAATTAGTACATTAATGTCGAATTCCTTAATCGTTCCTTCCCCCGTAAATCCAGTACCTTCAATAAGTACAAAATCAAAACGCTCTTCTAAGGCTTTATACTTTTCAATAATTCTACTAATGATTTCGCCGTCTTTGTTTTCATTTGTTTTCTTAATTACTTCGCTTCGTTTAAAAGCATAAGCATCTTCAAAGTTTATATCTAAATTGAAATAAGTTGATACGGTATTGATATGGTTGTCTATTTCTCCTGGCTTGAAATCATCAATGATAGGTCTAAAATAGCCCACTTTAGCCGCTTTTCCCAATAGCGATTGCATTAACCCAAGCGAAATTATAGACTTACCACTGTCCGGTTCGGTGGTGGCAATGTAGATGGCTTTGTTCATTTTTTTAATATTTATTCAAAAATAAGCACAAATATATCTTCGTGACAAAATCTTGTGCGAAATGAAAAATTTTATTCAAAAAGTAAAGGTAGTGTTGATTGAGAATAAATTAAATGATTTGCGTCATACCCTGTTGGGAAATATCAAATTTTATGCGTTGGTTTTAAGGGAAATTTTAAGAAGTGAAGCTGGCACTTGATCATTGAGAAAAAAACATACAGTTGAAAACAGAGGTATTAAGGAATAGAATCTATTATTTAAAATATGAAATTCAAGAGAAGCAATTATAGGAGGAATCGATTAATTGTAATTCAGAAAGTATTAAATTCAATGGAACACGGCCAAAAAAAAATAAATCTATTGATGTCAAAGTCGTTTATGTCAAAGGACAAAGAACTCAATGAATGAAAGATAAATTAATAAGGCTGTCTAAATTGATTGTAGACAGCCTCTCAGCTATTTAGGATGGGAAAAGGAAATTTTTATTTTTTTACGATGCGTTTTATAAAATTATCTCCTTTGGCATTTTTAATAGCAACAAAATAAATACCACTTTCTAAATTCCGGATGTCAATTTGCTTTTCTGCAGCGTGTTTCATCACTATTTGTCCAATTGCATTATAAATATGGATTGAAACAATTTCGTCGCCATTATTCTTTATGTTAATAAAATCTTGCGCAGGATTGGGATAAACAATAAATGAATTTGAGTTTTGAGAAATATCAGGGGTTTCCAGTGTGCCGAGGTCTATTGTATATTTGATAAGTCCTAAGTCAAAAGTACTTAAATAAACGTCTACGCTATCTTCTTGAAAAAGGTAGCTCATACTCAAAGAACCCACGTGAGCAATGGCCTCAAAAGGTACCTCAATCCATGTCTCCCCTCCATCGGTAGTATAGATTATTTGCGCATCAATGGGATCTCCAAATAACGGTTGTCTGGTCATTCTAGATGCTACCGCGTGCAAATCGTTGAATTGCGAATATGTCATCTTTCTTAAATTGTGCCCTTGATAGGTTTGAATCCAATTTTCACCTTGATCGGTTGTTTTAAATATTCCAGAATTTGTAGCAATGCTATATTCATTATTATGAAATGGGCTTTGTTCAATATCGTAAATAACATTATCTCCAGTTGGTAACCCATTACTCTTTTCCACCCAAGACAAACCACCATCGACAGACTTGTAAATTTTAGCGCCAGCAGCCATATAAACTAAGTCTGAATCATTTTCGTCAATAAATACATCTAACATGGATTCGGTTCCGGGAAGAGCGACTGGAGTTACAGCAACGTTATTTAAATCAGTAAAATCAATTATAACAGGTCCTCCCACTTCAAAGGATGCCCAAACAATATTCGAATTATTGGGGTCTTGGTTCACGCTTCTAATTTCATCAAAAAAGTTTACAAATAATGGATCGTAATTTCTTCCAAAATCTGAGCTTACTCCCAAAACCGATCCTAATGAAGAAGGAGTATATTTATATAAACGACCAATCGTATTTTTCTCCACGTGGTAAAATGGTGGAGGATTACTACTAAATACTCCTAAAGGCACAATGTCAAAAGACTCAACTTCATTGGTCTGTAAATTTTTATGAATTATTCCTTGTTGCGCTTCAAAATACAAATGAGTTTCTGAATCGCTTTGAATTCCCGTAAAAGTTGATGAAAGAAAAGGGTTGGGCAGTTGGGAGAAAGTGGCACCATAATCTGTAGATAAAAGTGGGTAAAAGTTACTATTGATAAACACCTCTCCTTGTTGAAACGGACTAAACGAGGCATTGAGCCCATAAAAATATCCATCAGAAGGGCCAATTGGATGTACATATTTTTCAAAGCTTTGCCAATCATCTTGGGTAACTACTATTTCGTTCTCTTCTAAAACCATAACTGTATTGGGGTTTTGAGCGTCAAAAACAATAACATTTATTACATCTGAAATACCCGCTTCCCAAGGAATAGGGATAATGTTCCAAGTATCTCCACCATCAACTGATCTGTATAGATTCTCTGATTGACCTCCGTAACCAACATCATCAGTTCCTAATAAAATTATGTCGCTGTCTAGAGGATGAAAAGCTATAGCTTTAAATGTTGTTCCAGGCATTTTTTCCTCCCACGTTTGACCGGCATCATTGGAAATAAACAAACCCCCAAAGGTTCCTGTAGGACTATTTCCTCGGGCGATGAATAATTTCTGGGGATTAGTTGGGCTAATTGCTACATTATTAGGAAATACAGAATCATAATTTTCGGGTAGATAAACCTCTGTCCAGTTCTGCCCGCCATCATTGGTGTAGTACACAACTTCGCTGTCAAAACGGCCTACTCTATAACCAAAATGCAACATAGCTACGAATGGATCTTGCGCGTAGACTGAATATGAAACCATGGAAATATTTTCGGCACCTATAGGAATTGGAGCTGTATATTTTATAATGTCTCCACTTCCTGTATCTAAAAAATACAAGCCATTGTCTTCCAAGGTAGTTGGAGACTGCACCATAAAACTCAAAATTCCGGCAAAAACAAATTTTAATTTTTTAAATCGACCTGAATTTCCAGGCATGCTATAAATAATCTCCCAAGTTTCTCCTTTGTCATTTGATTGAAGAATATGATTATTCAGACTAAGCGCATAAAGTCTATTCTCCACATTTGAATCGAATGTAATGTCGAATATCCTACCATAATTACCGTTGCTATCGAAAGTAATTTGTGATTGAACTGTTGAATTACAAAAAAGCACTATAAGCACCATTATAATTTTTGTGATAATTTTCATATAAAGTTTATTTTAAGTTTGGCTCAAAACAAACTATAAGCATTAGGGGTGGCAAAAATTAAAACATAAAAACTGTGACATATTTAGTTAAATGTGTGACTTCAAATTAAAATCCTGATATATAGTTAAATAGATCAGACCCGTCTCTTAAATTCATTTTTTTAGAGATACGTTCTCTTCGTTTTCTGCAAGCTTCATAAGTAATGTTAAAAACAGTTGCTATCTCCTTATTTGTTAATTTCATGTACACATAGCAGATAAATCGCAGATCATTTACATTCAAGTTAGGGTGCTTTTTTTTAATGGCACTTATAAATCCCTGATTTACCTCTTCAAAATGATCGATGAAATTTTTCCATTCTTCTTCGGAACGTACCAATTCCTTTAGTTTTTTAATATACGCCTTCATATTTCCATTCTGCTGTTCCGTCTGTGTTTGTTGTTCTAAATCATCAATAATTGATTGAAGCAACTCATTTCGCTGAATTAAATGGAGAGCTTTTGCAGAAAGTTTACGGTTGCGGAAACCAATTTCATTTTTAAGACGCTCTTCTTCCAAGAGTGCCCTTGTTTCTTCTTCATTTAATTTCTTTTCCAACAGGAGTTTTTCACTCTTTTCCTTTTCCAGTTCCAAGGCCATAACTTCTTGGTTTCGTGCATGAATAATTCTTCGCTGTTTAGCTTGTATATAAATAGTACGTAAAGCCAAAGCAATTAACAGAATTATAAGTATAGCTGCTCCCAGAAGCACACGGAAGGTTTTTTGATTCGCTTCCATTTCTTCTTGATTATTCATTAATTCATTTTGGTAATTTTGAACTTCGAATTTAACTTGGTTTGTTTCAAAAAGACGGCCATTCTTGATTTCATTCCATTGGTGGGAAACGGATAAAATAGAATCTTTTGCAACAAGTGCAAGTTGAAGCTTACCTGTTTTAGTATATATTTTTGATAATTGGTGAAAAGCATCTAATCGTGCTTCTATATTATTTGAATACTGCAACATTGCATTTGCCCTCTCCACGGCCAAGGGCATATCGTTTTCATTGTATGCTATTTTTGAAAGCAGTAACAACACATCTGTCACCAAATCTTTTTTATTTTTAGTTCGCAAATCTGGTAGAAGTAAGAGCAACCTATCCTTTGCCTCTTTATAAAACCCTGAAAGAACTAACGTTTCCGCCAGTCCAATAAACGCCTGTTGTTTCATCCTAGGAGACTCTTCTAATAAAGGAATTGCCTCTTCAAAATAGGCTTTGGCTTGATTAAATTTGCCAGATCTGTTTGTGACAAGACCTAGATTTACCGCATATAAGCCCCTTTTTTTTTCCTCATTATTTTGGATCGCTATCACATAGGCTTTCTTGAAATATTCATAGGATTTATCATATTTTTCCTCTTTGGAATACAAAATTGCAATATTGTTGAGGACAATCATTTCGTATTTGCTATCCAGCTCCTTAATAGCAATAGTGTAAGCTTCTAAGTAACTATCCAAAGATTCACCATAATCATATAAAGAATAATAATTTGCCCCAATATTGTTAATGGCTAAAAATCGCTGTTTACTCCAATTGTTTTCCTTTGCCAATACTTCGGCCTCTACTAACAATTCAAGAGATTGGGTATATTTACCTTCATACAATAGTCTCACTCCTTCGTTTATTAGATTATCACAATAAGCCAGTCCCTTATCTTGAGCATTCGTTAATCCTGAGAATAACATCAAACCTAAAAACATCACTATTTTATTAAACATACTCGCATTTTTTGAGGAATAAAAAAGTTTCATAATTCCAAACCTAAGGTTTTTAAAACCATTAGAATCCTTTGTCGTCTCACTTTATAGGAAATCCTTACACCTCTAATATTTGTTAAAATATATAAAAGACCCAAATTTTTGGTATTGATATAAGTTTTGCGGAGTAGCGATTAAAAATTATTTGAAATAATACTGTTAAAAAGTTTCAGGAAAATTAAGTCTTCCCTATAAAAATAGTGGCCATTCAACCTTTTTTCGAAATGTAAGTCACTTGAGTTTAATCAAGGAAATTTATTTGAACGTATATAATACTTCAATTTTAGTTTGAAATATGTTGTACCAATCCCTAAAGACTTTCTGTAATTGAATACATGCTAAACATTCTTGTAACCAAATTTCATTTTTTTAATCCAATAAACAATACCAATGTATTTTTAACTTAATTAAAGAACTATGAAAACAAAATTATTATTACTAATCTTTTTAGGATTTTTAACGGCAAACGCACAAAACACCTATAATTTAGACTGGGTGATGGGAATAGGAAGCAACGTAGATTTAACAATTGATCAAGGCGATACTGTAATTTGGACGTGGGGAGATAATGCACCTCATACCGTTGAAAACGAAGTGGGAAACTCAGTAGAAACTTTTAATAGTGGCGTGCTTTCTGGAATGGGAGAAACCTATGCCTACACTTTTACCGAGGTAGGCGACAACAGATATTTTTGTGGAATTCACGGTGCAAATAACATGTCGGGTACTATTACCGTACGAGAAGTCTTGGGTGTTGAAGAAAATAATTTAAGTGCAATAAGTATCTACCCAAATCCATCGTCCTCAGTAATAAATCTGGAGATTCCACATAACATTCTATCTGGTCAAATAACCGTGTTTAATGTGTTGGGAAAACAAATCTATTCCGATGATTTTGAACCAAATTCTAAGATTTCAATAAACATTACAAATTGGAGCACAGGAAGTTATTTTCTAAAAGTAGTTTCTGGCGAAAACGCAATAACCAAAAGATTTGTTAAAAACTGATTTCATTTAAAACCAATTTTACTGCAAATTTTCTGAATGTAAATTAAAATGCCTGCTTTTGTGAAAATTTCGGTTTCCGGCTGCCAGGAATTTTTGCGCTACTGAAAAGAGTTGTTTTTACCCCTTGTTTAGAAATTGTCACAGTATTTTGGAAATACGTCACAGTATTTCGAAATTATAACAATGGAGCCTGAAGCAGCAGTATTAAATTTGCCGTAATTAAAATCAAAATATTATGAACAAAATTCTATTACTTCTTTTTATTTTTACTGGTTTAAACCTTTCATTTTCACAAGAACCCATTATTGAAGGAGACATAATGTTATGTCCCAACACCAACGGGACAGCTACGGTTATCAATCAGAGTTATGACAGCTATCAGTGGTATTCTAAATATTGGTTTACTACAGAAGAGTTTGAGCCCATTCCTGGTGCCACGGATGCTTCGTTTACTTACGATTGGTTTACCTATGATCAATCGTTATTAAAAGTTGTGGTAACATTAGGGACTGACACTTTAGAGTCTAATACAATTCAAATTGACAGCTACGCTTGGACTCCTTTGATAATAATTCACGATATGAATGAGTTTGTAAGAATTGACCCAGACTCCAACCATATTATTTTATGCGAAGGGGAAAGCTTTAACAATACGATTGGCAGTCCCTACAACACCAACATACAATGGTATAAAGACTACGTTCCAATTCCCGGGGCAAATGACACGTCTTATTTAATCACTGAGCCTGGAACCTATTACGTAGAAGGAGCTCCAGATTTCTGCCCCAATGTTATAAATAGTACTATAAATACGCCCTTTGTTGTTGAAATTGATACAAATTGCGCGCTAAATATTAATGAACCCAATATGCTACAAGACGTCGTTAAAATATATCCCAACCCAGTGTCTCATTCACTTCAATTAGAAATTGGTGCCGCTGTAGCAATAAATAAATACAGCATTATAGACCTCACGGGAAAAACGTTAGTGACCAATAAAACGAACTTTACAGATTCAGCGACTATCGATGTTAGTAGGTTATCGAATGGCTTGTATATTTTATTGTTAGAAAGTGAAATTGGAAATTCCATTCACAAATTCGTTAAAGAATAACTGTGTAATTAAAGAATGTAAAACCTAATAAAGTAACGGGAGCTTGAGGGCTCCCGTTTTTTAAATAACACTTGTAAGTTTAGATACCTCTTTCATTTAATTCGTTGAAATATTTTATAATCACCATTTAAGCTAGCTTCTTTTATTTTAGCAGAACGTTTTAATTTATAATATTGCTTCGGTCCTATTTAGTTTATTTCATCAGTAACTTCCCCACAATTTAGCATGGAAGCGCCAAAGTACGGGATGCGAATTTCTTCGTCCGTACTCAACCAAAATGCGCCTACATCGTTATTGGCCATAGGGCAGTAATCCACATAAACTTTTTGATTAATGCCGAAGGTTTTTACCGCATGTATTAAATGAGCCGAAAGATGTACAAAATGCTCGCGTTGTATTTTAATGTCTGAAGTTTTTGAAATTGCATCGGCAGCATTTTTTAATTCTTTTTTCAGGCGCATCCATTGGCTGTGGGCTGGTTCATCTTTTAGCAACTTCATATCAACGTTATTGATGCTTTTAAGTAAAGCGCTGGCGGCAATTTTGGGCGTTTCAGCGTTGTCATTTACCAAAGCTTTTTCTATGGTCATATAATCATCAAAAACTGTTTTTAGTTGGGTTTGGAATTTTTCGGGAACAGTTATCCGTTCAACTTGTGCTAAATGATTTGTTGCATCTATTTCTTCACTATTTTCAGTATTCATCATACTCTTTTTACCCTGTAATTGGGCTGCTGCATCTACTGTAAAAGTACCATTGGCAACAACTTCTTCGCCATTTGAAAGTCCATCAACAATGGTGTAATTATCGCCATTTTTTGAACCTAAAGTTACTTCGCGCATTTCAAAAACGGGTTCGTTCGGATTGGTTTTTACGTAAACCAACGATCGGCTACCCGTCCAAAGCACCGCAGATGCTGGAACTGTTATCTGCGACGTACTATCATTAACTTTTGAAATATTAACTTTGGAAGTTACAAACATCCCTGGTTTTAAAATTCCATCATTATTGTTTAAGGTAGCTCTTACTGAAACGGTTCTGGACTGGGTATTTAAACGTGGATCTATAAATGAAATCGTTGCTTCAAATTCCTTATTGGGATACGCATTTGTGGTAACCGTTATTTTTTGTCCTTCTTTTAGTTGCGAAATTTGGTTTTCATAAGCATCAAACACAGCCCAAACTGTTCCCAAATTACTGACTTTTACAATGGGTTGTCCTTGCTTAACATAGTCGCCTTCCTCCGCCATTTTTTCAGAAACCGTTCCCGAAACCGTCGCATAAATGGGGAAGTTTTCGCGTACTTTTCCGGAGGTTTCAATTTGAGAAATTTGGCTTTCTGAAAGCTTCCACAATTTTAATTTATTGCGAACTGCTTTATATAATCCGGGCTGCGATTCCTTCATAGAAGCAGCGGTTAAAAGTTCCTGTTGTGCTGCAACGAGTGCCGGCGCGTATATGGTGGCCAATAATTGACCTCTACGAACCTCTTCCCCCGTGAAATTGACATTCAATTTTTCTATTCGTCCTTCAAAATAACTGGCTTGTACGGCATTTGCTTCTTCGTTGGGTATAATTTTACCGGAAAGCGACATTGTATTTCCGTCCGTTGCCGAAGCATTTCCAACAATAATTGTTTGAATATTTGCCAAGGCCATTGCATTTTCAGACATTTTAATTTCGTTTAACGCTAGACCGTCTGCGCCTGCCGTTGCGGGAATTAAGTCCATCCCGCAAATAGGGCAATCACCCGGTTCGGGTTGCATAATTTGAGGGTGCATGGAGCAGGTCCACATTTGCGGTTTTGCATCGGCATGTTCTGTGTGATTACTACTCGTACTTTCTGAAGAGGTCCCAAAAAGAACGTAGCCAAAAACCAGCCCTACGGCTAAAACGGCTATGTAAATGATGTATTTTTTCATAATAATTTATTTTAAATCCCAACAGATTTTGAAAACCTGTTAAGTTTGGATTTCAATATTATTTTTCAGCTTCCAAGCGCTTTATATATTTTTTCATTTCGGCAATTTCCTTTTCTTGAGCTTTTATAATATCGTCTGCCAGTTTTCGTACTTCGGGATCTTTTATATCGGCTCGTTTACTGGTTAAAATAGCAATGGAGTGATGCGGAATCATAGCTCTCATATAAAGCACGTCGCCAATAATGGGCTGCTGAGCCCTTACCAAGGCTAGAGCGCTGACGAATAGCATTAGGCTTCCCAATAAAATTGCAATATTTTTTTTCTTGTTTTGATACATTTTACGCATAAAAAACCACATAATTACCGCCATTGCTGCAATTCCTAAACAAGTCATATAAAATCTAGTTAGGCTAAAATACACGTGGTCTATTTCATAGGTATTCAAATACATTGTGATGTACATTGCTATAAACGAAGCCGTAAGCATCAGAATAAATTTTGTGTAATTGTTGTTTTTTGAGTTTTGGTTTGAATTTTTCATAATTTTAAATTTTAAAATTGATTAATTTAATTCTCTACTGTTAGATATTGAATAATACTATTTTGTAGGTAGTAGGCTGCTATTGCTTCAATTCTATTTATCTGAATTTTTAACTGCAATTCCTGCACATCTAAAACTTCATTAAAATTGATGGTGCCCGTTTCATAATTCCTCAACAAGATTTCGTTTGCATGCTGTGCCTGTTTTAGATTTTTGTTTTGAGTCTCCAAACTTATTCGCGCCGCGTTTCTACTTTTAATGGCCGATTGCAACTGCGTCATTAACAAGTTTTGAGAAGCTTGCTTTTGAATTTCAAGCTCTTCAAATTTCAATTTGTTTTGCCGCGTGACAGATTTATATTTTTTATTGAATATAGGAATAGAAAGCGTTGCCATTGGCATTAGCATATTTGGCGCCTCATTTAAAAACATATACTGCATTCCTATTCCAAAGTCTGGAGCGCTTTCTTTTTTGTTGAGAATATCCGCTTGTGAAACCACCTCATTCAACTCATTAAATTTTGTTATTTCGGGATGGAGTTGCAATTTGCTGAAATCTATTTCAGCCTCTTCATCTGGAATTGTCAAGCTATCGGTGATTGAAATATCAACAATTTCCTCTCGGTTCATTATCTTATTAATAGCGGTGAGTTCCGCCGAATAATCCTGCTCGAGCACTAATTTTCGTTCCTTTAAATCGTTCTGGCGCATTTGCAATCTCAGTACCGAAACTGCAGAAGTCTGCCCAACCTCAACCGAAGTCAACGCCAACTTTTCATAAACTTGTAACAGTTGAATATTGGAATCCAACACTTGTTGCTTTTTAGCTATTTCGTATAAACGATAATAGGATTGCGACACAGCCATTGCGACTTTTCTTTTGGCTATTTCTATTTCCACAAAATCTACATCGGCCATTGCTGAGGCATATTTACTGCGTGCGGAAATAGTTCCAAACCAGGGAAGCATTTGCATCACCGAAAATTCACCCTGCTGCATCATCGGCATTTCGGTTTTACTAAGCGTGTATCCCCCTGAAAATTGGGTGTCTGGTAACGCGCTGGTTTCCCACACCTTTTCTGAAGTAATAGCGTGTTGTTTTTCAACTGCTTGAATATTGGGATTGTTTCTTACAGCCTCATCAATGAATGTTTCCAGTTGTTGACCTTGTGCAGACCAGCTCAAAAATATTAGCGAAAAAAGAAATATACTTGCCATGCCAAATTTCGGTTTTCTCGAAACAAATGATATTTTTAAATTTGAATTCATTTCTAGCTTGCTTTAAGGGTTTTTAATTTATTTTTCAATTTTGCTTCTTTTCTCCAACTGAATAAAACTGGAACTACGAAAAGTGTAATCAAAGCAATCAACATCCCACCAAAACTGGGGATAGCCATTGGTATCATTATATCGCTTCCGCGTCCGGTGGATGTTAAAATTGGAAGCAAGGCCAAAATTGTGGTGGCGGTAGTCATTAAAGCGGGACGTATTCTTTTTGTACCTGCTTCAACTACCGAAGTACGAATTTCATTCACGTTTTCTGGGTCGTTCTTATCAAAAGTTTGGGTGAGATAGGTGGCCATTACCACGCCGTCGTCGGTAGCAATTCCGAAGAGCGCAATAAACCCTACCCAAACGGCAACACTTAAATTGATGGTGTGCATCTGAAACATTTCGCGCAAATTTTCTCCAAAAAAGGTAAAGTTTAAAAACCAATCCTGTCCGTAAAACCAAATCATTAAAAACCCACCCGCAAAAGCTACCGTAATTCCTGAAAATACAATCAAGGAAGTAGCTACCGAACGGAATTGGAAATAAAGAATCAAAAAGATTATCCCCAGCGCCAAAGGCACGATCACCGAAAGTGTTTTTTCTGCTCGTATTTGGTTTTCGTAAGTTCCCGTAAAATGATAACTTATCCCTTTTGGCACTGTGAGCTCTCCATTGGCAATCTTTTCTTTGATCAAGGCTTGGGCATTTTCTACCACATTTACTTCTGCATACCCGTCCAGTTTATCGAATAAAACGTGTCCCAATAAAAAGGTATCCTCGCTATTTATCATCAGCGGTCCCTGCTCATAGCGCACATCTACAAGTTCGCCCAATGGTACAGGATTACCATTTTCCACGGGTACGTAAATATGTTTTAAATCGTCAGGATTTGCGCGTAGTTCGCGTGGGTATCGCACCCGCACTTGGTAGCGTTCCCTACCTTCCACGGTTTGAGTGAGTGGCATGCCTCCTACCGCAACCTGCAAGATTTGCTGCACATCTTCAATAGAAACGCCGTATCGCGCAAGACGATCTCTATTTATATCAATTAAAAGGTAAGGCTTGCCAACAATGCGGTCTGCAAAAACAGCTTCTACTTTTACACCTTCGGCCTGCTTTATAATCTCTTCCAATTCTATCCCAAAGGCTTCAATCTTCCGAAGATCTTGCCCTTTCACTTTTATTCCCATTGGCGCGCGCATTCCTGTTTGTAGCATCACCAACCTTGTTTCAATGGGTTGCAATTTTGGAGCAGAGGTTACGCCAGGGATTTTGGTTACGCGCACGATTTCATTCCAGATATCATCGGGAGATTTTATTTCGGGTCTCCAGTTTCTGTAAAATTCGCCGTCGTCATCTTTTATCAAATCCTTTTCTGTCACATCGAGCGCAGTGGAGATGGTCTTTCCGGCTTTTCGAGCGTTCTCGACTGCACTTCGACTACGCTCAGCAGAACCGCTCGAACTGACATCGCTATTCGGATTTTCAACCAAACTTCCGTCTTTAAGTACGAATAACCCATCCTCATTCACCTTAAATCTTTGGCGATTCCCGTCTTTATTCAGCGCGTATTCTGGCTTATATTGAATGATATTTTCATACATAGATAGTGGTGCGGGGTCGAGAGCTGATTCTGTCCGACCTGCTTTCCCAACAACGGTTTCAATCTCAGGAATTCCCGCCACGGCCATATCCATTTGTTGTAGCACGCGTTTATTTTCCTCTACGCCCGAATGGGGCATAGAAGTTGGCATTAGTAGAAAGGAACCTTCATTTAAAGAAGGCATAAATTCCTTGCCTGTGTTTTGCCAAATTAAAATACCGAAGACCACAATTAGCGTGGGAATAGAAAGGAATAATAGCTTGTTATGAAGTGCCCACCCAAGAATCCGAGTGTAATAACGTTGGAACAACCAGAATATGGCTAATAATCCAAAACAGATTAATCCCACAAATAATAAATTCCAGAATATACTTTTATCAACTCCAAGTGGGCGCCAGAATTCTGCCAATAAAAATACAACGGCCAAAGCTGAAATAAATATGTTTACAATATTGGCACGTTTGTCTGAAAGTATAAGTTTAGCTGAAATTTTGGAGGCAATCTTTTCATCTTTTAGCAGCCCAGTAATACCGAAACCAATTAGAATAATCCCCAACCAATATCCAAAGACGATTGCTGTAATTCCTAAAAGGACTAATAACCCATTGATAAGATTAGCAGTTACTTTTCGTAAACTTCTTCTTCGGAAGAAATAAGCGGCAAACGGCGGAATAAGAAAGAGTGCTACCATTAAAGAAGCGACAATTGCCATTGTTTTAGTAAATGCCAAAGGCCGGAATAATTTTCCCTCCGCGCCAATCATTGTAAATACGGGAATAAAACTAATTATTGTGGTTAGCACTGCGGTGAGAATGGCGCCCGAAACCTCAGCACTTGCATTATAGACCACTGTGTTAATGGGCTGTTTTAAACCAGTTTCGTTATAACGTACCTCCTCTTCATCGAGATGCCTTATTATATTTTCGGTGAGGATAATCCCAATATCTACCATGGTTCCAATTGCAATTGCTATTCCGGATAACGCCACAATGTTGGCGTCTACGTTAAAGAACTTCATTGCAATAAAAACCATTAAGACCGCCACCGGCAAAAGGCCCGAAATAAGTATGGAGGCTCTTAAGTTAAAAACCATCACGATTATCACAAAAATCGTGATGAGTATTTCTAAGCTCAATGCTTCATCAAGCGTGTTTAAAGTTTCTTGAATAAGTATAGAACGGTCATAGAATGGAACCACAGTAAGTTGCGAAATTGTACCATCTGAAAGTTCTTTTGAAGGTAAACCAGTACTGAGTTCAGCAAGTTTTTCTTTTACGTTGTTTATAACTTCCATTGGGTTTGCGCCGTAGCGAGCTGTAACAACTCCACCTACAACCTCTGCGCCTTCCTTGTCCAAAATTCCTCTTCGGGGCGCAGGTCCCAAACTTACATTTGCAATATCTTTAATTCGTATTGAAGTATAATTTTCTGAGGTAACAACGGCGTCTTCAATATCGGCAACAGATTCTATATATCCCAGACCCCGCACCAAGTATTCCACTTGATTAATCTCCATTGTTTGGGCGCCAATGTCTTTATTGCTTTCTTTAACTGCTTTTACAATTTCTGCCAAGCTAACATTGTATTGGCGCATCAACTCAGGTTTCACATCAATCTGATACTCCTGCACATACCCTCCAATTGACGCTACTTCAGAAACCCCACTTGCCGAAGAAAGTGCATATTTTACATAGTAATCCTGAATGCTCCGCAATTCGTGCAGATCCCAGCCTCCGGTAACATTGCCATCTTTATCGCGGCCTTCCAGCGTGTACCAGTAAACTTGCCCCAGTCCGGTGGCATCGGGACCCAGAGACGGATTTACTCCTTCGGGAAGCAAGCCGGAAGGTAATGAGTTTAGCTTTTCTAAAATCCGGCTGCGGCTCCAATAGAATTCTACGTCTTCTTCAAAAATGATGTAGATGCTCGAAAAGCCAAACATTGAAGAACTGCGAATGGTTTTCACACCGGGAATTCCCAGTAGTGAAGTGGTAAGTGGGTAGCTTATTTGATCTTCAATATCTTGTGGGGAACGACCTTCCCATTGGGTATAGACAATTTGTTGGTTTTCACCAATATCGGGAATGGCATCAACCGCCACTGGATTGGTAGGTAGAAAACCAGTATCCCAGTTAAAAGGCGCATTTACAACGCCCATACCTACAAATAGCGCGAGCAACAAGACTGCCACCAGCTTGTTCTCAATAAGAAATTTTATGCCTTTATTTAGCATGTGTATTGATTGTTAAACAGTTAAACATTGAATAAATATCTGAATGGATCAGAAAATTAAATACAACAAAGTAGGCCCAGAATGACGATGATCATTGAGCTAATCTTTCCGATAGTTATCGGGAACTGTTTAAAATCAAATTAAATAAGTCTCGTGTAGCTTTTGTATATCCCGTATGAGAAAGGGAGGATTGTAATTTTTAAAAGGAATGATATTAGAATCAAAACCCTCAAAAAGATTTAGGTATGAATAGAAGAAAGTAGCAACAAAAGTTTGTTGCTCAAAAGATAATGTGTCAAATGATAGTTTTAGTTCGTCCTGTCCTTCAATAACAACTTGTTTGTCTGAACAACAAGAATCATCTGGAATTGTATTTTCACAATTATTCTCGGATTCCGATTTTTCCATTCCACAAGTTTTCACATTCTGAACAACAGAAAAATCAACTAAAGCGTCTCCACAATAATGCATATCTACAGTAAACGACATAGTGGTAAATAGCACCAATGTCGCCAAAGCAATAGAAATTGATTTATGGAAAAATGACTTCATATTATTGCAAATTTAGTAAAAATGTTTCTTTCTTTAAATTATACATTTAATAATTAATTGTTAATACGAAGGAAGTGAATTAAAAAAAAACAATATAAAAAGCTCATTTCAATATTATTACATCTCAAATTATTTTCGCAATTTCAAGAACTTGTGCGATTTTCGAATAATTTCATCTTAAAATTTATATTTTCGTTATAAGAGAAGTCATATTTAAATATATTTCTGAATCCGTTTAACATATTTCAGTTTTACCTTACAAAAAACCGCTTATTATGAGCAATTACCACATCAAAAATTTAGAAGAATATTTTCAAGTTTATCGAAAATCAGTTCGCGATCCAGAAAATTTCTGGGAAGAAGTTGCAGAAGAAAACTTTTTGTGGCGCAAGCGGTGGGATAAGGTGTTAGAATACGACCTGTCTAAACCGGAAGTTTCGTGGTACAAAGGCGCAAAACTGAACATTACGGAAAACTGTATTGATAGACATATTTACAGCCGTGGCGACAAAACGGCCATTATTTTTGAGCCTAATGATCCATCAGAAAAAGCTGAACACATTACATACAAACAGCTTCACGAACGCGTTTGTAAATTTGCGAACGTTTTGCAGGATCACGGAGTAAAAAAGGGCGATCGGGTTTGTATCTATTTGCCCATGATTCCTGAATTAGCCATATCGTTACTAGCCTGCGCGCGCATTGGTGCCATCCATTCTGTGGTTTTTGCAGGGTTTTCTTCAACGGCACTTCACACTCGTATTAACGATTCAGACTGTAAAATTGTAATTACTAGCGACGGGGCGTATCGAGGCAATAAAACAATAGATTTAAAAGGAATTGTAGATGAAGCCTTAGAATCTTGTCCAAACGTAAATACCGTTTTGGTAGTAAAACGTATTAATAGCGATATACATATGAAACCCAAGCGCGATAAATGGTTACAACCTTTATTAGACGAGGCTTATCACGATTGCGTTCCTGTGTTAATGGATGCCGAAGACCCATTGTTTATTCTATACACTTCTGGTTCAACTGGAAAGCCTAAAGGGATGGTGCATACTACCGCAGGCTACATGGTCTATACCGCTTATACGTTTAAAAATGTTTTTCAATATCGCGAAAACGACGTTTTTTGGTGTACTGCAGATATTGGCTGGGTTACTGGCCACAGTTATATTGTGTACGGACCATTAGCCAATGGAGCCACAACCGTTTTGTTTGAAGGCGTTCCATCGTATCCAGATTTTGGACGATTTTGGGAAGTGGTTCAAAAGCATAAAGTAAATCAGTTTTACACGGCTCCCACTGCGATTCGTGCCTTAGCGAAAGAGCAATTAGGTTTTTCGGAAAAACATGATCTTTCCTCTCTCAAAATATTGGGTAGCGTTGGCGAACCCATTAACGAAGAGGCTTGGCACTGGTACAATGACAATATTGGAAAAAAGAATTGCCCCATCGTAGATACGTGGTGGCAGACCGAAACAGGCGGCATTATGATTTCGCCAATTCCCTATTCCACGCCAACTATACCCACCTATGCCACGCTTCCGCTACCGGGAGTGCAACCCGCATTAATGGACGAAAACGGCAATGAATTAAAAGGAAACCTAGTTAGTGGTCGTTTATGCATAAAGTTCCCTTGGCCGGGAATGGCACGAACAATTTGGGGAAACCACGATCGGTACCGCGACACCTATTTTTCAGCATATAAAGACAAATATTTTACAGGCGATGGCGCATTGCGAGACAGCACCGGCTATTACCGAATCACTGGCCGTGTGGACGATGTAATAATTGTTTCTGGCCACAATTTGGGCACGGCGCCAATTGAAGATGCCATAAACGAACATCCGGCGGTGGCAGAAAGCGCAATTGTTGGTTTTCCGCACGAAGTAAAAGGAAATGCGCTATACGGATTTGTAATTTTAAAGGAATTTGGCGAAACCCGTGTACACGATAATCTACGCAACGAAATAAACCAGATAATCACCGAACACATTGGTCCAATTGCCAAATTAGACAAAATTCAATTCACTACAGGTTTGCCCAAAACCCGAAGCGGTAAAATAATGCGCCGCATCCTTAGAAAAATTGCCGAAAAGGAAACTGGCAATCTGGGTGATATTTCAACGCTTCTAAACCCAGAGGTGGTACAGGAAATTATGGATGGGGCCATTTCATAAAATCGGTATTTTATTCGGTGTGAAAAATTCGAAAAATAATAACTGAGAAGAGAAAAAAGCACACACAGAAAGGGTTCCGTGGATTTCGTCAAATTTCAATATTTATAAAAAAGAGGTGTAAAAGTTTTAATTAGCCACTCTCTAATTCTCCTATTTTAAAGAATCTACTAATTTTTAACAGTCATTAAATATTTAGCAACATTTTTGATGGTAAGAGCTGTATTTTATAATATTATGAAATGAGTTAAAATATTATCGAAATAAATTAGTTAATTTTTTAACAATAACATATCTTTATAAACTGACCCTTAAATATTTACAACCATTAAACTCCTCAAAATGTTTTGGACCATCCTCTTACTTTTTCTCGCAGTAGTGGCAGCAATTCTAGGTTTTTTAGGCTTAGGATTTGGCCCAATTGAACCCGCCAAAATAGCTTTTTATATTTTGGTTGTTTTTTTAGTAATTTCATTTATAATGGAACGACGAAAAAAACGCAAAAGATATTATGAATAATTTTCAGCACATTTTAAAAAACCGCCAAATATAATTTGAACGGTTTTTTAAAATCAATTATTACCCGAAACATTTAATGAGAAATTAATTTTTTACGCATAATAGTTAATTAATAAATCATTTTTTTTTACCAATTTCAATTCTTAGTAGTAATTTGTTCCCCAAAAATATACTTCAAATGAATTCCATTAAAGTAAACTCACTTCCACTAAAAGATGTTATTAGAGACATCGCAGCCAATTTTAATATTTCATATACCGAAAACTGTGGTGAGTATTTATTAAACTTACCACCCGCTGTGGGCGAAGGGAGCATCCGCGGTATTAACTTTGAAGGCGGGCTTGGCCTTATTCAATACGACTGTTTGTTTAAGGAAGCAATGGAAATTCATTTTATTGTAAACCACATTCATCCACTTAAATTTCTATATACTGTAGATGGAACCTTGGAGCACCGCTTTGAAAATGAAGAAGACTTACACGAAATAAATCAATATCAAAATGCAATTGTGGCGAGCAGTAAGCACAATGGGCACGTGTTGTTGTTTAAGGCAAACCAAAAAATTAAAGTGAACAGCTTAGAAATTGAAAGAGAAAAATTTCAAGCAAAAATGGAGTGCGACATCAATAGTCTTGACGAAGAATTGCTTCAGCTTTTTAAAGACATAAAAGCCAGCGGTGCCTTTTATCACAACGGAAATTACAGTCTCAACATTTCGGGTATCTTAAACGATATGAACGAATTTACAGCAGAAAATTTTATGCGAAAACTATTTTTGGAAGGCATGGCCTATCAAATTTTAACCCATCAAATACTGCAATATCAAGACGACAGAATGGACGAAGGTCTTCGTACTTTGTTGCGTTCTTCAGAAGTAAAGCAAATTCATCACATCTCAGAATTAATTGAGAACAATATTTCGCAAATTCCAACCGTAGAAAATCTGGCCAGAGAAGCAGGTCTCAATATCAATAAATTACAGGAAGGTTTTAAAAAATTGTATGGTGACACTGTAAATAATTACGTCCAAAAAAAGCGTCTCGAAGCCGCGTATAACCTTTTAATTAGAACAGATTTAACTATCTCTGAAATAGTGAATGCCATTGGTTTAAGCAGTAAGAGTTATTTTTCAAAAATTTTTAAGGAAAAGCATCAAATATCTCCTTCAGAATTCCGTAAAAATTACCGAAACAAATAAAAAAAAACCCCGCTGAAAATTTTTCAGTCGGGGCTTTCTTCTTCATAGCAATTCTTCACTTAGCCAAAGTAGGTAATACAAAGAAAATGGCTTAACGCATATACATTTTTTATTAACCCAAATGCGTGGGCATTCAGTTTAAGGGTTAAATAATTGCAGGCCAAATATTAAAAATATTAGCTATTCTCCCAATTTCTAATTTCATCTTCAAGTTTTGCACGCGATTTACCAGTTTTAGTCTCTAGCTTTTTTAAGGTATCTGAAAATGATTCGCTTTGATAGTCAGATTCGCTAACTTCAAGATTATATGTCTTCTCAAAATCTTTTGAAATTTGTTTCCATTTGTTTTCTAAATAGTCACCATTCTCAGATTCATTCTTTTTTGTCTCCTTCGGATTTTCTACATAGCTTTCTTCCTTTTTAGTATTATGTTGCTCTGCTTGAGCCCCTTTTCCAGTGCTGTGTTTTGGATTTACTTCTTTATCACTCATTGTAAAAAATTTTAAATTATTTATATTAAATTAGTAATTTTTCTAGAAAATTCATTAAATTTAAACGATTAAAGCATTATTTTTTAATACTCTAATCCATCTTTTTATACTTTCCATGATGTAAGAAACCCCTTTATCGTTGTTGATTAAGGGGTTTTTTAGTACCTATAATCTGGATACGAATTTCTGCACCACGCCTACTCTTCTTCCTCTTCAGGATTGCGTTGGTTTTGTGGTCTGTTTTGTGAACCTCTCTGTTGGTTTTGTTGTTGATTTTGAGGGTTCCTTTGCTGATTTTGATCTTGTGTACTCATAGCAAATTTTGTTTAAATTAATAATTCATTTTTCTTTTCGATATTAAAATTAGGTTTCTATTTAAACCATTTTGCACAACAAAATCATAAAATAAAAAATAGCACTTATTATTTAACTATCCATTATCTTAAAACAACAATTTATTGGCATTTTATTAATAGAAGCTAAAAAACCACAAGTATAATTTATTAATGAGTCCCATTCTACATAACTCGGTAGCGTTTTGTATCTTTGCGCTTTTAAAATTTGAACCATGTACACCAACGCTTTACAAGCCATTTCGCCAATAGACGGCAGATATGCATCAAAAACTGCTAGCCTTATTCCATATTTTTCTGAAGAAGCGCTTATACGCTACAGGGTGCAGGTAGAAATTGAATATTTTATCGCTTTAGTAGAATTAGATTTGCCACAATTAGCAGACTTTGATCAAAATTTATTTTCGAAACTGCGCGATCTTTATCTCAAGTTTTCGGTGAAAGACGCCATAACAATCAAAGAAACCGAAAAGGTTACCAATCACGATGTAAAGGCAGTAGAATATTTTATAAAAGAAAAATTTGATGCTTTAAACCTTCAGAAATACAAAGAATTCATCCACTTTGGCTTAACGTCTCAAGATATAAATAATACCGCAATTCCGCTTTCATTAAAAGATGCAATAAACAATGTGTACGTTCCACTTTTAATGGATGTGAAAAATAAATTGAAATCGCTATCCGAAGATTGGGCAGATGTTTCCATGTTAGCGCGTACGCACGGTCAGCCAGCTTCACCAACCCGTTTGGGAAAAGAAATTGAAGTTTTTGTTATTCGAATTGAAGAGCAGTTCAATTTAATGAACGACATTAAAAGTGCTGCAAAATTTGGTGGTGCCACTGGTAATTTTAACGCTCATAAAGTTGCTTACCCCGAAGTAGATTGGAGAGCTTTCGGGAAACATTTTGTTCAAAATACCTTGGGATTACACCACTCCTTCCCTACCACGCAAATTGAGCATTACGACCACATGGCAGCATTGTTTGATTGCTTAAAAAGAATTAATACAATTGTTATTGATCTTGATAGAGACATTTGGACCTATGTTTCTATGGATTATTTTAAACAAAAAATTAAAGCCGGAGAAGTAGGTTCCAGTGCCATGCCGCATAAAGTAAACCCGATTGATTTTGAAAACAGCGAAGGAAATTTAGGTATTGCAAATGCAGTTTTTGAACATCTTTCGGCAAAACTTCCCATTAGCAGATTGCAGCGAGACCTTACCGATAGTACTGTTTTGCGAAACATTGGCGTGCCGATTGGCCATACACTAATCGCATTCCATTCCACTTTAAAAGGACTGAATAAATTATTGCTAAACGAACCAAAGTTTAAAGAAGACCTTGAAAATAATTGGGCGGTTGTGGCAGAAGCTATTCAAACAATTCTTCGCAGAGAGGGTTATCCAAACCCATACGAAGCATTAAAAGGTTTAACCCGCACCAACGAGCGTATTAACCAAACGTCCATTGCAAACTTTATTGAAACCTTAGAAATTCCCGAAAGCGTAAAACAGGAAATGCGAAGCATAACTCCCGCAAACTACACTGGAATTTAAAACGGCTCCAAAGAGAAATATACATTAAGTAAAAAATGCCACGAATTAACAAATAGTTTAAAGTAAATTATTCGTGATTTTGTGGTTTATTGCTTCATACTTAAAAATAAAAAAAGGCTTCAACCCAAAATGGGAGAAGCCTCTTTCAACTATTAATCAACTAAATTAATCCTTAAATATTTTTCCGAAACCCTCTAGTTTCGAAATGTCTAAATCGCCACGTTCGGCAGATTCCATAAGTTTAAGCATTTGGTCTGGGCGCATATTTTCGCCAAGCAATCTAAAAACTGCAAAACCACGGCTGTCATCACTAGCAAAAACAATTACCTCATCAATAGCGTCTTCTTCACCTGTGTATTTTAAGGAAGCGTTCCATTCATTGCTTTTAAATCGGGTTAATTCTTTGTACTTTTCTTGGGCTAAAATGGCTTTCAATTCTTCACGCTCTTTTTCGTAATCGGCGGTATCGCCATCAGCAATTGGATATGCAACCACATTCACTTTTTTAATGGTGTTTAAAACATCCTTTTCCTCTTGGGTAAAGCTGCTATTTTTACCTTGTAACAAACTAGCGGCAATGTCCATCTTTACAAACTTATCATCGTCTTGTTTTTCCACCAAATACTTCTGCAGTGACTTATCGCTACAGGAAGTTAACGCAGCTAATCCGAGGGCTAATGCCATGAAATATCGTGCAAGTACCATAATTATTGTTTTTTGCGTTTGTCAATGTTTTTTAATTCTTCGCTGCCCGGAACTTTCAAATCTGCCGTAAGTTTTGAAATTTGTTTTAAATCTATATTTCCGGTAATGCTCATAATTACAGTTGTGGGTTTTCCATCCACAACACCGTCCATATGCATTAAAAGTTCGCTTACAAAGTTTTCATTTTTACCATCTTTGCTGTAAAAACGTATGTTTCGGCCATCTTCTTTAATGCGCATCAATTCGCCTAAGTTTTTTGAAGTAGCAATATATTTTGCCACTGCATCGTCCATCTTTTGTGAAACTGAAGGATTATCGGTTGTAAAAATCTTGATATTGTCTAAATCGTTAACCATTTTTAAGTAAGCCTGCGCTTCGGGATCTGCAGAGTTTAAGTCCATCTTACTCAAAAGCTTGAACATGTTTTTGGTCACCACCACAGCGGTTACATCTTTTTCGTTTTCAAAAGAATCGAAAGCGTTTTGTGCCCACGAAACCATCGGCGCTATTGCCAGTGCTATAAGTATTGCTAATTTTTTCATCGTGTATTTATTTATTGATTATTGTTATTTAGGTTAAATTTCTATTATTCAAAAACCTTGTCTTTTGAAGTTTCAAATTGCTCCACAAAAGTGAGTCGTTCTGCGCCTTTATTTAAATTTTCTGAGAGTAGTAGCATGGCTTCTTTACTTTTTTCAAAAGCTGCCAAAGCTTCTTTTTCTTCTTGGGTGTATTGGGGTTGGGTGAAATATAATGTACCAATACCAAAAGCAACTACAAGCGCTGCAGCTACAGAATACCACCAACCTTTTATTGTTTTTGTCTCTGGTTCACCCAAGCTAAATACTCGCGTAGATTGCTCTGCCTTTGCGGCTTTCAAGCCCATGAAAATAGGTTGATATTGAAGTAACTCTTCAGCAACCGTTTCGTTGTTAAAATAATCTTTCAATATTTTTTCATCAGCTAAGCTGGTGTTACCTTCAAAATAGGCATCTAACAATTGTTTTATTTTACCCAATTCCATAATTGTAATTTTTTATCATTGCATCCCTAACTGTTTTTCGGGCTCGGGAAAGAGCCACTCGTACGGCGGTTTCGTTACTCTCCAATATTTTCGCTATTTCAGAAAATTCAAATTGTTCCACATCGCGTAACTGGAGTACGATTCGCTGTTGTTCGGGCAGGGTTTCCATTATTCTAAAAACCATCGCCACCCCGTCATTGGCTTCAATATTTTTTTCTACATTTTCTGAAGTTTGATAATTGCTATGTACTATTTTCAAATTTGATGCCTGTTTCGATTTTAATCTATCCAAGCAATAATTCTTCGTCATTGTAATGGCAAACGCTTCCGGGTTTTTATAGTTTGCTATATTTTGTTTTCCCTTCCACAACTTCAAAAACACTTCCTGCACAGCATCTTCTGCTTCATCTTTTGAAACCAAAATCCTTTTTGCCAAGCGGTAAAGCTTATCTTTAAAAGGCATTACTAAGGTTATAAATTCGGTCTTTTCCATTTTGGTTGGTTGTGGTTATTGTGCCGTCTATTTAAATGACGACCTGCATGGTTTTTTGTTACATTCTTTTTTATGGTGAAGTAAATAGTACTTAAGTTGAAAAAAATTAAACGAGAATCTATTTCCACTAAAAAAGTATATTTTTACCATTACAATATAATCCCTAATTTCCCTGTTTTAAAAGAATACCTTAATTAAACTTTTTTATGAAAAGAAATATTTTCATTACCCTATTAGCCGTTTCTACACTTTTTGTTTCGTGTTTTGAAGATGCAGACGATAATTTTAATCCGGCTTCAACTTTAGAAATTCAAAACTTTATTTACCGTGGCTTAAATTATTTCTACCTGTATAAAGCAGATACGCCCGAATTGGCCAATGACGCCTTTGCAAATGATAATGAATTAAACAACTTTTTAGGCAATTATGAAACGCCAGAAGCTTTGTTTGATTATTTGTTGTCGCCCCAAGATAGATTCAGCAGTTTATTTAGCGATTACACTTTAATTGAAAACGCACTAAGCGGAATTACCCTGAGCAACGGAATGGAATTTGGTTTGGTATATTACCCCGATAACAGCGGTAACGTTTTTGGGTATGTGCGATACGTGCTTCCAAATACCGACGCCCAAACCCAAGGTTTAAAACGCGGCGATCTTTTTACTACGATAGACGGCCAGCAGTTAAACGAAAATAATTACAACGATTTATTGGCACCAGATAGCTATACAATTGGGCTCGCCAGTTATGATGGCACCAATTTTACTTTAACCGGCGAAACAGCTCTTTTAAACAAAGTACAGTACAACGAAAATCCAGTTTACAAAGCGCAAACCCTTACGATTAACGGAAACAAAATTGGGTACTTAATGTACAACGGATTTATAAAAGATTACGACACCGAACTGAACAACGCCTTTGCACAGTTTAAAGCCGAAGGAGTGAGCAGTCTCGTTCTCGATTTACGATATAATGGCGGCGGTTCTGTTGAAACTGCCACCGACCTTGCGAGTATGATTAC
Source organism: Aequorivita vitellina (assembly GCF_022008365.1). GTDB lineage: Bacteria > Bacteroidota > Bacteroidia > Flavobacteriales > Flavobacteriaceae > Aequorivita > Aequorivita vitellina. The sequence continues at coordinate 82,436 of NZ_JAIRBA010000003.1, forward strand.
CGGACAATTTAACGGACAAATTTTTTACAAAGAATTTTGGAATGAAGACCGTCAAGAAGAAAATGCAAAAAACGGACTTTTTGATAATTCAATTAGCAATGGCAGCACCATTAATAGTTTAAACCTTTCACAAGTTTATATATTAACCACTCGTAGATCTGCATCGGCGAGCGAGCTTGTTTTAAACGGTTTAAAGCCATATATAGATGCTGTACAAGTTGGCGACACAACCACCGGTAAATTTCAAGCTTCTTTTTTACTTTACGATGCCCCTGCGCCACAATTTAGTAGAAGCGAAGCAAACACCGGCCATACGTACGCTATGCTTCCGTTAGTTTTTAAAACAGCAAATGCAGCAGGAAACACAGATTTTGTCGATGGGCTTTTCCCGCAAATACCGTTACAAGAAAATTATTTTAATTTAGGAGAATTGGGCGATGAAAACGAGCCACTTTTAGCCGCCGCTCTTTTTGAAATTGCAGGAAGACCAATGCCTTCAAATAATGATAGCCCTCGTTTAAAAGAAATTTCAGACAGCAAAGCAAGTTCGCCGATTGATGGAAAAATGATTGGCACAAAGCGCTCGACTTTAAGTGAATAGTGAAGTATACAGTAATAAAAAAATCCATTAGATTTAAACCTAATGGATTTTTTATTGGCTAATTCGAAATATTTAGTCGTTGAAATAAATTCCTCCAGGAATTATCCCTGTCTGAAAATCTTGAATTTCTACGTTGGTTGAAAGGTCAAATATTTTTAAAGAACCTTTGCTTGCAAAATCTTTAGCATCGGTTGCATAAAGCAGTCCGTCTTTTGCTCTAAGTGCGTAAAATGAACCATCGATAATATCGCTTCCAGGCAATGTAACCGATGTGCTGTTCAGCTTAAAAACTTTCCCATCCAAGGCATAAAAAAGATTGGTTCCGTCCATAGTTAAATTTGTTGGGTGTTCGGTTGTTCCAAAATTATACGTATCTGAAATTTGCCCTGTGGAAAGATCAATTTTCACCAAAGAACCAGCTGTTTCATTTCCGGTGTAGTTTGGATTTCCACCGCATAACACAAATAGTGAATTGCCGGATACTACCATAGAATTTGGCACATCGCCAACGGTAATTGTGCCTTCCAATCCGCTTCCAGAAATTACTGAAATTAAATTATTCTGTCCGTATGCACCTTGATGCGCAACGTAAACTTTATTGTTATACGGCACCATTTTTTCAGGACCAAAAGCCACTGGAATTGTGGTAGAAACCGTATTGTTTCTTAAATCCAATACCGCGACAAAATCGTCTGTGTTATCATTTGGATCGCCCCAGTTTGTCACGTAGCCTTTGTTACCGTCAGATTCTACAAAATAACGCGGATTATTAACACCAGAAGTTATAGAATCTACACTTTCAAAAGTATAGCGGTTGGCAATCATTATTTTGTTTGAATTATTTACAACTATATAGGCGTTGTCCCCTTGAAAACCCATGGATTGAACAATATTTCCCAAACTCTTACCATTAACCGTTTTGTAAATGTTTTGTGCCACTGTGGTATAATCATTTGAAACGTAGGTTACACTTCCTGAACCTCCGCTAAAAGGACCTTCGTTGGTAATAAGTATTCCGTTCTCAAATGCTGCAGGCACATATTCTGGCTGGCCGTCGTCGTCACTGCTACAAGAAATAAAGAACAATGTTGATAAAGATAAAAGCAGTAATTTTTTCATGATTTTTATTTGTTTATATGTTAAAGTTTAAAAATATTTGAAAGTTGCGTGAAGGCATAGGTCGAAAAGCTACGTTTTCATAATACGTGTTAAAAACATTTTTAACCCTTCCTCCTATTATAATGTTTTGGCTTTTTGGCAGTACGTACGAAACGCCCAAATTGTAAATATTAAAACCATCGAGAGACTCACTATTGTCTGTAGTTGTGTAAGTTTCACCATTAAACAGTCCTTGAAAGTAAGCCGAAAAATTTTTAAAATTATACTGTGCCGCACCCGATGCTTTATGAAACGGCACATAAATAAGTTGCTTTTCCTTCTCCAAATCTTCCGCTTTGGTGTAGGAGTAATTTGCATTAAAATCTAAGGAGTGAAGTTTTCCCAATTTCACAAAATAACTTGTGGTTATTTCAATACCGTAATTTTGTGTTTCGCTAATATTTATTGGTTTCCAAACGCTTCCCGTGGTTGGAATCCATTTTATTAAATCTTCCGAAGAAATATAAAAAACCGCAACATCTGCTTTTAATTTCCCAATGGAAAATTCCTGCCCCATTTCAACCTGATATGAAGTTTCGGGTTGCAAATAGGTATTGCCACCAGCATACCAAAACAAATCGTTGAACGTAGGAATGCGGTAATTTTTTGAACCATTTATTCGAAGTGAATATTTTTCTGAAACCTTCCATTTCGCATCTGCCGAAAAAAGCAACGGATTGTCAAAATCATTCAAAAATTCTTTTCTGAAATTTAATCCATAGCTAAAATCTTTCCCTATTTTATGATTTAGCAGAACTACAGCTGCTAACGTTTCACGCGTATTTTCTCCAACATTATCACCTTCTGCATCAATTAAAGTGTATTCAATCTTTGCGTTTAATCGAAGTTTTTTGCGAAGAAAAACTTCCGATTGCAAAGCACCTATTACAGTATTGGCTCGACCTTCATCAAACAGTGGTTTTTCCGAATTGGGATAATAACGGTACTGTTCAAATAGGTGCGCAAAACTAGCTTTTGTTGAAAATGCCCCAAATTCTTGCTTCAATTGCAAAAGATTTCGTGCAGCAACATCTTTGTACCCGTCTTTCCCCATGGTATTTAAGCTACCCGAAAAATTGCGGTCGTTATAGGTGTATTCCGAATTCCAAGTAAGTGCGCCGTCTTTCAATTTTCTTGCCTGATTTAGTTTCGCATTAAAGCGCAAAAACTCGCCGTGGGTGTTTTTTTTGTTTTTTCCCACGAAATCGTAATCATTTTCTGAACTTATAAAATCTACTCCCACATTCAAATAATTGTTTTTCGAAGCTTGCGTAGTGCTTGCATTTGCGGCAATTGTAGTAAAACTGCCGTAACGCAAACCCATTTCGGTAGTATCAGTTTTATGGAAAGAGTATGTATTGTTTAAATGAATACTTCCGCCCACGGCACCACTACCGTATTGCACGCCGCCGCCGCCGCTTCTAATTGCAATTTCGTTATAACTTAAAGGTGAAATTGTATTGAAATCCGTTTGTCCTGTAAACACCGAATTGATGTTTATACCGTTCCAAATAACCGCTGTTTGTTGCGCATTTGTTCCGCGGAAAGAGGGTGACGAAACCATTCCGAAGCCATTTTCTTTAAAATAAATTGACGAATTATAACGAAGGGTTTCCGTCAATGAAGTAGCATTTCTTTCAACAATAGAATCGTTGAGTTTTTCTAGTTTGAAGCCTTTGGAATAATGGATTAGTTTTGCGTCGGTTAGCATAACTTCCGGCAACTGCTGAATGCTGTCCAGTTGTGCGTTTGCAGAAACCGAGCACAGCAAAAATCCAAAAACAATATGAATATTTAGTCGTTTCATAATTCAACCTTTATCCCGAAAGTTTGATATTTTAAATTATGAATCTGGCAGGTCTCCTGGCTTGTCTTTTGTGCCACCTTCCCGTTTGCTATTTGCAAACAGTGGTTTTTGAAGTTATGCACGCCCAAAAATTATTTGGGACGACTTACAGTTGCGGGAACAGCTTCGGGTTTTAACCGAATTCCCTTTTAAAAGCATTTTCCTGTTTGGAAAAAGTGCTTACCAAAATTCAATGCAAAAATAGACTTTAAATATTAGTACACCCAAACAAAACTACTATTTTTGAGGATGCAAAAATTTGTTTTTCTTTTTGGATTAATTCTACTCCTCGGCGCTTGCAACAATAAAAATAGCAATGAGAAATGGCAAAATGATGTAGCAGAATCTTTCAGCAAAAAATCGGAAATTAAATACGCCACGGGTTTTAATATCAATTCATTTGAAGGCTATAAAGTAATAACCCTTAAAAATCCTTGGCCGGGAACGGACAGAACTTTTAAATATGCTTTAGTTGAAAAAGACGGTTCTCTGCCCAATTCCAGTAATTTTGACGCGGTTGTTAACGTTCCGATAAACCGAATTGTTGTTACTTCAACTACGCACATCCCTTCTTTAGAAATGTTGGGCGAACTTGAAAACTTGGTCGGTTTTCCAAACCTGAGTTATATTTCTTCGGAAAAAACACGGGAGCAGATTGCCGCTGGTAAAATAAAGGAACTCGGGAAAAACGAAGACATAAATACTGAAATTTTAATTGAATTAAATCCGGATGTTGTGATTGGTTTTGGCGTTGACGGAAATAATTCAACTTTTAAAACCATCGAAAACAGTGGAATTCCTGTACTTTACAATGCAGATTGGACGGAAACTTCCCCCTTGGGAAAAGCGGAATGGATTAAGTTTTTCGGGGCGCTTTTCAATAAAGAAAAACAAGCAGATAGCATTTTTAAAAACATTGAAACCGAATATCTTTCAGCTAAAAAAATCGCTTCCGAAGCCGCAAAAACGCCAACGGTAATCAGCGGTGCAATGTACAAAGACGTTTGGTATATGCCTCAGGGCGATAGTTGGGGCGCACAATTTATAGCCGATGCCAATGGCGATTATCTCTGGAAAGATTCCGAAGGCACGGGTAGCCTTTCGCTAAATTTAGAATCTGTATTGGATAAAGGTCACGATGCCGAAATTTGGATTGGCCCGGGACAATTTACATCTTTGGATGAAATGAAAAACGCAAGTAAAGCGTACACTCAATTTAAGGCGTACAAATCTGGAAAAGTGTATTCGTATAGTATGAAAAAGGGCGAAACCGGCGGTGTAATTTACTTCGAGTTGGCGCCAAACAGACCAGATTTAGTTTTAAAGGACCTCATTAAAATTTTGCACCCAGAGTTGTTGCTCGATTACAATTTTTACTTTTTCGACAAACTTAATTAATGCAAATTTCCCAAACATACCGACTGCAATTTTTCGTGCTTTTTATAGCGCTTATCGCAGCTTTTTTGGTGAATTTGAGCATTGGCTCGGTTTCAATCCCTATTGATGAAATAGTTTCAATTTTTAGTGGCAACGGCGCTTCAAAGGAAACGTGGCGTTATATAATTATGGATTATCGACTACCAAAAGCAATTACTGCGATGCTCGCCGGCGGGGGGTTGGCGGTTTCGGGATTACTGATGCAGACGTTGTTTCGCAATCCATTAGCGGGGCCATTTGTTTTAGGCCTCAGCAGCGGTGCGAGTTTGGGCGTGGCGATCTTAATTTTGGGTGCCAGTGCTTTCGGCGGATTTTTTGGAACTTTATTATTAAGTCAGTGGAGTTTGGTCGTCGCTTCGGCATTGGGCAGTTTTTTGGTGCTTTTGGCAGTTTTAGCCGTGACTTTCAGAATAAAAGACACCATGGCCATTTTAATTATTGGGTTAATGTTTGGCAGCGTAACCACTGCGGTGGTTTCGGTATTGTCGTATTTTAGCAATGCAGAGCAGCTTCAACAATACATTTTTTGGTCATTTGGAAGTTTGGGAAATCAATCGTGGCAGGGTGTTTTAATTTTAAGCCTTTGCTTTATAGCGGGAATATTATTGAGCGTTTTCAGTAGCAAATCTTTAAACGGATTGCTTTTAGGCGAAAACTACGCAAAAAGTATGGGGCTGCATATTAAACGAACAACCTTTATTATAATATTAGCAACCAGTATTTTGGCGGGAAGTATAACGGCTTTTGTAGGCCCAATAGCTTTTGTGGGACTGGCGGTGCCACATTTAGTGCGTCAGTTTTATAAAACCTCTAATCATTTGGTTTTACTACCTGCTGTGCTTTTGTGCGGTAGTTTATTAATGCTAATTTGCGATACGGTGGCACAATTGCCGTTTAGTGAATTTACGTTGCCCATAAACGCAATTACTTCGTTAATTGGTGCGCCTGTTGTAATTTGGTTGTTGGTTCGGAAACGAAAACTTTTCTTTTAGCTTCGGCTCCGCTCAGCTACCGTAAATTTAGAGAAGTAGAAATAGGGTCATTGAGCGAAGCCGAAATGCGGTCATTGAGCGAAGCCGAAATGCGGTCATTGAGCGAAGCCGAAATGCGGTCATTGAGCGAAGCCGAAATGGGGTCATTGAGCGAAGCCGAAATGCCAATTTTAAAAAGTTAATTAAACCTGAATGAATTCAGAAGAAAAAAATATCATTTTAGAAGCGCGTAATCTTTCTGTTGGGTATTCAACAAAAGATGCCGATTCTGTAATTGCTGAGGCTGTCAATTTTTCAATTTTAAAAGGTGAATTAGTTGGTTTGGTGGGTGCCAACGGAATTGGAAAATCTACTTTACTTCGCACTTTAACAGGAATGCAAAACGCTTTAGATGGCACTATTTTTCTGAATGGACGAAACTTAAACGAATATTCTTCCTTTCAGCTGGCAACACATTTAAGTGTGGTTTTAACTGAGGCACCAGCTTCAAAAAACCTCTCAGTTTTAGAAATGATTTCGTTGGGAAGACAACCCTACACCAACTGGATTGGCACCCTCTCCGAAGAAGACAAGAAAGCAATTAATTTTGCCCTCGAGGCCACTGAAACCACTACCCTCGCCCACCGAAAATGTTATGAGTTAAGCGATGGCCAAATGCAGCGCGTTGCAATTGCACGTGCTTTGGCGCAAGATACACCCATTATTATTTTGGATGAACCAACCACGCATTTAGATATTTACCATCGCGCTTATGTGTTGAAATTGCTAAAAAAACTAGCTTCGGAAACGCAAAAAACCATTCTATTTTCAACCCACGAAATAGATTTGGCAATTCAACTTACTGACAAGTTATTGGTTATGGCAACAAACGCAACTTATTTTGACGATCCGTGCAAATTGATTGAAGCAGGAAGATTCGATTCGCTTTTTCCGAAGGAAACCATCGATTTTGACGGAAAAACTGGACGATTTAAAATTAAAAATTAAGCAGTTATTTTGTTGCGCTGTTAATGGATTCCGTTTAACTTATTATCTTTATCAAAAACCTTGAAATACACCTTCCAAATAATTCAATAACTAAATAATTTTAAAATTGAACGAAACTTTTTTATTCCTATTATTAGCTGCTATTTGCCTGTTAATCGGTGCTTTTTTAGGCAATTTCTTTGCGCGTTTAAAAAGTAAATCTGAAACCAGCAAACTAGAAGAACGCCTTGAAAACGCAAGCCTTCAAGAGGAAAAACTGAACGAGCGCTTTGAAACTGCCTTGCGCGAACGCGAAGAAGTGCGAACAGAAAAAGAATTGCTGAACATGGAGCTAACGCGGCGAAATTCGGAGTTTGAAAATTTAGAAATTCGCAACCGCGAACAGAAAGCCGAAGTAGAAAAACTTCAAGAAAGATTTTCGAAAGAATTTGAAAATCTTGCCAATAAAATTTTAGATGAAAAATCCACTAAATTCTCCAAACAGAACAAAGAAAGCTTGGAGTTAATTTTGAATCCACTTCAAGAAAAAATTAAAAGTTTTGAAAAACGGGTGGACGATACCCACAAAGAAAGTATAGACCGCCATGCGATGCTTCGCCAGCAAATCATTGGTTTAAAAGAATTAAATGAACAGATGAGCAAAGAAGCCACAAACCTGACTAAAGCGTTAAAAGGCGATAGTAAAATACAAGGAAATTGGGGCGAACTTGTATTGGAGCGCGTACTGGAAAAAAGTGGTTTAGAAAAAGACCGCGAGTACTTTGTGCAAAACAGTTTTACTACAGAAGAAGGCCGCAGATTACTTCCCGACGTTGTGCTGCATTTGCCCGACAATAAAAAAATGATAATTGACTCGAAGGTTTCGCTCGTTGCATACGAACGCTTTGTAAACGAAGACGACGAAGATTTAAAAAACCGTTATTTAAAAGATCACGTTGCTTCACTTAAAAAACATATCGAGCAATTGAGTGCCAAAAATTATCACGCACTTTACGAAATTGAAAGCCCCGATTTTGTGTTACTTTTTGTACCCATTGAACCCGCATTTGCCGTAGCAATTAACCAAGAAAGCAATATTTATAATTGGGCTTTCGAAAAAAATATTGTTATCGTCACCCCTTCAACACTACTTGCAACTTTACGCACTGTGGACAGCATGTGGACCAATGAAAAGCAACAACGAAACGCCATTGAAATTGCAACCCAAGCGGGCCGTCTTTACGATTCTTTTGTGAATTTAACGAACGATCTTTTAAAAGTTGGCTCGCAACTAAACACCGTAAAAGGTAGTTACGACGGTGCAATGAAAAAACTAACCGGACAAGGCAATTTAATTACACGAGTTGAAAAACTAAAAAAACTTGGCGCCAAAGCCAATAAAAATATTGACGATAAATTACTCAACAGAGCAATAGAAAATAACACCGAAGAGTAATTAAATTGTAATACATTTACCGCTTCAAAACAAAAACAAACCCCAAATTATATGAAATTTAATATATTCTTCGCAGCTATTCTATTTTCAACGATTAGCGCCTTTTCACAAACCCATTTTGAACCTGGGTATATAATTGAAACCAACGGTACAAAAGTAGCTTGTTTAATAAAAAATGAAGATTGGAAAGGCAGTCCTACCACATTTGTTTACAAGCTTTCAGAAAATGGTGAAACAAAAATTGGCAGTTTAGACAATGTAATTGAATTTGGTTCCGAGCAATCGTTTAAATATATTAAAGCTACGGTTGAAATAGATCAATCTACAGATGTTGTAAACAACCTTAAATTTGATCGCAATCCAGATTTAAAGGAAGAAACAATCTTTCTTAAAACATTAGTAGAGGGGAAAGCATCGCTTTATTTCACTTTAAATTCCGATACGCCACGCTATTTTTACAGTAAAGACAATGGCACTATTGAACAACTTATCTATAAAAGATATCTTGTAACCCGATTAAAAATGGGGACAAACGACCGGTATAAACAACAACTTGCCACCAACCTAAATTGCAGCGATTTAACCGAAAAAAGCTTTGAAAATCTTGAATACAAAACCAATTCGTTAATAAATATAATTACTAAATATAATAGTTGTCATAATTCTGAATCTGTTGTGTTTAAAAAAAATAAACGCGAAGCAAAATTTAATTTAAGCATTCGTCCTGGCGTAACATTTTCTTCATTTTCTATGCAGAGAAGAGGGGACGCCCAAGTTAACTTTGACAGCAATACCGGAATTAGAATTGGGGTTGAAGCCGAGTATATTTTTCCTTTTAACAACGGTAAATGGTCTGTTTTTGTAGAACCCACCTACCGCAGTTATAAAACTGAAAAAGAAATTCTTTACGTAGACATGATAACTTTTCAGAAATATACCACGGTTTCGGTAAATTACACCTCCATTGAGTTACCATTGGGCGGGCGACACTATATGTATTTAAAAAATGACGCTGCATTTTTTATTGATGCTGCGGTTATAATGGATTTAACAACCCTGGGTTCTGAAATAAATTCCAGCAATGAAGATAGCTACGATCTTAATGTAATGGCTGATGCGGCCCTAGCTTTAGGCGTAGGGTTTAGATACCAAAATAAGTACAGTGTTTCGGCAAGATACCACACCTCTCGTCAACTGTTGAATTACGAAAATATAAACTCCGGATATAAATCATTTGCTGTAATTGTTGGTTATAACTTTCTTTAAAACCTGCGTAAAATTTGATTAATTTTAGAGGATGAAAAAAATTCTCTTTATCATTCTCGGAAGTATATTGGCGCTGTATTTACTGTATTTCGCCTTTGTGTATTTTGTACCCTATAGTGAAGGAACCCGTGCCGGCGAGTTGATTAAATTCAGTCATCGCGGTGTGGTTATTAAAACGTGGGAAGGCGAGATAAGTCAAGGAATAAGTGGCGCACAGATATTTTCGTTTTCCGTACTCGATAAAAATGAAGAAGTAATTGAAAAATTAAAAGAATACCAAGGTAATTACGTAAAGGTCACCTATATTGAACGATTTGCAAGCTTCGCAATTTGGGGAGAAACCAATTATTTTATAACCGATGTTGAACTGGAAAGCTCACCGCATTTTAGAAAATAAATCTATAACTTAAGAAGTTATTTTTTCGCAATTTTAAGTGTAGTCTGCATATTTTTGGAAATAACTTTCACAAAATACAAACCACTATTTAACCTACTCATATCTACTTGAGTTGTATTGCCAGAGCCTTTTCCCTCGGAAACAAGCGTGCCTAAAACATTGTAAACTTGATAACTGTCTATTTTAAAAATTGAAGAAATAGTCAGGTTGTTTTTTACGGGATTGGGATAAAAGTTTAAATTTTTCACAAACTTATCTTCGGCAGAGAGTTTATTTACCACCGTTACTTTTCCGCGCATTAGTGGGTTTTGATCATTTTTATAATCAGTAATGCCGGTTTTTAGAAAAGTATATGCAAATTCGTTATTTAAATCTTTTAAATTTCCGCTGTCAAATTCTTCACTTCCACCTGGAAGGCTGGTAACACTTTTAGAAGAAGCATCTGCCCAAGTCCATAAAACGGTATCGCCCACTTCAATCGTTGGACTTGCTACAGATTCGTTTATACCTTGTTCCCAAGCAATTTCAACAACATTCTGCGCACTGAGAATGCTTATTGTAAAAAAACAAAAGAACAGCGTAATTTTTTTCATAAATGAAGGGTCTAGTAGGTCAGTAATCTAATTTACGAAAAATTTTTAACAATAAATCTGATGATAGCGAAATATGTTGTTATTTACTCAGGTACATTTTTCTTCTTGCATATAGGTCGTAAAATGCATCGTCTTTTAAACTATCAATAAAAAGTATGCTTTCGCCAGTGCTTTTCATTTCAGGCCCTAATTGTTTGTTAACATTTGGGAATTTGTTAAAACTAAACACTGGTTGCTTAATTGCAAATCCTTCCAATTTTGGGTTAAAGTTGAAATCTGTAACCTTATTATGGCCCAACATTACTTTGGTGGCGTAATTTACATAAGGTTCGCCGTAAGCTTTCGCAATAAACGGAACCGTTCGCGACGCACGTGGGTTGGCTTCAATTATATAAACGATATCATCTTTTATAGCGAATTGCACATTAATTAAACCAACTGTTTTTAACGATTTCGCAATTTTTATAGTGTGATCTTTTATTTGTTGCATTACAAATTCACCAATATTGAACGGTGGCAAGGTAGCATTTGAATCGCCCGAATGAATTCCGCACGGCTCAATATGTTCCATTATTCCAATAATGTACACATTTTCGCCATCGCAAATTGCATCGGCTTCGGCTTCAATGGCGCCATCTAAATAATGGTCGAGCAGCAATTTGTTATTTGGAATTTTTCGAAGAAGGTCAACTACGTGTTCTTCCAATTCTTTTTTATTGATAACAATTTTCATTCCTTGACCTCCCAATACATAGGACGGACGAATTAAAAGTGGAAAGTCCAACTGATCGGCAAGTGCTAAAGCTTGATCGGTGGTTTCTGCCACCCCAAACTTTGGATATGGAATGTTGTTTTCCTGTAAAAGCGTAGAGAAGCTTCCGCGATCTTCAGCTAAATCTAAAGATTCATAAGTGGTTCCGATAATGTTGATACCGTATCTATCAAGCTTTTCCGCAAGTTTAAGAGCAGTTTGCCCGCCCAATTGCACAATAACTCCTTCAGGTTTTTCGTGGCGAATTATGTCGTAAATATGTTCCCAAAAAACGGGTTCGAAGTAAAGTTTATCTGCAACGTCAAAATCTGTAGAAACGGTTTCGGGATTACAGTTTATCATAATGGTTTCGTAGCCACATTCGGCTGCAGCCAAAACTCCGTGAACACAGCAGTAGTCGAACTCGATGCCCTGCCCTATTCTATTTGGCCCCGAACCTAAAACGATAATCTTTTTCTTATCTGTTACCGCACTATCGTTTTCGGCGTAGGCTTTTTCGCCATCAAGTTGCATTTCATTTTCAAAAGTTGAATAGTAATACGGTGTTTCTGCCTTAAATTCGGCGGCGCAGGTATCTACTAATTTATAGACGCGTTGAATGTTCATTTCTTCGCGTTTTTTATACACTTGACTTTCCAAGCATTTCAACATATGTGCAATCTGCCGATCGCCGTAACCTTTTTGTTTAGCTTCCAATAATAATTCTCTTGGAAGTGTTTCCAAAGTATATTTTGAAATTTCCTTTTCTAAAAGATACAGTTCTTCATACTGACGAAGGAACCACATATCAATTTTTGTAATTTCATGAATTCTACTCAATGGAATTCCAATCTGAATAGCGTCATAAATTACAAAAACACGATCCCAACTAGCGTTTTTCAGTTTGTCGAGAATTTGTTCATAATTGGAGTAACTTTTTCCATCTGCGCCAATTCCGTTTCTTTTTATTTCTAAAGACTGGGTGGCTTTGTGAAGTGCTTCCTGAAAAGAACGGCCAATACCCATTACTTCTCCAACAGATTTCATTTGAAGTCCTAAAGTTCGGTCTGAGCCTTCAAATTTATCAAAATTCCAACGTGGAATTTTTACAATTACATAATCTAAAGTTGGTTCAAACAAAGCCGAAGTAGATTTTGTAATTTGGTTATTGAGTTCAGCTAATGTATAACCAATTGCGAGTTTGGTCGCAATTTTAGCAATTGGATAACCGGTTGCTTTTGAAGCTAAAGCCGAAGAGCGCGAAACACGTGGGTTAATTTCAATGGCAATAATTTCTTCCTCTTCATCTGGACTTACTGCAAATTGAACGTTGCATCCCCCTGCAAAATCGCCAATGCTACGCATCATTAAAATTGCCATATCGCGCATTTTTTGGAATGTGCGGTCATTTAGTGTCATTGCAGGAGCTACAGTAATGGAATCGCCGGTATGGATTCCCATTGGGTCCATATTTTCGATGGTACAAATAATAACAACATTGTCGTTATTATCGCGAAGTAGTTCAAGTTCGTACTCCTTCCACCCCATCATTGCTTTATCAATCATCACCTCGTGAATGGGGGAAATCTCCAGACCGTATGACAAAAGCTCATCAAAATCTTCTTCTTTATAAACAATGGATGCGCCTGCTCCTCCTAAAGTATAAGACGCTCTAATAACCAATGGAAAGCCAAATTCCTGTGCAATTTCTTTTCCTTGCAAGTATGAATTAGCGGTAGCTTGTGGCGCCATTTTCACGCCAATTTCTTCCATTAAGCTTCTAAACTGCTCGCGGTCTTCGGTGATATTTATTGCATCGATATCTACGCCAATCAGCTTAACGCCAAAATCTTCCCAAATTCCCTTTTCATCTGCTTCAATACACAAGTTAAGCGCAGTTTGCCCACCCATTGTTGGCAATACTGCGTCTATTTGCGGATGTTCTTTTAAAATTTGTACAAGCGATTTTGTGGTTAATGGCAAAAGATAGATATGATCGGCCATAGATGGATCGGTCATAATAGTAGCAGGATTGCTATTTATTAAAACGGTTTCAATACCATCTTCGCGCAAAGATCTAAGTGATTGTGAGCCGGAATAATCAAACTCACACGCTTGACCGATTACAATTGGGCCCGAGCCAATTATTAAAACTGATTTTATGGAAGGATTTTTAGGCATGTTTTTTACTTTTTCGGTGCCGCAAAATTACGACGCTTTAGGGTATAAAAAAAAGGTGTTGCTTAGTTAAACAACACCTTTTATATATAATTTATCAACATTATTTTTTGTGACGGGCATCATGAGACACAGAAAGCTTTTTTCTGCCTTTCGCTCTGCGGGCAGCCAATACTTTTCTACCGTTTACAGAAGCCATACGCTCTCTAAAACCGTGTTTGTTTCTTCTTTTTCTCTTTGATGGCTGAAATGTTCTTTTGCTCATTATAGTATTCTTTAACTTCCGTGATATCTTTGTTCAAAACCCATTCTTTAAACTTGGGTTCGTAAGCCAAAGCATTTATTTGCGTAGGCGGGTGCAAAAATACAACAAGTTTTCACTTAGACAAACCTTTTTTTGAAAAATTCTGTATTTTTTTTCATATCACAATACTGCATTGCGACAGGCAATTTTTAATTGAAATAATTTCGCGCCAAAACTACAAAATATTCCCAAATAGCCCATAGTTTTTATACCTTTGCAGGCTCTTAAAAAGAAAACCCATGTTTAATAAAAATATAAAACTAGTTTTGGCTGCCATGGTAATTGGTGCAGCAGTTTGGCAATTTACCGAAACAAATATTGGCAACGGAATTATGCTAATATTACTTTCGTTGATGTTCGTCTTTCTTTATTTTAAAAACGAGATCATACTCCTCGCCTTTCTCCGTCTTCGGAAACAAGATTTTCCAGGAGCCAAAAAATGGTTAGATCGCATTAAGGATCCAAGTGCCGCTTTAGTACCAAAACAAGAAGGTTATTACAACTATCTAAATGGTTTGATGATTTCGCAAACAAATATGGTTGAAGCTGAAAAATATTTTAAAAAAGCTGAAAAATTAGGTTTAAATATGACTGCAGATATGGCCATGACAAAGCTAAATCTAGCCGGAATAGCGATGACTAAAAACCGCAAACGCGAGGCCGAGCTACTTATGGCCGAAGCTAAGAAGTTAGACAAACACAATATGCTCGATGATCAAATTAAAATGATGAAACAGCAAATGAAAAAAATGGGACAACCGCGACAGCAGTTTGGAAAAGCAGGCCGCGGCGGAAGAAGATTTTAATTTATAAACAGCTATTTTACAATATTGAATATTTCTTAGGTATATCCGAAAATTCTTACTAATTTTTTAACTATAACTCAAGCAATTAACTTATCTTCACTGAAAGTTATTGTTTATGGGGAAAACACTACTTTACCTCTTCTTATTACTTTCTTTTGCAGCACAATCTCAAATTGAGCAGGGTACTTATTTTTCTGAAGCTATTGGAAAAAATATAAAAAAATACACTAAAAATTCGCAAAAAGCGTATGCTGAACACAATTTTGAATACGCCGAATTTCTGTTCGACTCTCTTATAAATAACGTAGTAAACGGCAGCTATCTCGACAATTTTAAAGTGCGAAAACTATCGGGAAGAAAAATAAACCTTTACAAGTTTAAAAAACCACTTTATTTGATGACCTACGCTTCGTGGTGTACACCCGGTGCCGGTGAAATTCCTGCACTAAATGCAATTGCAGAAAAGCACTACAACGATATAGATTTTGTAATTCTATTTTGGGATTCTAAAGAAAACGTTCGAAAATCTACTCGGGCGTATTCCAGCAAAATACATATTATATATGTAGATGAAAAAGAAAACACACACGACCATATGGTTGAAGTGATGAAGCACAGCCTTGGATTTCCTACCTCTTTTTTTATAGATGAAAACAAACAAATTGTAGATGTTAGGCGTGGTGCCCTACACCCTTATAACGAAAAATATGAAATTTCATTTGAGCTAAACTACAACTCCTTCTTAAACGGAATATCGCTTCTAAAAAAATTGAACGATGATGACAATACCCGTCTTGCTTCAAAAAAAAACCCGTAAAAAGCATTGAGTTTATACGGGTTTTACAATCACGAACGTACCTTTATTTGTAGTATCCTTTTTCAGGAATTTCAATAATATACTCTTTTCCCGACGCATTCTTCAAATACGTATCGCGAAGCCACGGATTGTGAATTTTTAATATTTTGTAATTTATTCCGTATGGTTTTACCCACTCAGACCAATCTTCAACGGGGGTGTCAACCTTTACTTTAATTGTGGGGATGTTTGTGTACAAATCTTTTTCCCTAAAATTGAAACCATATTTTTGGGGATGTTCCATAATTTCTTTTAATGCCAAAATTCTAAAAACATACCTGCTGGTTTCAGAATTTAGCAACAAATCGTAATAATCCGTTTGATTCTGTCTATTTATCTGTTTGTTCATTCCACCTACGCCTGCATTGTACGAAGCCGCCGCCATAGTCCAGTTGCCAAACCTCTCTTTCGACTTTTTTAAATATTCTGCCGCAACCATTGTGGCTTTCTCAAGATTATAGCGCTCATCTACGTAATCGTTTATTTCAAGGCCATATTCAAGGCCAGTGCCCTTCATAAAATGCCAAATTCCCGATGCTCCCACTGGCGAACTAGTATATTCTAATCCACTTTCTGCCACAGCCAAATATTTAAAATCGTCTGGCAAGCCATATTTTTCCAATAAAGGTTCAATCAGCGGAAAATATTTATTTGCACGCTTAAAAAGAAGCAAGCCGTTAGACTGCCAATAAGTATTAACCAACAATTCTCTATCCAATCGTTCTCTAATATCAGGTTCATCAAGTGGAACAGGTTCGCCTGCAAAATCCATTTTTTCGGGTAGTGGCAGCGCGTAAACATTATAGTCGTTTACAACTTTCTTTTCAAGATTCGCATCTGTAGGGGCGTCCTGCACCGCATGAATGCTCACAGCACTCACCACGAGAATGACAACTCCTACTCCTATTTTGCCTAACATTTTCATAAATTAAATTTTTTATTAAAGATACTTAATATACCAATTGTAAAAGAAAAAGCCGCTATTATTCTTCAAATATTTCCAACAGCATTTTAGAAATTTTTCTGCCTTTGTTTAAAATCATAATGTGTGTTCCGTCCTTTATAACTCTGCAATCGTCTATGTATTTTATAGGAAAAATTATATCTTTTTCACCGTGAATATGAATTGTATTTTTAACCTTTTCGCGTCGGTCCCAAGTGATCATTTTTTCAATTGCCCAATCTAAATATTGCTTATCGCGAACGTGGAGATATTGTTGATAAAGCGACAATCGTTTTTGGGTTTTGGGCCCTATTGAAAACTTAGTTAAATCATCTACTTGTAAAACCAAACTAGTGGGAATTAATTTATAGGCTTTTGTAAAACTTGCAAATTTCATTCTGCGCGGAAGCTCATCTTTTGATTTTACACTAGAAATAATCACGAGTTTTTTCAAACTTAAAAAGCTATTCATTTCCTGTACCACAACTCCACCAAAAGACACGCCAATTAAAATTGCATTATTTTCACTTACCCGAAGCGCCATTCGCTTGGCATAGTCTTTCAAACTTTCTCCCTCCTCAGGAATTAGCCACTCCAAAATATGAATTTTATAATTTTCAGGAAATTTAATATTCTTAAATATCTCGCTTCCGGCCGCCAAACCGGGAACAAAATAAACATGTGTTTTATTAGAGTTCATAAGTCTTTTGTGAAGAAAATGGTAAAGCCCAAAGATTATTCGTAAATTTACGGGTACAAAGATAGAATTATATAACCGTTTCTTATCAACTGAATATTTTTCAGTCGTAATTTACTTTGAGAACAAACCGAACATCTAAGAATAGATTTTATAAAAATATTTTTTTATTAGGCCAGATTACGCACTTTAATGGCCGCGCTTCAAGAATACCCTATTCTGAAAACACTTTTCCAATTTAAAAAAACTCACCATGATTGAAGATGTAGAAATTACCGACAACGAATTTTTAAGACAATTTGAACTTGAAATTGGCGACAACATGGCACGGATAGAATATGCACTGCAGGACCGCAAAATTTTTCTTACAAAATACGAAATGCCCGATGACTTAGAAGAACAAGGATTTAGAGAGATATTTATAAAAGCCGTTTTTGATGAAGTAAAAGATCGCGGTATTAGCTTGGTACCCACAAGTCCCGAAATTGCAGGTTTTATGCGTAAAAACAGAAGGAAATACAAAGATTTATTACCTGTTGGCATTAATATTTAACCCAAAACCGGTTCAGTAGTCTTAAACCGCACCAAGCCATCTGTATCTATTTCAGTAAGTGTAATTTCCTGTAAGGTGTTTACCAACTCAGGATTCCACGGTGTTTTCACTTTTACGTAATTTTCTGTAAACCCGTGAATGTAACCCGCTTTATTTTCTCCTTCAAAAAGCACGGTGCGAGTAGATCCTAACTGACTTTCATAAAAAGCTCGGCGTTTTTTAACAGAAAGCCCACGTAACATTTTACTGCGTTTGTTTCGCACTTTCATCGGGACAACTCCCTCCATTTCGGCAGCTGGCGTGTTATCTCTTTCCGAATATGTAAAAACGTGTAAATACGAAATATCTAGCTCGTTTAAAAAGTGATAGGTTTCTAAAAAGTGCTCATCTGTTTCGCCCGGAAAACCAACTATAACATCAACGCCAATACAAGCATGCGGCATTACTTCACGAATTTTAGCTACTCGTTCGGTATATAATTCACTCATATAGCGGCGGCGCATTAACTTTAATATAGCATTGCTCCCACTCTGCAGCGGAACGTGAAAATGGGGTACAAATGAATTCGATTTTGAAACAAATTCAATGGTTTCATTCTTTAAAAGGTTGGGTTCAATTGAAGAAATTCGAAGGCGCTCAATCCCTTCTACTTCATCCAAGGCTTTTACAAGTTCTAAAAATGTGTGTTCGTGTTTTTTGTTACCAAACTCACCTTTTCCGTAATCGCCAATATTTACACCAGTTAAAACAATTTCTTTAATTCCTTGTGCCGAAATATCTGCGGCATTCTTTAAAACGTTTTCTAAAGTATCACTTCGCGAAATACCGCGTGCCAAAGGAATTGTGCAATACGTACATTTATAATCGCAACCGTCCTGCACTTTTAAAAAAGCACGGGTTCTATCGCCAATGGAGTAAGAGCCCACGTAAAAATCTGCATCTTCAATTTCGCACGAATGCACTTCGCCGAAATCATTTTTCGACAGGTCGTTTAAATAATCTGTTATCTTAAATTTTTCCGTTGCTCCCAAAACCAAATCAACACCATCCACATCCGCCAGTTCGTGCGGTTTCAACTGCGCGTAGCAACCTACAGCCGCTACAAAAGCATTTGGATTTGCTTTCTGGGCTTGTTTTACAATAGTTTTAAAACGTTTATCGGCATTTTCGGTTACGCTGCAAGTGTTAATTACATAGATATCAGCTACTTCAGAAAAATCAACACGCTGAAATCCTTCCCCCTCAAAACTTCTTGCTATTGTTGAAGTTTCGCTGAAATTGAGTTTACAGCCTAAAGTGTAAAAAGCGACTTTTTTTGGTGCGTTCATTGTTGTATTTTTGGCAAACGAGGGCACAAAAATACAAACTCTTAACCACGAAACCACATATTATTTATAAACGAATATTTTTATGGTGAAAATTTAATTTTTCGGACAAAAAAGAGCCAATAAACCCATATATTCGTGCATTCGTGGTAATTTTTTTAAATGCTTAGGTTCCTAACAATCATTACAATTTTTTTAACGATTCTTTCTTGCAATAACAAGGAAGAAACCGACCGCGACCACCTAGTTTTCCGCTACAACGAACACGGAAACATACCTACGCTAGATCCTGCTTTTGCGCGTAATCCGCAAGCTATTTGGCCAGACAATCAACTTTACAACGGTTTGGTGCAATTAGATGATTCGTTGAACATTAAACCAGACATTGCCAAAAGTTGGGAGATAAACGACACTGCTTTTACCTATACATTTTACTTAAGAGACGATGTTTTTTTTCACCAAAACAAAGCTTTTGCGCAGGAGGGATTGCACAGCCCAACAAGATATACACGTAAAGTAGTAGCGCAGGATTTTGTTTATAGTTTCGACCGTTTGATAGATGAAAAAGTAGCCTCCTCTGGCAGTTGGGTGATGAATTACGTGAAGAGTTACAAAGCCGAAAACGACCACACTTTTGTAATTGAACTAAAACAACCGTTTCCCGCGTTTTTGGGATTGCTCTCTATGCGTTACTGTTCAGTAGTTCCGAAGGAAGCTGTGGAATATTACGGCAATGAATTTAGAAGAAACCCTGTGGGAACGGGTCCTTTTCAGTTTAAAATGTGGGAAGAAAACGTAAAGCTTGTATTTCGAAGAAACCCACTTTATTTTGAAAGAGATGAAAACGGCGAAAAGCTTCCGTATTTAGAAGCGGTTGCGATTACTTTTTTACCCGATAAGCAAAGTGAGTTTTTACAATTTGCACAGGGAAAGCTCGATTTTATTTCAGGTTTGGACGGAAGTTATAAAGACGAACTCTTAACCACTCGCGGAAAACTTCAGCCAAAGTACAACGATTTGGCTTATATGATTACGGGACCGTATTTGAATACAGAATACCTCGGTTTTTTCCTTGGTACAAATACCCCCGAAATACAAAGTAAAACTTTGCGACAAGCAATAAATTATGGTTTCGACCGCCAAAAGATGGTAACTTATCTTCGCAACGGAATGGGTATTCCGGCCATTCACGGTTTTATTCCGAAAGGCTTGCCTGGCTATGCTGAAATTGACGGTTACACCTATCAGCCCGAAAAAGCAAAACAATTAATTGCACAATACAAAGCCGAAACTGGCGATACAAAACCCGAAATAATAATCGGCACCAACAGCCAATATTTAGATTTGTGCGAATATGTGCAGCGCGAACTTGAAAAACTTGGGATTGCTGTGACGATAGACGTAATGCCGCCTTCCACGCTTCGGCAGATGAAAAGCAGTGGCGAGTTAGATATCTTTCGCGCCAGTTGGATTGCAGATTACCCAGATGCCCAGAACTATCTTTCGCTGTTTTACAGTCCTAACTTTGCGCCAAACGGCCCTAATTATATGCACTTTAAAAATCAATCGTTTGATAGCCTGTATGTTAAATCGCTTACTATTTCGAATATTGAAAAACGAAAAATGTTGTATAAAAAAATGGATTCAATTATAATTGAAGAAGCTCCAATTGTACCCTTATTTTACGACATGGCCGTGCGGTTTGTAAATAAAAAAGTATCAGGTTTAGGTATTAATCCGCAAAACTTTTTAGTTTTGAAGAAAGTAAAAAAGGAGCGGTAAATTTAAACGTAAAAACATGGGGTTCGGAGGATCGGCTGCGGCAATGATACAATCAATAAGAAGTAACGCGAAGCAGCTCGCCAAACGCAATAATTACTTCGAAAAAAATCCTGCTTCAAAATACGGAACTTCAACAAAAGTAGTTGATTACAAAAAAATGTCGCCAGCCCAATTTGCAGCTTTCAAACAAAAACTGAAAGAAAGCGAATTACGCCGCCAAAAAAACGTAGCGATTGTTTTTAGCAGCGTAATGTTAGTAATTGTTGGTGCGCTAATTTACTTCTTGTTTTTTTATTAATCCGTGCAAAACAGACGCACATTTATACGCTCATCACAGCCTAAAAAATACTTAGTGAAACATTTTAACTTCCTTATTTTCCTATTTGCCCCAATGCTTTTTTCGCAGGAATTAACGCCAATAGATACTGCAGATTTTGCTACAAGAAAAATGTTAGTGGCAGAATACAAAACAGCATTCGAAATTTTTAACGATAAAATAAACAAGAAGCATAAAGGGAGAATTAAGCGCGAACTTAGGGATATTTACGAGTTCTCGCAGGAAGAGTTTATTCGCACTATCGAAAAAAGAGAATTCATTCTCGATGCGCGGTTTACGGAATATATTTCAACGCTTAGCGATAAACTAAACACCAAGCTAAATACCAATGATGTTTCAGATTTTAAGATTCTCGTCTCCCGTTCCAATAATCCCAATGCTTATTGCATGCCGGGCGACATTTTGGTTATTAATATTGGATTATTTCGATTTTTTAACAATGAAGAGCAGCTACTTTCCGTAATATGCCACGAACTGGGTCACAAGCAATTGAGGCATCCCGAAAACACGCTGCTGTCTAAGGTAACGTTAAACAATTCCGAGGCTTTAAAAGCGCGCTTACGCAACATTGAACGGAAGAAGGTTGGGCAAAATGACGAAGCATTTGCGTTGATGAAAAACATCCTTTATTCCGAAGGTGGAAAACGAAGAATAGAAGAACAGCAGGCAGATTCGTTAGGGTATTTACTCTTCAGAAAAATGGGCTTGCCGAATTCCAGTTTTTTGGAGGCGCTTTATCTTTTAAAGGAATTTGATAGCATTCCCTCCATTGAAATTGTCCAAAAAGATTACGAAACACTTTTTGATTTATCCGAACAGCCTTTTAAAGATCAATGGTTGGAAGTTGAAGATTTTTCAAAATACAATTACAGTTTTTACAAAGAAAAAATAAGTGCAGATTCCCTTAAAACACATCCCGAATTAGAGGAACGCATTTTGAAGCTGAAAAAAGATTTTAGCGAACTAAATAATCCTTTAATTCCCGAACCAAAAATTGATACTTCATCTACTTTCTACAAGTTAAAATTGGTGGCAAATCAAGAAGTAATTACAAATTATATTGAAAAAGAAGATTACGGAAAAGGTATTTATTTCAACATAGCGCGACTGATTGACGAACCAAAAAACGACTATTTAAAAAAACTATTGGGGCAAAATTTCCTGCTGTTATACGAAGCTAAAAAACAATACACTTTCAACAAATATGTAGCATATGTCACCCCCGAAATGGAGGACGAAAGCTATATTAGGTATTTATCATTTCTTTGGAATTTAAACCTGGATGAAATGAAAAATATTTCAGATTATTATCTTCAAAATTAAAAATTTACCCGCTCCAAACGGATTTTATTATGTGCCGAATCTTTATTGTATTCGCGCAGCAAAATAAAGCCTTCCTTCGCAATATAAGGTTGAATATAAAAATCGTCTGACGACATTGGAATCTGCTCGTAACTAAATTCCTTATCCACCAATTTTACAATTCCCAAAACCCAATCTTTGTCTTTGGTAACTTCATCCTTTTGATAATCTCTGTAAAAGAATACAACGTCGTTTCCGTTATTAATTGGCTGCGAAAAAAGGTAGTCTGAAATTGAAAATTTCGATTTGTCCTTTACAATGGTTTCCACATTTTGAAGTGTGAATTCATCATTAAATTGAAACAATACGAAGTCGGTTGCCTTTGGCACATTTACTCCCAACAGGATATTGTAAGCTTCCTTATATTTTTCGGCCAAAAAGGTAATGCGTCCATCCTCGAAAATAAAGTAATCCTGCGCCAACAGGCGATATCCTTTTTCAAGTTTTCCGCGTTTGTTTATTTCTAAAAATTCTGCAGCCTCTTCCCAAAGAAAATATTTTTTGAAATTTTCGGTGCCATCTGCGGCTAATTTTATCTTAAATAAACCTTTTGCATTTTCGTATTTATAGCCAAAACTACTGTAAGAACTTATCTTGCCAGTTATAATTAATTCATCTCCAATCTTCCTTATTCTGAAATTATAATTGTAGTCAGAGTCACCATTTTCCAACAAATAAGAAAATAGTTTTGCACCGGTTAGCGGATCAAAGGCGTGTAGCGTAATTTCTTTTCTGTTCTTTTCTTCAATTATCAACGTATTGTTTTCGGCATAGCTAATGGAAAATTTTCGGTATTTATCTGAACGTTCTCCCGTAAGAAATGTCGTGTCCCATTTTTCCTGTTTATCTGCGCCAAATATGGCAACGGCATTAACGTCTCCCATACTTCTTCTCTCTTTGGAAACCTGAAAAGTGAGGTAGTTTTCGTCTAAACCGTATAGCAAATCCAATCCCCCGTATTTGCGTTGATCTTTAAAAAGGGTCTCAGCATTTCTGAAGCCGTCTACAAATTTTCCTTCTTCAACATAAAAAGTTGTCGATGGTGTATTTGTTTTTAAGTCAATTTCGGTGTGCGAGGTAAATATTACGTACGTACGGTTGTACGAATTGTACAATCTACTTAAAAGTAGCTTGTCTTTAATTTTTTCGAGTGAGTAAAAATTACTGGTAACTTTTTCGTATTCTGGGGTCAAAAATTCCCCATTCGCCACTTTTGCCAAGCGCGTGTCTAAGATTACATATTCAAATCTGTTTTCGTATTCATTGACTTTGCCCAAATCAAACACCGCAAAGTAACCATAGATAGATTTATCTTCTTCAAAAATTGGATTGAAAAATGTAAGAGTGCCATTGGCGAGCGATAAAAGATCGGTCATTTGCGCGCGACTTGCAGTAAAGGAAAGAAAGGCGAATAGACCGAGTAAGAAATTTTTCATAAATTGATGATTTGGGGATTCCTTAAAAAGAACAAATAAAGCTAAATCAATAATATTATGAACTATTTTGAATAAATAAGTTGGGAATATTTTTTTGGATTCGTTGGATTATCCTTTTCGCCATTGGGCCGTTTCGTCAAAAACGTGTTCCAAAATTTTAGCATCCATTTCTGAAAACTCAATATTTCTACGGCTCATAACCACTTTTGCCACTTCAAATGCTTTGTCGGTTTTATACGTAGTGAAACCGCCACTTCCGCCCCAACTAAAACTTGGAACAAAATTACGAGGGAAACCACTGCCAAATATATTAGCACTTACGCCCACAACGGTCCCCGTATTAAACATGGTGTTGATACCGCATTTGCTGTGATCGCCCATCATTAACCCACAAAATTGTAGTCCCGTTCTTGCAAAACCTTCGGTTTGGTAATCCCAAAGTCGCACTTCGGCATAGTTATTTTTTAAGTTGGAATTATTAGTGTCTGCACCTAAATTACACCATTCACCCAAAACGGAATTCCCCAAAAATCCATCGTGTCCCTTATTTGAATAACCGAAAATTACCGAATTATTCACTTCTCCCCCAACTTTACTATGAGGGCCAACAGTGGTGTTACTGTATATTTTGGCGCCCATTTTTAATGTGGAATGTTCGCAAAGTGCAAATGGACCGCGTACCAATGCTCCTTCCATAATTTCGGCGTCTTTACCTATATATATAGGTCCTTCGGAAGCGTTTAGTGTGCAAAATTCAATTTTCGCGTTTTCTTCTATAAAAATATTTTCTGGGTTTTTTGTCCAAACGCCTTTGGGAATGGGTTGCGATTTTCTGTTTTTGGTTAGCATTTCAAAATCGCGCTTTATTGCTTCGCCATTTTTTGAAAAAATATCCCAAGTGTGTTCTATTCTTAAAACATCCTCGTGGGAATATTGGATTACATCAAAGGTTTCAAAATCTACTTCCTGCCCTTCAGTCGTGAAAAAGGCAATTGGTTCATCATCGAAAAAGACCGCTTGGTTTTCTCCCAATCCTTTAATAATATTCACCAAATTTTCCGATGGAAGGAAGGACGCATTGATTAATATATTCTGCTCCAGTTCCAAAAACGGATATTTTTCAGAAAGGTAATCTTCGGTAACTGTCGTGGTTGTAAAGCCTAAAAAATGCTCCCACTTTTCGCGAATTGTTAAAATACCAACACGAACATCTGCCACAGGTCGTGTAAATGTAAATGGCAAAAGCTGGTTGCGGACGCTGCTGTCGAAGAGAATATAATTCATTTTATTTATTGTTTCGATTGAATTTTTAGAGCTTCACAACGAATAGGATAAATAATAAAACTATCGCTATTAAAGCTGTGATAAAACCTATAATTGCTAGCTTATAATTGTTTTCGGCATTTTTAATTAGAATTAGGTTTTGCTGTGCCATTTCTTTGATAAGTTCTGCCTGTTTCAGTTCGTTACTTTCAAGAACCTCAATACGTTTAGCCAAAGTTTCCATATCAAAATCATTAATCTTTGCTAATCTAGCCTTTTCTTTTTGGTTAGAAGAAAGTACGCTGCCAGCCACTTCTACTAAAGAGATGGCGGTTGGTATTAACTTTGTCCACGGAAGTATCATTTTTTTAAATTAAATTAAGAATTAAAGATAATAAAGCTACCCGTAACTATAATAAAAAAAGCCCTCGATTTCTCGAAGGCTTTTGTATTTTTTAGACACTGAGCGAACCCGAAGTGCCACAAAGAGGATTACTCTTCAGTTTTAGCTTCTGTTTTCTTTGCAGGTTTTTTAAACTTATTGTACTTGTTTTTGAATTTATCAATACGTCCTGCAGTATCAATAAGTTTTGCTTTTCCAGTATAAAAAGGATGTGAAGTACGTGAAATCTCCATCTTTACCAAAGGATACTCAACACCATCTACCTCGATAGTTTCTTTTGTATCTGCAGTTGATTTTGTAAGGAATACTTCTTCATTGCTCATATCCTTAAAAGCAACTAATCTGTAATTTTCTGGGTGGATACCTTTTTTCATCTATCTAATATTATAATTTAAAAATGCACGCTTCCGACCTTTCGGAAATGAGTTTGCAAATTTAACTATTAATTGGAAATTAACAACAAAATAATACACTTTTTTAATTCAGTACTATTTCGCACGCAAATGTAACGTTTTGCTATCTTTGTTTACTAACAAACCGAACCAAATAAATATTTTAAAAATGGAAAACCAACCTATTTCAATTAAAAAATCCGCAGTTAATTACGGTGTTATTTTAGGTGCAGTCTTAGCGCTTATGACCACTTTAATGTATGTATTAAACCCAGATCTTTTTACAAAATGGTATGTAGGAATTATTAGTTTTATCATCATTATTGCAATGGGAATTGTCTCTACAGCCAAAGCTAAAGGCATTTTGGGCGGCATGATGAACTTTAAGCAAGGCTTTACCGTTTATTTTATTACCGTTGCACTTGGGCTTTTAATCAGCACCTTGGTAGGGATATTAATTTTTAATATTATAGACCCAGATATGGCAGCTAACCTTCAAGAAAAAACGTTAGCCATGACTGCAGAAATGTTAGAAAAATTTGGAACCCCACAAGCTGCAATTGACGAACAAATGGCAAAAATGTCTGAGCAAAACAATTTTGCAATTGGTTCCCAGCTTAAAAGTTACGTTTTCAGCTTAGCATTTATGAGCGTAATTGGCTTGCTAGTTGCCCTAATTTTCAAGACGAAGAATCCAAATCCGTTAAACTAATTAATGAATATTTCCATCGTTATACCTCTTCTCAACGAAGAAGAATCGCTAAATGAATTGTACCGTTGGATTGCATCTGTTATGCAATCCAATGGTTTTTTATACGAACTTATCTTTATTGACGATGGCAGTACTGACGATTCGTGGAAAATAATTGAAAAGTTATCTCACGAAAATTCTGAGGTAAAAGGAATTCGTTTTCAAAAGAATTATGGAAAATCGCAAGCGCTACACGCAGGTTTTGCAATGGCGCAGGGAAATGTAATAATTACGATGGATGCCGATTTGCAGGACAACCCCGAAGAAATTCCCGAACTGTACAAAATGATAACCGAAGAAGATTTCGACCTAGTTTCCGGTTGGAAAAAGAAACGGTACGACTCTATACTCAGTAAAAATCTACCTTCAAAATTGTTTAATTATGCCGCTCGAAAAACCTCGGGCGTAAAACTGCACGACTTTAATTGTGGCCTAAAGGCATATAAAAAAGACGTAATAAAAACAATTGAAGTAACAGGCGAAATGCACCGTTACATTCCAGTTTTGACCAAAAATGCAGGATTTGGCAATATTTCTGAAAAACCCGTTTTGCACCAAGCTCGAAAATACGGAACGACAAAATTTGGTGCAGAACGTTTTATCCGCGGGTTTTTAGACTTAATAACCATTTGGTTTTTGTCGCGTTTCGGGAAACGGCCTATGCACCTTTTTGGCGCTTGGGGTGCATTTATGCTTTTTGTAGGTTTTTGTTTTGCGCTGTTTTTGGGCATCGACAAATTGTTTATCAATCCTTCGGCAAGACTTATTACAGACAGACCCGAATTTTTTATAGCTCTAATTGCAATGGTTTTGGGATCACAATTTTTCCTTGCCGGTTTTTTAGGCGAATTGATTCTCAGAAGCAAAAAAGATTCGCGAAACTATATTATAAAGGAAACAGTTAAGTAGGGATTCATTAATTTGAAAGAACCAATATTGCCGGAGATTTGTGCGCCCTTAAAAAGGTAGAATCTTTTTGAATTTCATTTGACCTATAAATATCTGAACCCTTCGAGTTCATCGTTTTTTATTGCTACTTTTGCACTTTTAAATAAAGAAAATGATTTACGTAGATCCGAAAATTCTGGACAAAGTTAACCAATGGCTCACCCCGTTTTTCGACCAGAAAACCCAGCACGACATTAAAGAAATGATTGCCAACGACCCCGAAGGGCTGGAAGACAGTTTTTATAAAAGTCTTGAATTCGGAACAGGAGGAATGCGAGGAATAATGGGCCTTGGCGATAACCGAATTAACAAATACACCTTGGGAAAAAATACCCAAGGCCTTTCAAATTATTTAAAAACTCAATTTCCAAAGCAGGAAATTAAAGTCGCTATTGCTTACGATTGCCGCCACAATAGCAAAGAATTTGCAAAAGTAGTGGCCAACGTTTTTTCGGCAAACGGAATAAAAGTTTTTCTTTTTTCTGAATTGCGCCCCACTCCGGAGCTTTCATTTGCCGTTAAACATTTAAATTGTCAAGCCGGTATTGTTTTAACAGCTTCGCACAATCCGCCCGAATACAACGGCTACAAAGTATATTGGGAAGATGGCGGACAGCTAGTTCCACCGCAGGATGGCGAAATAATTGCCGAAATAAATTCACTTAAATACGAAGACATAAAATTTGATGCAAACGAAAATTTAATTCAATTTATAGATTCTGAAGTTGACGAAGCTTTCGCAAAAGCTTCGGTTGAAAACGGGACCTTTAATACGCCAAAAGAAGCAAAAGACAAGTTTAAAATTGTGTTCACTTCACTTCACGGAACTTCAATTACAATGATTCCGAAGGTTTTGGAATTAGCTGGTTATAACAATGTTTCAATTGTCGAAGAACAAGCAGAGCCAAACGGGGATTTCCCAACGGTAAAATCGCCAAACCCAGAAGAACCAGCCGCTTTAAAAATGGCTTTGGAACTCGCCGAAAAAGAAAATGCAGATATTGTAATTGGCACCGATCCAGATTGCGACCGTTTGGGAGTGGCTGTGAGAAATGCTAACAACGAAATGGTTTTGCTCAACGGAAACCAAACCATGGTTTTAATGACACACTTTTTACTGGAAAAGTGGGAAAAAGCTGGAAAACTGAACGGAAAACAATTCGTGGCTTCCACAATAGTTTCAACGCCAATGGTTAAAAAAGTTGCGGCACATTATAACGTAAAATACATTGAAGGACTTACAGGTTTTAAGTGGATTGCCAAAATGATTAACGACTTCCCAGAACTTGAATTTATTGGTGGTGGCGAAGAAAGTTTTGGATATTTGGTGGGCGATTTTGTGCGCGATAAAGACGCGGTAACCGCTACCCTACTCGCCTGTGAAATAGCAGCGCAAAAAAAGCATGCCGGCAGTAGTATGTTTGAATATTTAGATGCTATTTACAATGAATTTGGAAATTACCGCGAGCATTTAATTTCAATTACAAAAAAAGGAAAACAGGGAGCCGAAGAAATTTCAGCAATGATGAAAACACTTCGCGAAAATCCTTTTAAAGAAATTGCAGGAAGCAAGGTGGTGCGAATGGACGATGTGTCTAAAAATGAAACCACCAATTTTTTAAAACAGGAAACTTCAACCTTAAATCTTCCAAAATCCAACGTTTTAATTTATTACACCGAGGACGGAAGCAAAATTGCGGCACGCCCCAGCGGCACCGAACCGAAAATAAAATTTTACATTAGCGTAAATACTACTGAAAAGACAAATTTTGAAGAAATACTTCAGAAAAAAATAAATGCAATCGCTGCACAACTAAACGTGAGTTAATGAGTTATTTCAGAAAAATACTGCGCTATGTTTTTCCTTATAAGAGGTATGCGTATTTAAATATATTTTTCAATATTCTGTATGCTTTATTTAGCACACTGTCATTTTTAGCTTTAATTCCGGTACTCCAAGTTATTTTTAGCGACCAACGCGAAGTTGGTGCCAAACCGGTTTATGATAGCATCACGAAATTAACAACCTATATTCAAGATTCACTCAACTATTATTTAGTTAAATACATCAATGAATACGGCGATTTTAAGGTGCTACTATTTATGATAGGACTGATTGTTACTATCTTTTTACTGAAAAACTTGAGCAATTATTTGGCAATGTACTATTCCACTTTTTTACGCAATGGCGTTTTAAGAGATCTGCGGAATGATCTGTACAGCAAAGTAATTCAATTTCCATTAGCTTTTTATTCTGAAAAAAGAAAGGGAGACACCATTTCGCGTTTGAGTGGCGATGTGGACGAGGTGAAAAACTCAGTACTTTCCGTTTTAGAAATGATTATTCGCGAGCCTTTAACCATTATTTTTTCGCTCGCAACAATGCTTTTTATAAGTCCGAAATTAACGCTTTTTGTGTTTCTGTTTTTACCAATTTCTGGTTTTCTAATCTCCAAAGTAGGGAAATCATTAAAAAGAGGTTCGTTAAAAGTACAACAAGAGCAGGGCGTTTTTCTTTCCATTTTAGAAGAAACTATGGGCGGACTACGCATTATAAAAGCTTTTCACGCTGAAAATTTATTTCAGAAAAAATTTGAAGATAGCAACCAACGGTTTTATAAACATTCCAACAAAGTGATGAACAGACAGAACCTCGCTTCGCCATTAAGCGAGTTACTGGGAATTATAACTATCGGGATCCTCTTAATTTACGGTGGGTATTTGGTGTTTGTTGATCGCACTTTAGACGCCAGTTTTTTCCTTGGCTACATTATGTTGGCGTATAATATTTTAACACCGGCAAAAGCCATTGCAAAAGCAAGTTATTCGGTTAAACGTGCCGACGGTTCTGCCCAGCGTATTTTAGAATTACTGGAAGCCGAAAACACAATTACCGATATTGAAAACCCAATACAAAAGGAAGGTTTTGACGGCCTTATTTCAATTAAAAATATTTCATTTAAATACGAAGATCAGTACGTTTTAAAGGATTTTTCACTTGAAATTCCGAAAGGGAAAACCGTCGCGCTCGTTGGGCAATCCGGTAGCGGAAAAAGTACGATTGCAAACCTATTGACGCGTTTTTACGACGTAAACCAAGGCAGTATTGAAATTGATGGCGTAGATATTAAAAATATTTCAAAAAAATCACTCCGTGGATTAATGGGAATTGTTTCGCAAGACTCCATACTTTTTAATGATACAGTAGCAAACAATTTAAAGCTCGGAAAACCAATAGCAACCGATGAAGAATTGAAGGAGGCCGCAGATATAAGCAACTCTTTTGAATTTATAAAAGATCTTCCCGAAGGTTTTGAAACCAATATTGGCGACAGCGGAAATAAATTGAGCGGCGGCCAAAAACAACGTTTGAGCATTGCCCGTGCCGTTTTAAAAAATCCGCCGATAATGATTTTAGACGAAGCAACTTCAGCTTTAGACACTGAAAGCGAACGTTTGGTGCAGGATGCTTTGGAAAAAATGATGAAAAACCGCACTTCAATTGTAATTGCGCACCGTCTTTCTACAATTCAAAATGCCGATAAAATTGTCGTTCTCTCAAAAGGAAAAATTGTAGAGCAAGGCAAACACCAGGAGTTGTTAGCGCTAAAAGGCGTTTATTACAGCCTTGTAGAAATGCAGTCTTTAGCATAATTAAACTCCGCAAACCTCTGCATTTTAGTTATTTCACAGAGCTGCATAGAAAAGAATCACAACCTCATTTAAACTTTTCGGATTATCTTTAGTCATAATAACAATTGTGCACAAGTGGTTGAAGAAAAAGAATTGGTAACGGCATTACAGACCGAAGCGGAAAAAGAAGCCGCCTTTCGCGAACTTGTGTCGCAGTATAAAGAACGACTTTATTGGCAAATACGAAACATCGTTTTAGACCATGACGACGCTGACGATGTGCTTCAGAACACGTTTATTAAAATTTTTAGGAACATCAATTCTTTTAAAGGTGAAAGTAAATTACACACGTGGATGTACAGAATTGCAGCTAACGAATCTATTACTTTTATCAACAAAAAAGCGAAACGCAACAATGTTTCAATTGAAAATGTAAAAGACAATGCGATGCGCAAATTGGAAAGTGATGTATATTTTGAAGGCGACGCCATTCAGCTACAATTTCAAAAAGCAATTGCAACGCTTCCGGAAAGACAACGATTGATTTTTACGATGAAATATTTTGAAGATCACACTTTTGAGGAGCTTTCAGAAATACTGGAAACCACAACAGGAGGCTTAAAAAGCAGTTATCACATTGCGGTAAAAAAGATTACGGAATATATAAAAATGAATGAAACATCCTTAAATTAAAATACAGTAAGTATCAAATAGAATGTGCTATCTGTCCAATTAAAAAATAAACAAGTTAGCTAAAACATTATAACTTATTAGAAGTCGAAATTAAAAGTGAAAAAACAAAAGAACACACCCAATTTTAAAGTGCCCGAAGGCTATTTTGAAACTTTCGAGGAGCGACTTTTCAGTAAAATTTCGGAAGAAAACTTTCCGAAGTCCACTGGTTTTAATGTTCCCGATACGTATTTCGAAAATCTGGACGAACGCGTTTTGGCAGCGGTAACTAGTTCTGAAAAGCCTAAAAAGGTTATTCAGCTATTTCCAAAGAAATACTTTGGATATGCAGCGGCAGTAGCGGCTTGTTTACTTATTGGCTTTACCATTTTTACGAACAACGATAGCGAATCAAGTCTGGATGCACTCCAATTGGCAGCCATTGACACCTATATTGAGGAGGGAAATTTAAATTTTGACCTTTACGATTTAACAAGTTATATTGAAGATAAAGACATTATTAGTATAGATTTTGAAGCGCAGCAATTTTCAGACGACGATTTGGAAGACTATCTGCTAAATAATTTAGATGCAGCAACTATAATTAACGAACAATGAAGAAATTAGTTATTTTATTTCTCTTTATGGCTGCCACCGTGCAGGCCCAAGATGGAAAACACGAAAAAATTAAAGCGTTAAAAACAGCGTACATTACCGAAGCTTTAGCCTTAACGCCCGCAGAAGCAGAAAAATTTTGGCCTATTTACAACAGTTATCACGATAAATTTCATGCGCTACGTGTAAAGGAACGCAACGAAATTTTTGAAAAACTTCGCGAAGGATTAAACAAACTAACCGATGCCGAAGCCAATGATCTTATAGATAAAAACCTTGCCATTGA
Organism: Aequorivita vitellina; assembly: GCF_022008365.1. Taxonomy (GTDB): domain Bacteria; phylum Bacteroidota; class Bacteroidia; order Flavobacteriales; family Flavobacteriaceae; genus Aequorivita; species Aequorivita vitellina. The sequence continues at coordinate 115,441 of NZ_JAIRBA010000003.1, forward strand.
GTCTGGAAAAGTGCAATTGAGAAAACAAATGACAGCGGAATTGCGGAAAGTAATTTCACCAAAAAAAATAATTTCACTCAAAAAAGCAGAAGACGATTTTAAACGCGAACTTTTTGAGCGATATAGACAGAGCCACGAAAAACGAAAAGATTAAAAAAAAGCCTCGAAAATTTTCGAGGCTTTTAAATTTATATAGAAACCATTAAATTACATTGCTCCCCACTCTCTTAAAGACTTTTCGTTTAAAGCTATATAATCAGTATTCCCTGCTGCTTTTGCAAGTTCCATCGATTTTTTAGCTGCTTCAATAGCACCTTTTTTGTCGCCGGCTTTTGCGTAAATTAATGCCTTTTGACGAAGCTGATAAAACTTAGGGTCTTTGTTCATTTCCATAGCTTTATCCATCCAAGCCTTAGCTTGTTTAATGTCTTTACCAGCTTCTAGGTAATAAACCGCAGCTGCGTAATATTCGTTAGCTCCTGGGCCGTTCAGCACCTTTTCAATATTAGCTGTAACCGTTTTGTCTGTGTTAAATTTAATGGGCACCCCTACATAAGTTTTTTCCCAAAGTATTCCAAGAGTTGCTTCATCGTTTTTAAGTTCATCAAAACTCATGGTAAAAGTTTCAACATTCATTGCCATTGGGTAGGCTTGAGCGGAAACATGAGCCGCTACTTTATCTTCGTCCCATTTAGGCGGATTTCCCCAGTTGTTCGCATCGCTGTAAAAATATACATCCCAGCTAGAAACTGCTGGTTTTGTATAGATAGCATAGGTTCCTGCTTTTACAGTTTTACCGCCAATTTCAACGTCGTCACTAAAAGTAATTTTTGTACTTGCATTTGCACCCGTGCGCCAAATAGCGTCGTAAGGAACTAAACCTCCAAATATAGTTCTACCTTTCATAGAAGGACGCGAGTATTCTAAAGTTACATCGGTAAGCCCTACTTTTTGTTCAATTTTTTGAAACGGACTTGCTTGTGGGGTTTGAATTTGAGCCTGAATGCCAACGGTTAGCAGAAAAGCGGAAAAGAGTAAAATAATCTTTTTCATCGTTATGATTTTAAAGTGTTTATATTTTTTACGAAGTTACTATTTGAAAAATCTTTAAAAGTTAAGAAAACCTTAAATTCATTTAAATTTTATAGCGTGGCAACCTTTCAAAAGCCCGACTAATAAAACGATTGTCAATAATTGTTAATATTTTGTTTAATCTTTTATAGATATGATAAAACAAAGTACATTTAAAGAAAAAATAGAATATGTTTAAGAATTTTAAAAAAATATTTACGCAAACTTTCCGACGGAGCAAGATAAAAACCAATACCTACAGATTATTAATGATGAACGAGAAATTATCAGGCAATAGAAGCAAGTAACACTAAATGAAAATTTATACGCTTCACGCAAAACAAAATCTCCCCATCACATTAAATGAAGCTTGGGATTTTTTATCGAACCCGAAAAACTTAAAAGTCATTACACCAGATTATATGGGTTTTAACATACAATCTGGCGCAGATAGACCCATGTTTGCCGGACAAATAATAGAGTACATTGTCACGCCAATTTTAGGGATAAAAACCAAGTGGATTACCGAAATAACCCATACTGAAACTAAAAAATACTTTGTTGATGAACAACGCTTCGGCCCCTATTCGCTGTGGCATCACAAGCATTTTATAAAAGAAATTGACGGTGGGGTTGAAATGGAAGATTTACTTCACTACAAACTTCCTTTCGGTTTTATAGGTCAATTAGCTCATTCTTTTTTAGTTAAGCCAAAGCTCGACGAAATTTTTGAATACCGACAAAAAAAATTGATTGAATTGTTCGGAACATTAAACAATTAAAATTTGAAAGAAAATGTCAACATTTTTTGGTTCCGAAGAGATTTACGGTTGGACGACAACATTGGTTTTTACGAAGCGTTACACGGCGAATTTCCCGTCCTTCCCATTTTTATTTTCGATTCAGAAATACTCAATGAACTCCCTAAAAAAGATGCACGGGTTACTTTTATTTTTAATACGCTTCAAAAAATGCGAGATGAATTGCAGAAGCACGGAAGTAGTATTGCATTATTCAACGGCAAGCCTGAGACTGTTTTTAAAAATATTGTTTCAGAATATAATGTTCAAAATGTTTATACAAATCACGATTATGAGCCTTACGCGAACAAACGTGATGGTGAAATTGAAGCAGTCTTAACCAAAAATAAAATAGATTTTTTTACATTCAAAGATCAAGTAATTTTTGAGAAAGACGAGGTGGTAAAAAGCGATGGCGACCCGTATATAGTTTATACACCGTATATGAAACTGTGGAAAACGAAGTTCAAAAAAGAATACGAAAACAAAATTTACTACACTTCCCAATATTTTAAAAATCTTATTCAACATTCGCGATTGCCAAACCTAAGTTTGAGTGATATAGGTTTTGAAAAATCTGAAATAGAAGTACCCAAATACGATGTTACCCCCACCACTATTCAGGAGTACGAAAAACGAAGAAATTTTCCCGCAGAAGATGCTACTTCGCATTTGGGACCGCACTTGCGTTTTGGCACAGTGAGTATTCGGAAAATAATGAAAAAAGCAACTTCGGAAAACAATGAAGTTTTTTGGCAGGAATTAATATGGCGCGAATTTTTTATGCAAATTCTTTGGCATTTCCCCGAAACAGTAGCAAAAACCTTCAAAAAAAAATACGACAGAATTGAATGGCGAAATAACGAAACTGAATTTAAAAAATGGAAAGAAGGAAAAACAGGTTATCCATTAGTAGATGCAGGAATGCGTCAACTTAACGAAACAGGTTATATGCATAACCGCGTGCGGATGCTGGTTGCCAGTTTTTTGTGTAAACACTTGTTAATAGATTGGCGTTGGGGTGAGGCATATTTTGCTGAAAAATTGTTGGATTATGAAATGGCCAGCAACATTGGCAACTGGCAGTGGGCAGCAGGTAGTGGTGTAGATGCCGCACCGTATTTCAGAATTTTTAACCCAACAACACAGATTGAAAAATTTGATAAAGATTACAAATACATCAAAAAATATGTTTCCGAATTTGGAACTGAAAACTATCCCGATAAAATTGTAGATCATAAAGAAGCACGTGAACGTTGTTTAAAGGTTTACAAAGCAGCCGTTTCATAACGCTCTGCCTCGCTTCTTTCTGTAAATTTGTTAAAAAAAAGGTAAAGAGATTGTATCTTTATGCCATTCAGCACAATTTTGCTACTCTTGCACAGTTAAATAAACATTACTTGAAAACACTAAACATGAAGAAGATATTATTAGCGTTCCTTCTGCTATTTTTTTACGTCTTGGGCGTTTCGGCACAGGATTCAGTTCAAGTTCGCAAGAATACATTAAATGATCAAATGACGGAAGCCTTTGAAAAAAGCAACAGTTATCAGGAATATAAAGTCATTAAAAAATCGCAACTTGCTAGGCTAAAAAAGAATATTTTAGACTCGGTTTCTGCTTTAGAGCAAAATATAAATAGCCAAGAAACAGAATTGTCGCAACAAAAAAGTGAAATAGATTCGCTGCGTCAAAATTTAAAAAATACGCAGGAGAACTTGACCATTTCAAAAGAAAAGGAAAATGGAATTGAAGTTTTTGGCATTCTCACTTCAAAAGCTACTTACAATTCAATAATGTGGGGAATAATTTTAGTGCTTCTTTTAGTTACTGCTCTCTTGTTTGTTAGGTTTTTAAACAGCCATAAAATCACAAAAGAAGCCCAACTTAAAATGGCTGAGATGGAAATTGAACTCGAAGATTACCGAAGAAACAGTTTGGAACGCGAGCAAAAATTGCGCAGAAAATTACAAGACGAAATAAATAAGAATCGAAAAGTTTAACTGGCTTACGGCTCTATACGTGTTATTTTAGCTCCAATAGCCCGTAATCTTTCATCAATATTTTCGTACCCACGATCAATCTGTTCAATATTGTGAATTGTACTGGTACCCTCTGCCGATAGCGCTGCAATTAAAAGTGAAACCCCTGCTCTAATATCTGGTGAAACCATTGTAGTAGCTTTGAGATTAGACTTAAAATTATGACCAATAACTGTAGCTCGGTGTGGATCGCACAGTATAATTTTTGCTCCCATGTCTATCAGCTTATCAACGAAAAACAAGCGGCTTTCAAACATTTTTTGATGAATAAGCACACTTCCCTTCGCTTGTGTACAGATAACAAGAACAATACTCAGTAAATCTGGTGTAAAACCGGGCCAAGGGGCATCGGCTACTGTTAAAATAGACCCATCTATATAACCTTGGATTTCGTATTCATTTTGAGCAGGAATATGGATGTCATCACCTTTTTTGTCTAGCTTTATACCTAGCTTTCTAAAGGTTTCAGGAATTAACCCCAAATTATCCCAACTCACGTTTTTAATAGTTATTTCGCTTTTTGTCATTGCCGCCAAACCTATCCAGCTCCCAATTTCTATCATATCTGGTAGAATACGGTGGGTGCAACCTCCTAAATTTTCAACACCTTCAATGGTTAAAAGGTTTGAGCCTACACCAGCAATTTTGGCGCCCATGGCATTTAGCATGTTGCACAGTTGCTGTAGGTATGGTTCGCAAGCGGCGTTGTAAATAGTGGTAACACCTTTGGCTAAAACGGCAGCCATAACAATATTAGCCGTTCCGGTGACCGAAGCTTGGTCTAAAAGCATATAAGCTCCTTTTAAACCGTTGGGTGCTTCCACACCGTAAAAACGCTCCTCTTTGTTGTAACGGAATTTCGCTCCGAGTTTTATAAAACCTTCAAAGTGGGTGTCTAGTCTTCTCCTTCCTATTTTATCGCCTCCTGGACGCGGAATGTAACCTTTGCCAAACCTTGCCAATAAAGGCCCCACAATCATAATTGAACCCCGTAACGAACTTCCTTCTTGTTTAAAAAGTTCAGATTCTAAGTATTTTAAATCAATTTCATCGGCAATAAATGAATATTTACCTTTTGACAACTTTTCAATTTTTACACCTAAATTTTCTAGAATTTTAATTAGCTTATTGACGTCCAGAATATCTGGAATGTTTTCAATAACTACTTTTTCTGGTGTTAATAATACTGCACAAAGAATTTGTAAGGCTTCATTTTTGGCACCCTGTGGCGTAATTTCGCCCTTGAGTTTATGCCCGCCTTCTATTTGGAAAGTTCCCATAAATTACGGTTGAAATTTTAATGACGTTTACGGTTTCGGCTTGTAGATTTGTAGTTTTTTTTGGAAGAATTGCTCGTATTAAAACGTTTTTTATTTTTTAGTAAATTGGATGCATCGCTCAAATCTTCATCGCTATTTTTCAAATTGATTTTGCCATTTGACAGCTCAAAAAGATGATCGAAAATAACGTCGTCTTCTACGGTGTCTTTATTCCAATTTAAAAAACATTTTTTCATATGGTTGGCAATTGTAAGAACAAGGCCTTCTTTTTTATCACCTTCTTCCCAACCGCTGGCTACATCAATCATTCGTTTTATGTTGTTTCCGTAAAAGCGATATTTAGGATGGTTTTGCGGATATTCCAATGGTTCGGGACGCTCCATTAACTCCTCTCGAGAAGGAATTGGATAGGGAGAATCTACATCTAATTTAAAATCTGAAATGATAAATAGTTGATCCCAAAGCATTGGCTGAAAGTCTGGAACATCGCGAAGGTGTGGGTTTAAATTTCCCATTACCGCAATTATGCCTTTGGCTAATTTATTTCGTTCGTCTTTGTCTTCCGTGGCTATTGCATGATCTACCATTTTTTGAATATGGCGACCGTATTCTGGAATAATCAACTTTGGACGTTCTGTATTATACTCTATTTGGGCTACTTCTTGTATCAAAATGTTTTTATTAAGGAAAGAATATTAAGGTATGCGGAAAGATTGAAAAATCATTTCAGTTGCAAAATACTAAAAATTATAGTGAAATTACACCTTCAACCGTGGAAACTTCAAGATATTTCTTTATCACTTCATCTGGAGAATCCATTGTAACTTTTATTGAAACACTGGAATAAGTTCCTTTTGAAGAATCGCGGGTGGTTATATAAGCATTTGTACCGTCAAAAATTTTTTCAATTTCTGCAATTTTTTCCAGCTGGGCAGGGACAATAAATTTGAAGAGATACGGTGCGGGCCACGTAGTATCTTCTTCAAGTTGTTTTTTTAATCGTTCGTAAAATTCGGTAGTTTTCTCGTTTTGCTCCATCAAATAAATATGCTGTATATGCCACAAAGATACTATTTCGGTTCAAATATTTATTTACTTACTTTGCATAAAATTAAAACTTTTGAAAACGAAAAGAATTGTATTAACCGGAGGACCCGGCTCTGGCAAAACAGCACTTATAAAATATTTAGAAAATGATGGCTATAAAGTTATGCACGAAATTTCGAGAGACGTAACTTTAGAAGCACAAAGACAAGGTATTGAACAATTGTTTTTGGTAAATCCAATTCTCTTTAGCGAGAAACTCCTAGAAGGCAGATTGAAGCAATTTAACGATGGAAAAAAATGCACGGCTCCCATCCTATTTTATGACCGCGGCATGCCAGATGTTACAGCTTATATGGATTTTGTAAAAGTTCATTACCCTGTTAATTTTTCTGAAATATGCACTGAATACAGATACAATGAAGTATTTGTACTTCCACCGTGGGAAGAAATCTACGAAAAAGACAACCAACGTTACGAATCTTTTGAGCAAGCCGAAAAAATTTTCCACTTTTTAAAAAATGGATACGAAAACTATGGTTATAAAACTCAAGAAGTACCTGTAGGAACGCTTGAAGAACGTGCTAATTTTATTTTGGCAAATATAAACTGAAACTGAATTTTGCAATTACATACGTTATAATTTTAGCGTGTAAGCCATTATATTTACAATATAAAACCGCTATAACCCAATAATTGAAGAACAGTTTGACGAATGTCCGCGACATATTGACCAAATATTGGGGGTACACTTCCTTCAAACCCATGCAGGAAGAAATTATTGCGTCTGTATTAAGTGGAAAAGACACCGTAGCACTATTGCCAACTGGCGGCGGAAAATCGTTGTGTTTTCAAGTTCCCGCAATGGCCACGGACGGTATTTGTATTGTAGTTTCACCATTAGTGGCACTGATGGGCGACCAAGTAAATGCGCTTAAAGAACGCGGTATAAAAGCGTTAAAACTTACCGGCGGAATTTCTTTCAACGAGCTAAACACATTGCTAGACAACGCCCTTTACGGCAATTACAAGTTTCTTTACCTTTCCCCCGAACGACTTCAACAGGAGATAGTTCAAAACTATATTAAGCAAATGAATGTGAATTCAATTGCGGTAGATGAAGCGCACTGTATTTCGCAATGGGGAAACGATTTTAGACCCGCCTATAAAAACATTACCATACTTCGCGAGATTCATCCCCTGGCACCAATTATAGCACTTACCGCCACTGCGACGCCTGAAGTTTTGGAAGACACCATTATTGAATTAAAAATGGAGCTTCCAGCAATTTTTAGAAATTCGTTTGTGCGTGATAATCTTTCGTATCAAGTTTATAAAGAAGAAGACAAACTGTATAAAACCGAATTGCTGCTTAAAAACAATAAAGGCGCCGCAATTGTTTACGTTCGCAATAGAAAAAGCACCGTTGAAATAAGCGAACAACTCAACAGCCTGGGTATTGCTTCCACCTTTTATCACGGCGGAATCTCCGCAAAGGAAAAAGCTGAAAAACTAAGAGCCTGGCGCAACGGCACATTTTCAACCATGGTAGCTACCAATGCTTTTGGAATGGGAATTGACCAACACAATGTGCGCTTTGTAATTCACCTTCAAATTCCCGAAAGTTTAGAGAGCTATTTTCAGGAAGCCGGACGTGCAGGCCGCGACGGGCAATATGCTTCAGCAGTACTACTATATAATGAGTACGACAAAATATATGTAAAAAAGCAGTTCGTAGAATCGTTACCAACTACTGCCGATTTAAAAAAAATATATCGAAAGCTTCACAATTATTTTCAAATTTCTTACGGCGAAGGAGAGTTTACAAAGCACAATTTTAATTTTTCTGAATTTTGCAAAACTTACAACCTCAACACCCTCCTTACCTACAATGCATTAAATAGTTTAGACCGTTTGGCTATCATTCAACTTTCACAGGAATTTGGCCGTAAATCTACGCTTCAGTTTATTATAGCTTCAGAAAGAGTTTTAAATTATTTTGAAAACGATATTACGGCATCTGTTATTGGTAAAACCATCCTGAGAATTTATGGTGGAATTTTTGAAATGCCTACTTCCATAAACTTAGATTTAATTGTCGCAAAAACTGGCCAATCTATTGAAACTGTGATTGCAATTTTAAAAAAAATGGAACGCGATCGCGTTGTGGAAATGACCCTACAAATTACCGATGCTACGCTTACATTTTTAAAACCACGCGAAGACGATAAAACTATTAACGTTATTGCGCGCGATGTAGAAGCCTTAAACCGAAAAAAAACGGCACAAGTTAATGCCGTATTGCAATATATTGAAAACACAAAAACCTGCAGAAGCGTACAATTGGTATCGTACTTTGGAGAAACTACAGCTTCAAAATGCGGAATATGTTCCGTTTGTAAAGGCCAGAACGCAAAACTTTCAAAAGGTGAAATTCATGAGCTGGCAGCACAAATTCTAGCAATTCTTGAAGGTGAAGATTTAAGTTCGCGCGAGCTGGCAGAAAAACTTACTTTTGCCGAAGCTGATGTATTAAAGGTTATTCGTCTTTTAATGGAAGCCGAAAAGATAAAAATGAATCCGAAGAACCAATATTATTTAAACTGAAAAAAATGCAGAACGATTTAAAAATAGTTTTTATGGGAACCCCCGATTTTGCTGTTGGGGTTTTAAAAAAAATGGTTGAAGCAGGAAAAAACGTTGTGGGTGTAATTACAGCCCCTGACAGACCAGCCGGACGCGGACGAAAACTGATGGCATCGGCGGTTAAAGAATATGCTCTTTCACAAAACCTCGAAGTCCTGCAACCCACTAATTTAAAAGACGATTCTTTTCTTAAAGAATTAAAAGCACTTAACGCCAATCTTCAAGTAGTGGTGGCTTTCAGGATGCTTCCAAAAGTAGTGTGGCAAATGCCAGCCTTAGGCACATTCAATCTTCATGCCTCACTTCTTCCCCATTATAGAGGTGCCGCACCTATAAATTGGGCTATAATTAATAAGGAAGAAAAAACAGGAGTTACCACGTTTTTTATAGACGAAAAAATTGACACCGGTGCTATTATAGCGAAGAATGAAGTTGAAATTAAGGCCAATGAAACAGCCGAAACACTTCACGATAAATTGATGACTAAAGGAGGCGAGCTAGTTCTAGAAACATTAACGCTAATTGAAAAAGGCGACGTAAAAACACAACCACAACCGGCAACACACAATTTAAAGGAGGCGCCAAAGCTCACATCGGAAAACACACGAATAGATTGGTCTAAACCAGGCGCATCTATCGAGGCTTTTATACGAGGACTTTCACCCTACCCGGTAGCTTGGACAATTTTAATCAATAATAACGACGAGTTAAAAGTAAAAATCTATTCAGCGCAATTTGAAGAAAGCAGTCATAATCTAGAAATAGGTAAGGTAGAGGCTTCCAAAAAAGAATTAAAAGTAGCGTGTATAAACGGTTTCCTTTCAATTGAAGAACTGCAACTACCCGGCAAACGAAAAATGGCAGTTGCTGCACTTTTAAATGGCTATACTTTCGAAGCAGATTCTAAACTATTGTAAACCCTTACTACTACTGATTTAATTAAATATTACGAAAAACCCGTCAAGTTTATTAACAAACCGTCAAAGTTATTAACAAAAATAATGATTTACTGCGTGGTTACTTGCCTGAACGGATATTCCTTTTAAATTTGTAGAGCAATTAATCGAAGTTTAACCAACAATTTAATTTAAAAAAATTATGAACAAATCAGATTTAATCGATGCAATGGCAGCTGATGCCGGAATTACAAAAGCTGCCGCTAAGAAATCCTTAGAGTCTTTCTTAGGCAACGTTCAAAACTCTCTTAAAAAAGGAGACAGAGTATCACTTGTAGGTTTCGGATCTTGGTCAGTATCAAAAAGAGCCGCCAGAGAAGGAAGAAATCCTCAAACTGGTAAAACCATCAAAATTGCTGCTAAAAAAGTAGTTAAATTCAAAGCTGGATCAGATTTACAAAATAGCGTAAACTAATTGTAAGATATTTTACAAAATTTTAAGTCCTTCTTTTCACTTAATATGAAAAGAGGGATTTTTTTTATAGAGCTGATAGTGAGTAAATTACATATTCGTAATGTTTTGTTGTTTTTATTAAATAAAATATAAGTTATTAACCCAATTAACATTTTTTTGGTATTTTTAAATTTATTCCTTAGATTTAATGTATTGAACGTATTTTATGACAACTTTAAAACCAGCCAAAGGCCTTCTATTAGTTGCAGAACCATCAATTATAGGGGACGTATCTTTTAATCGTTCCGTAGTGCTCTTGGCGGAGTATACAGAAAGCGGTTCTGTTGGTTTTATTCTTAATAAACCGCTGCAATACAAGTTAAGAGATTTTGTTCCAGAAATAAACTCGAAGTTGCCCGTTTTTAATGGTGGCCCTGTGGAGCAGGACAATCTCTATTTTATCCACTGTATTCCAGATATTATTCCTAACAGCATTGAAATATCTAATGGTATTTACTGGGGCGGCGATTTTAGAGCGATCATTGATTTATTAAAAGAAGACAAGCTGAGCAAAAACCAAATTCGTTTTTTTCTAGGTTACTCGGGTTGGGAAAGCGACCAATTAGAACAGGAACTTGAAGTTAACAGTTGGGTAGTAGCCCCCAATAATTACAATAACGAAATAATAGGTAAAACGAATATTAATTTTTGGAAAGAGAAAATGATTGAGTTTGGCGGCGATTATTTACTTTGGTCCAATGCTCCCGAAAACCCTAGTTTTAATTAGCTTAACCTCGCTTTAAGATTCAATTTTGGCAATAACACCTTCGCTGTCGTATTTACATATTCTTTCTTTCTATATTTTGTTACTGGCACAATTCCCTGGATGGCATTGGTAATAAAAATCTCATCTGCTTTCTGCAATTCAAAAGGGGAAATGGACTTTTCTTCAATGGAAAATTCTGGCATTAATTTAATAATTGCAATAAGCTGTTTTCTCAATATTCCATTTAAACATCCATCGGCAAGCGGCGGCGTTTTAATAGCGTTGCCCGAAATTAAAAAAATATTACCGTTTAAAGCTTCTACCACTTGTTTGTTTTCATTTAGCAACAAACAGTTTTCAAATTCGTTTTCAGCTGCATAAATGCTTCCCAAAATATTTATAAGTCGGTTATTGGTTTTTAGTGTTGAAAGCAGACTAGTGGTTATAAAATGGTCTTTAAAAAGTTCAATTTCACAATTCGCATCGGTTAAAACGTAAAATGGCGTATCGAGATTTTCACAGGAAATTGAATAAGCCACATCGTTGGTTTCTGGCGTGTATTTCCCTCCAGATTTTCGCCATACAAGTAGTTTTATACGAAAGGTCGCATCTTTTTCTTCTGCTGTAGTAACCGTTCTTAATATTTCGTCTTCTAAAAATTCCATAGTAAAGTTCATTGGAATCTCCATTCGCAACATGCGCATTGAGGCCATTAAACGAAAGTAATGATCTTCCCAAAAATAAATTTTACCGCCAGAATACCGCATCGTTTCAAAAACCGCATCGCCGTAATTTAACCCTCTATTATTTATTGCTACTGTAGCTTCGTTATTTGGCACAAGCGTACCGTTCAAATTAACCATAAAAAAACCGTCCATTTTTAATTGGACGGTGCAAATGTATTATAATTTAAAGGGATTTTAAACCGATCCTAAAATAGACTTTAGATTTGAAATCATATTTTCCCAAAGCATTTTTCCTTCTTCTACTTCATCTTCCTCGGCAAAATCGGTTACCATTAAGGAAACGTCTTTGGTAATTTCATCTACTTGAATACGCAGTTCAAAATAAAAATCTTCTTCTTCGTCTTCCACCCATCTAAATTTAATGCGTTCCGGACTCTTTTTACTAAGTAATTTTGCCCGTTCTTCACTTCCAGACCAGATAAAAGTGTAGAATTCGCCACGTGAATTTACATTGTCTGCATACCATTCAGAAAGTCCCGAAGGCGTTGAAATATACTGATATAAAAGTGAAGGGGAAACCTGAATAGGGAATTCCATTTCATATTTAATTTTATCTTCCATAGCTCTTTGTTAGTTGATGCCCAATATATAGATATTAATCTTAACCTCAAATTAAAGATTGAAATTTTTCTGCATTATACCCAAATGAAATATTTGAAATAATAATGACAAAAATAGAAACTTAAATTTGCCACACATAATTTTGTTTTTATCTTTGCACCCGCTTAGGCATAAAGCCAGCCTTAATAAAAACACGGCGAGGTAGCTCAGCTGGTTAGAGCGTCGGATTCATAACCCGGAGGCCTCGGGTTCAAGTCCCGATCTCGCTACTAAAAATCCCCAACGATTAATTTCGCTGGGGATTTTTTATTAGACCACATTTCACTACTGCATTACCCATACTAGTTTTTCTGAACATTTTCTATAAAGAGTATATTTTTTACCGTTTATCGAAAGTTTTGTTGTAATTAACGGTATTTTCTCTACATTTGTTAAAAATGCGTTAATAAGTTATTGAGTATTAAATTGATATAAGCTTTAAGATAGGTTAAATTTACAGCTAATCCTTAAAACTCAATATTATGAAAAATTATGTATTCGCATTGGTAATGCTAGCCGGTCTAGCTTTTAGTTGTACCCCAGAAAATCAAATTAGTGATGAACAACAAATCGACAAAGTTAAAATCTGCCCGCCCAGCGACAAAAACTGTAATGGGATTCCAGACTGGAAAGAAAAATAAAACATTTGTGAACTTGTATTTATTTCTGCTGACACTTGTCGCAGTATTTTCACCATTTTTTCACTTATTTTATTTAGTAAATGATAAAGAAGGCATATTTGGATATGCATATATGTCTTCTTTTTTATACTCTTTAAGTTTACCGCTAATGGCCTTATCCTTTGGTTTACTTTTAAAATTTTTATGTAAATACATTTCTACCGAATTAATAAATTCGATTAATTTTATTTCTAACCTGATTATATTTTTAGGGTTTTTCTTTTTAATCTATACATTTTTATCAATACAAGATTTTTCTCTATTCACATATTATCTTGTATTAATCGCTTGTTCAATTACGTTAACAGCAATAGCACATTTTTTACAAAAAGCTGTACTAACAACAGAACAACGCCTTAAAACAATTATTTCAAAACTATTTGATTTTATAATTCTAGAAACTCCCCGAAAGCATGTTTCTGAAGAAAAACAGATTGATTATGTTATTTCCTATGAAAAAATAATAAACGAAATAGGGGATGAATGAAACATTAAGCAACATAACAAAATTACGCATTGCTGGTATGCTTTCTGAGTCGGCGCGTCAAGAAGTGGAAAGAAGGTTGGTGAGCCTAGCTAATCAGCCCACAATGGAGGTTGATAAATCTGTTAATTCTAACTAGGCTAGCCTAAATATTTTTCCAACTCAGAATACGTTACTTGTATTTGCTCGCCACTTTTCATGTTTTTAAGCGTGAAAGACTGTACTTCCATTTCCTTTTCACCAGCCAAGACCGTGTAGGGAATATTGCGTTTATCTGCATAACCCATTTGCTTGCCCATCTTTGCTTCGTCGGGGTATAATTCAACTTTAACGCCTGCTTTTCGCAAGTTTGTAATTGCTTTCATTGCGTACAAGGCTTCCTTTTTTCCAAAATTTATAAAAAGTGCTTTGCTATTTTCTGAAACAGTTTCGGGAAAAAGTTTCAATTCTTCCAAAACCAAATAAATACGATCCAATCCAAAAGAAATACCAACTCCGCTCATATTTTTTAGTCCGAAGATTCCTGTGAGGTCGTCGTACCTGCCGCCTCCGCCAATGCTTCCCATCTTTACTTCTGTGGGTGCTGAAACTTCAAAAATGGCGCCCGTGTAGTAATTTAAACCGCGAGCAAGCGTAACATCAATTTCAAGTGAAGCCCTTTGCAGGCCAAGTGCTTCAATATTTTTAGTAATAAATTCAAGTTCTGCGGCGCCTTTCAACCCAATTTGTGAGCCGTGAAGTAATTTTTTTAACGCGTTGATTTTTTCATCGTTGCTTCCCGTAAAGGAAAAAAGTGGTTGTAATTTTTGAAGTGCATCTTCCGAAATACCTTTATCGCGCATCTCTTTTTTAACGCCGTCTTCCCCTATTTTATCGAGCTTGTCTAGCGCTACGGTAAAATCTATCAACTTATCTTCGGCTCCGATTGTTTGGGCTATACCGCTCAAAATTTTTCGGTTGTTTAGCTTTATGGTTACGCCTCTTAAGCCGAGCTTATTGAAAACCGCATCGTACAATTGTACAAATTCCACTTCCTGCCAAAGCGAAGTAGATCCCACAACATCGGCATCGCACTGATAAAACTCGCGGAAACGCCCTTTTTGCGGTCTATCTGCTCGCCAAACCGGTTGAATTTGGTAGCGTTTAAAGGGAAAAGTTATTTCATTTTGGTGTTGCACTACATAGCGCGCAAACGGAACGGTTAGATCGTAACGGAGGGCTTTTTCGGAAATCTTCGCAGTTATTTTTTGGCTGTCTTTTTCAGTATATAATTCTTCGTTAACTTTAGACAAATAATCCCCACTATTCAATATTTTAAAAATCAATCTATCGCCCTCTTCGCCATATTTCCCCATTAAAGTTGCGCTATTTTCAAAAGAAGGCGTTTCAATAGGCTGAAAGCCATAAAGCGAAAATGTTTCCTTTATAATATTGAAAATATAATTGCGCCGCGTTACTTCTTCAGGATTGAAATCGCGGGTACCTTTAGGGATAGATGGTTTTTTAGACAAGAGTTTATTTGTTTGAAAGAAATAAGACCGACGGGCTTTAAGGCAGGTTTAGACATTCATATTCAAAATAAACCCTGTACCTGCTTCCAGTTAATCTTGTTTCGTTTTAGACTTCAATTTAAAAGGCAAATATCTTAAATAAAATTGAGGTATCCCACAATTAATTAGATGCTGGGCGATTCTTGTCTTCGATGGAATTCTGTAACTTTATCGAACTTTTGCAGTCTAATGAGAAACACAAATTAAACTATGTTTTCACTATTCCGAGAAAATGTGCGTATTGCACTGGATTCCATTAAAAGTCAGCTTTTAAGAACCATTTTAACTATTGTAATTATTGGAATTGGCATCTGGGCGCTCGTAGGTATTTTAAGTGCTGTAACTGCTTTGGAAAATACAATTTCGGGGAATTTTGCTTCAATGGGTGCAAACACGTTTAATATTCAACAATATGAATTTACGGTTCAAAGTAGAAATAATGGGGAACGTGAAAAAATAAACCCAATTATTAGCTATAATAACGTACGCGAGTTTACCGACAAGTACAGTTATCCATTCACTAAAACATCCCTCTCTTTTATAGGTACCACAGCTGCCGAAGTAAAATACGGCTCGGAGAAAACAGATCCCGAAGTACGAGTTTACGGTGTTAACGAAAATTACTTGGAAAATACTGGCACCGAGGTAGACAGTGGTCGAAATTTTACAATTTTCGATATCCAGAATAACAATAAAGTGTGTTTAATTGGTTCCGATTTTTTGAAAAATCTATTTGAAAATGAAGACCCAATCAATAAAACAATTAGCATTCGCGGGGTAAAATTTAAAGTTATTGGCGTGTTGGAATCTAAAGGTTCTACTTTTGGGAACAATCAAGATTTAAAAGTGCTAATTCCCATTCAGGTTGCTCGTGGCATTTATACACAACCCAACATTAATTATAATATTAGTGTAAAAGTAGACGACAAACAACTAATGGAAGCTGCGCAGGATGAAGCTATAATTACTTTCCGGAATATTCGCGGGTTAAACCCGATTGAAGAAAACAACTTTGGAATAGAGCGCAGTGACGATTTAATAAATAGAATTGCAATGATTACGGGCTATTTACAAGTAGCCGCTTGGATTATTAGCATCATTACTATTCTTGGTTCTTCCATAGCGTTGATGAATATAATGCTGGTTTCCGTAACCGAACGCACCCGCGAAATTGGCGTTCGAAAAGCTTTGGGCGCTAAGCGATCTACAATTTCTACCCAGTTTTTTATGGAAACAATAGTAATTGGTCAGTTTGGAAGTATTTTAGGAATTATTCTCGGCGTGCTAACAGGCTTTGTTTTTGCGAAAATATTCGAATTCGATTTCACACTGCCGTGGACCGCAATTATTTGGGCAACAATAATCACTTTTATAGTGGCAGTAATTGCTGGCTCCTATCCTGCATCGAAGGCGGCACGATTAGATCCAATTGAAAGTTTACGTTACGAATAAGGCTTTTTAGACACTAAAAATAACCGTAAAAATGGCTGCTAAATAAAGCCGAAGCAATATTATTCACGCAACAAATCGCCAAAATAATTATAAAGATCTCCTTTTGTAATTACCGAACCTTGTTGGATTAACACAAAAATGTCTTTGTTGCGATCTTCGGTAATTGCTTTGGTTGATGTGTAAAGACTTACCGAATCGTCGTGTAAATTTTGTTGCAACCATTTATAGCCGTATTTGGTAGTAATGTCAATATTTTCGGCTTCAACTTTTATGGCAATCAATTCCATAAAAGCATCGGTAATGTGGAAAAGCATCAATTGTTTTGGGGAAATGTGTTCTAGGTATTTCACTTTGGTTAAAACTCCTTCCCAGATAAGATCGCTAAAAATATCGAGTTCCTGTTCGGCAACTTCTGGTTTTTCGGCTTTCAACTTTTTCCATTCGTCAGCGGTGATTGATTGGGTGGCGAGAAAATTTATAAATTCTTGATGTAGCTCTTCAAATTGTTCCTTTGTTAGTCTGGCGTACTTCATATCTGTTGTCTGTTGTCGGTTGTCGGTTGTCGGTTGTTGGTTTGAATTTTTAAACCTTAGCTATTTTTTCAAAATAAAAAAACCCTCCCCGAAAACGAGAAAGGTTTTAATACAATTAATCGTGAAGTTTATTCTGTTTCAGTTGTGTCTTCCGATTCGTTTTCTGCTGGCGCTTGCGCTTCCTCTTTTGCTTTCGTTTCCTCTTTTGCTTTCGCTTTAACCTCAGCTTTACCTTTGGTTGCAGGTTTTGCTTCAGCAATTACATCAAATGTAAGGTTGCTTATTACATCTCTGTGAAAGCGAATAGTAGCCTCGTATTGTCCGGTACGCTTAACAGCACCTCCAGCAATAATGATATACTTTTTTTCGATAGAAACGCCTTCTTTTTCAAGAGCTTCGGCAAGATCACCGTTTGTTACAGAACCGAACAATTTATCACCTTCGCCAGTTTTGGCTGTAATTTTAATTTCAAGTCCCGTTAGTTTTTCGGCTTGTTGTTTAGCTTCATCAACAACTTTCTTTTCTTTAAAAGCGCGTTGTTTCATTGTTTCGGCCAATACTTTTTTAGCTGAAGGAGTTGCAAGCACTGCGTGTCCTTGAGGTATTAAAAAGTTTCTTCCGTAACCGTTTTTTACAGTTACAAGATCATCTGCAAATCCCAGATTTTCTACGTCTTTCTTTAATATAAGTTCCATATTATTTCTGGATTTTTATTTTAATAAATCGGTTACATAAGGCATAAGTGCCAAATGGCGAGCTCTTTTAACGGCAACAGCCACTTTACGCTGATACTTCAATGAAGTTCCGGTAAGTCTTCTTGGAAGAATTTTACCTTGTTCGTTTACAAATCTCAATAAGAAATCTGCGTCTTTATAGTCAACATATTTAATACCAGACCTTTTGAACATGCAATATTTCTTGGTCTTATTGGTTTCAATATTAAGCGGAGTAAGGTATCTAATTTCTCCGTCTTTCTTTCCTTTTGCTTGTTGTTGTAGTGTGGCCATAATTTAAGCTGATTTTTTATTGCGGTTTCTTCTTTTTTCTGCCCAAGCAATTGCGTGCTTGTCAAGGCTTACTGAAAGGTAACGCATAAAACGCTCATCCCTTTTAAATTCAGTTTCTAGTTCGTGTACAACATTGCCATCTACAGTGTACTCAAAAAGGTGATAAAAACCACTTTTTTTGTTTTGAATTGGGTAAGCAAGTTTTTTCAAGCCCCAATTTTCTTTGGATATCATCTTAGCACCTTTAGAAACAAGAAAATCTTCGTATTTCTTTACTGTTTCCTTTATCTGATCTTCAGATAAAACGGGATTTAAGATGAAAACAGTTTCATAATGATTCATAAAAAATCTATTAAAATTAATAATTAAAACCTTGGCCTTCTGCCAAAGAGGGTGCAAAAATAATACTTTATTTCTTATTATCAAACCTAATTTCCATTCGCTTTTAGAAAAAAAATAATAGATAAAGTGTTTAATTTTTACGTTTAACGTCAAAAAAGTTGCATTTCATCGATTATTTCCATACTATTGCTATAAGTAAAACCTACAATTATGGAAAAAACCATACTAAAGTGCGCAATAGTAGACGATTCTACATTGCAGCGACTTTCCATTGTGAAGCTTATTCAAATGCACCCCTCACTTGAACTTGTTGGCGAGTATAAAAATGCCATTGAAGCCAAAATGGGACTTGCCGCAACTGAAATTGACCTTATATTTCTGGATATTGAAATGCCTATTCTTTCTGGCTTCGATTTATTGGATGATATTCAAAGAAAACCACAAGTAATTTTTGTTACCGGAAAAACAAAATACGCTTTTAAAGCTTTTGATTACGATGCCGTAGACTACCTGAGAAAACCAATTGCCAAAGATCGGTTTTTAAATGCAGTGCACAAAGCAATTACCAATTACAAATTGAAAAACGAGGAAGGGTTTGACGATGAAGACTTTATATTCGTAAAAAGCAATCTTAAAAAAAGAAAAGTATTTTTAAATGAGCTTCGCTATATTGAAGCATTAGGCGATTATGTAAAGCTAGTAACAGAGCACGAATCGCTCGTTGTTCTTTCTACAATGAAAGCTTTTGAATCGCTCCTACCTAGTGAAAGGTTCCTTAGAATCCACAAATCGTATATCGTTAATTTAGACAAAGTACAACGTTATAACAGTAGAACAATTGAGCTGGATCAAGATCGGTTACCATTGAGTAGAAACCGAAAATCTGAATTAGTTGAAGCTTTGGCTGCAACCCAAAACGCTTAGTAATTATCTACATCTATTGTTATTTGTACGCTTGAAAATTCTTTTATAGCGTTAAAACTACGCCGTACATTTTCTATGTACTTTTTTGTTTTTTCCAAGGATTGTTTTTTCGCAATTTTAACGAGTAGATGGATTATATACTTGTTTTTTATCCTCCCTATTGGCGGTGGTTCGGGTCCTAAAACATTTTCTTTAAACTGAATTTCTAAAGCTTGTCCAAACCAAACAGAGGCTTTTTGAACCCGCGCTAGGTTTTTATCTTTAAAAATGAGTTTTACAGTTCTGTAAAAAGGTGGGTATTTAAAATTGTAGCGCTCTTCCAGTTGCTCTTTGTACATTCCTTCAAAATCATTTACACTTACCTGCTTTAAAATTTGATGATACGGATTGTAAGTTTGTATTAAAACTTTTCCCCGTTTTTGGGTGCGCCCTGCCCTACCCGATACTTGTTGCAACAATTGAAAGCTACGCTCATGCGCTCTAAAATCTGGAAAGTTTAAAAGATTGTCTGCATTCATTACCCCTACCAAGCGTATATTCCGAAAATCTAAACCTTTGGCAAGCATTTGCGTACCCACCAAAATATCTATTTCTTCGTTTTCTAAAGCCTCTATTATTTTTGAATACGCATGCTTTCCTTTGGTTGTGTCTTGATCCATTCGCGCTATGCTGTGGTTTGGGAATAGCGACTTCAATTCGGTTTCAATCTGTTCTGTTCCGAAGCCTTTGGTGTCTAATGTTTCACTGCCACAAGCCAAACAACTAAGCATCATTGCCATATTATAACCGCAATAATGACAACGCAATTGGTTTTTATATTGGTGAAACGTCAAACTTACGTCGCAGTTTGGGCATTGGGGCGCGACACCACAAGTTGTGCATTCTACCACCGGCGAAAAACCCCTTCTATTTTGAAAAAGAATTACCTGTTCGCCATTGCTTAAAACTTCGCGCATTTCTTCTAATAAACGATCACTAAAGTGGCCAGTCATTTGTTTTTTGCGCGACTTCTCTTTTATATCTACCAATTCAATATCTGGCATTAAAACATTTCCGAAACGTTTTTTTAATGTTACCAATCCAAACTTACCCGATTTGGCATTGTGGTAACTTTCTAACGAAGGCGTTGCAGAACCCATCAGCAACTTAGCTTTGTGAAGATGTGCCAAAACAACAGCACTGTCGCGAGCATTGTAGCGCGGCGACGGACTAAATTGTTTAAAACTGGGTTCGTGTTCTTCATCTACAACAACGAATCCTAAATTTTTAAAAGGAAGAAATAAGGAAGATCGAGCGCCAATAACTATTTGCGCTTTTGGTTTTTGAGCCAATACATTTTTCCAAACCTCTACCCGTTCATTTACTGAAAATTTAGAGTGATAAACCGATATTTTTTCGCCAAAATACTTTTGAAGTCGAACGATTAACTGTGTAGTTAACGCAATTTCAGGGAGCATATATAAAACCTGCTTTCCCGTTTTAATAACTTCTTCAATTAACCGAACATAAATTTCGGTTTTTCCGCTGGAGGTAACTCCGTGAAGCAAGACAACTGGCTGTGTTTTAAATGAAGTTTTTATTTCGTTATACGCAACCAATTGCGCTTCGTTTAAAGTTTTAATATCTGAGGAAGTTTCGCCCGAAAACTCAACGCGGTCGTGTTGAATGAAATACGCTTCTAAAATTTGCTTCTCCTCCAATGCCTTTAACGTACTAGCAGATGCTTGGCTTTTCTTTTGAAGCACAGTAGCACTAATTGGTTTTTTAGATTTGCTGCTCAGCATAAAAAGATGCATTAAAACCTCGCGCTGTTTTGGAGCACGGTTTAAACTATCTAAAAGTTCGCGAAGCTTTTCTTCCGAAGTGTATTCCGAAGCAAGTTTTATATAGCGTTTCAGTTTTGGCTTGTACTGTTCATAAACGGTTTCTTCAACTTCAATAATGTTTTTGTCTAACAATTTCTGAATCACCGAAACAATGTTTTTTCTGTCAAGAATGTTTCGTGCATCGTTAATGTGCAACGATGATTGATGTAGTAGTGCTTCATATAACAAAAACTCGTCATCGCTGAGGGAGGATTCATCTAGAATTTCCGTCTGAACAAGTTTAATAATGGTTTCACTTTCAAGCAAGAACGCACTGGGAAGTGCGGCCTTTATTACTTCACCCAAGGCACACATATAGTAATTTGCCAACCATTCCCAGTGCTTCAATTGCACAGTTGTAATGATGGGCGAATCATCTAAAATATGGTCGATGGATTTTGTTTCGTACCCAACCGGAGCTTGGTCGTGCACTTGATAAACTATGCCTGTGTACACTTTAGATTTCCCAAATGGAATTGCCACGCGCATTCCAGGTTTTAGGAAGGCGGCTTCGTCTTTATTCACACTATAAGTGAATGTCTGTTTTAGTGGAATAGGAAGAATGACGTCTATAAAATACAAAAGGAAACTATTATTTATTGTTATTGATTATTCGTTTTTGGGCTGCTTAATTGTTGAAAATAACACATCACTTTTTATGGCTTTCTTCGCTTTACCTCGAATAAAAAAGCCACCAAAATTGGTGGCTTAAAGATACTATTTTAATAATTTTTAATTGACACGATTCCAAGTTTGTGTTCTTCCGAAAAGCGAAAAACCTATATAACCACGAACGTTCAATTTATTAGGACCATCGAGTTCAATATAGCATTTATAAACTTTTCCGTTGTTGGGATCCATAATTGTTCCGTCATTGTATTCATCGCCATCTTTTTCCAAACCTTTAATAATAACCAAACCTAAAATAGGTTTCCCTTTGTCATCGCCCGGGCATTGATCGCAGACAGCGTTTTTTTTCGCAGGATTTAAAATTTCCACTACTTTTCCATAGATCTTACCATTTTCTTTATAGATTTCTACAATAGATTTAGCTTCACCAGTGGCATCATCAACGGTTTTCCATTTTCCGGTTACGTCTTGTGCAGTGGCAGTAATTACTGTTAACGCAATAAGTGAGAAAGTTAAAAGTATTTTTTTCATAATTAAGTATTATTAGGTTAGGTATTAAATTTTTTCTTTAAGTCGCTTAATTGAAACATTTAACTCAAACCCCAGCAACAATAGATTTGCGTTTATCCAAATATATAACATCAATATCAATAGTGCACCAATGGAACCATATAACTCGTTATAATTTGAAAAATTGTTGATATAAATTCCAAACAAATAGGTTGTTACTACAAAAAGTATCGTGGTAGTTACCGCTCCAATTGAGAAAAAACTTATAGCTTTTCCCTCTTTGGTTCCGTAATAATACAACGTGGCAATTACTACGTATATCATTATTAAAAATACAATAAATTGAAAGAACGATATCCAGAATAGATCTTTGTCTATATACGCTTTAGATTGTAGGTCACGAATTACATATTCGCCGTAAAGTATGACCCCAACTGAAGTTAACAACAACAATGCCAAGAAAATAGAAACAACCAAAGCAACAAAATACTGTCTAAAAAAACTGCGGTTAATTGTTACGTGAAACGAATATTCAAAGGCACTAAAAATAGCATTTACGCCATTGGCTGATAAAAATATAGAAAGAAAAAAAACAAACGATAATAACCCAGCTCTTGGATTTACGGCTATATCGGCAATTATGGGATAAAAGAATTCGGTGGTTTGCGCTGGTAATAAGGCTTCAATAAATATTAAAAATCGCGATTGAAATCCATCAATTGGTATAATTGGAATTAAATTCAGCAAAAAAAGTAAGAAGGGAAAAAGCGCCAGAAAAAAGCTGTACGCAATTGAACTAGCACGGAATGAAAAAGTTCCTTTTAGAATTCCTGTTCCATAAATATCCAGCAAATTATACAATGAAAACTCGCCCAATGCGGGAAGTTTTATTTTTTTACTAATCCGAATTAAATCTCGAATAATAGGAATGTTTATTTCCTTTTCTTCTTCTTCTTGATTCATGTAACAGCTTTTAGGCTAAGATCCATATTGTAAACCGAATGCGTTAAAGCGCCACTAGAGATATAATCTACGCCACATTCTGCGTATTTTCGTACTGTTTCGAGAGTAATTCCGCCGCTGGATTCGGTAAGACATTTACCGTTAATGAGCTTCACGGCCTTGCGGGTGTCTTCGTAATTAAAATTGTCTATTAAAATTCTGTAAACACCTTCGCTTTTTAGTATTTCTTCAATTTCATTAAGGTTTCTAGCTTCAACAATAATTTTTAAATCTAAGTGATGGCTTTTTAAATATTCCTTCGTTTTATCAATGGCTTTGGTTATTCCGCCGCAGAAATCAATATGGTTGTCCTTAAGCATCACCATATCGTAAAGTGCAAAACGGTGGTTCTCTCCGCCTCCAATTTTTACAGCCCACTTTTCTAAGGCGCGAATTCCTGGCGTGGTCTTTCGGGTGTCAATAATTTTTGTATTTGTTCCTTCCAGCAATTTTACATAGCTATGGGTTTTGGTAGCAATGGCACTCATACGCTGCATGGCGTTTAGCACCAACCGTTCCGATTTTAAAATAGATTGCGAAAGTCCAGACACGTAAAAAACTACATCGCCGTATTTTACAGGGTTTCCATCCTCAATTTTAATATCAAGCTTTAGGCCTGGGTCCACGTATTCAAAAATTTGGCGGGCCAATTCTACGCCGGCAATAATACCTTCGTCTTTAACCAGAAGTTTTGCCGATCCTCGCGCATCTTCCGAAATACACGCCAGCGAGCTATGGTCACCATCGCCCACATCTTCCCGAATAGCATTGGCGATAATAATGTCTATTTCTTTGTTGAATTGTTTTTCTGAAATCATAGCAAGGAAATTTTAGCTAAAATAATAAAAAGAGTTGGCAGTATTGAGTTTCGGCAGACAGTAATGTAAAAACCTTTAAATTCGGTTTTAACGAGACACCAAAAAACGAAGAACCGAAGCCAATTTATCTTTGTATTTTTGAATTCTGAAAAAGTTTTTAAATGAAAATTACGCTACTCGCAATAGGCAAAACGGATAACAAACAACTGCAAACTTTAATAGACGATTACACCAAACGCTTGGGGTTTTATGTTCCGTTTACAATGGAAGTAATTCCAGATGTGAAGCATGCCAAAAATCTTTCCGAAACGCTTCAAAAGCAAGCTGAAGGTGATGAAATTTTAAAACGAACTTCCACTGCCGATGTGCTAATTCTACTTGATGAAAAAGGGAAGAGCCATACTTCCGAAGGCTTTGCAAACTTTCTTCAAAAAAAAATGAACAGTGGTTTAAAAAACCTCATCTTCGTAATTGGCGGACCTTATGGGTTTAGCGATGCTGTGTACGACCGAGCGAATGGAAAGGTTTCACTTTCTGCAATGACATTTTCACATCAAATGGTTCGGTTGTTTTTTATTGAACAACTCTATCGCGGATTTACCATTTTGCGGAATGAACCATATCATCATCGATAGAATGACGAGGGACGAGGGACGAACGCCGAATGAATGACGAGGAAGAAACGTAAAATAGGGGTTATTAAGATGAAATAAATTAACGCGTAGTTACCACTGACAATCTATAAAATCTGTCAGCATATGAAATAGCAATCCAACCGCGATGATTCGAGTTTTTTTAAAAATGAACATTACTACATAAACCGCCATGGCCCAATACGTGTGCAACGGATGAAAATTGATACTGCAACGGCCGGGATCAAAAATTGGGGTAGCAAATAGATGATCTACATCCACCAACATTGTGGCGAGCATAATGAGCCACGCTTTTTTCCACTGACTTCTAAAAAATATAAAAGCAATTACACCTGGAACTAAAAGATGCAAAGAGTAGTGTACTAGCGTTTGGAGCATTGCAAAAATTAAGGATTGGTTATTTTTGCCAAAAGCACAATCTGCCCCAAGTGATACGCATCGTGCTGAATAATCCCGTGAATATGCTGGTAATAAGTAAGGTTATTCCGTGGATATTCATTTATAAAATTGGCTTCGTTAAAGGTGCTTAAAAAGTAAAGCCATTCTTTTTGGGTTGTTTCCAAAGTTTCGAGGGTTTTTTGCCACGCTTCGTCCGAAGTGTCTATAATTTGTTCAATGTAATTATTTTCTGGAATCTCCAGTACTTCGCCCTGCACTCTTCTAAGCACATTTTGGCGCCAAGCAATAATGTGGTTTACAATTTCCCAAATAGAATTACCGTCTTTAATGGGGTGTTGTGCAGCCTGTTCCGAAGTAATCTTACCCAACGTATCCTGAAGCGTTACATCCAGCCAAGGATGGCCGTGGTAAAGGTCTGTAAAAAGAGTTTGAATGCGGCGGGACTCGTTCATTGTTTAGTTTCGAAAATTGTTGCTTCCCCAAAGATACCGAATTATTTTAGGAAGATTTTTTATTGGAAAGAATTCTAACGCTCACTCCACCCCCCCAATCAAAACCCCCAACATTTCAATAGCAGCATCACTAATGCGGGTTCCTGGGCCATAAACTGCAACTGCGCCTGCATCAAAAAGGTATTGATAATCTTGGGCAGGAATAACGCCACCTACGATAACCATAATATCTTCGCGACCGTACTTTTTTAGGGCTTCAATTACTTGGGGCACCAAAGTTTTGTGTCCTGCCGCTAGGGAAGAAACACCAAGGATATGCACATCGTTCTCAACAGCCTGTTTGGCGGCTTCTGTGGGTGTTTGGAACAATGGGCCAATGTCTACGTCAAAACCTACGTCGGCGTAGCCTGTGGCTACTACTTTGGCGCCGCGGTCGTGCCCGTCTTGTCCCATTTTAGCTATCATAATACGCGGACGACGGCCTTCCAATTCGGCGAACTGGTCTGCCATTTGTCGTGCTTTATCAAAGCTTTCGTCTTTCTTTATTTCTTTACTGTACACGCCGCTAAATGATCTAATTTGTGCTTTATACCTGCCGAATTCCTTTTCCATCGCGGTAGAAATTTCGCCCAAAGTTGCTCTGTGACGAGCAGCTTCTACGGCTAAAGCTAGTAAATTTCCTTCACCTGTGCGGGCGCATTCGGTAATATTTGCAAGTGTTGTTTTTACCTTTTTGTTATCGCGTTCGGCTTTTATTCGGTTTAATCGTTCAATTTGCGAAGTGCGTACTTTTTGATTATCTACATCTAAAATTTGTAACGGGTCTTCTTTTTCGAGGCGATATTTATTAACGCCAACAATAATATCTTGTCCGCTATCAATTCGCGCCTGCTTTCTTGCGGAAGCTTCTTCAATTCGAAGTTTGGGGATACCTGCTTCAATTGCTTTGGTCATTCCGCCTAATTCTTCAACTTCCTCAATTAACGCCCATGCTTTTTTGGCTATTTCATCAGTAAGATTTTCAACATAATAGCTTCCTGCCCAAGGGTCAACCGTTCTTGTAATTTGGGTTTCGGTTTGTAGAAAAATCTGGGTGTTACGTGCAATACGTGCCGAAAAATCTGTTGGTAGCGCAATGGCTTCATCTAAAGCATTTGTATGTAAAGATTGTGTTCCACCAAAGACTGCTGCAGCCGCTTCAATTGCAGTACGAGCTACATTGTTAAAGGGATCTTGTTCGGTAAGGCTCCAACCGCTAGTTTGGCAATGCGTACGCAGTGAAAGCGATTTTTCATTCTTCGGATTAAACTGTTTTACAATCTTTGCCCAAAGCATTCTAGCAGCTCGCAACTTTGCGATTTCCATAAAATGATTCATCCCAATTGCCCAGAAAAAAGACAAGCGCGGCGCAAAAGTATCTATATCCATTCCCGCTTTCAAACCCGTACGAATATACTCTAATCCATCGGCAAGGGTATATGCAAGTTCAATATCGGCGGTGGCACCTGCTTCCTGCATATGGTAACCCGAAATAGAAATACTGTTAAATTTCGGCATATTTTTGGAGGTGAATTCGAAAATATCGCTGATAATTTTCATTGACGGTGTGGGCGGATAGATATAGGTATTCCGCACCATAAATTCTTTAAGAATATCGTTTTGAATTGTTCCCGCCAAATCTTTTGGAGAAACGCCCTGCTCTTCTGCAGCCACAATATAAAAAGCCATTATAGGAAGCACTGCGCCATTCATTGTCATAGAAACACTCATTTTATCGAGCGGAATTTGATCGAAAAGAATTTTCATATCCGCAACGCTGTCAATGGCTACCCCTGCTTTCCCAACGTCGCCTTCTACCCTTTCGTGGTCGCTGTCGTATCCGCGATGTGTTGCGAGATCAAAAGCCACCGAAAGGCCTTTTTGGCCGGCTTCCAAATTTCGTCTATAAAAAGCGTTGCTGTCTTCGGCAGTTGAAAATCCTGCGTACTGGCGAATCGTCCACGGGCGGCGCACATACATTGTTGAGTAGGGGCCACGCAGGTTTGGCGCAATTCCGGCAACGAAGTCTAAGTGTTTAAGACTAGCCGTATCTTCTTTGTCGTAATGCTTCTTAATCTCGATATCTTCAGCCGTCAAAAAGGTTTCAGACTCGCTCTGTATAGCTACATCCGTGTTCTTTTTTCCGGCTTCAAATTTTTTCAATTCTATGTGTTCTAAACTTCTCCTATCCATACTTGTTGAATACTTTCCCAACCCATAAATATTCCAAAACCGATTAATATTATTGAAATAATTACAATAAGCCAACGGAAATATTTATGAGATGATAATTTTTTATAACGAATGAGGAGTGCTAATCCGAGGATTATAAAGAGGACTCCTACTGCGGTACCTAATACTTCATTGTTCATAATTCTTGATTTAAGCGTTGTTGTTCAGTGATTTCAGCAATTCTTTTTTCAACAATTGGGGCAATTAGGGTTTTAACTGGATTGTGTTTAAGGAAAGGGAAAAGTTCTAAATCGTGCTTCATTCGGTCGTTTTTGTTGGGGTGGTAATTGGTACCCAACAATTTCAATTCACCATTATCAAAAAGCTGCTGTTCTTTTTCGGCGCTCTCCTTTATTTTTTTCTGAATAATTCCTTCTTTTAATTGACGGAGAAAACCGCCACCCTTTTCTATTTCTTTAAAAAGTTGAAGCGCTTTTTCAGCCAATTCATCGGTTAAACTTTCAATGTAATACGTGCCATCAGCGGGATTGCTTACGGCGTCAAAATAACTCTCGTGTTTTAAAATAAGCAATTGATTACGCGAAATGCGCTCACCAAATTCGTTGCTTTTATGATAAATTGCGTCGTACGGCAAATTACATACTGCATCTGCACCGCCCAAAATCGCACTCATACACTCAGTCGTTCCACGGAGTAGGTTTACGTTGTAATCATACAGTGTTTTATTGCGTTTTGAAGGCGTGGCAACAATGTGGCAAGTTTCAGAAATTCCGTATTCACTCGCCAAGGTTGCATAAAGTTTTCGCAGGGCGCGAATTTTTGCGATTTCGAAGAAATAATTTGGGCCGATGGCAAGGTTGAATGTTACTACTTCAGGAGACCTTCGACTGCGCTCAGACTGACATATATGATTTAAATATTCATTAACGTGAGCCAATGCGTAAGCCAATTGCTGAACAATAGTTGCACCTGCGTTTTGATATAAAGTAGCATCTACCGAAAGGATATTTTCTGAAGTGTATTTCTGAAAAATACTGTCAAGAATTTCGTGATCTTTCTTCATATTGTGAAACCAATTTCCGGTGCGGGCAAGGTTTCCTATTAAATCTATATTGTAATAAACGGTTGCGTTTTTTGCTGAAAAGAATTTGATGAGCTTGCTGTAAAATGCTTCAGAAAGAAATGTGAGTTTTAAATATACGGAAGCCTTTTCAAAAGGAAAATCTTTAAAAACGGTTCGTGGCTCAAAATCTTCAGTGGCAGCAAAAATTAATGCTTCGGCGCCTCTGTTTATTGCATCTAAAGCAATGTTGTTTGCAATTTGCTCATCATCGATGAATATTTTCTGAGTAATTCTCCACGAATTGGGCTGCCCGGGAATGGGTTGAAAATCACGTTTAAAATCGTCTTGGTGATAAAACGGTTTTACATGTACGCCCTCCGGGCTCTGCCAAACCAAGGTTTCGTTATAATCTGCGCCTTTTAAGTCGAACTGGATTTGCTGTTTCCATTGTTTTGCAGAAACTTCATCAAAATCGTTGTATAGAAATTTACTCATCGCTTTTCTTCTTTTTTGATGCTGTCTTCGTGTTCAATTATATAAATATCTTCGTTTTCCTTTTTCAGATAGTACTTCTCTCGCGCAAATTTTTCCATTTCGTTGCTGTCCTTCATTTTTTCGATAAACCCTTTATCGGTGTTTATTTCATTTTGATAAAATTCGGCATTATCTTCTAAACCATCAATTTCATTGTCTAATTCGCGATGTATAAGATACGAATTAGCATCAAAAAAAATCATCCAAACAATAAAAAGGATTAAAATAAGCACATATTTATTGCTTATAAATCGCAGCCATTTGTTTTTTTTTATTTCAGAAAACTTCACGATTCAGAATAACTTATTTTTTGGTGAATAATGCTTCTAATAACGTCTATTGCTACCGTATTGTATTTATTTGTGGGTATAATAATGTCTGCAAACTCTTTTGTAGGCTCAATAAATTGCAGATGCATAGGCTTGAGTGTGGTTTTATAACGGTTTAAAACTTCGTCCAAATCACGGCCACGACTGGCAATATCGCGTTTTAAACGTCTAATTAAACGTTCATCACTATCTGCATGTACAAAGATTTTAATATCAAACATATCA
This sequence comes from Aequorivita vitellina, assembly GCF_022008365.1. Lineage (GTDB taxonomy): Bacteria > Bacteroidota > Bacteroidia > Flavobacteriales > Flavobacteriaceae > Aequorivita > Aequorivita vitellina. The sequence continues at coordinate 145,470 of NZ_JAIRBA010000003.1, forward strand.
CGAATATCTGGATGTGCCAAAATCAAAATTCCCTCCACAATGATTACTTTTTTAGGGTAGGTTGTAATTGTTTCGCCTGTTCGGTTGTGCTCCACGAATGAATAGACCGGTTGTTCAAAAGAATTTCCCTTTCTGAGTTCCTTTAAATGACTCACCAACAAATCAAAATCGATAGCCTGCGGATGGTCAAAATTTATTTCGGTACGTTCCTCCAAAGAAAGGTGACTAGTATCGTGATAATATGAATCCTGCGAAATTACACACACTTCATCAACGGGAAGCTGTGCAATTATTTGATCTACGACGGTTGTTTTTCCACTCCCGGTGCCGCCGGCGATACCAATTATAAGCATAATTTTTTAGGTTTATACAAAGGTAGGGAAAAAAGGTTGCAAGAGTCAATGTTCAAAATTCAATGTTTCGGTATCTCGTGTTCAATTTTTGTCCAGTTTTAGGTTTATTGTTTTGGTTTTTGTCAATGATTCGATGAGTTTAGGGGTTTAGACTCACGCAACTTTTCAACGCATCACCTTATCAACTTTAAATTCGCACTTTTTATTACAAACTTCTTTCCTATTTTTGAAGTCTGTAAACCTTAAAATGAAAACAATACTGCTACATCCTTCCTATTTTCCTTCTATTGAACAAATGGCAGCGGTAGCGCAAGCCGAAAAAGTTGTTTTTGAAGTGGAGGATAATTACCAAAAACAATCCTATCGCAACCGAACCTATATTGCGCACAGCAATGGAAAGTTGCTTTTGAATATCCCTATAAAACACAATAAATTAGGAAAGCGCCAAAAAACAAAGGAGGTGATGGTTGAAAATGATTTCCCGTGGCAGGAACACCATTGGCGAAGTTTGCAAAGCGCGTATCGTACCTCGCCGTTTTTTGAATATTACGAAGACGATTTGGAAGTATTTTTTACAGAACCCGTTGGCAATTTAATGGCGCACAATCTTAAAATATTCAAATTTTTATGCGATTTGATTGGGATTGAAGTTGAAGTTTCCGAAACCACTTCGTTCGAAAAAACACCAGAAATCACCGATCTCCGCCTTTTAGTGAATGCCAAAAGAAAATCTGCTTTTCAGCCCGAAGCATACACGCAAGTTCACCAAGCAAACCATCCTTTTTTGCCAAATCTTTCGGTATTGGATTTGCTTTTTAACGAAGGCCCAAATGCATTAAATTATTTAGAAAATACAGTGCTTCCAGTCACAAATTTTCCCCAAAGCGAGTAACCAACAGCGCAAGAGTGCCTCCTTCGGGGGTTATGGGGGTCTACCAACCAATTGTCGCCTTTATGGCATAATGATCAGAAAAGGTGTTTTTTAAAGTTTCGAACGAAAGCACCTCCAAACCTTTTGAAGCAAAAATATAATCTATTCGCATCGGGAATTTTTCAAACATAAAAGTAGTTCCCAATCCGTTTCCGCGCTTCCGGAAGGCGTCTTGCATCTCGCCTTTCAACTTTCGGTACGTATATGAAAACGGAGTGTTGTTAAAATCACCGCATATTAATACTTGGTTGGTCGTTTTAGCTTTGTGTTCCAAAATAGACTTTACTTGTTCCTGTTGTTTTTCAAAAGCAAGTGAAACACGTTTTCTAAGTTTTTCGTTATCACTTTCTTGCAGAAAACTTACCCGGGGTATAATACCCAGCGATTGCAAATGGAGGCTGTAAACTCTAATGGTATCTGCTTCCTTCACCACATCGGCATAAAGCGTGTTGTTGTAGGTGCCTTTAAAATCGAAAGCGCCGGGGTTAATCAACGGATATTTCGAAAAAATGGCGTGACCAAGTTTGGCTTTTTCAGATTTAAAATGAATATACTGATGTGGATATTCCGAAAAATTCACTTTATTGGGTCTGTAAAATTCCTGAATGCAAACAACGTCTGGTTCTTCTTCCGAAAGCATTTCAGAAAATATCCTCAAAGCATCGTCATCGGTATTATTTTCATACGCATTAAATAAGCGAACATTGTACGAAAGCACTTTTAAAGTGTTCTTGTATTGCGAAGCATCGCCTTTTGAAGATACTTCATAAAAAACATTAAAATAAAAATATGAAATGAAAAGCACGGTAAACGAAACAAAAAATCTCCTACGAAATTGAATAGCCCAATAAATTGCAAAAATAATATTGAGTATTATTAGTAGCGAAACGAACAAACTGAGCAACGAGAGTTCGGGAAATGTTTTTGGAGGTAAGTACGGAAGCACAAATGAAACCAGTAAAAGAAATGCCGTAAGCAAATTGCCCCAGTAAATTAATTTATTGAGAAACTTTCGCATGGCTCAGTCGTCTTTTCCGGCCTTAAAGAGAAAGTCTTTTTCAGCTTTGGTAAGGCTTTCGTAGCCGCTTTTTCCAATTTTGTCTAAAATGCCATCCACCTTTTTTTGATGAGCACTCTTGTCTTTATTTGGCTTAGCCGTTGCAGTGGTATTTCGCTTTGTACGGTGTACTGTTTTAAACGGTTTTTTGCTTCTCGGTTTAAAGAGATTAGCCACCCAATCCATAATGTTTTCAAACCATAAACCTATGTCGTGTCCTTTGGCAAGTTGTATTGCATAGATATAGCCAAAAATGGCTCCACCCACATGTGCCATTAAACCACCGGCATTGCCCGATGATGGTATCCGCACCAAATCTAATAGGAACAAAAACAGTGCAATATGCCAAAGTTTTATGGTAAAGGTGAAAATACGTACTTCGGTATTTGGAGTATACGTGGCGATAAAAACCATAATAGCTGTTACAGCTCCCGAAGCTCCAATTAAAAAGCCGCGACTTTGCTCAAAAGCAGGAAATAGGTTATACGCCACAACAAAGAGCAAGCCTCCAAAAAGTGCTCCCAGCAAATAAACCGTGAGCAATCGTTTTCCGGTAAACAGGTTTAAAACAAATTGCCCAAACCAATACAACCACAGCATATTAAACAAAATGTGCAAAAAGCCAAAATGTAAAAAACCATAGGTTATTAATGTCCACGGACGAAACAAAAGTGTATCAAAATCATCGCTTAACACAAACCAACGCGTAAAGTATTGCGGACTCATGTTTAAAATAAACGACCCTAAATAAACCAATAAAAATGCGGCTACATTAATAATAATGAGCTTTACCAGTATATTAGCTGTTTTGTATTTATATGAAAGACTAGTTGCTGCCATAATTAATTCCAGCGATGATCATTAAAACTATTTTTTTTCCAATACCAAGCCATAATAAAGCCAAAGAGAGCTCCTCCTAAATGTGCAAAGTGAGCGATACCTGTTGGGGCACCTGTAATTCCAAGAACTAAATCTAATAGTATAATTGCAGGAATAAAATACTTCGCTTTTATAGGAATTGGCAAAAAGATAAGCATTAATTCTACATTTGGGAACAACATTCCAAACGCGACCAAAACTCCATAAATTGCCCCCGAGGCACCTACGGCTGGAACGTTCCACGCCGAAAACGCTCTTTCTAAAACGCCGGCATCAATGCCAGGAATTTGTCTATACGAACCTGGCGCCAGTGTATTGTGGAACATATTCCAAACGTCAACACTTGTATTGCCCAACGCTTCTATTGCTTCAAAACCTACGTGGAAAAAATAATAATTTACCAAACTATAAATCAACGCCGAGCCCAATCCGGCCGAAAAGTAGAAAAATAGAAATTTCTTTTGTCCCCATCGTATTTCCAACGGAGAACCAAAGGCCCACAATGCATACATATTAAACAGAATATGAAAAAAATTGGCATGCATAAACATAGATGTCAACGGCTGCCAATACTGAAAGCTAGGGTTTTCAAAGTAATATAAAGCAAAAAGCCTATCGGCTAAACCACCCGTAAATTGCGTCCCAATAAAAAAGAGCACATTCAGTATTAAAAGAAATTTTACTGTCTCGGTTATTCTTCCCATTTACATAAATTTTTTATCCAGATCACTCATCTCCAATGTAGTAAAAACCGGCTTGTTCGTTGGGCTAACGGTTGGCTCCTTACACGCAAACAACTGATTAATTAAATGTTCACGTTCTTCTCTATTTAACAAAACACCTGTTTTTATTGCCATACTTGCCGCCATTGATTTTGCCAACATATCGTTTTGGCTAAAGCCGCTATCGGGTACATCTTCTTTTATGTCGTGCACCAACTGGTTGAGCAAATTTACAACATGGCTCTCAAGTATCAGCACCGGAATTCCACTAATCTCAACAGTTTCTTCCTTCAATTCAGAAAAAATAAAACCTGTGTGCTCCAATTGTTCGCGAACCTTTTCAATAATTTCTACATCGGGTTTCGAAAAATGAAGTTGCAACGGAAATAACAATTGCTGACTCACCGCTTCTTTAACCGTAATGTTTTTCAACAACTCTTCGTAAAGAATGCGTTGATGTGCCAAGTTTTGATGCACAATCATCATCCCGTTTTTCAACGGACTAACAATATATTTATTTTGAAGCTGAAATGTAACTTGTCCCGTTTCGGTCTCTTTATTTTCAAAAAGATTTCCGGTAACTTCTTCGCTTTCAAACTCCATCTCGAAGGAGTTTATCCCGAGCGAAGTCGAGGGGTTCGATGTTTGGTCTTCCAGTGGTTTAGCAGCGTCAAAACCATCTTTCAACCCAACATAGAGCGACTCCCACGACTGATTTTGTTCTCTTTTAAAAGGAAATTTTATATTGCCTTGTTTTGCCTTTTCTTTAAACGGATTAAAATCGCTATCTATCTCAATCGACGGCGCGGTGGGCGATTTCTTGCTGTATTCGTACGGCGTATCAAAGCCCTTGTCTCGTTCAAAATCCAGAACTGGCGCAATATTAAATTGCCCCAAACTGTGTTTTACGGTGGCGCGGAGCATGGCGTAAATAGCATGCTCATCGTCAAATTTAATTTCAGTTTTTGTGGGGTGAATATTTATATCTATGGAATGCGGATCTACTTCTAAGAACAAAAAATACCCCGGATGCACGTCGTTTTTCATCAAACCTTCAAAAGCCGAAGAAACGGCGTGATGCAAATAGGGACTTTTTATAAATCGGTCATTCACAAAAAAGAATTGCTCTCCCCTGCTTTTTTTGCTGTATTCAGGTTTCATTACAAAACCTTCAATTTTTATAATTTCGGTTTCTTCACTCACAGGAACCAACTTTTCGTTGGTTTTACTGCCAAAAATATTTACAATCCGTTGGCGCGAGTTCGAAGCAGGAAGGTTAAAAACATCGCTTCCGTTGTGAAGCATTTGAAAAGCAACACTGGGGTGTGCCAAAGCTACGCGGTGGAATTCGTCAATAATATGGCGGGTTTCAACGGGATTGCTTTTTAAAAAATTTCGTCGAGCGGGAATGTTATAAAAAAGATTTTTTACCGAAATTGTAGTTCCTTTGGGTACCACTGCGGGATCTTGCGAAGTTACCTTGCTACCCTCAATTGTAAGGTGTGTTCCTATTTCAGAGTTTTCGGTTTTCGTTTTAAGCTCAACGTGCGCAATCGCAGCAATAGAAGCCAAGGCCTCACCTCGGAAACCTTTTGTGTGAAGATTAAAAAGATCTTCAGCCGATTTAATTTTTGAAGTTGCGTGCCGCTCAAAGCTAAGGCGGGCATCAGTAATGCTCATTCCCGAGCCGTTATCTGTAACTTGAACGAGGGTTTTTCCGGCGTCTTTAATTATCAGGGTAATTGAAGTTGCTTTTGCGTCAATGGCGTTTTCCAATAGTTCTTTCACTACCGATGCGGGCCGTTGTACAACTTCCCCAGCTGCAATTTGGTTTGCAACATGATCTGGTAATAACTGAATGATGTCTGCCATTAAAATTTATGCGTAGAAAATAGATAAATCAAAATCGATAATAAATAGGAAAAGAAGCACTAAGATTGAAATAATAATAAGCAATCTTCGGTTTGCATTTCTATCTGAAGATTGTCGGAAATCTGCCCAGGCAGCGGTAAACTTACCTTTTAAACCTTTATTCTCGCCAACGGTGGTTCTAAATTCATCAAATTTATGCCCCATTGTAAAAGGGCTCCCGTCTCCGTCAAATTCATAATGACGCGGTTTGTAGCTGTACTTCTTGTTTTTTCTTTTGCCTATTAGTCCCATAATTGTCGTGTTTCAAAGTTACTGAAAATAGTATGTTTTCTAAAACGTTTCTGAAGCTTGTTTTAAACAATTATGATGCCGAAATCCGTTCCCATTTTTATTCTAAGGAAGGAAAGAATCATACAAACAGATTATACAGTGAAATTTACTCGAAGCCTCTTTAATTATTAGAAAATGAGAGGGAGATTAAAACTTAGAATCCTTTCGCAGTTGTGCCATTTTAATTGCAGCAATTGCGGCTTCGGTACCTTTATTGCCGTGTTTGCCACCGCTTCGTTCTATGGCTTGTTGCATATTATTATCGGTAAGCACGCAGAAAATTACGGGAATATTACCCTGTACGTTTAGGTCTTTTATACCTTGGGCAACTGCTTCACAAACGTAATCGAAGTGTTTTGTTTCCCCTTGAATTACGCTGCCAATAGCAATAACAGCATCTAGCATATCATAACTTTGGGTCATTCTTTTGCAGCCGTAAATAAGTTCGTAGCTACCAGGAACATTCCATCGCACAATATTTTCATTGATGGCGCCGCAATCTTTCAACGCGTTAAACGCACCTTGAAACATACCTTCGGTGATATCGTGGTTCCATTCAGAAACAACAATCCCAAACCGAAAATCTTTCGCGTTTGGGATTGTGTTTTTATCGTAAGCCGATAAATTTGTATTTGCTGTAGCCATTTATTTATTCATTGCCTCGGAGCGACCGGTGTATATTTCAGCCTTAGTAGCTTCGGTTGCACTTGGATATTCGTCTGCTATTTTTTTGAAATGCGCCAATGCTTTATCATTTTGGTTTAAAGCCATTGCAGCAATACCTGCTTTTAAAAGAAAACGTGGTGTTGTAAAATCGTTAGTACGCATTTTGGCAGCTTCTTCGTAATATTTTAAAGCGTCTTCATTTTGGCCCAATTGTACAAAAGCGTCGCCAATCGCGCCTTTTGCCAACGGTGCTAACATATCGTCATCGCTACTAAACTTGTCAAGTTGCGCAATTGCTTCTTGATATTTGTTTGTGTTTAAATAAGCCATTCCAGCGTAGTAATGTGCAAGATTTGCAGCATCGGTACCACCGTAATTTTCAATAATATCTAAGAAACCGTACTTACCTTCGCCACCTTGTAGTGAAAGATTGTAAAGTGAATCTTTTGCAGGTGCGGTTAGCGCTTGTTCCCAATAGCTTTGAGCTTGAAACATTTCGTTCATTGCTTCTGCTTCTTTAGGAGTTTTTATATATTGGTCGTAGGCAAAGTAACCTAAAACAGCAACAGCTACCACCACTATAAAGGCCAAAATACCTTTTTGGTTTTTTTCTACCCAAGCTTCAGTTTTTGATGCGCCCTCGTCTAGCGTGTTAAAAACTTCTGCAGTAGTACTGTTTTCTTCTAGCTGTGCATTCTTATCAGCCTTTGTTGTTGGTTTGCCTCCGCGTTTTTTGTAGGTTGCCATATTGTTACTTCTATTTATTTAAGATTCCCGCCTTCGCGGGAATGGCGCAAAAATAAAATTTTTAATGGAATTTGAAAGGATAAATATTTCTTATTTTTTAATATTCTACAAAGCTATTGTACATCGTCCCTTAGCCATTAATATTTATGAAATTAGACCGCTTAAAAAAAGTTTATAGTCAAAAGAACCTAATACTTTAAGCAAAATCACGACAAAGCGTGTATTTTTACAACTTTTTAAAATGCTTTCTAAATTGAATTTTTAATCTTTTTCGTCTTACACCATAAAGCTAAAAGTTTTATGGCATCTTTTATATGATTTTACAAAAACTATCCTTACTCAACTATAAAAATTTTGAAGCCGAAACCTTTGATTTCGACCCAAAAATAAATTGTTTTGTGGGAAATAACGGCGTTGGTAAAACCAATATTCTCGATGCAATTTACCATCTTTCTTTTGGGAAAAGTTATTTCAACCCAATTACAACCCAAAACATAAAACACGGCGAAGATTTTTTTGTGGTTGAAGGTGTTTATGAGAAAAAGGAAAATCCTGAAAAAATTGTGGTAAGCGCAAAAAAAGGACAGAAAAAAATTATTAAACGAAACGGAAAAGCCTACGATAAATTTAGCGAACACATTGGATTTTTACCATTGGTTATCATTTCGCCAGCAGATAGAGATTTAATAATTGAAGGTAGCGATACGCGCCGAAAATTTATAGACGGCGTAATTTCGCAGCGCGATTCAGATTACCTAAATACGTTACTTAACTACAATAAAGTACTTGCGCAGCGCAATTCGCTTTTGAAATATTTTGTGGCGAATAATACGTTTAGCCAAGACACAATTGATATTTACAACGAGCAGCTTCATAATTTTGGCACATCAATTTATGGGAAGCGTACAGCTTTTTTAGAAGAATTTCTACCTATTTTTTTGAATAGATACAAATCTATTAGCAGTGGCGAAGAAAGTATAAATCTAGTTTACGAAAGCCAATTGCAGGCAAACGATTTGTCAACGCTGCTTCAAAATAATCTTTCAAAAGATAGGTTTTCGCAGTACACAAACTTCGGCATACACAAAGACGATTTGGTCTTTGAAATTGATGGCCACCCAATCAAGAAATTTGGATCGCAGGGACAACAAAAATCATATCTTATTGCATTAAAATTAGCGCAATTCGATTTTATAAAAAGACATTCAAAAACAAACCCAATCTTGCTATTGGATGATATTTTTGATAAATTAGACGAAACCAGAGTGGAGCATTTAATTAGTTTGGTTGACAATGAAAATTTCGGGCAACTTTTTATCAGCGACACCCACGCAGAACGTACAGAGGAAGTAATAAAAAAAGTGCATCAAACCTATAAAATGTTTCCACTTAAAAGTTAATTGTTAATTATAAAGCTTGGCGTCTTTAAGTGCTATTTTTATCTCGCAAAGCCGCAAAGACGCTATGGCGCAAAAAAAATGTAAAAACTATGAGCTATAAATTCACATTTTTAATAATTGCAATATTCTTCCTTTCCTGCGAAAAACCAAATCCGGAAGCACAAAAACAGAACCTGAGCGGGTATTGGAAAATTAAAACCGTTAAAATGCCCGGTGGCGAAAAAAAAGAATTCAACTTAAACACGGTTGTCGATTTTATTGAAGTGAAAGGCGACAGCGGTGTGCGCACAAAGGTTTCGCCTAAGTTTGACGGCAGTTTTATAACCAATGGTGTTTCGGAAAAATTCACTTTAAAAGTTGAAGAAGACAGTTTGCGAATGTATTACAAAACTCCTTTTGACGCATGGAAGGAAACGGTTATTTCAGCAAAAGATAGCACGCTAACTGTTGTAAATAGAGATAATAAAATTTACACTTATTCAAAATTCAAGAAGTTTGATTTTGAAAACCCATCAACCAACAACTAACAACCATCAACAAAAAATGGCAAAAAGACACGCAGAAAACATATCAATTGGCGATGCTTTAAAAGAGTTTATAGGTGCAAATCGCTTAGACAAAGGTTTAGATAAAGTAAATGCCAAAGAAGCTTGGGATGCGGTTATGGGTACTGCTATTTCAAAATATACGACTGATATAAAGTTAGATAGAGAAACGTTGTACGTACAACTTTCATCTTCGGTGCTACGCGAAGAATTGAGTTATGGAAAAGAAAAAATAATCAAATTGCTAAATGAGGAGTTGGGAAAGGAATTGATTAAAAAATTGGTTTTGCGATAAATTACAAACTCATTAAAATAGTAGGCACAAAATTAATCGAGCGCCTTCAAATAAAAAAACGCCTCCCAAATGGAAGGCGTTTTCAATATTAAATATTTCGTAAATGCTTAAAACATTTCGCGACCTGCAAAATGGAAAGCGCCTTCAATAGCCGCGTTTTCATCGCTATCACTTCCGTGAACGGCATTTTCGCCAATAGAAGCTGCGTATAATTTACGGATGGTACCTTCAGCTGCATCAGCTGGGTTGGTAGCTCCAATTAATGTACGGAAATCTTCAACTGCATTTTCCTTTTCAAGAATTGCTGCAACGATTGGTCCGCGTGTCATATATTCTACCAATTCGCCGTAAAATGGGCGCTCACTATGTACTGCGTAAAATGCTTGTGCATCTTGCGTAGTCATATGGGTAAGTTTCATCGCTACGATTCTAAAACCTGAAGCGTTAATTTTTTCAAGAATGGCACCGATGTGTCCTTTTTCAACCGCATCTGGCTTTAACATTGTAAATGTTCTGTCTGTTCTCATTTTGTTTTTTAAAATTTCGGCAAAAGTAGGTATTATATATTCAACATTCAAAACTTATCTTTTTCAATTACAAAAAAACAAAAAACAACCCTTCTGCAAGTATCTAAAAACCTGTGTGTACTGGGCGCGGGAAAAGCGATTGCAGTTTCCCTGTTTCACCTTTTATAAATATATTTTAAAATTTACGTACAAAAACGCAATTGTGCGAATTCCCCCTTTGGGGGTTAGGGGGCTTTTATTGTATCTTCGCCCCCTATGAAAAAAGATACTACCCAAATTGTTGAAAAACTACTAGCTTCACCACAAGAAATTGTAATTGTAGGCCACAAAAACCCTGATGGCGACGCGGTTGGCTCATGTTTGGGACTTTCTTTTTTTCTGAAAAGTTTAGGCCACAACACTACAGTTGTTATGCCCAATGATTTTCCAGATTTCTTAAAATGGCTTCCCGGAGTTGAAGAGATAATTATCTACGAAAAAGATAGAGAAACAACTGCCGATTTAGTAAAAACAGCCAACGTGGTATTCACTTTAGATTTTAATAGTTTAGACAGAGTTGGCGAATTGCAGACCGTTTTGGAAAATACTGCTGCTAAATTTGTGATGATAGACCATCACCAACAGCCCGCAGATTACGCAGCGGCAACGTATAGCGATGTAAAAATGAGTTCCACTTCCGAAATGGTTTATCATTTTATAGACGCTTTGGGTAAAACCGAAAAACTTTCAAAAGAAATCGCCGTCAATCTCTATACGGGAATAATGACCGATACCGGATCCTTCCGATTCTCCTCCACTAGCCCAACCACCCACAGAGTTGCGGCAAAATTGATTGAAGCCGGCGCAGAAAGTGCAACTGTAAACCAAAATGTTTACGACACCAACAGTCCAGAAAGAATGAAATTGCTAGGCGTAGCTTTAAACAATCTCGTAATTTTGCCCGAATTGCACACGGCATACATAACGCTTACTCAAAAAGATTTAGACGATCACAATTTCAAAAAAGGTGACACCGAGGGATTTGTAAATTATGCGCTATCTGTAAAGGGAATAAATTTTGCAGTTATATTTATAGAGAATAAGCAAGAAAGTATTGTAAAAATTTCGTTTAGAAGTAAAGGTCATTTCTCGGTGAACGATTTTGCACGCAACCATTACAGCGGCGGAGGCCACATTAACGCTGCGGGTGGAAAAAGTTCGCAAGACCTTAACAAAACAATAAACGAATTTATTAGTATCTTGCCACGATATAAAAATGAACTCACAAATGCTTTATAAGCTGTTTTATAGTACGTTGTTTTTTGCCCTAATTATTTCTTGCAAAAGCCCCGAAGCACGGCGGCCAGTACAAAGTGCATCCGGAACTTTTATAAAGGAATCTGCAGAACGCAACAAAAAAATCTACGACGAAGAGAAAAGCTACATCGAAAAAATGATGGCCAATGACTCTACCACAGATTATATTTCATCTGAAAATGGATTTTGGTATTTCTACAATAAAAGAGACACAACCAGTACCGAAAAGCCAGATTTGGGCGATATCGTAAAATTCAGTTACAACATTAAAGACCTCAACGGCAGCATTATTCTTTCAGAAGAAGAAAACGGCGTGCAACAATACAAAGTAGACCAAAGCAATCAAGACCTAATTTCGGGTGTGCGCGAAGGCATTAAACTTATGAAGGCGGGCGAAACAGTTACCTTCCTTTTTCCTTCCTATAAAGCCTTTGGCTATTATGGAATTGAAGCAAAACTCGGCACCAACATACCGGTGCAGAGCACAATTACACTACATTCAATTGAACAATCAAACTAAAATTAATTTTTAAAAAGATGAAAAAACTAACATTTTTATTTTTACTACTTACCCTTGCATTTGCTTCCTGTCAAGAAAAATACCCTGAACTAAAGGACGGCGTTTATGCTGAATTTGTTACCAATAAAGGAACATTTGTTGCTAAACTTAAAAACGAAACTGCACCACTTACAGTTTCTAACTTTGTAGCTTTGGCCGAAGGCACAAATGGAATGGTTGACTCCCTTTACAAAGGAAAGCGTTTTTACGACGGACTTACATTCCACCGCGTTATTAAGGATTTTATGATTCAAGGTGGTGACCCAAAAGGCGACGGTACAGGCAACCCCGGCTATGCCTTTCCTGATGAACCTAACGATTCTATTCATTTTACAGAAAAAGGACTTTTAGCAATGGCAAACTCTGGCCCAGACACAAACGGTAGCCAGTTTTTTATCACGCTTAAGGAAACTCCGTGGTTAAACGGCCGTCATACTATTTTTGGCGAAATAGTATTAGGGCAGGAAGTTGTGGATTCAATAGGAAATGTGGAAACCGAAAAACCTGGCGACAAACCAAAAGAGCCGGTTATTATAGAAACGGTAAACATAATAAACAAAGGAAAAGTAAAAGTGCCTTATTTTACCGAAGAGATGGCCAAACTTGAAAAAGAAAAGAAGGAAAAAGAAGAGCGCATTACTAAAGTAGCAGCAGAACAAGCCAAGGAACTTGAGGCGTTACGGGCAAAAGCAGATTCTTTACCTTCGGGAGTAAAAATATATTTTAACGAAAAAGGAGAAGGCCCACAACCAAAAGAAGGCGACAAAATTTTGATGAACTATGCAGGTTATCTTGCAGACGGACATCTTTTTGATTCCAACATTCTATCAAATGCAGAAAAGTTTGAAATGGTTGACGAAATGCGCAAAGCTGCCGGACAATATATACCAGTACCAACAGATTACAGCACCGAAGCAAAATTGATTCCAGGCTTCCGCGAAGGTCTATTAAATATGAAGGTAGGCGATAAAACAACCATCTTTATCCCTTCACATTTGGCATACGGAAAAAGAGGAATTCCAGGTGTTATCCCTCCAGATTCTGAATTGATTTTCCAACTAGAAATTGTTGAGATTGTAGAGTAATTACAGACTTACTTATAAAGAAAAAGAGGAGCCAATTAAAAACTGGCTCCTCTTTTTTTTTATTCAGAATTGAAAAGGAATCACGAAACACGACTAAAGCGACCCACGACAAATTGTGATATATATAGTATGTTTTCAGTTTTATTCAAAAGAACAAATTTAAAAAATAGTCGAATCTGTCGTGATTCGTGCAGCGCCCGCGTGCCGCTGTAGCTTTAGCGGAGGAGCAAGCGCTCGTTTTTCATGGCTCTATTTCTTCGGAATATTCTTTAAAATTTCCAATACAAATTCCCAGTATTTTTGAGCAGAAGAAATACTTGCGCGTTCATCGGGAGAGTGTGCTCCTTTAATAGTTGGTCCGAAAGAAATCATATCCATTCCAGGATAATTCTGACCTAAAATACCACATTCCAATCCAGCGTGGCAAGCGGCTACGTTAGCTTTTTCGCCATTCATTTTTTGGTAAAGACTATCTAAAACTTTTAAAATAGCGCTGTCCATATTTGGTGCCCAACCTGGATAATCGCCAGCTAAATTTACATCGTACCCTGCAAGTTCAAAAGTAGATGTAAGCGCATTTGCCAAGGCGTCTTTTGAAGATTCTACCGAGCTTCGAGTTAAACATTCAACTTTAATAGTTCCGTTTACAACCGAAACTTTTGCAATGTTATTTGAAGTTTCAACCAAATCTTCAATATCTGGGCTCATTCGGTAAACACCATTGTGAGCAGCATTCAGTGCATTTAAAAAATTAGTTTGATCTGCCGCTGCCATAGTTTTCGCATTGGCCTCACTACTTTTTTCAGCAGTAATAGTCAAGTTTTCTTCCAAAGATTTGTATTCCGTAAGAATATCGTTTTTTATCTTTTCAAAAGCTGAGTTAAACTTTTCTTCCGAAGTAACTACAACTTGCGCCACGCTTTCTCTCGGGATTGCGTTGCGAAGACTTCCGCCTTCCAGTTTTGTTAATTGCATAAAATCGTTTGTAGCAAAAAGCACTCGGTTCATTAGCTTATTCGCATTCCCCAAACCTTTAATGATGTCCATTCCGCTATGGCCGCCGTTTAGTCCTTTCACTTTAATGGTGAAAGCAACAGCATTTTGCGGAGCGTTTATTTCAGAATATGTCCCAGTTGCGGTAATATCTACGCCACCAGCACAGCCTACGCCTATTTCATCATCTTCTTCGGTGTCGAGGTTTAAAAGAATATCGCCTTTCAGCAAACCGCCTTTTAAGCCTTTGGCACCCGTCATTCCTGTTTCTTCGTCAATTGTAAAAAGTGCTTCAATTGCTGGGTGTTCAATTTTGTTGCTTTCAAGAATTGCCATAATGGTTGCAACTCCCAAACCGTTGTCGGCTCCAAGCGTAGTGCCTTTTGCACGAACCCAGTCACCATCAATGTACATTTCAATTCCTTGCGTATCAAAATTGAAATCGGTGTCGTTATTTTTTTGATGAACCATATCTAAATGGCTTTGTAAAACAACCATTTTTCTATCTTCCAAACCTTTGGTAGCAGGCTTGCGGATTATCACGTTACCCACTTCGTCTTCAATAGTTTCTAAACCAAGATTCTTTCCGAAATCTTTCATAAACGCAATTACACGTTCCTCCTTTTTTGAAGGGCGTGGCACGGCGTTTAGGTCTGCAAATTTGTTCCAAAGGGCTTTGGGCTTAAGGTTTCTTATTTCTTCGTTCATATTGTTTTTCCCGCGAAGGCGGAAATCTTTTTAAGGTTAAACAAAATTTTCAGTAAAACATTTTTTACCACGAATTCTCGAATAATTGAGTTTATAAAATGACGTATTTCTAAGAAATGCATATTTCTGAAATATTATATAGAAATATTTTCGTGTATTCGTGGTTATATTTCCGCAAATTTACGGTTTTGTGATCGCTATAAAAATTATGTAGTGAAAGAATTCCTTCGTAAGTTTGGATTATGCAAAAACGAACCTCAGCATTCCTCGCTATATTTCTATTTGTGCAGATAATTGCACTTCAAGTTTTAAAACAATTCCCGGAGTTCGTTGAAAAATATTACAGTCTCGGCATCTATCCGTGGATTTCAAAAATATCGCGTTACATTTTTGGGTGGGTTCCATTTTCAGTTGGCGATCTGTTTTATTTGCTCATAATTATAGTTGCCATTCGTTGGCTTTATAAAAATGCGAAAAGGCTTAAAAACGATACTGTCCACTTTTTTATGGATATTCTGGCAGCCGTTTCGGTAGTATATTTAATGTTTCACGTGCTTTGGGGATTTAATTATTACCGATTGCCTCTTCACAAATCGCTACATTTAGAGAGCGATTACACTACAGAGCAACTAGTAAACACAACCCAACGTTTTATTGAAAAAAGCAACGCGATGCACCGCGAGCTGGGGTATGCCGATAGTGTAAAAATAGATTTGCCTTATACGCAGAAGGAAATTTTCAAAAAAACTTTAAACGGCTACCAAAATTTGGAAAAGGAGTTTCCAAAGCTCGCCATTTCGCCGCGAAGTCTTAAAAAGAGCGGTTGGAGTTTAGGACTTACAATTATGGGTTACAGCGGCTATTTAAATCCTTTTTCGGGCGAAGCGCAAGTAAACAACTTGATTACAACTTATAAGTTTCCAGTAGTTGCTTGTCACGAAGAAGCGCACCAAATAGGTTTTGCCGCTGAAAACGAAGCTAATTTTATTGCTACGCTTTCCACACTGCACAACGACGATCTGTATATTCAATATGCGGGATATATTTTTACACTGCGATATTTAATCAATGAAATTGCACGAAGAGACGAGCCAAAATACTTCGAGCTTTTAACCACCATAAACCCTGGGATTTTGGAAAGCTATAAAGAAATGCGCGATTTTTGGGAAAGCTATCAAAATCCATTGGAGGATTTTTCAAAAATATTTTGGGACAACTTTTTAAAAGCAAACAACCAAAGCCGCGGCATCATGAGTTATGATTATATGGTGGCTTTGGTTGTAAATTATTTTGAAGATAGAACGCTTTGAAATCGATCCCGATGGGTTTCTGGACGAAACTGAAATCGAAAAACGGACATTTCACCCCTACTTCACATATTGCGCTTCATCGGGTTTCGCGAAAACAGAAGCATCGAGCATCGTTTCGGTGGCGGTTACTTTATCAAATTTTATATCCATCTTTTTTCCTTTTGGTTTGCCGTTTTCAACATTGTACCAAACCAATTTTTCAGGCAGTAAAAGTCCGTTTACTTCTTGCCATTTGTCGTATTTTATATAGTGCCAGTCGTCGCTTTTCTTTTGATCCTTAAACGTAACAGTATATGCCAACCATTCCATTTTATTGGTTGTGGGGTCGAAATATAAAATGTATTCATCTTCCGGTGAATCGCCCACGTTATCGTTATACGAAATTTTAACTCCGTTGTACATTTCACCGTCCAATTCAGTAGGTTCTACAGCGGTATAATTGGTGCCCGGATCAGAAATTATAAAAGGCATTGCATAAAAATAGAACATCAAATTATGGTAAAAAACGGGGTTGCCTTCATAACCTAAATCGTGTCTTAAAAGCCAAACACCATTTGCGTCGTTACCAATGGACCAATCTTTAGATTCTATTTTGTTTTGTCTATTTGGCAGTGAAATTGTGTGAACTTCGTCACCATTTTTCCCTTTCATTTCAAAACAAAGGTTATTCATTTGCTTCCAGTGGTCTAATCCGCCGTGTGCCGTAAATACACTTTGAAGTTGTGTTGGAAAGGTTTTTGGAGTATTCACACTTGCATCCCTCGCTTCGCCAGCAGGGGCTTCAACTCCGGTGGTGTCTAATTCTGTTCCTTCAACCCGCGGGTCTTCGCCGCTAGTTTTTTGATCGTTTTTACACGCCCAAAGTGAAAGGACTAGTGTAAATAATAAAATTAGTTTTTTCATAATGGTTGGTTTCTTAATCATTAAATGTAAAAAAGCTACCCGTGCTGGGGAAGCTTTTTAGAAATGTTTATGATTAATAGACGTGAGACTTGAGATATGAGATTTTAGACTAGCACGATTAGTGCTTTATAATTTTCTTCACTATTGAATTTTCTTCGGAAGAAATCTTCACGAAATACACGCCGTTTTCCAAAGAAGAAATATCCATTGTTAACTTTCCGTTTTGCGGTAGCATTTTTTCAGAAAATAATAGTTTCCCTTGAATGTCATACACTGAAATAGTTGTTTCCAAAATTAATTGTGAAGACCGAACGGTAAAGCTTTCCGAAGTTGGGTTCGGATAAATTTCTAAGTTTTCAAAACCGAAAGAATTTACAGAGAGGAACACTTCGTCATCCAAGAAATCTGGAATACCGTTGCCATTTGTGTCGTCGTCAAGTGGCGTGCCGTTGTTGTTATAATCCTCATCAATCGTTAAAGTGCCATCGCCGTCATCGTCATTGTCTAAATAATTTTCTACACCGTCGCCATCGGTATCAATATAAATATACGATGGGGCAACGCCTGCGCCAATTCCTGTTGTTTCAATTAAAGTAAGCACTGAATCGCCATCGTCATCGTTGTCTAAATAATTCGGGATTCCGTCGCCATCGGTGTCGTCATCGTTTAGGTTGCCGTTGCCGTTTATGTCTTCATCTTCATTTGCTATGCCATCGCCGTCTGCATCTGGGGTTAGTTCATCTGTAGCGATTTCAAAAGAAGTAACCACAGCGCAGTCAGTATTCACATTTTCAACACGAACGTAAATAGTTTGTGGGTTTGAAATGTTATAATATGCTGTAGGAGGTATTATAATAAGTACATTATTTAGAGCATCTGCTTCCGTTTCGTGGAAAGAAACCACAAAATCTGAAGGATTTAAACCCGCCAACATTACGGGAATATTCACCGTAAGATCAAAAATCGCGAACCCGTCGCCATCGCCTTCATTTATAAATAGGTTATTGGGTTGGGTTATTGGGGGGATTTCGTTTACTAATAATTCGAGTTCAACAATTGTGTAACATCCCGTTGAGGAATCTTCAACTCGCACATAAACAGTTTGTGAATATGGAACGATATTTTCATAAGGACTAGGAAGTGGGAATGTTCCATTGTGTGCATCAATTTCGGTTTCATGATAAGTAATATTTATATTTTGTTGACCGTTACCAATTTCGGCATCTTTTACAGTCAGATCGAAAATACCAAAGCCATCATTGTCATCATCACAAACTAGAAGTGGATCAGGGTTTTGATTGGGGTTAGGGTTTGGCAATACACTTAAAGTAAGCGTAACAAGGGTTTTACAACCATTGGCAAAAGCGACTCTACCAATTACGGTTTGTGGAGTCGCAATATTCTGATATGCGGAAGGATTTGGAATAGGAATATTCGCTGCTTCATCGGCAGCGTTCATAAACCATGTTACTGTTAGGCTTGGATCGCCATTTGTAACTTCATTGTGGATACTGGTAAGATCGAAGGTAGAAATTTCATCGGTTGGAGTACTTCCACCTATTTCATCATCGCATAACATCATTTCAAAAGGGCCTAGGTTTGGGGGTGTTGGGTCTATAATTAATTCAAAATTAGTTGTATCAAAATCGCCAGTTCCTAATTCCTGTAGTCTCGCATAAATTGTTTCAACGGGAGCAATAGCAACGTAGTTTGACGGATTTGCTATCGGATTTATTGCAGCATCCGCATCAGATTGGCTTAAGTGATACGTAAGTTGAAAATCCGAGGGATTTTGGATACCAATAATAATAGCATCGTTTACCGTTAAATCAAACATTTCTGCTCCATCATTATTTATATCGCAGGCAAATAAATCTGGAGCCGGATTTGCCACAACTTGGGCAGATAACGAAATTGAAGTTATAAGCAAGCTTATTAAAAGTACTAACCTCATCATACGTAATATTTTTCCCGCAAGATATAAAAACATTTTAAAACGTTAAGAAAGTTTTAACATTGAAAACAGGAAGTTCAATTCAGCAAAGAATTGTTATATATCCTGAAATAGAAAGCAAAATCCTCCGCAATAAATAATTTTCAGTAGCGTATCTTTGCGCAATGCACAAGAACATCACAAGTTTTCATAATCCGCTGATAAAACAAATTGTTTTATTACAGGAAAAATCGCGCGAACGCCGGAAAACAAATCTTTTTATTATTGAAGGGTTTCGTGAAATTTCACTGGCAATAAAAGGTGGCTATCTTTTGAAAACCCTACTTTTCTGTTCCGAAATCATTTCCGAAGAAGAAATTTTCACATTGAAGGAATCCGCCAACAGCGAAGCAGAATTCATTGAAATTACTTCAGAAATCTACGAAAAAATCGCCTATCGTGGCTCTACAGAAGGCGTTTTGGCTATAGCACATTCGAAAGATTTAAATCTTTCAAACTTGGTCATTTCGACAGAGTCTAGGCAGAGCGTAGCCGAAGCCCTCAATGACCGGTCCCTGAGCGGAGCCGAAGAGCCGTTAATTTTAATAGCCGAAGCACCCGAAAAACCAGGGAACATTGGCGCGCTTCTTCGCACCGCAGATGCCGCAAATGTAGATGCGGTAATTATTGCCAACCCGAAAACAGATATGTACAATCCAAACATCATCCGCAGTAGTGTGGGTTGTTTGTTTACAAATAGAATTGCCACGGGAAGTACTTCGGAGATAATTGCGTTTTTGAAAGCAAACAATGTCAATATTTATTGTGCTGCTTTGGAAGCTTCGGTGCCTTACCACACTTGTAATTTCAAAGAAAGTACGGCGATTGTAGTTGGAACTGAAGCCACCGGTCTTTCCAAAGAATGGCTAGAAAACAGCACCCAAAATATCATCATCCCAATGGAAGGCGAAATTGACAGTATGAATGTTTCAGTGGCCGCGGGAATCCTTATATTTGAGGCGAAAAGACAACGAACAGCCCTCTAATTTCTAAAAAGAAAACTGCTCTAGCTTTTAAAAAAGAAATTGAAATTTTAACCTTGATTCTTTCCCCTTGACACCAGAAACCCTTTTCCTCATAATAATCGCAATTCTGCTTATCAGTTTTGTGATAGATCAAGTGTTAGATTTTCTAAATTCCCAACATTTTGGAGATCCGCTTCCCGCAGAATTGCAGGATGTTTTTGATGAGGAAGAATACAAAAAATCGCAGCGGTATAAAAAAGAGCGCTATAAATTTGGGGTTCTCACTTCGGCTGTATCACTTGTTGCTACCCTCCTATTTTTCTTTTTTGACGGCTTTGCTTTTGTGGATGAATTAGCGCGATCAATCTCCAGCAACGAAATAGTAATCGCTTTGCTCTTCTTCGGAATAATAATGATTGCCAGCGATATTTTAAGCACTCCCTTCAGTTACTACAGCACTTTTGTAATTGAAGAAAAATACGGGTTTAACAAAACTACGCGCAAAACTTTTTTCCTCGATAAACTGAAAGGTTGGCTGATGGGCGCGGTTATTGGCGGGCTTCTTTTGGGCGCCATTATTTGGTTTTATCAGAGCACAGGCGCGAATTTTTGGCTTTATGCTTGGGGCATCGTTACGGTTTTTACCGTATTGATGAATTTGTTTTATGCACGTTTTATCGTTCCCTTATTCAACAAACAAACCCCGCTTGAAGAAGGTTCGCTGCGTTCACAAATAGAAACGTATGCCACGAAAGTAGGTTTTACCCTCGACAAAATTTTTGTAATAGACGGCAGTAAACGCAGTACAAAAGCAAATGCCTATTTTTCTGGCTTTGGAAGTGAAAAACGCGTTACACTTTACGACACTTTAATAAAAGATTTAAACGAAGAAGAAATAGTTGCCGTCCTCGCGCACGAAGTGGGCCATTACAAACGCAACCATATTATCATCAACCTTTTTGCAGCCATTATTACTACTGGTTTTACCCTGTGGTTGTTGTCGTTATTTATAGGAAATCCGTTATTATCCGAAGCTTTAAATGTTTCAAAACCCTCTTTTCATATTGGGCTAATAGCTTTCGGCGTACTATACAGTCCCATTTCTGGGATTACTAATTTTATAATGAATTTTTTAAGCAGAAAGTTTGAATACCAAGCAGACAATTTCGCAAAACACACTTATGCCGCGCGTCCATTGATTTCGGGATTAAAAAAACTATCAAAAAACAGTCTCAGCAATCTCACCCCACATCCCTTGTATGTATTTGTGCATTACTCGCACCCTACGCTGTTGCAACGGTTCAGAAATTTGAAGAAATAAACTACCTATGCAGAGGCCTCAACGCGGTGGTTTCCTTAAAAAACAGTAGGGCATCATACCGCATCGGTACAATAGTGGGCACAAACTGCCGTCTGTCAAATTGAGGGTTGTACACCACCCCTATTGCTCTATGGCCCATTACTTCCAAGTTTTCCTCTTGACGATCGGCTTCATCAAAAATAAAATAACAGGCATCCATTCCAGTTTTTTTTAGTTTGGTTTCAACACTATTTCGAATGGCGTTAGGAATGGTCATTTCTTCCATTCTGGCACCCCATCTGGAACCCGCCATAACTTTACCTTTATAACTGGCAAAACCAATTAGAAAAACATTCTCCTTCCCTAAACTTTCCCGCTTGAGTTGTCCGATATTTTTTTCACCAGTATTTCGCATGCTGGTAAACGAGGCATCGCCAATATGTGTGTTGTGTGCCCAAACCACTCCTTTTGAATTTTCACCGTAAAGTGTAAGTAAGTCTCCCACTGTTTCCCGCATATGAAAAACCCTGGAATTCCAAGAAACTGCATCTTTTGAGGCCACACTTTCACGATAAAATTCCTCGGCATTATGTACCACAATTGCATTCTGAAGTAAATAAAAATAAGTGTCGTCCGGAAGCGCTTTTAAAGCCTCGCGATTGCTTCTTATATAGTCAACCACTCGTTTTGTAGCTGCGGCACAATCTTCTTTTCCGCCTTTTACCGCGTGGGCGTATTGCCAACTTTCACCTTTGTGTGGATTAAAACAATTGTATTGCTGCTTGGCGAAGTTAAAACTTGATTCATCCGTTTTTTTAAGTACCTCCAAAACCATTTCTTTGGAATGCCATTCATCGTAAACATCCATCCCGTAAAACCCAACTTTCTTATCCTGTGGCAAAGAATCGTTGTGTTTTCGTAACCATTCGGCAAGGGCTACAACTTCTTCGTTCGCCCACATCCAAGTGGGCCAACGGTTTAGTTTCATTAAAACTTCGCGTGCTGACTTTCCAGCGCCTTCAACATTTTTTACATATTGGTTTAGATTGTAAAGACTAGCGAAGTCACCTTCCACAGCAATAAAATTAAAGTTGTGTTCCGTTATAAGTCGTCTGCTTATAATATCTCGCCACACATAATATTCGTGAGTGCCGTGACTGGCTTCTCCCAGCAAGACTAACTTTTTATCGCCCGCAGCAGCAATCAGTGGGTCTAAACTGGAAGCGTTCACGAGCAATTTTGCCTTTTCCGTGAAATTTTGAGCAGATGCCATCATAAGTGAAAAAATCATTAAAAGTGTTGCACGCAACTTCATAAATTGACGTATTAATGGATAATTTCAATATAAGAAGAATTAGCGACATGTTCCAACAAAGCCATCGCGTTTAAAGCTGAAAAATAGTCCGTAAAAATATAAATTGAATTACCTTTAAAAGTAAATTCAAAGAAATTGAAACCCATCACCCGCACCGTATGGATTCTGTCGCTCGTCAGTCTATTTACAGATATGGCCAGCGAAATGCTTTATCCAATCATCCCCATCTATTTAAAAAGTATCGGGTTTTCAATTTTGTTGATTGGAATTTTGGAAGGTTTGGTAGAAGCC
Source organism: Aequorivita vitellina (assembly GCF_022008365.1). Classification (GTDB taxonomy): domain Bacteria; phylum Bacteroidota; class Bacteroidia; order Flavobacteriales; family Flavobacteriaceae; genus Aequorivita; species Aequorivita vitellina. Next base: position 168,512 of record NZ_JAIRBA010000003.1, read on the forward strand.
GTAGCGGGACTGAGCAAAGGCTATTTTGGACAGTTGAGCGACAGCAAAGCCAAGCGCGCGCCATTCGTACAATTGGGGTATTCGCTTAGCGCCATTTCAAAGCCAATGATGGCGTTTTTTGTTTATCCAATCTACATATTTTTTGTCCGCACAATTGATCGACTCGGAAAAGGAATCCGTACCGGGGCGCGCGATGCAATGCTTTCGGCCGAAACAACAAAAGCTAACAAGGGAAAAGTTTTTGGCTTCCATCGCTCTATGGATACGTTTGGTGCCGTTTTGGGTCCCGCCCTCGCGCTAATCTATTTATATTATTATCCGGCAGATTATATCAACCTTTTTTACATTGCTTTTATTCCCGGAGTTTTGGCGGTTGTGGCGTCGCTTCTCTTGAAAGACAAAAAAGTTGAAATCGTCGCTGAAAAGAAAAAGCTATCCTTCTTCTCGTTCCTTAATTATTGGAAACAAAGTTCTTCGGAATACCGAAAAGTAGTTCTCGGATTATTATTCTTCGCACTTTTCAATAGCAGCGATGTGTTTCTTCTTTTAAAAGCGAAAGACGCCGGACTGGATGACACTTGGGTAATTGGCATTTACATTTTCTACAATTTAATTTACGCCCTCACTGCATTCCCTTTGGGAAGTTTCGCTGATAAAATTGGGTTGAAAAAAATGTTTGTTTTCGGATTAATAATCTTCAGTTTGGTTTACTTCGGAATGAGTTTAACAACAAATCTATACGCCATTATCGCCCTCTTTTTCGGCTATGGAATTTACGCAGCCGCAACCGAAGGTATTTCAAAAGCGTGGATTACTAATATTTCCAAAGAAAAAGACACCGCGACGGCCGTGGGCACATATTCCGCATTTCAAAGTATAATCGCAATGATTGCGAGTGTTATGGCTGGTTTGTTGTGGTTTTATTTTGGAGCGAATGTTACGTTTTTTGTATCTGCCTTTGCAACATTGCTGGTTGTACTTTATTTTCTGGGGAATGTTTCATCGGCTAAAAAAAACAGACGCTAGTATAAAACAAGGTTTTGGAAACCTTGCAGGTTCAAAAAAACGGCAACCATTTCTAAAAAACAATAAACAAGAAACCATAAACAATAACCAATAGAATATTATCTTTGCCCACTGTTTAGAATTTTACACTTATGAATATTTCTTACAATTGGCTTAAAGAATTTATCAACCTGCCGTGGGATGCCGAAAAAACTGGCGAACTATTAACAGACCTCGGTCTTGAAGTAGAAGGAATAGAGGACTTTTCTTCCGTAAAAGGCGGCTTGGAAGGGGTTGTGGTTGGGCACGTTTTAGAATGCGTTCAGCACACAAATGCAGACCGATTAAAAGTGACTAAAGTAGATGTGGGCAGCGGTGAAGTTTTGCAAATAGTTTGTGGCGCACCCAATGTTGCCGTTGGTCAAAAAGTACCCGTAGCCACCATTGGCACTACACTTTATGATGCCGATGAAAAACCTTGGGAGATAAAAAAAGGTAAAATTCGCGGCGAAGTTAGCGAAGGAATGATCTGTGCCGAAGACGAATTAGGTATCGGAAAATCGCACGACGGAATTATGGTTTTAGACGGAAAACTTAAACCTGGAACCCCGCTCGCAAAGGTTTTGGAAGTTGAAAACGACAAAGTTTTTGAAATAGGTCTTACACCCAATAGAGCCGATGCCATGAGCCATTGGGGTGTCGCTCGCGATTTAAAAGCTGGCTTGCTTCACCACGATATTTCTACAAAACTAAACACCCCTTCATCAAGTAGTTTTAGAGTAGATAATCGCACGCTGAAAATTGATATAAAAGTTGAAAACAGCACTTTGGCACCTCGTTATTGCGGAATTACAATTAGCAATATTAAAGTTGGAGCCTCTCCTATTTGGATTCAAAATAGGTTGAAGGCCATAGGTATTTCACCTATCAACAACATTGTTGATGTTACAAATTATGTGCTACACGAACTTGGGCAGCCGTTACATGCCTTCGACACAGCAAAAATTACAGGAAATACGGTAAAGGTAAAGACTTTGCCCACGGGAACTAAATTCACCACTTTAGACGGCGTTGAGCGCGAGCTTCACGAAGAAGATTTAATGATTTGCGATGCCGAAAAACCCATGTGTATCGCCGGTGTTTACGGCGGAATAAATAGCGGTGTAACCGAAGAAACAACCAGCATTTTCTTAGAAAGTGCCTATTTTAATCCGGTTAGTATTCGCAAAACTGCAAAACGACACAGTTTAAGTACCGATGCTTCGTTCAGATTTGAAAGAGGAATAGATCCTAACATTACAGACTATGCCCTGAGGCGTGCCGCCATTTTAATTCTTCAAGTTGCAGGCGGAGAAATAACAAGTGATTTAATTGATTTTTACCCTAAAAAAATTGATGACCATCAAGTTTTCCTAAATTTTGAAAAGGCCGATAAATTAATTGGTGAAGAAATTTCAAAGGAAACCATCAAGGAAATTCTTACGTCGCTGGAGATGAAAATTAATAATGTAACCGAAACTGGAATTGGGATGACAATTCCCGCATACCGCAACGACGTTACGCGCGACGTGGATGTTATTGAGGAAATTCTTCGTGTTTACGGTTATAACAATGTAAAATTTACTGAAAAATTAAACGCTTCTATTTCCACGATTTTACCGGGCAGCGATTATTCGGTTCAAAATAAAATAGCTTCGCAACTCACGGCACTTGGGTATCACGAAATGCTGAACAACTCGCTTACATCCCCAAATTATTCCGGTTTAAGTGAAACTATAAAGGATCATTTTAACGTATCGATGCTGAATCCGTTAAGTCAGGATTTATCAGTAATGCGCCAATCTATGCTGTTTTCTGGCTTGGAAGCAATTGAATACAACAGCAACAGAAAAAGCAGTGATTTAAAGTTTTTTGAATTCGGGAAAACCTATCACAATTTCCCGGGTGGCCGTACAGAAATGAAACATTTATCATTGTTTATCACCGGTTTAAAAGCTAAAAGCAACTGGGCTGTGCCCGAAAAACATAGCAATTTTTTCTTCGGAAAAGGGACAGTTGCCGCTATAATGGAGCGCTTAGGTCTTGATGATTATTCAGAAGAAACTACCGAAAACGATGTGTTTTCTGAAGCAATTGCCTTTAAAAGAAACAAAGATATTATTGTCGAATTTGGAATAGTGAAGCAAAAAATAACAACCGAATTTGACGTTGACGCCGAAGTTTTCTTCGCAGATTTTAATTGGGATGCGGTGCTAAAACAAATTTCTACGAAAAACTTCAAGTTAAAACCAATTGCCAAATTTCAAGCAGTTCAGCGCGATTTCGCATTGCTTTTGGACGACGCTGTAAAATTTGACGATCTGCGTAAAGCTGCACTTCAAACAGAAAAAAAACTTTTAAAATCTGTTACCTTGTTTGATGTTTACAAAGGCAAAAATCTGCCCGAAGGAAAAAAGAGTTATGCCCTTAGCTTCACCATTAAAGACGCTGAAAAAACACTGACGGACAAACAGGTTGACAAAATAATGAAGAAGTTGCAGCACAAATTTGAAAGTGAATTTGGAGCTTCGCTGCGATAAACAGATATTGAAATAAAAAAACGGCGACCTTTAAAAAGTCGCCGTTTTTTGTTTTAAGTGTATTTAAAACTAATTCCCAGAAGGTGGGAATACCAAGCCATTTACTATATGAAAAAATCCATTTTTATGGTAAAAATCTGATGCTATAATTGTTGCGGTATTGTTGTCTTCATCAAACAGCATAAGCACTCCGTCTTCTTCTTTAATGCCCAATCGCTGCCCTTCAACTGTAGTTAGATAGGCTTGCCCACCATTTTCTTTAACTGCATTTTCAAGACTGTTTTTATCTAATCTGCCAGGAACGGCTAAATATTTCACAATTGCGTTTACCAATCTGGAATTATCCAAAATTGAATCTCTGGTTTTTTCAGGCAAATCGGTAAAGGCTTCATCTGCAATAGCAAAAATAGTTACCATTTCTTGCTTTTCCAGCGTTTTTCGCAATGGATCGTTTTTTAAAATTTTCGCCAAAAGGGTAAAATCTGGTGCTTCTTCTAAATTTTCGTAAAAGGTTTTGCTAGAGGTGAAATTGCTTTCACCCAAAACTTTGGAAACCTCTTTATTATTAGTTGAAAGATATTTTTGTGCCGAAACAGTAGTGCCGAAGCAAATTATAAAAAGTAGAAAAAATATACGGTTAAGTTTCATCTGTTTTAAATAGTTTTAAAAGCCGAAATTGAAATGCCTGATTTTTCATTGGCATTTGACTTATAAATTGGTATTGGACAATTACTAAAAAATTATGGCTGTAAATATAATAAAATACAAAGCCAATTATTCCATAAACGCAAAAGGCTTGAATTTATTAAAAAAATACCCGCAAATGTGTTAAATTGTTGTTTTGCTGAAATGTACTGTGTAAATTTAGTTTTCCAAAAAAATACTGATCATGTTTTCAAGAACAAATATTGAAAAACAGCTGCTAAAATCGCGATCCAAACGCATTAACGAGCAAGCTGTTATGGAGGAAGTACAACGTATATTTTCTAAAAACTCAAAGCAACGCGAAGAAATTCTTTCAACCTTAACTAAAAAATCTGTTGAAACAGAAAACAATTTCAATTTTGACTTGTTGGACGGCTCGCATATTTTTCATATTGACGATATTAAAAACCTATGCATTACCTATCGTTTGCGGTTTTTAGATTCGCATTATTTTAAGGGAGATTTTCCCGAAGAAGCCATTTCAAAAATAAGAAGCCTTGAAAATAAACACGAGATTGCCTTAAAAAATTTTAAAATAGTTGCACCAGCAAAATTGCTAAAACTAGAAAATGCAGACGATCCCTTACTTTTTGCACCAATGGGCAATGATTATTTTTACCTAATTCACAAATGGGGGAAAGACTTACACCCGTTTAGAAAATTGCTTATGTGGCCGTATAAATATTTTGATAATTTGGTGTTTACTGTGGTGGTTTTAAGCATACTTCTTACTGCAATTGTGCCAATGCAATGGCTCACCCCCCACGCCGGAATTGGCGAGTATTTATTTTTGGCTTTCTTCATTTTTATCGGGATGGGCGGAATGGTAATTCTTTACGGCTTTTCAAAAGGGAAAAATTTCAATAACGCAATTTGGAACAGCAAATATTACAATGCTTAAATCTAGGTTATAGGTTGTTGGTAATAGGTAGAAGATAAATATTAAGAGTTTAAAAAAATAAAATTATGACAGCAAATACAGAAGAAACAGTTCGCATTTATACCGGTTCAGATATTTTGGCTAAGGCTTTGGTAGACAGGCTGGAAGAAGTAAACATTACCCCGATACTTCGCGATGACGAACAAAGCGGCGTTATGTTTGGCTCCGGAAATAAATTTGACGATCAAGTGCGTATTTTCGTTCGGAAAGACGAATTGGCAATGGCCCAACCCATCGTGGATGCTTATCTAAAAGAAATAGAATAAAATTGGCGGTGCCTGGTGCGTAATATAATTTTTTAAACGCGTTTACTATTCTACCTTTGTTAAAAAAATCTATGTCTGACACAAAACGAATATATACCGGACCAACGCTAATTGCTAAAGGCTTAGTTGCACGCTTAAACGAAATAGGCATTAGCCCAATAGAACGTAACGACCACGACAGTAGTTTGCGAGCAGGTTTTACCATGAGCATTGCAAACCAAACGATGGTTTTTATCAGAAATGATGAATATGAAAAGGCTCAAAGTACCATCGATGAGTTTTTAGTAGAAATTGATGAATAATAAAATGAAGCTCCACAGTAATGAACTTTAATAACAAAAGAATATTCGCATTTTTAATCGATTTACTGATTATCGCAACAATCTCGTCGCTATTTTCAGGCTTTTTCGAGATTGAAAGAGCGTTGGGCACAACCACTATCTTTGACCAAACTGTTACCTACGGAATCAGTTGGTCCTTTTTATTCTACGCGATGTATTTTATTATTTTCGATATTTTCAATGATGCAATTACTGTTGGAAAACAGCTATTAAAAATTAAAGTTGTTTTAAAAAACGACAACCCATTAAGCCTGCGAGCCCAAATATATCGCACTGTTTTAAAAACAATAAGTATTCTATTTCTACCAATTAGCGCATTTGTATTTCTAATAAATGGAAAAACGCTTCAGGACAGCTATTGTAACACGAAAACCGTAGAAAACTCATTTAGTTTTACCAATTAAAAAAAACGTCAGCATTGATTTTGAAGGTTTTTCAAATCAATGCTGACGTTTTAAATTTTTGTTTTTAGCTATGGCTAAGCTTCCACCGCGTACATTTTATCGCGCTGCTCCTTCAATTTTTTATCATTCATATATTCATCAAAAGTTGTGTAGCGATCTATTGCGCCGTTTGGTGTAAGTTCTATAACTCGCGTTCCAACGGTTTGTGCAAATTCGTGGTCATGGGTTGTAAGCAAGACCGTTCCCTTAAAGTTTTTTAATGAATTGTTGAAAGCCGTAATAGATTCCAAATCTAAGTGGTTTGTAGGCTCATCGAGCATGAGTACGTTTGCGCGCTGCATCATCATGCGGCTAAGCATACATCGTACCTTTTCACCTCCAGAAAGCACGTTACTTTTCTTCAGCGCTTCTTCGCCGCTAAAAAGCATTTTACCTAAGAATCCACGAAGGAAAACTTCTTCGCGCTCTTCTTCCGTTTTAGCGTACTGGCGCAACCAATCTACTAATGAAAGATTGTTTTTAAAAAACGCTTCGTTGTCTAGTGGCAAATAACTTTGGTTTGTAGTAATTCCCCATTGAAAAGATCCCGTATCTGCCTTTGCATTGTTGTTTAATATTTCATAAAAAGCAGTTGCTGCACGCGAATCACGCGAATAAATAACCACTTTGTCGCCTTTTGAAAGGTTTATGTTTACATTTTTAAAGAGCGTTTCACCGTCAATAGAGGCGGATAAATTATCAACGCTTAAAATTTGATCGCCAGCTTCACGCTCGCGTTCAAAAATAATTGCAGGATAGCGACGGCTTGAAGGTCTAATTTCTTCAATATTTAGTTTTTCAATCATTTTTTTACGCGAAGTAGCTTGCTTACTTTTGGCTACGTTCGCACTAAAACGCATAATAAATTCCTGAAGTTCCTTTTTCTTTTCTTCGGCCTTTTTATTCTGCTGTGCGCGCTGGCGTGCCGCGAGCTGGCTACTTTCGTACCAGAAAGTATAGTTACCGCTGTAGTGATTTATTTTTCCGAAATCTATATCGCTAATGTGCGTACAAACAGCATCTAAAAAGTGACGGTCGTGCGAAACTACAATTACACAGTTTTCATAATTTGCCAGGAAGTTTTCTAACCAGTTGATAGTTTCGTAATCCAAGTCGTTGGTTGGCTCATCCATAATTAGCACATCTGGATTACCAAAAAGTGCTTGTGCCAAAAGCACGCGTACTTTTTGTTTTCCGTCTAAATCTTTCATTGCTGTATAATGAAGACTTTCGTCTATTCCAAGATTCGAAAGCAGTGCTGCAGCATCACTGTCGGCATTCCAGCCGTTCATTTCTTCAAAAGCAACTTGAAGTTCGCCAATTTTTTCGGCGTTATCATCTGTATAGTTTTCGTATAATTTGTCTATTTGTGTTTTAATTTCAAACAGCTCTTTATTGCCGCGTACTACAGTTTCAAGTACATTAAACTCGTCGTATGCGTTGTGATTTTGTTCAAGAACAGACATGCGTTTTCCCTTCTCCAAATGCACGTGGCCCGAAGTAGGTTCCTGTTTTCCCGAAATAATTTTTAACAAGGTAGATTTTCCGGCCCCATTGGCGCCAATAATACCATATATATTACCTTTGGTGAATTGTGTACTCACCTCGTCAAACAACACACGTTTTCCAAACTGTACTGAAAGATTTGAAATTGAAAGCATAACTTTTTAAATTTTGCGCAAAAGTAGGTATTTAAGCGACACCCCGAAAAGATTAACGTTTTAAAAATCCTTTTAACTACCATTTAACAAATTGGTGTCAAGGGCTTGCTAAATTTGTTTGTTATTCCTAAAATTAGCTCGATTGTTTAAAAAACTACTTCTTCTATTAGTATTCACGGTACTACTTTCCTGTAAAAGCAAAGATGAGAATGTTGTAAAAACTACTTGGATTGGCGGCCAGATAATAAATCCCACCTTAGATTATATTGTTTTTTCTAGAGGCAACGAGATATTAGACACCGTAAAATTAGACTCCAATAATTTCTTTCTATACAAAACCGATAAAATTAAGGCAGGGCTTTACAACCTTAAACACAACGAAACACAAGTTTTCTTTATAGAGCCAGGCGATAGTTTACTGTTGCACGTAAATACTTTAGATTTTGATGAATCGCTTGCATACTCCGGAAGAGGTGGCGAGCAGAACAATCTGTTGATGTATCTCTATTTAACAAATGAAACTGAAAACCTAAAACTTCAAAATTGGTACGGGCTTTCTTCAAAAGAATTTACACATAAAATAGATTCCTTAAAGCAGCTCAAAATTAAGGAATACAAAGATTTTATAGCTAAAAACGAAGTAGTTGAAAGTTTTAAAAACGCCGTAATGGCAAATATTAATTACGATTATTATATTAAAAAAGAACGCTATGCAGCAGCAAATAGAAATAGAATTGCTGAGTTTGATGAAAATTATTTCGACTACCGCAAGAAGATAAACTTTGAGTTGGAAGAATTTAAGTTTTATTATCCCTATTATCGTTTTATGAATCGGTATTTTGAGAATCTGGTATTTTCAGAATACAAAAGCGACGTCCCTATTAATCGCAACTCCTACGACTTTAATTACAGGAGGATAAAACTTATTGACAGTTTGGTTACTTCCGATTCGCTTCGCAATAGTCTCCTTCGTTCTAACGCGATGTTTTATTTTTTAAATGCGAAGAACGCTGCTGAGGAACAACAATTTTTTGATGAATTCGCAAAAATGAATTCAGACAAAAAACACGTTGAAGAGGTGCGTAAAATGTACAATATTACTGTAAAACTAAACCCAGGAAACACCGTTCCAAATGTTGCCTTGGTTAATACAGATAACACCTTAAAAGATTTACACAGCATAATTAAAGCGCCTACCGTAGTTTATTTCTGGTCGGGGAAATCGCCATCAAATTATAAAAATATTCACAACCGTGCCGCCGAGTTGAAATCGAAATATCCCGAATATGACTTTTTGGGGATAAACACAGACACGCATTATAAAAAGTGGCGCCAAACCATTAATAGAAATGGTTACAATCCGTTGTATGAATTTCAAATTGAAAATTTAAACGAAGCCGAAAAGAAATTGCTATTGAAATACATGAACAGCGCCCTGATTTTAGACAAAGACGGAAAAATCTTAGAAGGAAAAATCAATTTATTCAATACAAATTTTGAACAACTGCTTCTCGGTTTTTTAAATAGATAAGCTCTCGGGAAGGCGAGAATTTATATAAACCCAAATTAATTTCCTTTTTTATAATCTTCTAAAAATTTCTTTAAACCACTATCTGTCAAAGGGTGATTCAGCAATCCTTCAATTGAAGAAAGCGGCCCAGTCATTACATCGGCACCTATTTTTGCACAATTAATAATATGCATTGTATGACGAATGGAAGCGGCAAGAATCTGTGTTTCAAAACCGTAATTATCATAAATTAAGCGGATGTCAGCAATCAGTTCCAATCCGTCGGTAGAAATATCGTCCAATCTTCCAATAAAAGGCGAAACATAGGTGGCTCCGGCCTTTGCTGCCAATAGGGCTTGCCCAGCAGAAAAAACAAGGGTACAATTGGTACGGATGCCATTATCGGTAAAATATTTTAGCGCCTTTACTCCGTCTTTTATCATGGGTATTTTTACTACAATTTGCGGGTGAAGTTCTGCCAGCTCCTCGCCTTCTTTTACCATTCCTTCAAAATCGGTTGCAATAACCTCTGCCGAAACATCTCCATTGACAATATTACAGATGTCAACATAATGTTTTAAAATATTGTTGCGGCCAGTAATGCCTTCTTTTGCCATTAACGAAGGATTTGTGGTAACGCCATCAAGCACGCCAAGGTCTTGTGCTTCGCGTATTTGGTCTAGGTTTGCGGTATCAATAAAGAATTTCATAAGTGTAGTTTCAAATTAATTGTTGTAAAAATAGTGAAGAATTCCTCAGGGAAATAGCAATGTTAAAAAAGATTGATAAATTAGATTAACCCAATTAATTAAAACGGCAACCGATTTAAAGCAAAAAAGGAAGCCAACAAAGCTCCCTTTTTCCTAACTTTAATGTACAAAAAAAAAATCTTACCGCACCACCAACTTTTTGGTAGTAATATCATTGCCCGCTTTTAGGGTTACAAAATAGATTCCCGCGGCATAGCCCGAAACATCCAAGGGGATGACCGTTGTATTTACCAAGGGTTCCTTTTGCTCCAAAACCTGCCCCAAGTTGTTGGCCACCGTTACAATCAGCCCATCAAACCCTTGGTTGGGAAGATTTAAGATAACCGTGTTGGTTGCCGGATTGGGATACATAGTAAAATCTTGCAGCATTGCATCTGCCACCCCTAGCGCATCGCACTCTGCTTGGTTGTTTACAAAGGTGGTCCCTGGGTCTTTTAGCCAGTCGCCCAAATAGGTGGCGCTGGCGTCGTCCACGAGGATGCATTTTAAACCGCTGGAATCTGTGACGTCAAATGTCTGCATAATCGCATTGTTACCATTCCGCACGTCTAGTTCCTCTATTGGATTTGATGCTGCCCCAAATGTTTCCAGATTTATGTTTTGGGAAAGATCGAAGCCCGTAATATTATTATAAAGACAGGTGAAAAAATTCAACTCAATATTTTGTGTGGTGTCAAAAAATCCACTAATGACATTATGGTCAGCCCACAACAAATATAAATCAGGATTTTGGCTAATGTCCAATGATGTCAAGAGGTTCCAATCACAATAAACCTCAATTAAGTTCGGATTTTGAGAGATATCCAACTCTGTCAAGAAATTTTCATCACAATATAAGAATTCCAGATTGG